>SAIX01000072.1 GCA_004028765.1 Chitinophagaceae bacterium | reverse complement strand
AGACATATCAATACGTTAATTAAATAGTTCAGGTAGCCTGTTTTACCAAACCATCAAAACTGCTGATGCCGATCGTTTTCTCTGTGCAAAAACCTTCCCCATAACCAACACCGATGCGTTTACCCAGCAGCAATGCCCTCGCTACAACAGATTCTTTAAACTGGGAAGACGAAATATAGGTTTGTGGCTCATCGAGCGCCGGGTTAAAAAACTGTGTGGAATAAGCCATCACCGATTCCATTTTTTTATCGATATGATCTGTGATATCCATTACAAAACCTGGCTCAATAAAACGGTCCTGTATATAATGAAAAACATAAGCCGGCTTCCACACAGGCTGTATTTTTCCATCATCTGCTGTTTCAATTTTACGGAGACCTGCTAGAAAAGCCGCATCTGATACCAGTTTTGCACTCCTCCCATGATCCGGGTGCCTGTCGGAAAAAGCATTGGCAAGAATAATGTCAGGCTGGTACTTGCGGATCGCCTGTATCACAAGCCGCTGGTTGCTTTCATCATTCTGAAAAAAACCATCAGCCATACCCAGGTTCTCGCGTACCGAAACACCCAGTATCGCAGCAGCAGCAGCAGCTTCTTTTCTGCGGGTCTCTACTGTTCCCCTTGTACCCAGTTCGCCACGGGTAAGATCAATAATACCCGCTTTTTTCCCCTCTGCAATGGCAGCAAGCAATGTGCCGGCACAACCCAGTTCCACATCATCAGGATGAACACCAAAAGCAAGGATATCCAGTTTCATGTTTCGGATTTAATGGCAGCAAAGGTAATACTTGCCGCCCTGAAGTATACCAACAAAAAAGCCCGGCGGTTACCGGGCTCTTTCTTCCTGTACAAAACAGGTGATTATTTTTTGGCGTAACGCTTGTTGAATTTATCGATACGGCCAGCTGTATCAACCAACACATTCTTACCTGTATAAAAAGGATGTGATGTGTTAGAGATCTCAAGCTTTACCAGCGGATACTCATTGCCATCTTCCCATTGAATGGTTTCTTTGGTGGCAGCAGTGGAACGGCTGAGGAAAGTATGACCGTTACTCATGTCTTTGAAAACCACGAAACGATAGTTTTCAGGATGGATACCTTGTTTCATTGTCTTGTTTTTTAGGTGGTACGGATTTGGCCGTACGATTATTAAAGGGAAGCAAAGGTAACACCGAATTGCTTTCTGTCCAAGTAAAACCAGGTTCCCGCTAATTTTTCATATTCACGAACTGAAGCGGAATACCCAGTTCGGCCGAGCGGCATTTCGCGATAACTGCCTGAAGATCATCGATTTTCTTCCCCGTTACCCGAACAATATCATCCATGATCGCCGCCTGTACTTTAAATCCACCGTCCTTGATCAGTTTTACGATTTTCTTGGCGTCATCCTGTTTCAGGCCGTTCCGCACCCCGATCTCCTTTTTCACCACTTTGCCGCTCGGGTAAGCATCTTTACTGAAATCGAAGGCGCCGGCATCGATTCCCTGCTTCATTGCGCGGCTGATCAGCACATCGATCACCTGTTTCATTTTCATATCACTTTCCACTTCCAGCACAATTTTATATTCCTTTTTATTCAGGTCAACCGTAACCGGCGAGTCCCTGAAATCAAAACGGGTGCTGATCTCTTTGCGGACGGTATTGATGGCATTATCCAGGGTCTGGATATCCACTTCACTGGCAATATCAAATGAAGGCATGGCAGGATGTTTTTGCAAAAATAATCATCCCTGCGGGAATAGGGAATCTTCTTCTGTTCTGCAACTGCACGAAAAAGCCCCGATAGAAATCGGGGCCGGTTCTATAATGCACATGAGAAAAAACAGGTTGAATAATTTTCTTTTCCAAAGTTGCAGTAACACATCACACGTCAAAAGAAAATATGTATGAGTGGCGTTAATGAAATGTTAGAGGAAGGAAATACATATATCAAACGGTATCCCCTCCTTTCACCGGTTAGTTACCATCACCCGCTTTGATACGGCTGGCTTCTTCATTTGCCCCACCACGTTTACGCTGTACGTTTCCAACTTTCCCTTTGCTGAAGCGATACGTGAATGAAACATTGATCACCCTCGACTCCCCGAACTGCTGAAACTTCGCGTCGATATTGCTGTACTTGCTCTCTCCTTTGATACGCTGGCTCCACAACAGGTCGCGCACACTCAAACGCAATGTCCCTTTATTCTTCAGCATCTGTTTGCTTACACCTGCATTCATCGTACCAAAAGCTTTGATCCTGAAAATACCTTCCACCCCTTCTGTACGGCCGAAACCGCTGAGTTCAGCGCCCCAACCTTTGTTGAATTTGAACTGTTCCATGATATTGAACATACCGGTTGTTGCATTGATCGTAACCGCATCGCCATTGATGATACCGCTGAATTCGTTATTGAATACATTGAGGTAGATATTGCTCGTCCACCATTTCGTAACCGGTACAAAGGCATTCACAGAGATACCATACTGGCGCTGGCGGGCAATATTTGATTTCTTGATATAGCTTTCATTCTTTGCCGTATTCTGCTCCAGTACATCCTGGATGATATCTGTGGTACGGGTATAGTTAAGCGTTGTTGTAAGGAAATTGTTGTAAGAATGGGACAGTTCGATATTGTGACTGAACTGCGGCTGCAGGTTCGGATTGCCCTGCTGGTAAGTATACCTGTCAAGGAAAGTAACGAACGGGTTCAGGTCCTGGTAATTCGGGCGATTGATGCGTTTGCCATAATTCAGCACAAATGTATTTTTCTGGCTCGGCTGGTATTGTATGTACATGGTCGGGAACAGTTGCACGTAATCCCGCGCAAATACCGTATTGCTCGTGATTTGATTGCCGGTGGAATGGGTATGTTCCATACGCAAACCCAGTTGTGCGCTCAGTTTTTTATTGATCGGGCGGCTGTAGTTTACATACGCAGCATTGATATTCTCATCGTACACAAAATGATTGCTCCGGTTGAGGTCATGGATCACGTTTCCGTTCCTGATGCTGTCATAAGCCGCATTGTTATCCGTTTTCACAAAACTTGATTTCACCCCCGCTTCAAAACGCGCACCTTTTTTCAAAGGTTTGGTATAATCCAGCTTGATGCTGTAAATATTGATCTGCTGTGGCAGGTTACCCAGCAGGGTATCAGGCCTGCTGCCGGCAAGGATCGCACCGTTTGCATCGTAATAGGCGTTGGTCACTTTCTGATTGTTCACAGAGCCATAATGGATATAATCAAAATCACCTGTGAGATCGGCACCAGATGAATCAAGCAACTGCCGGAAATTTAAATTGGTGCTGAAATTTTTCCAGGTCTGGTCATTATCAGAAGCGGCACGCGTCTGGCTTTGCAATACATAATTCGGATCCATGATATTGATGCTGCCACGGCTTGAAAACGGATTCATACTCTGACTGGCATTCACCACCACACCGAGGGTTGTTTTTTTAGAGGCGAAATAGTCCATACCGATTTTACCACTGTAGGATTCGTCGTTATTGCGGAGATTGTTTTGCTGCGCAAAATTGGATGTTACCGCTTTGGAAACCGCATCGATAAATTTGCGCTGGATGTTCAATTCCTGGAAACGCTCACGGTATCCATAGCTGGCATTCCCAAAAAGGTTCACTTTACCGTCGCGGTAGTTCATGTTTACGCTCTCATTGGTTTTTGGATAAACACCCTGTCCATAACCTGCCGTAACACTTCCATTATACCCTACCTGTTTGTTCTTTTTCGTTTTGATATTAATGATACCGGAATTACCTGATGCATCATATTTTGCAGGCGGATTTGTCATGATCTCCACCTGGTCAAGTTGCGAACTCTGCATGTTGCGCAGCATATTGGCTAGGTCCTGGCCAGACAAATAAGTAGGTCTTCCATCTACAAATACCTGTACGCCCTGTTTTCCTTTCAGACTGATATTTCCGTCTTTGTCTACAGAAACGCCTGGCGATTTTTCCAGTACTTCCATCGCACTTGTTCCTGTGTTAGAAACAGATGCTTCCACATTCACCACCGTCCGGTCGATCTTTTGTTCGATCATGGGTTTCTGAGAAACAACAGTTACTGCAGAGAGAACTTTTGTAGCAAGCACCAGTTCAATCTTCTCTTCTGTATGGGTTGGATTGCTTGCAGACAATTCAAAAGCCTTGCTGTAATATTTATTGTGACCAAGTGTCTGAACAGCCAGCAGATAGCGGCCTGCTTTCAGTTTTTCAATTTCAAAAGAGCCGGCTTTATCGGCAACGGCAAGTTTTACCACGCCTGAGTCTTTGGCACGTAAAAGACTGATGGATGCGGACTCCGCAGGTTTATCGCCCGAATACACGGCTCCTTTTACTTTTCCGGAAAAGTCAGCCTGTGAAAGACCAGGTTTTGTGAATGAGCAAAATCCCACGATCCCTGCGAAAACAAGTATTTTTTTCATAAAATGAGGTTATACAATTAGTTTATTTAGTTCCAGTTTTAACTGATTACGAGTCAAAACTATGTTCTATGTATTGCATAGTACATAGTTTTATAAACTAACGGTAAAATAGCGGGATAAATGGTTCTTTTGAGGAAAAACAGATCTTATTCAAGAAAAAAATCTGTCTAAAAAACTGATTTGCATATTATTAGCAGATGTACAGCTTGAGATAATGCCGAAACTGGCCGAATTTTACATTTCCTGAAACTTTTCGAAGCGCTCGCAATTCACATGATTAACTAAAAAAATCCGGAGAGGGATTAGGGGAACTAGAGAATTTATCAGGGTTGGTCATTTAATGCGCTCTGGAGGTGACTGAAACCATTTTTCTGAGCGAAAGATCAAAAGAATGCCGGAAAGCATTAAAAGAAAAGAAATGATCTCTGCCTGCGTGGGATGGAAAGGCAGGAAATCGTATTTCGTATTCACCCGGATCTTTTCAATAAAAAACCGTTCGATCCCGTTGAAGAAAAGATAAATTCCAAAAAGCTTACCCGGTGTTTTTATTTTTTTCCTGAGCGACCAAAGGATGAAAAACAATACCAGGCATACAATGATCTCATACAATGGGGTTGGAAATACCGGCTGTGGCAGTTGATTGCAATACTGTCCGGCGCAGCCAGGAATTGCAATTCCTTCTCCAACTACATTATGCGGATATGAATAAGCCCAGGCCCAATCCGGTAACCAGCTAAAAGGTTTTGGATGATTGTTTACAATACCCCAGTCACCATCACCACTAACCTGGCAACCGATCCGGCCCAAACCATAGGCGAGCATCATCGTGGTTGCCATCGCATCACAAAAATGGACAACCGGTATTTTTTTGCTCCGGCAATAGAGAATGATTGCGATGCCCGCACAGATCAGTCCACCATAAAAAGTTAAGCCGCTGAAAGAAACGAGCGACCCTATCGGATCTTTGACAAAGTCGCTCCAGTTTTCGAGGTTGTGAAAAATTTTTGCACCAAGGAACCCGAATAACGCTGCGAATAATACGATATCTCCTACCCTGTCCTGCGGCCAGATACGGATCGTTCTTGTTTCGGGTTTGTCCAGTTTTTGTTTTTTCTTTTCCCACCATTTCAAGCCTGCGAATAAAAGACCCACACACAAACCTGCGGGAAAACTTCCTCTGGCAGATAAAACGAATGATTGCGGATCATTCAATGCATCCTGTATCAGGAATGCTCCGATGATCTTATACCCGAATACAAATCCCAAGAGAAAATTGGTAAGCAGTTCCGATAAGCTTGCAGGCGCACCAACCGTGATCGTTTCTTCCGTATAGGTAAACAAGCCCTGTTGCTGTTTGCGTTTTAGTTCGAGTGTGAGCACCCATGCACACACAATAAATGCAAGAGCAACAAAAAAACCGAATGTATTTACGAGTTTCAATCCTGAAAGCTCGATCCCGAAAATATCTTTAAAAGCGTAATACAGGTTTGGATACATGCGTATACTAGAAAATGATCGTTAGAAGTTTCCGTTGCAATGTTAGTCAGAAAAGGCGAGACTCTTTTTATAACTTATCAGGTATGCAGTAGAAGGAAAAAGTAAGGCCCCACTTTTCGGTGGAGCCCATACTTACTAACCCATCTATAACAAAACTAAGTGAATTTTAGTTACAGTGTTCATCGAACACAGAAATTAAATGCTGCGCAATTACCTGTGCCGGCCTGCCCTCTATCTGGTGTCTTTCCACCATACTTACCAACTGGCCATCTTTAAAAAGAGCGATAGCGGGGGAAGAGGGCGGATAGGGCAACAAATGTGTTCTTACCTGGTTAACCGCCTCTATATCAAAGCCTGCAAAACTGGTGGTCAAACGATCAGGGCGCTTGGTGGAATTATGAACAGCCATTAACACGCCTGGTCTGCAAGTACCTGCTGCACAGCCACATACAGAATTTATCACAACCAAAGTGGTGCCTTTTTGCTGAAGGGTATTGTCAACTTCAGAAGCGGTAAGCAGTTCTTCAAAACCACTTTCCGTCAATTCTGCTTTCATGGGTAAAACGATCTCTGCTGGATACATAAAATCTCTTCTTTTAGTAGAACGCAAAAATACGGCAAAAGTTCAAACATTGAAAATCGATTAAACAAGGACATAATGGCGCTTAAAAATTCTTTTTACGGCCATTTTGACGCTTTGTTGTTTGCTTTTTTGGCAAAATGCCCTTTCAAGAAAGTCAAAACCGGGTCGGTACAGGGTTTGCACTGGTTGAAATACAATTTTATCACAATCAAAAATTAATAATTATGACACTTGTAAAACACAACCCCGTTTACTTCGGCAACCTGTTCGAAGAGTTATTCAGCAATTTCCCGGCTACTTGGGGGAAAGATGCGCAGGTTTGGAATTCCGTACCAGTGAATATCCATGAAACAAAAGATGCCTACCATCTTGAATTGAACGCCCCCGGCAGGAACAAAGAAGATTTTAAAATAAGCCTTGAGAATGGTTTGCTCAGCATCAGTTTCGAAAGCAAGACAGAAAACGAACAGAAAGAGTACAAAACCATCCGCAAAGAATTCAGCTACCGCAGCTTTAAACGCAGCTTCAGTATTGATGACAAAATCAATACTGGCGGCATACAGGCGAAATACGAAAACGGGGTACTGAAATTATACCTCCCCAAAAAACAGGAAGTGACCGTTGCTCCCCAGGAGATCGCGATCAACTAAGCAATAAAAATACTGTTTCATAAGCAGTTGGTTTTGGTTTACGCCCCGTGTTTTCACACGGGGCTTTTTTATTCGGCACCAGCGTAATATTTTGCCTTTTTGTGCGACAAATCAACTATTGGAACAAATATGAAAAAGTTGAAAGGCTTATTTTTCCTGATCAGTTTTTTTCTTGGCATCTCCGCTTTCGGACAGTCTTCCTCTTTGTTATGGAAGATCGAAGGCAAGGGTATGCAAAAGCCCTCTTATCTGTTTGGGACATTCCACCTGATCTGTAAAGAAGATTTTTCTGTTTCGCCTGTTCTGGAACAAGCGATCGGCGCCTGCAAACAGTTTTATGGCGAATTGAACATGGATGATCCGGGGCTAACCATGAAGCTGATGTCGCAGGCTATGCTGAAGGGCAGCACACTCAGTTCTCTGCTGCCGGATGGTTCTTTCAGGGAATGCAGCCAGAAATTCCAGCAGATAACGGGGATCCCTTTGTCGATGTTCAATAGTTTCAAACCCTTTCTTTCCCTGAGCCTCCTGGCTGAAAAAAGCATCCCCTGTAATAACCCGGTTCAGCCCGAAACGGAAATGATGAACTACGCAAAAAACAAACAACTCACCATACACGGATTGGAAACCGTGGAAGAGCAAATGGCAGTTCTTGATTCAGAGCCGCTCGATTCACAGA
>SAIX01000071.1 GCA_004028765.1 Chitinophagaceae bacterium | reverse complement strand
CGTTCCGCCATTGGCTGCTGTAGACGAATTGATCACAGGGCTCTGGCTATTGGATATGTATCCGTTCGGGCCCGTCCAGCTATAGCTTGTCAATCCTCCCACTCCTCCCGTAAGATTGATCGGTGAACCCGCACATACTGGAGTGTTCGATGAGGCTGTAACTGTTGGTGGCGTATTAATTGTAACGGATATTATATTGCTGTTAAAGCTTTGCCCATTCACAACAGCAACTCTCCTGAAGTAGGTAGTTGCATTAACAAAACCCGGGCTATAAGTAGCCAGGGTAGCCCCACCGATTGTTGTAATTGCTGAACTGAAATTGTTTGTTGGTGAAGACTGCCACTGATAAGTAACCGTTCCACCGCTTGCATCAGTCGTAGATGTAAAACCTGTAGGTGTAAATGCCGCGCAACTGCTTTGTGTACCACTGATTGTTCCCGGATTAACAACTGTTACAAGGAACGAAGCTGTGTTTGTGCAGCCTGTAGCTGTTATAGTTCCCGTAACTGTATAGGTGGTTGTTGACGATGGCGTTGCAGTTACAGATGCAGTGTTGGTTGCCGACAAACCGGTTGCGGGCGTCCACGAATAAGTATTTGCGCCGCTGGCCGTAACAGTTGTACTTAGACCTGTTAAGATCGTTGCTGAAAGCGGGGAAACAGAAACGGTAGGCAGTGGATTCAGTGTTACCGTAATTGCATTACTGTATACAACTGCATCGAGGTTTGTGGATACACCCCTTCTGTAATAAGTAGTGATTGTAATTGGTGCTGCCGGTGTGTAAGTAGTAGATGTTGCTCCAGCGATATCAGCAAACCCTGCACTGGCTGAAGTGGTTGATGACTGCCATTGATAATTATATCCCGTAGCATTTACATTACCACCACTTGCATTGGAACTCGCATTAATAGTACCAGGAGTTCCGCTTGCACCACAAAGATCACCTGGTGCAATAATCACACCGGCAGTTAATACGGGATTTGTAAGAATACCCCAGTCGTATCCCGTGATATTACTGCTTCCTGTATTTGTAATAGACCTTGTCAAAGGTGAACTGTTTATATATCCCACCGGCAGCGAAGAGGTTCCTAATGATGAACCGATTGCGACATCCTCGTTGCTCAATATAAGTTTGACGTTCGCAGTGGACGAAGGAACACTGCTTAATGAGTAAGTGCCATCCACATCAACCGGCGATCTGTCGAGTACTTTACTAGAATTATCTACGAGGTATATATAAATACTGCCATTTGCATTTGTTCCAGATTCTCCTATAGAATTGATACCCGTGAAATCGGCCTGACCACTATTATTCGCATCATTCCAAACTTTACCGGAAATTGAAATATAAACAGGCGAGACAGTGATGGTTACTGTAGCTTTTGCTGAAAGGTTGCTGTTACCTCCACAACTTGGGTGCGTATCTGTGATTTGATATTCATAAGTATCTGTACCTGTAAAGCCGGAGTTAGGTGTGTATTTGATTTTTTTATTTGGCAGAAGCGTGATCGTTCCGTTTGCCGGAGCCAATAAACCCCCAGCAGTAATACTGATGGTTAACGGATCATTATTCGGGTCAGAATCGTTCGCCAAAACATTCGTTACAACATACTGGTTAACCAATGTATTATCCGCATCATTCACTGCTGATGGTGCAGTATTCGGATTCGGTGTATTGTTTACTGTTATTGTTACCGTAGCAGTATTGCTGGATGCGGAGTCTTTATCCCTGACACGATATGTAAACTGGTCTGTTCCCGAATAGCCGTTATTGGGTGTGTAGGTATAGGTTCCATCTGCATTAACGGCAACGATACCATTTGTAGGATATGATAATAAAGTTGAAACGATCACTGAGTTTTCAGGGTCGCTGTCATTGTCTTTTACTTTGATGGTTACCGGCGTACAGGTAAATGTGCTGATATTATCGTTCACAGCAACAGGTGGCTGGTTTAATACAGTTACGGTAACCGTTGCCGTACTGCTAAGCGCTGTACCACAGGGATCGATTGCAGAACTTGTTCTCGAATATTGAAAAACATCGGTTCCGGTAAAGCCTGTAGCCGGTGTATACAAAATATTATTCCCCACAACAGATACAGTTCCGTTTTTAGGATTTGTAACAATCGAAGGGGCCGACATGGTAGCTTGCGGATCACTGTCGTTCGCACCCACATTGATGGTAACTGCTGTATTTGAATTCGTGGATTGTGTATCATCAGCCACCGTTGGCGCAACCTGTGTCACTTTCACACGGATGGTGGCTGTGCTTTGCAAATGAGACACATTATCTTCCAGTGTATAGGTTAACACTTCTGTACCTACAAAAGCAGGATTGGCTTTATAGGTTACGGTAGATGCAGTAAACCCTACTGTTCCTGAACCACTGGTGGTTACACCTACAACCGTATTACGGCTCTTGTCAAAATAGTTGTCATCGTTATTCAACACATTGATCGTAATGGTATTGGCACTGGAGGTAGTAGTGGCAGCATCAGGGTATGCTACCGGGTTGGTAGAAGTGATAGTGGCAAGGGCGGACTGGTAAGTTACCACTAACCGTGGCCGTTTGTTTGGATCTGCGTCCTCTTTACTGTAAAATGTGAGATCATTGATACCCGCGTTGGTTGGACCGGGCTGAGGTAAAATAATCATACCATAATTACTGGCATTATGAGTGGCCCACCATTTTGCCAGTTCTTTGATATTGTTGGTTATGGTCAATACATTATTTGTATTTAATGTGGCACCGGCGCCCATGTCTATTCCAGGATCATCCGCAGCATAGTTGTCATCATTCTTTGTATAGAAATCATTATTACCTGTAGCGGCACTCTGATCTATATAAGCTTGTGCCGGGATATCCGTCCAGGGGCTCACAAATGTAGTAGTACCTTCTGCCCATGTTTTCTTCAAACGCATCATTCTTGCCGGGAACAGGCCGTCGTTATTCGTGTAAGTATTTGCAGCAGTAAGTAACAGGCTGGCTGAAGTAATGGTAAATGTTCCGGCATTTGCCACTTGGGTAAGATCAAACTGTAGCAAAGGCAAACGGGTATGGTCCTGCCCGGAAGTCTGTCCCAGGACGATCGTTCCAAGAGAACCGAAATTCTGACCTTCTTCCGCAGCACCCCCACCTCCGCCATATTGATCCGAAGCAATATAACTATCCTGTGTGGCTGTAAGCGTTAATGTAGTAACTGGCACCTGTAATGTTATGTTTACAGTACCTTCCGAACAAACCCCGGTAGTTGAATTACAGGTCAGATAAGTGAAATTATCTGTCGTATTCGCTACAACATTACTGAATGCAAGGTAAGAAATCGTATTATCGGTATTGATCTGCGCATATCCCTTTGTAGGCTTAGATGTGATATCCCGCAGTGTCAAAAGGTTATTGCTGGCTGCACCGGGTGTGTTTTTATCATTGTTTAATACATCAATGATGGTTCTGACCCTCAGTGTAACTGTCGGGTTATCATTTACAACAGAAGGAGCAGTGGAAATATCCCCGACATTGATTGTAAGTGTGGCTGTTCCGCTGTTTACCACATTCGAAATTGTGTATGTTCCTGAAACACTTCCAACATAGTTTGCTGGTGGGGTATAAGTAATTGTTCCGTTTGTAGATGTGACTATCGTACCTGTTGCGATACCTGTTACAGACACGAGGGTAGCCGAGCCCGCATCAGGATTTGCAGTGAGATAGGCATTGTCAAACACTGTAAAGGAAATAGAACTGGAAGTACAGCCCGAAGCGATTGATTTTGTGATATTGGAGGCACTCAGTGGTGGGTTTGCTTTTAAGATCGTTATTGCCTTGGAATCAAACGTCACCCTGCCGCAAACATCTGTTACCAGGCAGGAAATCGTTGCTTCTGTGGTTGAGGTGATACCTGCATCGGGGGTAAAGGTTGTGGTGGCACCGTTTGGGGAAGAAAACACACCGGCAACAGAGGATTTCCATTGATAGGTTGCCGTACCTGCACCGGTTCCGGTCGCTGTAGCAGTAAGTGTACCGGAAGCAGAATTGGCTTTTAACTGAGAAGGCACACCTGAAATTGCTACAGAGATGATTGGAGGAATCTTGTCGATCAGTGATTGAAATGTGAAATTGAAGAACATCCTCTGTGCAGATACACGATCAGCAGTTGATCCACCAATATTGTGGCCTGCCTGGTACATCACAAAACCACGGGTAGGGTCATCAAACGCACGTCCGTATGCATTGATTACAGCCTGGCCGGCAGAAAGTGTTGGGATATCAGCCTGATTCTGGCTGTAGGTAAGAATTTTCGTACCGGTATTCCAGCTACTTCCCAATTTAGGGAGATAAACCACTTCATAGCCGGAAGCCTGGGCATTGTCAGTAATACCCATAAACTGAGCCACCGGGTCAGAAAAATTCTGATTTGTATAGGGCGTTGTTCCATCAACGTGGTCCTGGTATGAAACCAATCCGTTTGTACTCAGGAAGTTCATTTTAAGCGTCGTATTCACTGAAGCGATAACCGTATCCTTTGAAAGGGCTTCCAGTTCAGACACGGCACTACATCCTACCCATATAGAACCTTTGTTATTCTTATTCCAGAAATATAAATTATTGTGTTTATTCCAGGTTGGTTCGGCGTGAGGTAAAACAAATATATCATCACAACTACCAAGTTGGGAAGGATCTTTAAAGCTATATGCAGATGCCGGGATACCCGCTGCACTTAAAAAACCAACGGATATATATCCATTTGTTTGATCGAGCACCCACTTAGGGGTAAAATTCAACTTATAAGTAACATCCACTGTAAAATCACCGGCGGCATAATCCACGAGTACACCCTGGTTAATCCAGCTGTCGATAATTGTTTTAACACCTGAAGTGATATAATCCTTGGAAATAATAAAAGTCCCCCCTTTATAGCTTTTCCCATTGTAATTGAAATCAATACCATCTTTGGCTTTGGCCGAATTGATAACACAGCTTACGGGAACATTATAATTTTTCAGGAGAGTATAAATCAATCCATACGGTTTCAGTGAATTCTTAACCGTGGGGCTTGCAGAACCCATATCTATTATAGCTGAGTTCTTCTTGAAAGTTGTGGTTTGAGCATAAGAAAAAATACCAGCAAAAACAAAAATTGCACAAAGTATAATTCTTAATGGGCGGAAGGATTTCAAAAACATCATACGATTTACTTGATAAAATCATCATCATCTCAATGATAAACCAGAATCCCCCGATGGGAGATTCTGGCAATCATTAAAATTATTACTGGGTACCGGGGTCGGTATTACCCTTTTCCTTTGATCAACTGCACCACTTTCCGGGTATTCCCCTGGATCAGTTCTGCATAGTAAGTGCCGCTGCTGTAATTGTGCCCGATCTGCAGCGTGCTGTTGGCACCCAGTTTAGATCTGGCATCAATCACTCTTCCTCTTCCATCCATTACACGCAGATTAACCGGTGTTTCGTATTTGCTCTCCAGCTTCAGCGTGAAATAAGAAGTACTTGGATTTGGCATCACAGTTACTTTAAGTTCTTCTTCTGAAGTCTGGGTTTTGGCAACCACAGGGGTTTCAGATGTCATCGTAACTTTTGTGCCTTCTACAGACTGCATCACATAATTCTGTGGTATGGAAATCACTGCACAGGCCTGACCTGCATCGCCACCACATTTATTCTGGTCACCGTCATGGATGATCACCTGTACACGATAGGTATGACCAGGTAACAGACCAAGACTACTGATATCCCAGGCTACTTCGGTACCATATCCATCACTGAGTAAACCTGTAGGGACGGCATCTGCACCAGCGCCCATTGTCCAGTTATTCTTTGCAGGGTCTGCATCAGGGATAACAGTTACGACAGGGGTTGATTGCGTTTTATCTACAACACGCACTGCCGCTTTCCATGATCCGCTGATCATTGTCGGGTTATACGGTGTGCCATTATGCTGCCAATCTCCGGCCCTGTTGTTAGGATCATTTGTGATATCTGAGATATACAGTACCGGGCGCAGTGGTCGTCCACCATAACCAGCCAGGTCATTTCCGGATTGATCACTGCTGTTATCCAGAACCGTTCCTACCTGCGGATTGGTAATGGTTGCAGGGGCTCCGTTATAAGTGGTAACAGGATAATTGGTGGTAGTGGTTCCTGTTTTCGATTTTACAATCACCTGACGTACGCCCAATGTCATTGCATGTTCGTCACTGTACCATGCTTTGATCTTAGTGGGTGTAATTCCACAAGCCACATTGGTTCCAGGCTCAATGGCTTTTAGAACAGTGCTTTCATTGAACGGCACGGATGACCTTGGATAATTTGCATCCACAACAGGATAAGGCAAAGCACAAGGATTACCGGTTGGTTTGGTAATGGTTTGTACGCAGGTACTGGTATTACCGGATGCATCCACCGCTTTCCAGGTACGGGTTATCACACCATTGTTTCCTGTTGCATCAGTATAAGTAATGGTTACACTGCTGCAGTTATCTGTAGCCGTTGCATATCCTGTTGCAGCTGGTAAAGTTGAACCACCACAACCCACTACTTTATCACCCGGGCAGGTAATCACAGGAGCAACATTGTCGTTCACAGTAATTTTCTGCGTACAGGTTGTATAGTTACCGGAAGCATCTACGGCTTTCCAGGTACGGGTGGTATAGTATTTACCAGGCACATCTGTATAACTGATCGTTACCGGGCCACCGGAATTATCCGTTGCGGTTGCAGTACCGGTATTCGCAGTGGTACATGCTACGGTAACATCACCCGGGCATGTGATCACAGGATTGGTTTTATCCTGAACTGTGATAATCTGAACACACTCGGTATAATTACCAGAAGGATCTGTTGCTCTCCAGGTACGTGTGATCGTATAATTATAGTAGCTGGCTGCAGCCGGGTTGGTGCCCTTCGTGCTAGCATCAGTATAAGTGACCGTTACATAACCTGAGTTATCCGTAACAGTAGGTGCACCGGTAACAGATGGTGACAATGAACTGTTACAGCTAACGGTAATGTTATCCGCACAATCCACAACCGGGTTCTGTGTATCCGGGATACCGGTACATGGTGCCTGGTCGCAGCTTCCGAGTTTATCATACGGATGAAGCGTCAGGTGAGCCGGTACGGCATTTACACTGATACAAAGCGTGATCGTTTTGCCTGGGTTACCCGGAGGTACATGGCAGATATACACTTTGTAATTACCACTGTTACCATACTGGTTACCACCGTTATGAGGACAATTGCTGGCACTATGTCCTTTATGGTCACAATCATCGTGGTTATGACCATCATGAGAACAATCATCTTCACTATGTGCTTTGTGGTCACAAACTTTCTGATCACCGTTGCTGTTGCTCTTATCGTGGTCACAATCTTTTGCATTGTGTGCCTTATGATCACAGGCTTTGTGGTTATGTCCTTTGTGCGGACAATCCTTTGAACTGTGTGCTTTGTGATCACAGGTTTTTTCATCATCATCATCCTTGTCGTTGGTATCCCTGTGTGCACAGTTATACTTGGTATGTGCTTTGTGATCACATGAGTGGTTATGTCCTTTGTGCGGACAGTTAGATGAATCATGCGCCTGGTGGTTACACATACGCTGCCTGTCATCATCATCATCATCATCTTTATCACCCTTAACCACAGTAGAAGTAAATACGCGGATATCCGTTACACAGATTGTGATAGATGCTGTGCTGGTACACCCTACCGCATTTTTAACGGTAACTGTAAAGGTATAGCTGCCTGCTTTGGTTGGCGTAAATACCGGTGCGCTGCTGGTAGTACTGCTCAACATGCTTGCCCCAGTACCACTCCATGAATAAGTATAAGTGCCTGCGGGTACTGATACATTAAGCGTGGTGCTTTGAGCCCCATAGCCAAGGAATATACTGTTTGGCCCGGCGCCGGTATAAACCGTACTGGTGGGCACTGAAGTAACTGTTACCGGAACAGTACCACAATTTACTGTTACAGTAAATGAGCAGGTAGATTTATTGCCTACTGCATCGGTGGCTGTTACAGTTACCGTTGTGGTTCCTACAGGGAAGAAGCTGCCTGATGCAATGCTGTATGTGATGGCAGGTGTTCCGCAGTTATCAGAAGCAGTTGCTGTTCCGAATGTAACATAGGCGCCGGATTGTCCGCT
>SAIX01000070.1 GCA_004028765.1 Chitinophagaceae bacterium | reverse complement strand
TTTTTTTTCTTTTCTGTGATCAATACCGGAGTAATGATTTGCCTGCCATTAATGGCATCATATAAGAAAGAAAGATCAGAACGAACCTGATCGGGTTCTGCTTTTGTATACCCATCGATGGCATCAGAGAGAAAAGGATCCTGCAAAGCGGCTTTTTCCATTTGATGCATATCGGCAGGCCGCATTTTCACCTGCAGGTATGCTTCGATATCGGCCAGCGTATATGGGTTTGTATGCAGGTTACGTTTATCCATTTTTATCCATGCATATTTTCAGGTTCCGCCTTCCGTTCTGAATCTGGCTGCGTACTTTGGCCCAGTCCTGCCCGGTGAGCGTCACGATTTCGTTATAACATTTTCCTTCGAGATAAAAATGCCGGATCACAGTTTGCTGTTCCTCTTGCAGTTTTTCGATGCATTTTGCCAGTATGCGGAAAGTTCTTTCTCTTTGGAGCACCGTATCCAGATGCGAATAATCTTCCGATTGCATAAGTTCCGGTGTTAATTCCACCAGTTTTGTTTTTTTCTCTTTGCGCAACTGCATCAGGCAATGGTGTTTGGTAAGCACATATAACCAGCTCCTGAAATTTTCGACTTCGTGTTGCTGCAATTTCCGGACCAGTTCCTGGTAAATATTCATCACAGCGTCTTTTGCCGATTCTGTATTCTCAAGATACTTCAGTGCAACACCATACACGAGATCAGTATACCGCAGGTACAATGCAGCAAGATGCGACTGGTCATGATCAGCCCGGTACGCATTGATCAGTTCTTCATCGCTCAGATGATCATTACCTGGTATGGCTTTCAATGCATGCATGAACCGGTAAGATAATTTTTTTGCCTCATTTATGTAATGCCCGGGAAAACAGCATCCGGTATAAAATCAAGTTTATGAAAAAGATATTGTTCACCATGTTTGCTGTAATGCTGACGGTTTTCATACATGCCGCCGGGTTCACAATCAAGGGCATTGTTCAGGATGATGCAGGAAACCCGCTGATTACACAAATCCTGCTAAAAGAAAATCGGAAAAATTTTTTGTCAGGGGCCGACGGACGTTTCAGTATTCCATTTGAGGGCAAAAAAGCCACGCTGGTATTTACGGCGGTTGGGTTTGAAACAAAAGAAATCACGGTTACAGATGCTGCTCCCGTCACTGTTAAACTAAAAGCGATTGTTGCCTTATTGGATGAAGTGGTGGTAACGGGTTATGGAACACAGCTGAAAAAAGATATTACGGGTTCTGTTGCCGCAGATGCGATAATGGCAATGGCAAAACCGGTATTGCAACAATCGCTGCAGGGATCAGTAGCGGGTGTTGTTATGAATGGCCGCTTTCGTACACCTGCAAAAGAATACAGGGAAGGGACGAGGAAAGACAGGCTTCTGCATGAACCCTGGAACAGGGAAGGCTATGATGCGATTACAGAAAACCCCTTTCGGGATGTAGCCGGAAATCCGCTTTCCACTTTTTCAATTGATGTGGATGCAGCGTCTTATAGTAATATCCGCCGCATGCTTCGTTCCGGCCATTTGCCGCAGCGGGATGCAGTGCGTATTGAAGAGATGATAAATTATTTTCCTTATGAATATGAGGCGCCCAAAAACGATCAACCTTTCACAATGCATACCGAACAGGCAGTTTGTCCCTGGGAACCTAAACACCAATTGGTATTGATCGGTATGCAGGCAAAGAAGATTGAGGTATCACAATTACCCCCCGCCAACCTGGTATTCCTGGTGGATGTGAGTGGCAGTATGTTTTCTCCGGATAAACTGCCGCTGGTTCAGGCATCGCTGAAAATGCTGACCGATCAGCTTCGTCCGCAGGATAAAGTTTCACTGGTAGCGTATGCCGGTAATGCAGGACTGGTGTTGCCCTCCACCAGCGGTGAAAATAAAACGCTTATTAAAGAAGCGATCGACAGGCTGGAAGCGGGCGGATCAACTGCAGGCGGCGCGGGTATACAACTCGCATATCAAGTGGCCCTGGATAATTATGTGAAAGAAGGCAATAACCGTGTGATCCTTTGCACGGATGGTGATTTTAATGTAGGTGTATCCAGCGATGCTGCATTGGAACAGTTGATCGAAGAAAAAAGAAAATCAAATGTGTTCCTTACCGTATTGGGTTTTGGTACGGGTAATTACCAGGATGCCAAGATGCAGAAACTGGCTGATAAGGGAAATGGCAACCATGCTTATATCGATCAGTTGGGAGAAGCAAAAAAAGTATTGGTGAATGAATTCGGTGGCACATTGTTCACGATCGCAAAAGATGTAAAACTGCAGGTGGAGTTTAACCCTTCGCATGTGGCGGGCTGGCGCCTGATTGGTTATGAGAACCGGATCCTTGCCAAAGAAGATTTTGCCGATGATACGAAAGATGCCGGTGAACTGGGCAGCGGGCATACAGTAACAGCTTTGTATGAGATCGTTCCCAAAGGGATACAACTGCCGGATGCGGTTTTCACGGATTCACTGCGTTACCAGGTTCCATCAAATAAAATGCAGGTTACCAGTTATCATCCAAAATTTTCCGAAGAACTGATGAATATCAAAGTACGGTACAAAGCGCCCGATGGCGAGAAAAGCAGCCTGTTGAATTTCCCGGTAAAGGGTAAGGCGGTGTCCATCTATGATTGTTCAATGAATTTCCGGTTTGCGGCTTCGGTTGCTTCCTTCGGCATGTTGCTGCGCGGTTCGAAATACAAAGGCGATGCAGCATACCAAACGGTAACCCAACTGGCAGGTTCTGCAATCGGGAAGGATGCCGGTGGATACCGAAGTGAATTTCTAAGCCTTGTTGATTTGGCAGCGGGCATCGGCGGAAAGGAATCATCTATGATTCATTACGATAAATAATTTTTGGGTAGTGCCGCCTGCTGAAGGAGGGGGCACTACTTTTTATAAGCCGGGTGAAACCTTTGCAAAGTATCGCGTAGAAAATCACGGTCGAGGTGGGTGTAAATTTCAGTAGTGGTAATGCTTTCATGCCCGAGCATTTCCTGCACCGCACGCAGGTCGGCACCACCTTCCACGAGATGGGTGGCAAAGGAATGCCGGAAGGTGTGCGGTGAAATATGTTTGGTGATGCCTGCTTTGTTTGCAAGGTCTTTGATGATGTAAAAGATCATCACCCTGCTTAAGTTCCGGCCATTCCTGTTAAGAAAAAGGATGTCTTCAAAACCATTAACCGGCTGCTGGTGCACACGGATATCTTCTTTATAGATGCGGATATATTTTGATGCTTCTCTGCCAATGGGGATCAGCCTTTCCTTATCGCCCTTGCCGATCACACGGATAAAGCCCACATCGAGATAGAGCCCGGAAATTTTCAGGTTCACCACTTCGCTTACCCTTAACCCGCAACTGTACATGGTTTCGAGAATGGCTTTGTTACGCCCGCCTTCCGGTTTGCTTTGATCGATCTCTGCTATCACGGATTCGATTTCTTCGAAGCTGAGCACATCGGGCAATTTGCGGCGCGTTTTGGGCGCTTCTATTAAAAGTGCCGGATCCGTTTTTACGATCTGCTCAATCAAACAATATTTATAAAAACTCCGGATACCCGATAACATCCTTGCCTGCGAAGTGGCGGTCATGCCCAGTTCGCCCACCCACTTTACCCAATGCTGCAGATGTTGTAACGTGACATCCGCAGGTTGTATGAGCTGGTTACTTGCCTGTAAGTATTCGGTTAGTTTGTCTACATCACGCAGGTAAGCTTCCACGGAGTTCTCACTCAGCGATTTCTCCAGCCGAAGCCAGGCTTTGTATCCTTTTTTATACGCGTCCCACACTAATGAATTAAGAATTAAAAATTAAGGATTAAGAATTGTTGTCGAATTTCGGATTAATTGGCTGATTTTGTTCATTGTGATAATCCGCAATCCGCCAAGCCATCATCCGTAAACACCAAACTGTTTTTGGAATTCACACGCGGTTCATCGATATTGCCGCCTTTAAATAATCCGGGTTCTAATTACCTTATCGCTCATCCAACATTCGCAACCGTACAACAGCATGCAAAAGCAAGTAAATTTCCGTTCCTTTAAGCAGAAAGTCCGCCACAATAAGAAAGCATTTAAAAAATACCTTGGTAAGATTGAAAAAGATCCACCTCCCGGCCTTGATAAGATGGCAGAGAAAATAGATGCGGAAGTTTGGCAGGAAGTGGATTGCCTGAGTTGCGCGAACTGTTGCAAAAGCATGACACCCACTTTCACAAAAACAGATATCAAACGCATTTCCGCACATCTCGGAATGACGCAGGAAGCTTTTGTAGACAAATGGCTGGTGTATGAAAAAACGGACAAGGACTGGGTGAATAAAAAACAGCCCTGCCAGTTCCTGAACCTGGATGACAATAAGTGCAGCATTTATGAAGTGCGCCCGGCAGATTGTGCTGGCTTCCCGCATCTCAAAAAGAAAAAAATGGTGGAGTATATCCATGTACACCAGCAAAACGTGGAGTATTGCCCAGCCACTTACCGGATGGTGGAGAAGATGATGGAGAGGATTTATATTTAGTTAGGAGTTAGGAGTGTTGAGTTAAAAGTTAAAGGTTGTTTGTTTGGGAATACCCTGCGAAACCTCTGCTTCTCCGCGGCTCTGCGGTGAAAAAAATACCATTGGTTGTATAGTATCGTTTTTTACCTGTTAAGAAAATCAGGCTGCTGTCATTGCCAACATCAGTAAAGTATTCAGGGACCATAGTTTCTCCGTCCTTATAATTTTTTCGTAAAATGATGTGCTGATATATTGAAACCTTTGTTGAGGTATAAGCGGTGCGCATCGGTACGATGATGGCCTGAATCGAGGGTTACAGAGGTATATCCTTTCTCTTTTGCGATCGTACATACATGGTCGATCAGTTTACTGCCATATCCTTTTCCCCTTGCTCCGGGTAAGGTGGAAAGGTCATCGATATAAATATGTTTTCCATTGAAAAGAAACTGTAAATAACGGAAGCCGACCACAGCAACGGCATTGCCATCATCGCCTGCGATATAGGCCATTTCAAAACCTTCTTTCATCATCCCGGTTACCAGCGGGAGGAATTCCTCTTCTGCAAGGTGCGGCCTTAATGCCTGCATCGCTTTCCAGCATTTCTGTATATCATCCGCTGAGCTTACTGTGATCACATCATTCATACATAGGGTTTGAACAGGTTAAAACATATTGTCAAAAATATACGTCTTCGATCAGAAAAATCTCTTTGAGTTCACCGTTTATCATGGTAACCGACACTACATCAAATTGCAGGTATTTCCATTCCGGGTGTTGGTACTGGTAGGCTTCGGCAGCATTGCGGAGGCAGCTCATTTTATCGCGGGTGATGCTTTCTTCGGGTTTACCAAACCTCAGTGAATGCCTTGTTTTCACTTCGATAAAGTGAAGTTTATTCGATTTTGAGGCGATGATGTCCACTTCCCAGTGCCGGTGCCGCCAGTTTCTTTCCTGCAATGTATACCCAAGTTGCTGCAGCCGGGCGGCGGCGATGTTTTCTCCCTCTTCACCCTTGGTGAGGTTCAGGTTCATGCAAAAGCTTTTCTTAAAATTATACATCTATGCAAGAATCCCTGCATTTTGACGTTATAGGGAAATACCTGTTTTTTTCACCCAATGAATGAACCGATGATCGGGAAACTGAAAGGGAAACTGATGCATTATGCCTGGGGCGGCCGGCATTTTTTACCGGAACTGCTTGGGGTGGCCAACCCGGACGAAAAGCCTTTTGCCGAATACTGGATGGGGGCACACCCATCAGCTCCTTCTGAATTAGTGGTACAGGACAAAACGATTTCACTGTACACGATCTGCAGCGAAAAACCCGAACAGGTTTTGGGTGAAAGGGTTGCCAACCGCTTTGGCGAACTGCCGTATCTTTTTAAAATTCTTGATGTAAAAGATATCCTTTCGATACAGGTTCATCCCACTAAAGAAGAGGCAGAAAAAGGGTATGACCGCGAAGAAGCGGAAGGGATACCCTTGCAGGCCCCTTACCGGAATTACAAAGACCGGAACCATAAGCCGGAAGTAATGGTGGCACTCAGTGATTTCTGGCTATTACATGGATTTAAACCTGAACAGGCCATCGAATCGGTCCTGCTGGAAGTGCCCGAATTCAATATTCTTTTACCCCTGTTCAGAAGAGAGGGCTTGCGATCTACCTACCGTTTTGTGATGGAAATGGAACAGGATGGAATCAATGCCCTGCTGGGCAACCTGATTAAACGGGAAGTGCGCAGGAAACAGGAAGGCCTGCTTACGCGGGAAATGCCCGGCTGGTGGGTATCAAAAATATTTGACGACAAGCCCGCTGCAGGTAATATCGACAGGGCCGTATTTTCCCTTTATTTTTTTAACATCGTTTATGTGAAGCCCGGAGAAGGTATTTTCCAGGCTGCCGGTATCCCGCATGCGTATATGGAAGGCCAGTGCGTGGAGCTGATGGCAAACAGTGATAATGTTTTGCGTGCCGGCTTAACACCCAAACACATCGATGTGCCGGAGTTGATGAAGCATACACGTTTTGAAGCCATCACGCCGAATGTGATGAAGGGAGATGCAGTATTACCCGGGGAGTTTCTGTATCCCTGTCCCGTACCCGATTTTGGTATCGTACGGATCGATATTAGTCCGCAAAATGCTTACCAGCGAACTGCAGGTTCCCTTGAGATCTGTATTATAACAGAAGGCGGGGTGCTGGTAAATAATTCGCTCGTTCTCAAAAGGGGAGAAGCTTTCGCCGCTACAGCCGGGGAATCATTTACGGTAGAAAGTTCGGGCCATGCCACTATGTTCAGGGCATTTGTTCCGGCATGAAGATTATTCACAATATGAGGAAAATTGAAAAGGGCCGATAAGACAGAAGACCTATTTTTGCAAGGAAACAATTTAACAGATGAAGATCAACCGTTCCTTTTTTATTTCGCTTGCGCTGATGGTGCTTGTAAGTGCCCTTTACCGTATTATGCCTAACCGCCCGATGGGATTTGCCCCCCAGATCGCGATCGGTCTGTTCAGCGGCGCATTGTTTGTACACAATAAGAAATGGGCTTTTGTTATGCCCCTGCTTTCTCTGTTTATTTCCGACCTGCTGTACCAGGCACTGTATGTGAAAGGACTCACTGATTACCCGGGTTTTTATGACGGTCAGTTGATCAATTACCTGCTTTTCGCGGGAACTGCTGCTTTCGGTTTTCTTGCAAAAAATACACGTATCCTGAATATTCTCGGGGCTGCATTGGCCGCACCCACAGCGTATTTTCTTGTTTCTAATTTCCTGGTATGGGTAAGTGATCGTGGTTATGGATTAAACCGCCCCAAAACATTCACGGGGTTGATGCAATGTTATAACGATGCATTGCCTTTTTATAAAAACAGTATAATGGCAACGGTTGTATTTTCCGCTGTTCTGTTTGGCACGTATTTTCTTGCCAGGAATTATTTCACAGCAAAAGAAAAAGCATAACAGTATTCTTTGTGAAAAGATAAGGGCCGGAAATTTCCGGCCTATTTTTTTAACAAGAGTTCTGTGAACCAGTATTCCTTGTGTAAAAGTTTTGCAGAAACCTGCACCTCAATGGCATTTTTAAAGAGAGGGCAATGTGTTACGAGTGTATGGAATTCGCCGTTCTCTCCGCAAACATCCACCCCAAGTGCTGCCAGTTCCCTTACCAGTGCAGGTGTTAATGTTTTCCCAAGAAAATACTCGCCCATACGGGTATTACAACTTACAATCATGGTCTGTATTCCCTGTTCAAGCATTTGCATCACCAGCGACTCCCTGTCTTGCTGCCATAGGGGTAATAAAGCGGTTAATGCAGCGTGGGCACAAACTTTTTCTTCCCAGTCGCGGTGAGGCTGCAGGTCGATATCGCCGAATACCGCATATGAAAGATCGAATTGTTGTTTGAGCCCGGATAATGCGCTTGTAAAATTTTCTTCATAATCATTCCAACTGCTGCTGATCAGGTGAATGGGTAAACCTGCCGAAGCAGCCTGTGCTTCCAGTATTTGAGAAGGGATGCCATGGCTACGCGAAATTTTCCCTTCTTCATTCAGAACATTCAATAAAACTTTTGGAAGAAAACCCTGTTTCACTGCCTGCAGCAATGCAAAGCAACTGTCTTTCCCGCCACTCCAGCTGCAGAGTGCATGATTGTTTTTCATTCCTTCAGTCATCATGCATTTTCATTTTCATATCCTTCATCAATCAAAAGATTGCCA
The DNA here is from genome assembly GCA_004028765.1 of Chitinophagaceae bacterium. Classification (GTDB taxonomy): domain Bacteria; phylum Bacteroidota; class Bacteroidia; order Chitinophagales; family Chitinophagaceae; genus Sediminibacterium. Next base: position 13,248 of record SAIX01000070.1, on the reverse strand, counting down.
CCATCTGCGGCAGAAGTGGCCAGTTCATCACAACGGTTGTTCAGGGGATTGTTTGCATGTCCCTTTACCCAATGAAAACGCACTTTAAAATTTTTGGCAACCGCATGGTACTGTAACCAAAGGTCTTTATTTTTTTTGCCGCCTTTAAAATCGGTGCGTATCCAGTTATCCAACCATTTTTTTTCGACGCTGTTTACGACGTACTGGCTGTCTGTGTAAACCGTAACAGGAATATGTTTTTTTGTGAGTGATTGCAATGCCACGATCACTGCAAGCAATTCCATCCGGTTATTGGTGGTGAGACGGTACCCGGCAGAGATTTCTTTTCTTTTCTCACCCCATAACAATACAATGCCATAGCCCCCCGGGCCTGGGTTACCACGCGAAGAACCGTCGGTATAGATGATGAGCTGATGGCCGGAGGACAAGGGAATTAGGAGTTAAGAGTTAGGAATTAGTAGTTAAAAGTTATAAGTGAAAAGGAAAATTGAAATGGTGCTTGTTGTTTCAGCAAAAATAGCGGTTAGGCCTTTGCATTGAAAAATTTATAATTAACCGGTTGGGATAATCATAAAAAACAAATGTCATAACTGAATTATTTCAGTGCACTCAGTGGCAGACCTTTTTTGACGGATATCCAGGTAAGTAGCAGTGAGGGGATCAGAGATTAAGAATTAAGAATGTAGAGTTAAATGGTACATATGCGGAAGCTTTACTCACCACTCACCACTACCCTTGCTACACAAAATATTCCCCCTTCATGTATAACACGGCTTTTCCGGCAATGGTTACCCTTTCGCCAAGGTATTCGCAGGAAAGATGACCCTTTCTTTTCGAAAGCTGGATAGCCTGCAACTGATTCTTGCCCAGTTGTGAAGCCCAATAAGGAATCAATGTGGCATGTGCCGAACCGGTTACCGGATCTTCGCCGATGGCGGAATTGGGAACAAAAAAGCGGCTCACAAAATCGGACCGGTCACCTTTTGCGGTAACAATGATGCCGAGTGTATCCACTTTGTTAAGGTGCGTATAATCCGGAACCAGTTTTTCAATCTCTTCCTGGTTGCGGTACACCAGGAAATAATCACGGGATTTTAAAACGGCCTGCGGTGTGATATTGAAGCCTTTGATCAACTCATCCGGCACTTCGCAACTTACAGGCATGCGTGCGGGAAAATTCATTTCCAACCATTCACCTTTCTGCACCACGGTCAATAAACCGCTCCTTGTATGAAAATGGATCGTATCGGTTTCATGACCGAGGATGGTAAAGATCACAAAAGCTGTTGCAAGCGTAGGGTGCCCGGCCAGGTCCATTTCTACTTCAGGTGTAAACCAGCGGAGATCATAAGTGCCATCTGCTCTCTTTACAAAAAAGGCTGTTTCAGAAAGATTGTTTTCATTGGCAAGCTGCTGCATGGTTTCTATCGGAAGAAACTCTTTCAGCGGGCAACAGGCGGCAGGGTTGCCACCAAAGACTTTTTCTGTAAAAGCATCTACTGTGTAAATCGGGTATCCCATATTCTTGGTTTTAAAATGCAATAGTATTTCTTTGTTGCTGCCGGCTTTTACGAAAAAGGATAAAGCCATCGCCGTTCATCCCATTCATTAAATTCTGCTGCTATACCTGGAAAACACCGGTCTTGAATTCGCGGAATTCCGGGTTGTGGTTGGCCGCATTGATTGCTTCCGAGATCACCGACCTTGTATCTATCGGATCAATGATGCCATCCACCCATAACCTCGCAGCAGCATAATAAGGTGTGGTTTGTTTTTCATAGCTTTTTTTGATCCTTCCGAGCAATTCCTGCTCTGCTTCGGGTGTTACTTCCTGCCCTTTCGCTTTGAGATTGGCCACCTGTATCTGTAACAGCGTTTTTGCGGCCTGGTCACCACCCATCACGGCGATCTTTGCCGAAGGCCAGGCATAAATAAATCTCGGGTCATAAGCTTTCCCGCACATGGCATAGTTGCCCGCGCCATAACTGTTGCCGATGATGATGGTGATCTTTGGCACTACGGAATTCGCTACGGCATTCACCAGTTTTGCGCCGTCTTTGATAATGCCGCTATGTTCGCTTCTGCTGCCCACCATAAAACCGGTTACATCCTGTAAAAAAACAAGCGGTATTTTTTTCTGGTTACAGTTCATGATAAAACGCGCGGCTTTATCGGCACTGTCGTTATAGATCACACCGCCGATCTGCATTTCACCTTTTTTGTTTTTACTGATGAGGCGTTGATTGGCAACAATGCCCACGGCCCATCCATCAATGCGGGCATAACCGCAGAGAATGGTTTTACCATAATCTTGTTTGAACTGGTCGAACGCACCATCATCCACTATCCTTTCAATGATCTCCAGCATATCATAGGGTTTGAGGTTTCCCTCCGGCATGATGCTGTAAATTTCTTGCGGATTTTTTTTCGGAAGAGATGGCTTGCTGCGGTTAAAATCGGCAAGTGGTGCGGGACCCATTTTTGCTAGGATCTTTTTGATATGGTCGAGGCATTCCTGTTCGGTTTTGAATTTATAATCGGCGATGCCGCTGATCTCGGTATGCGTTACGGCGCCACCTAATGTTTCGTTGTCGATATCTTCCCCGATAGCTGCTTTCACAAGATAAGAGCCTGCAAGAAAAATACTGCCTGCGCCTTCCACCATCAGTGTTTCATCGCTCATGATAGGCAGGTAAGCGCCGCCTGCCACACAGGCCCCCATCACTGCAGCAATCTGTGTAATGCCCATCGCGCTCATTCGCGCATTGTTGCGGAAGATGCGGCCAAAATGTTCTTTATCCGGAAAAATTTCATCCTGCATGGGAAGAAAAACACCGGCACTGTCTACGAGGTAAACAATCGGCAGATGGTTTTCCATCGCGATCTCCTGCAGGCGCAGGTTTTTCTTCCCCGTTATCGGGAACCAGGCACCGGCTTTTACCGTTTGGTCATTGGCAACGATCAAACATTGCCTGCCGCTGATATAGCCAAGCCCGGCAACCGTTCCACCTGCCGGACATCCGCCCTGTTCTTCATACATGTCAAAACCGGCAAAGCCGCCTATTTCGGTAAACACGGCACCGGTATCACAGAGGTACCGGATACGTTCCCGCGCTGTTAGCTTGCCCCGCTCTTTTTGTTTTTCGGTCGCTTTTTTGCCGCCACCCATTTTGATCTTTTCAAAATGCTGTTCTGTTTGGCTTACTGCCAATTTCATCCAGTCTTCATTCCTGTTTTGACTCAAATTCATAAGCGAACGATTGTTAGTATTGCAAATATAATGGGCGATCGGTAAGTTACCCGATTATTGAATGATGAAACCTTTTTTTGTCGTGATAAACTGCGGGCTTTTCACTTATTTTTAGCGCATGGCATTTGATTACATCATTATCGGAGCAGGATCGGCGGGTTGTGTGCTGGCGAATCGTTTGTCGGAAGATGCTTCCTGCCAGGTATTACTGCTTGAGGCGGGTGGACCGGATAAAAAACCCGAGATCCATATTCCGGGTGCTTATACCAAACTGAACAGAACGGAGGTTGACTGGTCGTTCTGGACAGAACCGCAAAAACATATCGGCAACCGTAAACTGTATATCCCCCGTGGTAAAACCCTTGGCGGCTCCAGTTCCACCAATGCCATGGCCTATGTACGGGGCAACCGTGCCGATTACGATGAATGGGCTTCGTTCGGTAATAAAGGCTGGTCGTATGACGAAGTATTGCCTTATTTTCTCCGGTCGGAATGTAACCAGCAATTCGGTGCGCCTTTTCATGGCGAAAGCGGGCCATTGAATGTTACCTTGTCTTATCAACCCAGCGAACTGGGGCCGCTGTTTGTAAATGCTTGTGTGCAATGCGGTATACCGGCCAATACCGATTATAACGGCGAAACGCAGGAAGGTGCTTCGATGCTGCAGTTTACGATCAAAAAAAATAAAAGGCATAGTGCAGCCACCGCTTTCCTGAAACCTGCCATGCGCCGCTCCAATCTCACGGTACGAACACGTGCTCAGGTAAGTTCAGTACTGGTTGAGAACGGACGCGCAGTGGGAGTAGAAGTGATGACCGGTCTGAGCACCACCGAACGCATCAATTGTAAAAAAGAGATCATCCTTTCAGCAGGCGCCATACAATCCCCCCATATCCTGATGCTATCCGGCATCGGCGACCCGGTGGAATTAAAAAAACAGGGGATCGATGTAAAGCTCCCCTTAACCGGTGTTGGAAAAAATCTCCAGGATCATGTTTGGAGCGGCGTGAGCGGCTCTTCGGTAATACCCACTGCTAATTCGCTGCTGAAAAAAAGTACGATGCTGAAAATAACTTTGCAGCACCTGCTGATGCATTCCGGCCCGCTTGGGAACAGTCCGCTTGAAGCAAATGCTTTTCTGAAAACAGATCCGGCAATTACCCGGCCCGATATCCAGTTTCATTTTGTGCCGCTTGGTATCAAAAACGATTACACAACCGATATCTACAACATCGATACTTTTTCAACCATCGATGGTTTCAGTACGATGGCAATTTTACTCCACCCTGAAAGCAGGGGATATATCGGGTTAAAAAGCTCCAAACCCAAGGATCCGCCGGTGATACAACCCAATGTGCTGTCTGTCCCGCGCGACAGGGAACTGCTGATGACCGGTATCCGCAAAGCGGCAGAAGTAATGCAGGCCGAAGCACTGCATGGTTATCTCGTAAACGGGATCGAACTGCCGGGTGATTTTTCTGATGAAGCATTGGATCAGCATATCAATCTCAGTCTTGAAACGCTTTATCACCCCGTTGGTACCTGTAAAATGGGTACGGATGAAATGGCGGTGGTGGATGACCATCTGCGTGTAAAAGGTATCAGGGGACTGCGCGTGATCGATGCATCCATTATGCCAACGATCGTTTCCGGTAATACCAATGCCGCTGCGATCATGATCGGCGAGAAAGGATCCGATCTCGTCAAAAACGGATGAATTTTCAAGGAATCCGTCTTTGTGTTTGATTTACACATTAGTTTTCTTACATTAGCCCTGATCAAAACCGGGAAACTTGCCAACTGAGAAAAAAACGACCGCTGCTTTAAAAACTGTGCGTTCAAAAAAAGGGGATGCACAAAAGAAACCTGTTGTGGATAATGTGATAGATCAGAACCAGTCAACCGTTCAAACCAATACTGGTATAAAAAAGAGTAACGGATCACTCACTAAAAAACCGTTGCCTGAAAAGGGAGATGCAAGCCGGCTGGAAAAAATCATTTTCCAGCTAAAATTTCACACGGAATACGGCCAGCAGATATTGCTGAGCGGGGATCATCCTTTACTGGGCGATGGGGATCCGGAAAAAGCGCTGCCCATGCAATATTTTGATGAAGCGCACTGGCACCTCGTACTCGATCTGAAAAAAGAAACCCTTCCCACAACGCCGGTTACCTATCATTATATTCTCCGCAATGCCGACGGGATACTGAATTACGACTGGGGCAACGACAAACGCATTCATTTTTCATCCACCAATGCCCGGGAACTGCTGGTGCTGGACGCATGGAATTTTGCGGGCTACTATGAAAACAGTTTTTATACCGAACCCTTTTCGGAAGTATTGCTCAAAGCCAATCATACACCCGTAAAAATTTCACATCCACAAAAAACAACACATACTTTAAAAGTGAAAGCACCACTACTTGCGAAAGGGCAAACGATTTGCCTGCTCGGAAGTAGTAAAAGCATGCAGAACTGGGACACAACCAAACCATTGTTGCTCAGCAGGGAGCCGGGAGAAGATTTTTACAGCGTATCGGTTGATTTGTCGGACGAATCCTTTCCCATCGCATACAAGTATGGTGTGTATGATGTAAATGAAAAAGTTTTTGCAGCATATGAAGATGGCAATAACCGTGTACTGCAAGATATGGGCCGTGCAGGAACGCATATTCTCGTAAACGATGGCTTTGCAGTGTTACCCAATAATACCTGGAAAGGTGCCGGACTCGCGATCCCTGTTTTCAGTCTGCGCAGTGAAAACAGTTTTGGGGTGGGGGAGTTTACAGATATTTCATTGCTGGTGGATTGGGCAAAACAGGCCGGGCTGAAAATGATACAACTCCTGCCGATCAATGATACAACGGCCACACATGCATGGACAGATTCCTATCCCTATGCGGCAATCTCTGCATTTGCCTTGCACCCGATGTATCTGAACCTTGCAAAAATTTCTTCGCCCGGTACCCGCAAACGATTGCAGGAGCTGGAGACAGAAAGAAAGCGGCTGAATGCTTTGCCGGCAGTGGATTACGAAGCAGTGAACCAACTGAAATGGGCCTTCCTTAAAGAAGTATATGAGGATAACGGAAAAGAATTATTGAATGATTCAGGGTTCAGAGAATATTTTGAACGGAACCGTCATTGGCTGGTTCCTTACGCCGTATTCTGTTACCTGCGCGACCAGTACGGAACCGTTGAATTTCACAAGTGGCCGGCATATAAAAAATATAACCAGGCTGAAACGGAAACATTGGCGGTACCCGGTTCAGGTGCTTATCATGAAATCGGCCTTCATTATTTTATCCAATACCAACTGCACCTGCAATTACAGGAAGCCACGGCTTATGCACATGCCAATGGTATCATTGTAAAAGGAGATATCGCTATTGGGGTTTACCGGCATGGAGCGGATGCATGGCAAAACCCGGAACTCTATCACCTCGATTTCCAGGCCGGCGCGCCACCGGATGATTTTGCGGTTACGGGCCAGAACTGGGGTTTCCCGACTTATAACTGGCAACGGATGCATGAAGACGGGTATGCCTGGTGGAAGCAACGTTTTGAGCAGATGAGCGATTATTTCGATGCATTCCGCATCGATCATATCCTCGGCTTTTTCCGTATCTGGAGCATACCCATGCATGCCGTGGAAGGAATCATGGGGCATTTTGTCCCGGCCATCCCGGTACATATTTCTGAATTCAACAGCAAAGGTATCTGGTTTGATCATGCACGATACACGCAACCTTTTATTACGGAAAATACACTGTGGGAAATTTTCGGGTATGACAATGAACTGGTGAAAAGCCTTTTTCTAAAAGCGAACGGGCAGGGGATGTATACCCTTAAGCCTGAGTACGGCACGCAAAGACTGGTTGAACAATATTTTGCAACGCTGGAACAGGATGAACACCATGACCGCATCAAACAGGGTTTGTATAACCTGCTTTCCAATGTGATCCTGTTTGATGAGCCAGGTACAAACGGGCAGCAATACCATTTCCGTTTCGGGATGGAGAATACTTCCTCCTTCCGCAACCTCGATGGCAATACACAACAACAACTCCGGGATTTATATGTGAATTATTTTTTCCGTCGGCAGGACGATTTCTGGATGAAGGAAGCCATGCAGAAATTACCGGCCCTGAAAAGAGTGACCAATATGCTGGTTTGCGGCGAAGACCTTGGCCTCGTGCCCGCCTGTGTACCCGATGTGATGCGGCAACTGGGATTGTTGAGCCTCGAGATACAACGCATGCCCAAAGATCCCAAACAGGAATTCTTTCATCCTAACGATGCACCCTACCTGAGTGTGGTAACACCTTCCACGCATGATATGAGCACCATCCGTGGCTGGTGGGAAGAAGACAGGGAACGGACGCAAAGGTTTTATAACCTGCAGTTAGGCCAATGGGGCGAAGCACCTTATTATTGCGAAGCATGGATCAACAAAGCCATCGTGGTGCAGCACTTGTATTCGCCCGCTATGTGGAGTGTATTCCAGCTGCAGGACCTGATGGGGATGAATGAAAAACTGAGACGCGATAATCCCAATGATGAACGCATCAACATACCTGCCAATCCCAAACATTACTGGCAATACCGTATGCACCTTACCTTGGAGCAGTTGCTGAAAGAAACAGCATTCACTACCGAATTGCATGAACTTGTGATGAGCAGTGGGAGAAAGTAAAAGGTGAATGGTAAATGGTAAATGGTGAATATCAGGGGATGAAATCTACCCAGGTATTCATGACCAAATTTGCTTTGCCGGTTGTAATTTTGTTTGCACCGGCAGATAAAATATGAAAGTTTCCTATCGTAGCATTTCTCTTCCATTTGAATATCCCTTCACTATTTCGAACGGACGCACCAAAACACACCAGCCCTCCCTGATCGTTGCTTTACAGCTTGGTCCTTTTACAGGCTTCGGTGAAGCGCCTGCCATTACTTATTACGATGTTACTGTAGAGAAGATGATCGGCGACCTTGAAGCAAAGAGAACGATGGTGGAAAAATTTGCATTCACGGAACCGGAACGTTACTGGCATTACCTGCACCATCTCTTCCCGCAAAACCCTTTCCTCGTTTGTGCACTGGATATGGCTGCCTGGGACCTCTATGGAAAAATGAAGGCACAGCCGCTGTATCGTTTATGGAATACGGCGATGGATCATACCCCTGTTTGCGATTATACCATCGGCATCGACACTGTAGAGAAAATGGTGGAGAAAATGCGCGCCAAACCCTGGCCCGTGTATAAGATCAAACTCGGAACAGACGAAGATATCCGGATCATGGAATCGCTGCGGGCACATACCGATGCCATATTCCGGGTGGATGCCAATGCAGGATGGCAAGTGGAAGAAGCGCTTGAAAAAATACCCGTGTTAAAACAATTGGGTGTGGAATTTATTGAACAGCCTTTAGAAAAAAATGATTGGGAAGGCATGAAAATTTTATTTGAAAAATCAGTGTTGCCATTATATGCCGATGAAAGCTGCGTGGCAGAAAGTGATGTGAAAAAATGCTTTGGATATTTTCATGGTATCAATATCAAACTCACCAAATGCAGTGGCATCACGCCCGCGTTGCGGATGATACAGGAAGCAAGGTCACTGAATATGCAGGTGATGATGGGTAGTATGAACGAATGCGCCATCGGCTCTGCAGCCATCGCACAGTTTCTTCCGCAACTGGATCATGTGGATATGGACGGCCCATTGTTACTGAAAGAAGATATTGCAAAAGGGCTTTTGTATCAATCCGGTAAAGTATCTGTTTCTGAAAAACCCGGTCTTGGTATCGAATTGAACGGATCCACACCTTAACGAAATTCTAACAACCCTTTTCATTTTTGGCATTGCCTTTGGCTTAAGTAAGGTATAAAACTTTATACCATGAAAAAGTTAGTATTTACCACCGCCATCCTTGCTGTGTTAGCAGGGTTTACCGAAACCAAAGCACAGCTTCGCGTGAACCTGAATGTGAATATCGGCCGCCCGGCCTGGGGATTGCCCGGTAATTATGCAGGCGGCTATTATTATCTACCAGAGATAGATACTTATTACGATATCGCAGCACGGCAGTTTATTTATTTTGATGGTCGCGACTGGGCCTTCTCTTATGAATTGCCCTATATGTTCCGCGATTATGACCTGTACCGAGGGTTTAAAGTGGTGATCAATGAACCCCGTCCTTACCTGCACTGCGATGTGTACCGTAACCGCTATATCACTTACTACAACAGTTATCGCAGACCTGCAGCGCCTGTTTACAGGTACGATAACGACAGGTTTTACCATGGCAGGGACAATGACCGTTTTGCAAAGAGATACGACAGGGATGACCGCCGAGGCTACGACCGGGATGATGACCACGACAGGGGACATGGCAATGCCTGGGGCAGAAGAGGCAGGGGATAAACCATTCAGTTGAAAAACCAGGGCGTGGAGCAGTGCTTCACGCCTTTTTTATGACCATTGATTTGTTTACTTGCCCCTGCTTGACGAATTTCGTTGCATTCATAATCAAGATGACACCTGAAAGGACACAGAAATTATTGACCGTACTCGCCAAACGCCAGGGAGATCTTGCCGTTGTGATGGAGAATGTAAACGACCCGCATAATATATCTGCCGTTATGCGTACCTGTGATGCGGTAGGGATACAGGATATTTTTGTTTTGACAACAAAGATCAAACCGCATAAAAGATATGGTGCCAAAAGCAGCAGCAGCGCAGCAAAATGGTTAACGATCCATACTTATACAGATGCAGAAGCATGTTTCAGCGAATTAAAAAAACGCTACAGCCAGGTGCTTACCACGCATCTCGCTGCTGATTCGGTTGGATTGTATGAGATCGATTTTACCAAAAGCACTGCGCTTGTTTTTGGAAATGAACATGACGGGGTAAGTGAGGAAATACGCAGGTTGGCTGATGGAAATTTTATCATCCCGCAAATGGGCATCATTCAGAGCCTGAATATTTCTGTGGCCTGTGCAGTAAGTATTTATGAAGCCTGCCGGCAGAAAAACCTGGCGGGTCATTATAGCAAACCTTCACTCAGTAACGAAGCCAGGGAAAGCCTGCTGAAAAACTGGGGCTTTTATCAAAACCCCGACGAAGCATTATGAAAAAGATCTTTTTGCTCCTTAGTTGTGTATGCCTGTTGTTTGTTTCACAGGCGCAGCCGATCAAAAAAATAAAAATGAACGAGTTGCTCAAACGCATCGATACCACAACGGTACCGCTGGTGGTGAATTTTTGGGCAACCTGGTGCGGCCCCTGTGTACGCGAACTGCCCTGGTTTGAAAAAACAGTACCTGATTTTGATAAAAAGAAAGTGAAACTGCTGCTGGTAAGTATCGATTACCCGGGCGAATACCCCAAAGCCATCGCGGCTTTTGCCAAAAAATATGGTTTCCGATCCGAGATCCTGTGGCTGGACGAAAGCAACCCCGATGAGTTTTGTCCCAAACTCGATAAACACTGGGAAGGCACCATACCGGTAACCTTAATGGTAAATAATGCCAGGCAGTACCGCGAATTTTATAACCAGCAGTTACCCGAAGCGCGTTTAAAACAGGAATTACAGAAGCTGGTTCAATAACCGCTTTGTTCTTCCTCTTCCTGCAGCTTTTTTAATTTCTGCGCCATCTTCAGGGACGATACAAATGCGGTCATACTCAGCACGGCCATCACAACACCGGGGGTGCTGCCATAACGGATGCCATCAACAACGGCATAAGTGATGAGAAAAACAATGGCGACGATCACAAGCAGGCGGAATGTAGGATTGGTTTTCATACGCAGCATGGTTTGATGATACTATTGAGATGCCCATCTGCAGATATTCCATAAAGCGGCTATTTTCCCCCGGATTCCAGCTGTCTCCTTTCTTCAACTTCCTTTGTGAGATAGGTAATGCTTACGTTCAGTTCAAAACCAATCAGCAGGATCAGCGAATTGAAATAGATCAGGATCATGATGATCAGCACGGTTCCGATGGATCCGTAGATCTTATTATAGCTCGCAAAATTGTTTACCCACCAGGAAAACAACACAGTGGTTACCAGTATCAAACCGGTGGCGAGCAATGAGCCCGGCGATACCAGCGGCCAACGCTTTTTTACTGATGGCGCAAACTTGTAAATAAACGCCACGCCATAAAATAACAGGCACAGGATGATACCCCATCTCACCCCGTTCCACCAGTTGATGCGTGTTTCTCTTTTGACGTGAAAAATATTTTTCATGAGGTAGATCAACTGTTGTTTGCCGAGAAAAAGCGCAAGCGCAGAAATCAGTACCAGGATGATGAGGATAAACGTAAGCCGGATGGCCCGCCACCTTTTGTGCAGGAAAATACCCTTGTGTTCCTGTATCGATTTATCAAATGTGCGGATGATGCCGATCATTGCATTCGAGGAATAAAAGATCAGCAATAAAAAACCAAAGGAAAAAATACCCACATGCTGGTTGTCGAGCAGGTCGTTTAAAATACCTGCAATGAAATTGTAGGTGCTCGAGTTGGGGGTGATGTCTTTAAAAAGATTGAGTATCTCCCTGCGCAAACTGTCCGGTTTCGGGAACAGCGGTATCAGCGAAAATAAAAACAATATCCCCGCAGGTACGGCCATGATGAGGTTAAACGAAATGGCTGCAGCCCTTTCGTTCAATCCCACTTTATTGATTTGTTTCAGGAAAAAATTTACGACATCATACACCGGCAAACCCCTGAACCCGGGAATCACCCATTTCTTGCTTTTGCGTATGGTAAAAGCCACGGGGGGAAAACGCAGTATGATTCGTTCCAGCCTTGTCACTGTTGATTTTCTTTTTGCGCTTTCTTCGCCATATAAATATCCAGGGCTTTCTGGTATTCTTTTGCGTACTGGCTGTGCTCCTGGAAACTGCTGCTGAAATGGTGGTAGCCACTGAAGTCACTTTTGGCCACAAAGAAAAGATAATCCGTAGCCGGTGCATCCAATACGATATCGATTGTTTTGGGGGAAGGCGTACAGATCGGCCCCGGCGGCAACCCTTTTTTCCGGTAAGTATTATAAGGGGAAGGATTAAAAAGGTATTTCTCATAGATCCGCGTCAGCGTAAAATCCTTCATGGCATATTTGATGGTAGGGCAGGCCTGCAAAGGCATCTGTTTGTTGAGGCGGTTGATATATACACTGGCGATCTTGTATTTGTCGCTCTCATAATTCGTTTCCTCATCCACGATGGATGCGAGGATATACACCTGCTGCGGTGTTAATCCTGTTTTCTCAGCTTTTGCCAGCCGGCCATTCTTCGACCAGAAAGTTTTTTGAGCAGTATACAAACGCTGCATGATCTTGTCGATCGGTGTGTTCCAGTAAAAAGTATAGGTGTCGGGGATGATCAGGGTAAAAACATTCGCAGTATCCACAGCGAAACTGTTCATCATCGCAGTGGAATTGAGATAATGCATGACAGCGACAGAATCCGTCGAAAAATTTTTCGATACCAGTTTCGCAAAATCTTCTTTAAGGCGCAGCCGGTTGATCACAAGGTTTATATTGGCCTGTTTGCCGTTGCGCAGCATCCTTGCAATTCCCAGCAGGCTTTCTCCTTTCTTTACTTCGTATTTCCCGGGTTTGATCTTATTCCAGATACCCAACTGCGAACCGAGGATCCTGAACAGGGAACTGCCCGAAATGATCTCTTCTTTTTCAAGCACTTCCATCACCTGCTGCCTGCCGGTTTTCCCTTCGGGGATGATGAAGTAGCGTGATTTTTCAGCGAACGCCGTACCGTTTCCCAATACTTTCCATCCTGTAATAACCAGCAAAATGATAGCTGCGACACAAACCCATTTGATGATACGCGACATGGGATCAAATTAAATAAAAAACCCTGCCCGCGGATACAGACAGGGTAATAAAATATCTTTCACGGGTTATTTCTTCCCGGAATCTTTTGCGTTTACTGTATTGGCCGGTGCAGCAGCAGGTGCC
>SAIX01000069.1 GCA_004028765.1 Chitinophagaceae bacterium | reverse complement strand
ATACAATACTATGTATTCAATTATTGAGCAATTAGGTCTTGTACAGCTTTTAAAAAGGGAGATAGTACCATTTTCCATTTCTTTGGGGTTGGCAGAATGTTTTTATAAATTCGGAAGTTTTACACTTGAATGTGTAGCGTTTTTATTTACCTGGTTTGCGATTGGAAAAATTGCAAATTATATCGGTAAAGCAAATACTGGTAAATAAAAACTTCTGGATCTGGCTTTTCTCATCCAGTGATTTTTCAATTGCGAGATATCAGCTTGTTCATTAGTATTTTCTTGCAAGACAAGTATTATTTCGAATTGAATAACAAGATCTCAAATTGTTTTTCGGTTTAATGCAGTGATAGCGAACTGTCATCAGTAATGTAAAAAGGCTGGTGGCAATCTGAACTAACTGCATCCTAGGGATAAACCTTCAGCTTACCCTGAAGATGGTATGGCTTTTCATGTCCTTCATGAGATCCTGAACCGGATTTCAGTCATCAAGCATGTTTTGGGTTCTTCTGAACAGGAATTTCCTTAGCCGTTGTTGGTCGCCGACCAACAACAAACTATAACAAATACCGGTCAGTTTGCGCCGGATTGAATGTGTCAATTTGATTAAGTGTATATCCGCTCTTAGCCATTGTTGGTCGCCGACCAACAACAAACTAGAGTATTACTTATAAAACCTGACTATGTTGCCCAGGCGATTCCGTTTTTCCGGGACTCATTACTATCGGGTTGTGGCTCTCTGTAAATGACCCTGGTTAAAATAAAACTGTGTAAACTGCTTCTCATGATCAAAAGAAAAGAGTAACTTGATAATCGCCAGTACTCAGTTTACGCAGGGTGCCTGAAAATTGTGGAATGTGATTGGCACTGCATTTTCTCAAAAAACCTGTTCTTATATGAAATCAGTCCTCACGTTTGTGTTTTTACTCATCTTATCTGCCGCTGCTGCACAGCCTTCAAAATTCGGCGCCGACAAATATATCAGTCCGCGCGGCGACACATTACCGTATCGTTTTCTTTTCCCGGATGCAGATACATTCCGCAGGTATCCTTTGATCATCTTCCTGCATGGATCGGGTGAAAGAGGTAACGATAATGAAGCCCAATTAAAATGGGGAGCGCAGAATTTTGCCACGGATGAAAATATGTTCCGCTTCCCGGCTTTTGTGGTGGCGCCACAATGCCCGGCCGGACAGTCATGGGCCAACATGGACTGGGATAGAAAAACTAACCAGATGAAAATGTTACCCGAACCAACAAAAACTATGGTATCGCTGATGGAACTGATTTCAAAACTGAAGAAGAATTTCCGGGTGGATACTACGCGTATTTATATCACCGGTCTTTCGATGGGAGGCTTCGGCACTTATGATGCATTGATGCGGTACCCGGATCTTTTCGCAGCAGCGGTTCCTGTCTGTGGGGGTGGTGATATCACAAAAGCAGCTTCTATTGCGAAGATCCCGATCTGGATTTTCCATGGTGCAGAAGATCCTTCAGTAAGTCCTGTGATGTCTTATGAAATGGTGGCGGCATTAACCAAAGCAGGCGCGCGGCCTGGTTTCACGATGTACCCCGAAGTGGGGCATTTCTCCTGGCTGGGCGCTTATAGTGATCCGCAGATGATGGCCTGGTTATTCAGGCAGCGGAAGAAATAAGCAGGCTGTAATTATTTCTGCTACTGAAATGTCGCCGCCTGCACCGGAAGATTGTATCAGACACTGACCCGTGTAAAGAAATTTATACAGACCTAGGGTTTATTTTTACCCGTCTTGCTTTCTTTGGAAATATCAATGCCTTTCTCCTTCATCATCTTTAATCCATAGTCGCGGAAGACTTCAATCACAGGAATAGTATCCATTCCTTTCTCGGTAATGGAATATTCCACTTTGGGTGGAACTACTGGGTACACTTTGCGGCTGATAAAACCATGCTCTTCCAGTTCCTTTAACTGATTGGACAGCATTTTATCTGTGATATGAGGCAGTGATTTCTTTAGCTCTCCATACCGCATGGTTGTTTTGCGCAAACGCCATAGTATGGGCATTTTCCATGTGCCACCTATCAGGTACAGCGAAAATTCTACCGGATTGTAGAATATTTTGTGGTTATAAATGAAATCGGGCATACAGGGGATTCAGGTAATAAAAATAGTGAATGCAGTGCCGATTGACTGATCATACTTTCTAAAAGGAAAGTATCTATCTCTTATATCCGACACATGGATAGAGGAACGCAGGTTATCAAATTTGATAACAAATTATATCATATGAGTCTGCGAGATACCAATCCTGTAAACAGGAAATCACCCAAAAAAGTAGCCATCGTTATTTCTAACCCGGCAGTATCCAGTACCACCGGATGGCCCGTAGGTTTCTGGTGGAGTGAGCTTGCGCATCCGTATTATGCATTCACTGAAAAAGGATATTCTATCGAAATATTTTCTCCGCATGGCGGTAAATGCGAGGCAGATGCCATGAGCGACCCCAATGACGCGAGTGGTTATTCCGCCAGTGATCTGATCAGCCAGGGTTTTATTCATACCCCTGCATTGCGACAATTGGTGGAAGATACAAAGGCGATCAAAGATCTCGCCATTGATGAATTTGATGCCCTGGTTGTTGCCGGCGGACAGGCACCCATGTTCACGTTTGCGCAGGCAACTGAACTGCAACAAAAATTTGCGGCCTTTTATGAAAGTGGAAAAGTAACAGCGGCACTGTGCCATGGCACAGCGATTCTGCGGTACGCAAAATTGTCAAGCGGGGAATACCTCGTTACAGGAAAAACGGTGACGGGCTTTGCCAATGTGGAAGAAGATTTTGCAGATAATGCGGTTTGGGAGTATGGACTTTTATCAAGAGATAAGCATGTGATGCCATGGCGCATTGAGGATGAATTGAAAAAACTGGGTGCGAACTATATACAGGCAGGTTTGTGGCGTGGCTTTGCTGTAAGAGATGGAAACCTGGTTACCGGGCAGCAGAATTTCAGTGGCGCTGAAACAGCACAGGCTGTGATTGAAGCGCTTGGATCTTGATTGCGAGCGGATTCCTGTTAGTCTTGCATGCAAAGCGTAGCAAAGTATGTATATCAGTATATGTAATT
Source organism: Chitinophagaceae bacterium (assembly GCA_004028765.1). Classification (GTDB taxonomy): domain Bacteria; phylum Bacteroidota; class Bacteroidia; order Chitinophagales; family Chitinophagaceae; genus Sediminibacterium. The sequence goes on along the minus strand of SAIX01000069.1, from coordinate 17,412 downwards.
GTTCTAAGGAACTACTTATTGAAAACGTATGAAGCAAACAATTGTATTGGTGCATGGAGCCTGGATGGATGCATCTGCCTGGCACCGGGTGATACCTGAACTGGAAAAAAAGGGCTTTGCCGTTATTGCAGTGAACTTACCTGGTCATGGTGATGATACTACCCCTTGTGCGGAAATTCAGCTGTCAACTTATGTTGAGACTGTCATTCAGGCCATCGGCAACGAGCGTGTCATTCTCGTTGGTCATAGTATGGCCGGTATTATAATTTCTGCTGTGGCAGAACAGATTCCTTCCCAGATCATACGTCTTGTATATGTGGCAGCTTATCTGCCGCAGAATGGAGAAAGCCTTTACCAGCTTTCCCAGGAGGATAAAGACAGCCAGGTGGGCAGTTACTGGCGGCAGGATGATCCGGCAAATTATAGCCCTGCCGCTATTGCTGCAGAAGGTATTGCAACAGTCTTTGCAGCGGATGCTCCCCGGGAAGATATCGACAGGCTGATTACCAAACACAAGGCGGATGCACTGGTACCGATGACAACACCGGTTTCTTTAAGCGATGTTCGTTTCGGCAGTGTCAGAAAAGTATATGTATATACAACCGAAGACCAGGCGGTGAGTTATTCCTTGCAAAAACTCATGACGTCCAGAACAAAAGTGGATCGATGCTACACATTGCAGAGTTCTCATAGCCCGTTTTTCAGTCAGCCGCTTGCTCTGATTGATTGTATCATACAAGATTAATGCGACCATTCATTGTATGACTGTTAACGGAAATCTTACGGATTTACCTGCTTAAAAAAACAATCATGAAAATGAATAAACAACTGTTGTTTTTGCTTCTTTCCCTTCTTGCCGGGATGATGATACCTTTTCAAAGTGCGATGAATGCCCAGCTGGGTAGGGCATTGCAGAGTCCTTATTATTCAGCGCTATGCGTTTTTGTCATTGCGGCTTTGGGTTTGTCGCTCTATGTAATGGCGGCGAGATTTCCTGTTCCTGCTGCAGTTCAGTTTACTGCTGCACCCAAATGGAGTTACCTGGGAGGTATACTCGGTGGTATCTATATTTTGCTGATCGTGATCTGTGCGCCCAAACTGGGTATCGGCAATGTAACGGTACTGGTTTTACTAGGGCAGATTATTTCCGCTGTATTGATTGATCAGTTCGGACTGCTGAATTTTCCCGTGCATACCCTGAACTGGCAACGGATAGCGGGTCTTGTTCTGCTGGTTGCCGGTGTTTACCTGGTTAAGAAATACTGATCAATTGCTCTCACTTGTAAATGGCATCTGCCCGCCCGATTATATCCTGATTAGTAGCACGCCATTTCACAGAATTTATTTTTTTAATAGTTCGGTCAGGTAACTGCCTGCCTTTTCTGAGAGGAAGGTATTGGTAAGTGACACCAGGTCATTCGTGTTTTTGATTTTTTGCTGATGAATCTTTGTCGTCCATTTCTGAAATGCATCCTCCCCGATAAAATGCATAAAATCATTGAGCACAAGTGAACCTTTATAGTATAGGATCAATGAAGCATCGTTTGCTGAGCGCTTCAGTCCCCAGATCGGGCCCAGTCCTTTCGTTTGTTGTTGATACTCCCTGAGCAGGCGGTCAAAATCTTCAGCGCTGATATATTTTCTGATAAATAACAGTGTACTGAATTCAGCAAAACTTTCGCTCAGCCAGTCTTCCCAGGTATCCTGGCCCTGGTTCCACCAGAAATGTGCGATTTCATGCCCGATTGTTTTTGCTGTGGCAAGTGATGTCTGTCCCCTGGTCTGGAGATAAATAAAATTCGTTCTTGAAAATGCAGAATTTCCATACATCGGTGTGGCTGCAATGGTGATGGCTGCAGAATCAATGGCGCCAAACTGTTCACTGAAATACCGGTAGGCATTGATGGATCCGTTAATTATTGAGTCAGCTTTTGCATCTGTATAATCGATATAGTCCAGCCTGATATGGGTCTTGTTTTCTTCAAAATTTTTTGTTTGCAAACGTTTCGATGCAATGAAAACAATATCTGATACCGGTTTTGTTTGTGTAACAAAATATCTGCCATCGCGGAATATTTGCGTACCGATTCCACTGATATGATAGCCGGCCGGCAGACTGATCGCTAACTGGTAAGTGAAATCCCCCCAATCATAATTGACCGGGTACCAGGAGCTGTAGGATGCCAGCGAAATCCATTCGGGTGAGAAATGACTGTTGTTCTGTGCCAATGCTGAAAACATAGTTGTGTAGTGCATTTCCAGGTCCACTTCACCTATGATCTTTCCCGCCGGATAAATCAACAGCTGTCTTGATTCCGGCATATACCTGTTGGCAGGTTGATCTCCCTGCTCAAGTAAATAAGAAACAGGTTTGCCCTGTAAACGGACAGATGTTATTAATGCATTTTTATGCAATAACAAACGGATTGTATCAGCCAATGGTTGATTGGCGCTGAGTGATAGTTTCGCAGTAAAGTCGATGGTTTTTTCTTCGGGCATTACTTTCATGTCTATCCGGTAAGAATTGATCTTTACCGGTGCTGACCGGTTAGCAAGCTTTTTTTCATAACCGCTTTTTTCCAAGATGGCATGGGCATCTGAAAAGTTCAGCAATTCCCCAAGTGCGGCGGTTTTATCAGCTGCCTGTTGATAATAGGCGCCGGCAATTTTGTAGCCGATATAATATCCCATATCTGCGGGATACTTTTTTGCCCTGCTTCCATTGTATAACCAGTTGGAATAATCAGTTCCGTTCATTTCCTGTGTAAAGGCTGTCCATAATTCCTGTTCATGCTGATCGCCGTATTGCACCTGGTAAGCATTGATCAATCCCCCGCTGATCAGTTCGCCGATAAAATCACAGAGGCCTTCATGAATGGCTGCCCCGAGCAGATCATGCACCTGGTCTTTTTGCTGGAAGTGAATCAACTCATGGGAACAGATCAGGTGTATTTTATCCACCGTTTTTACGCCGGTCTGCAGGTATACAGGAAGTTTATCTAAGGGAGAACTGCTGTCTGCGGATTCAATTTCTGCCCCGATAAACATACCGGCCGGAACACGGGTGCCACCTGAATTGAAAACGCCCATTGCAAAATAAAAATCCGGGAACCGCGCTGGCGGATAGATTTTCCTGAGCAGTGCGAAAGCATCCCTGATTTTATTTTTATACGCAGCAATCTGTAGCGAAGATGACCGGATACTGTGCAGGTAATTGGCATAAGCCCGGATGGTATAATACATATCTTCTGCAGTGAAGGCATAATTCTTTTTCACCATCAATTGCTTCAGACCTAAGCTGGCCTGATCAAGATAATGGGTTTTGATGACCAGTATGCTATCCGTTTTTGTGGTTGCACCTGGTAAGCGATCCATCATTGCCCAGAAGCGGGGAATATCTTCCGTAATCAGTTTTACCCGGGCAGGGTTGCTGTGGAATGTTTCCTGGGCGGTAACTGTGCCATTGAGCAGGCAGATACACCAATAACAAAAGAGCGTTCGCATAGATTATGAATTGAGTTCCCGTGTGATTTCATCGATGATTGCCTGGTGCCGTTCAATGGCTTTGTTGTAGCGTCCCATCACTTCATCAAACCAGAGCATGTGCAATGCGTTTTTAATGCTTGTATCGGATAATAATTGTTTGAGCAGAGCGGGATCTTTCATACGGGCCAGGTCGTACCGCTGGTACACCACATTGTTAAAAAATTCCTGTTTAAACTGGTTAAAAGAACCGGTGATATTCGTCAGGCTCCTGACCACATCTGAATATAAAATCACAAGGTGTTCCGTGATCTCTTTGTTTTGTATGATATCAAATTTTCCACTGCTTTGCAGCGTCACATACGCCGCATTGGTGACGTTGGGACCTGTCTGGCCAAACAGGTTATAGATATACCGGATGGCTGTGTCCAGATCCGCGTTTTTGTTCTGTTCATAATCCGCCAGGTAGGCAGCGGCATATTTTCTGGCCGCATAATTTCTGACATCGTCCTTTAATTCATTGAGGTCTTCCTGCAGATCATTTTTGAGCCTGCGCAGGTAGTAGCGTTCTTCGTTTTTTTCTTTCCAGCTTTCTTTCAAACCGCCAAAAGAGAGGGCGATCAGGATGCCAAGCACGACCGGGATCATATCGATCAACAATTCTTTCAGGATTGTTCCGAATCCCTTTTTTTCATGGATCGCTGAGAATGTATGCTCGGGTCGGTGGTGTTCTATATGGATATCATGCATGGGAAGCATCGCTTTAGCGTGAACAGGATGCTGTAATCTGCGTCAAACCGTACGCAGAAATGCAGGTCCAGTGTGTTTTCCGGCTGAATGGTACCTTTTTACTGGTTGAATGGTACCGATCATGTTGCATGAAAAGGAGAAATAAAGAAAATCGCATTGCCACGGCGGAGAATATCAGTCCGGCTCACGATCAGCTTTTGCTACAAACCAGGTTTTGAACTCCTGGCTCCGGTACCGGCTTACCACCACCGATTCTGTTCTTGTTGCCTGCGGCCCCGCTTTTAATTCGACGATCAGTTTACGGTTGTTATCGTCTTTCACCGCGGTGATAGAACTGATATGGGCAACAAACTGACGGTTCAGCCGGAAGAACAGGTGATCCGGCAACTGACTGATGAATGATGCATAGGAGGGAAAGTCGGTCGTCATTTTTTTACCGTCCGCAAGTACCAGCACCACCAGTCCCTCAGCCGAATACCAGTAAGCCATCCTGTTAAACGGCACCGTAAATACGGTATTGGCTGAACTGATCAGCAGTGAAGTTGACGGAACCGATGCCTGTTGTTCAACAGGCTGCTGCGTTGATAACAGTGAAGCCTGTTCCTGTCCCTGCTGTAGTGCAGCCAACCGTTTATTCAGCTCTTCTGTTGAAATGGCTTCCTTATAAGCGAGGCTGGCCCGGAGGTATTGTATGATATAGAGTGAATTGATCAGCCAGGCGATGGTAGTGGCCACTCCGAGGAACAGCAGGAAGTTTGTAACAGGAAAAACAGCGTGGATGCCTCCGCGGATCAGGAATATAATAAAATACAGCAGGGTATAGGATAGCCAGGTGGCGATGGTGCAGTACAGGATTTGCATCAGGATCCTTTTGCCCGGATTCTCGAAAAAAGCATTCGTTTTATCAAGGAACCTGTAGGTGATCAGGTTCACTTCCCAGATCACCCATGTAAACAGCGCCAGCATGCCGGATAATTTCCAGGGGATGGAAAATCTGCTGGCGCCGGGTAGACCCATATTTGATAAGATAGTAGCGGTAAAAATGGAAATAATCGGAATGGCGATAAACTGCCATTTCCTGTGTGGAATTCCTGATTGAAAATGCATACACGAATGCTGGTTGTCTGTCCTGACTGCGATACTTATTACGAATACTATTCAGAAATATATGCACTGAATAGTATTGTGAATTTCGGACTTTCTATACATGCCATGCAGAATTGTTGAGCCATTTAACTGAAAGCCGACAACGATATTTACACAGGCTCCTGACAACAACGGGTCGTATTAAATCAGCACTGCAATCTTCAGGCCTGTTGTAAATGGTTGATTGCTGTATGACAATACGTCCTGCAGTTGCGGCTGGCAAAGGCTTTGTGAGAATTATTGTATGGTACAGACTATTCCCATTATTGATAACGAAGACGGTGTTCTCTTAGATGTGTACAGCAACACCATCAGTACGGTAGCGAGGAAAACCGCAGAATCGGTCACGCATATCCTGGTTGAAAAAAAAGTACGCAGTTTGCCCGGCAACAGAAAAACCCCGCAACAGGGCAGTGGCAGCGGATTTATTATCAGTACAGACGGATACATCGTCACCAATCACCATGTAGTGGAAGACGCGATTCGTATCAGGGTGATCCTCCTGAATGGAACGGATGTACAGGCGCATTTGATTGGTAGTGATCCAAGCACAGATATTGCTGTTATCAAAATCCATGAAAGTGGCTTGCGAAGCCTGCAGTTCGCAGACAGCAGGTCGCTGCAGCCCGGACAGATTGCGGTGGCTATCGGTAACCCGATGGGTTTACAGTTTACAGTAACTGCGGGTGTGGTGAGTGCACTGGGCAGGAGTCTCCGTGCAGGAAACGGGCGGTTGATCGATGATGTTATCCAGACAGATGCAGCACTGAATCCAGGCAATAGCGGTGGACCGCTGCTGAACAGCCAAGGACAGGTAATTGGCGTAAACACAGCCATTATTCAGGGTGGTCAGGGGCTTTGTTTTGCGGTAAGCAGTAACCTGGCTGCATATATAGCAGGGCAACTCATTATGGAAGGAAAAGTAAGACGGGCTTATCTGGGTATTGCCGGCAGCACCGTTGTTATCAGTAACAGGATGATGGCTGCCAATCAACTGAAAAATACAACAGGGATCTATGTCAGTGAGGTAATACCAGATGCACCGGCTGTGAATGACCAGGTCCGCGTTGGTGACATCATTGTAAGCCTGGAGGGGCAAATGATTCAAAGCATTGATGATTTATACAACCGGCTCAGCCATAGCTTGATTGGCGAATACATTTCACTTACCATACTTCGAAGCGGTTATAAAAAAGACATTCTTGTAATGCCCGGAGAACGGCAGTGATGCATTGGTATTTATACAAACAGTGATCAAACTGCTGTTTTTTCTCTGCTTGGTTTCTCCCGACTCAGCAGAAAGGATTTTTTGTTTCCCTGTATGGAACAGCGTTCACTGCGAGTAATTATAATTGGCAGGCTGCCTGCGGGAATTTTTTATCTTTCAATGAACGGAATGCCGGGAAAATTAAATTTATCCTACTTTAGGTCAGCGATCACTGCTTCAAACAACCGGCTCAGTTTTTCATCTGCTGCACCGGCTACGGCAATGATCTCGGAAATATCAACCGGCAGAAGATGATCCGGGTCACATTCATCCGTAATCACACTGATGGCCGCACAGGCAAGCCCGATGTGATTGGCAACAATTACTTCCGGTACGGTACTCATGCCAACCATATCAGCCCCTGTATTATGAAGCCATCGGTATTCTGCCCTTGTTTCCAGGTTGGGCCCCTGTACGGCCACATATACTCCTGTTTTAAGATCGATCTGCAATGCTTTGGCTGATTCCCGGATACATTGGTTGATGCCTTTATCGTAGGGAGCGCACATATCTACAAACCGGTTACCAAAAGCAGGGTCATTCAAACCACGCAAAGGGTTTTCGGGTAATTGATTGATATGATCGTCGATAAGCACCAGGTCTCCTTTTCTGAAATTTTTATTCATTCCACCGGCAGCATTGCTGAGAAGCAGGTTCTGTATGCCCAACCCTTTCAGCACCCTTACCGGGAATGTGATCTGCTGCATGCTGTAACCCTCGTAGTAATGAAAGCGCCCCTGCAGGGCAATAACTTTTACGCCACCTAGGGTGCCCAATACCAATTGCCCCTTATGAAACTCCACAGTGGATACGGGGAAATTTGGTATTTCACTGTAGAGAACTGATTGCTGTACCTGCATTTTTTTTACCAATGCGCCAAGACCCGTACCCAGCACAATACCTGTTCGGGGGCCTGTAAAACCTTTGTCCCGTAAAAAACTGACCGTTTCCTGAACCCTCGCAATCATGTTATCCATGGTTGATGCTGTTTTGTTGTATTTATTCATGCAATAATCCGTAAAAATCATTAACACGTACAATCCTGTACCAGATAAGTTTCGTAATTAGTGTAACAATAGTAACCTCTATATGCGTCACCTGCGGACATCAGTTCTGCTATTTGTTCTGACCATCCTGTCCGCACGGGGGCAACGACCGCTGCAGGTCCATGATACCGTTCCCGATTTTTCTATCCGGCAGATACTGAATTACAAAGCGGGAAAACCCGATTCGTTCAGCCATTTTCAAAAAGAGATAACGATCATTGATTTTTTTGGTACCTGGTGCTCACCCTGTATCAGGGCTTTGCCCAACCTAACAGCTATTAACGAACAATTTCCTGAAAAGGTTTCCATAGTACTGGTATCAACAGAAGGAGTGAAGCAGTTACAGAACTTTATTAAATCGCGGCCTTCTTTTCCTTTTCCCGTTGTTGTGGACCAGGACAGCAGCATCAGTACGGTATTTCTTCCTCCTTCGTACCCTTACACGGTGGTGATCAATAAAAAAAGACAGGTACTGGCCTTACCGGAAGCAATCTCAATCAGATCCGAAAATATCGCTGCCTGGCTAAACATGCCTGATACCGCCCGGCAGATCATCGCAGAGAAAAAACCAGATGAACAAACAAGCCCGGCTCCTGCAAAAAAAACAGCTGAACCCATAGCTGCAAATACCGATTTGGTCGCCACAGGTATGAGCAGTGTTTCTTCGCAGGCGCTCAAAATCTCGCAGGAATATATCTATGCTGCCAAAACAGGTTCAGATCTCTCATCCATAACAGATCAACTGAAAGGAATTCCTTACACCAACCTGCTGGAAGAATTGACAACCGATGCCGCTAAAAAAACTTTCTGGATCAATATTTATAATGGCTTTGTACAGGCCAGTCTCCGGAATGATCCTGAACAATATAAAAATCGTGGTAGGTTCTTCCGGAAAAAACAGGTAACAGTGGCGGGCCATCTTTTCAGTCTCGATGATATTGAGCATGGGATACTCCGCCATTCCAAAATAAAGTGGAGCCTGGGTTACCTCAGCCGCCTCTTTCCCGGAAAAAGAGAAAGGGAACTGCGGGTAAACAAACTTGACTATCGTATTCATTTTGCTTTAAACTGCGGGGCGAAAAGCTGCCCGCCCATTGCTTTTTACCAGCAGGCAGTCATTGACCGGCAATTGGATCTCGCAACCATTGCTTATCTCAGGTCCGAAACCATCTACCATGAAGGCGATGATGCGGTATTTCTGCCGGCAATTATGGGATGGTTTCGAAGGGATTTCGGCGGAAAAAAACAAATGCGGGAACTGCTGAGAAAGCAGGGTATTATAAAACAGGAAGCGTCGCCTGCTATTCATTTCCGGGGTTACGACTGGTCGATGTATCTCGATAATTATAAACCATAAACCACCATTTATGTCGAATCATTATTACAACGCGGAGGATCTTGGAAAATTCGGCTCCATCGGAGCATACCAGAAAGAACTGGCGGATAAATTTTTTTCCTGGTATGGGGAAGTATTTAAAGACAGTGCTCTTTCTGCCAAAGAAAAATCATTGATTGCACTTGCTGTGGCGCATGCCGTTCAGTGCCCTTATTGTATTGATGCATACAGCAGCGATGCTTTTGAAAAAGGATGGAGTGAAGCACAGATGATGGAAGCTGTTCATGTGGCCGCTTCCATCAAAGGCGGTGCCGCCCTGGTTCATGGCGTGCAGATGATGAATAAGGTAAAAGAGATATCGATGTAAGCTTTAATCATACAACATGAAATCATTACAGGCTTTACAACATGCATTGGCAGATGCAGGCCACCAGGTAGACATACTGGAGCACCAGCATGCATTTCCGCAGTTCAGTGAGAAGCTGGAAAAGATCGGTTTATTTCCACTGCAACCACGGGCCGCTGAAATATTACAGGTGAACCTGGGTAAAATGTGCAACCAGGTATGCAAACACTGTCATGTGGATGCAGGGCCCGACCGCAAAGAAATCATGACGAGGGATACCATGGAATTATGCCTGAAAGTACTGGCAGAAAACCCCACCTTCGTTACGGTAGACCTCACCGGGGGGGCACCCGAGCTTAATCCTGATTTCAGGTGGTTTGTAGAAAAAATAAAAGAACTGGACAGGCATATCATCGTACGTTGTAACCTTACCATACTGCTTGCAAATAAACGGTTCAATGACCTTCCTGTATTTTATAAAATGCACGGTGTGGAAGTTGTTTCTTCGCTGCCTTTCTATACACAGGACAGAACCGACCGGCAAAGAGGCGACGGTGTTTTTGCAGACAGCATCAAGGCATTGCAGATGCTCAACGCGGTGGGGTATGGCCTGCCGGATACAGGCCTGCAATTAAACCTGGTGTATAATCCGGCGGGTGCATTTCTTCCTCCATCACAGGCCACCTTGGAACAGGAATACAAAACAGCGCTTGCAAAAGAATATGGCATCCGGTTTAATGCATTGTACGCCATTACAAATATGCCCATCAGCCGTTATCTCGATTACCTGCTGGTAAGCGGCAATTATGAGCGCTACATGGAAAAACTTATCCAGGCATTTAACCCTGCTGCAGCCAGGATGGTGATGTGCAGGAATACTGTGTCGGTGAGCTGGGATGGTTATTTGTATGATTGTGATTTTAACCAGATGCTGGATTTGCGCGTAAGCTGTACAGACGCACAGCACATATCAGGTTTCGATGCCAAAGCCATGGCAGAAAGATCCATCGTGATCAACCAGCATTGTTATGGATGTACTGCCGGTGCAGGCAGCAGTTGCGGTGGTACGGTAGCTGAATAACTATGAAAGAAGCATTGATCATATTTGTAAAAAACCCGGTACCGGGTAAAGTAAAAACCCGGCTCGCAGCCACGGTGGGTAATGAAACCGCAACGGCTGTCTACCGGGAGTTGTTGTCGCATACCCATGCAGTTACCCGGCAGTTGCCCTGCGGAAAGTTTGTTTTTTATGCAGATGAAATCAGCCATAATGATATATGGGAGAATAACGATTACCGCAAAGCAGCGCAACAGGGGCGGGACCTTGGCGCAAGGATGCAGCACGCTTTTGAATGGGTATTTGCACTTGGTTATACATCTGTCTGCATTATCGGTAGCGATTGCATGGATATTACCGAAGCTTTGCTCAGGTTTGCATTTGATGCATTGGCACAAAACGATGTTGTGATCGGCCCTGCCGCCGACGGGGGCTATTACCTCTTGGGGATGAAAAAACCCAACCCGTATCTGTTTCTCAATAAACCCTGGAGCACCCCACAGGTATTTGAGCTCACAATGGAGGATATAATAAACCAACAGCTCAGGTTCCGGCAATTGGAAACACTTCGGGATATTGATACGGAAGAAGACTGGAAACAGTTTATCAATAAAAACAATCCATCATAAAATAAATAGCATGAGTTACCTCACTACCACTATTAATGTTTATAAAGAAGCTGCAGAGACCCCACAGGTGGGTCTTTGCTGCACCACAACACCAGTATGGCAATTACCGGGTTTAACGATGCCACAAAAAATGCTCGACATGAATTATGGTTGCGGCAGTACAGTTAACCCGCGCGACCTGGTAAACGATCCGCGTATTGTATATGTAGGCGTAGGTGGAGGAATGGAGCTGCTGCAATTCGCTTACTTCAGCAGGCAACCCCAAGGTGTGGTGGGAGTAGACATTGTGGATGAAATGCTGCAGGCATCAAGAGAAAATATGAAACTGGCAGAGGAACTGAATCCCTGGTTCCGCTCTGAATTTGTATCCCTGCGCAAAGGCGACGCCTTGCACCTTCCATTGGAAGACAGTAGTATGGACATTGCCGCACAGAATTGTTTGTTTAATATTTTCAAACACGAAGAACTTACAAAAGCCATCCGGGAAATGTACCGTGTATTAAAACCACGGGGCCGCCTGGTGTTGAGCGATCCTACCTGTGAGCAGCGGATACCGGTATCATTGCAAAACGATGAAAGACTAAGGGCGCTGTGTTTAAGCGGGGCGCTGCCTTTACAGGAATACCTCGCATTGATTACATCGGTTGGTTTTGGGACAGTGGAAGTAAGAGCAAAAAGACCTTACCGTATTCTTGACCCCGGCCATTACGATACACCTGAACTGCTTTATATTGAAAGCGTGGAAGTATGCGCCATCAAGGACCCGATGCCTGGAGATGGGCCATGTATATTTACCGGCAAGACGGCAATTTATTTTGGATCAGATGCGTATTTTGATGATGAGAAAGGACATGTGCTGATGTACAATCAGCCACTGGCAGTATGTGATAAAACAGCAGCGAACCTGCAAGCCCTTGGAAGGAACGATATTTTTATCTCACCCTCCACCTGGTTCTATGATGGCGGTGGTTGTTGTTAAAGCTAATGGATTTCCTAACTGACTTTTTTTAAGGCCAGCAGCCTGATCATCCAGTCCGGAAGCGGTTGCTGGTTTTTTCTTTTCCGGAGGTTGATGTACCATCCCGCCTTTTTCAGTATCGGCACTTTATGTGTTTCAACCAGTTCAATCAGTGTACCGTCCGGGTCTTCCACATAGCAAAACCTGCCTGCCGAATCGCCCATTGTGAAGGAGTCCGCACTGTCCACAGTAAAATAATATCCCGCGGCTGCGGCCGTTTCTTTCAGTGTACACATCTGTAATACATCGAAACAAAGATGGATAAAACCGCAATCGCCCCAGTAACGGTTGTGAAAAATTTTATCGGGCTTCCGGCTGATACATTGTATCAATTCTATTTCAACCGATCCCAATAATTTACTGAACGCGCCACACCTGCCCGTCGGTTTTCGCAGAACAACCCGGTGAAAGAATGCGGTTCCGTTTTCTTCACCGGGGATATCCCCGGCTGGACCTGTATACTCCCTGACAGTATGTGATATACCCAGGACACTTCTATAAAAACCCAATGCCCGGTCCATATTGCTTACGCCGATCACCGCCCCGCAAACACCACCGCAGATATTGCTGTTATGCTGAAACCAGTCACCTGCCTGTATTATCTGAAACAGGTTCCCATAAGGATCGGTAAGCCAGAAATAAGCCATCCCTTCGGAATTCTTTTTGACAGGCGATACTTCTATACCGGAAAAGCCAGAGAAATGCCGGTAGGCTTTTTCTGCATCAGGTGTTTTTATTTTGATTGCAAAGATACCTGTATCGCCTGCCTTTGGCCTCGAGGGAGGAACACTGGGTTTACGGCTGGTGAATTGCCATATTTCAAAACCACCGCCCCCGCGCATATTAATGGTAAGCAAAGCTCTTCTCTGTTCTGCTCTCGAGCCCGTGTAAGCGGTCATTAGCGTTGCCGTGGCTTGATCGTCAAAAATGAGAACATTCATGCCAAAGAGATCTTTGTATAAATGTTTGGCTTCATCTGCATCGGCGACACCGATGCCCACTTGTTGAATACCCGTGATGATTTCCAAGATAAACTTGTTTGGATCAATTACGAAAAACAGTAACTGCAAGATTTTTGTTCAACGGTAATTGAGCATTTTGCGGTAAGTATCCACCATTTCTTCCTGTGACGCACCTTTGCGATACATGCGGACAACAGTATAATTGGCTTTTTGCACCTGCCACCAGCTGTTGGTTTCATATTTCCGTGCCGATATCAACACAGGTTTGTGTATGATACCATAGGCCGATTGTTTACGGGCCCGGGTGGTGAGATCATATTCTTCCATGATCCGCATGTTTTCATCATACCCCTGCAGGCTGCAGAAAAGCTCCCTGCTGATAAAAAGCGTCTGGTCACCCCCGTAACATACAAAAAGATCAAAACGGGTAAAAAAAGCATTGAACCGGAGCAATAAAAGATTGCTTCGAAAACGCGTACAGAAACGCCCGATGGCTTTTCCTTTTGCTACTTGTTCCAATATATCCCTGCTGAAATTCCGGGGAGGCAATGTGTCGGCATGTACAAAATATAGAACTTCTCCGGTGGCCCTTGCAGCACCATAATTCATTTGTGCAGACCTTGCTTTTACCGGCGACTGTACAACCACAGCGCCTGCATTGGTGGCAAGTGCTGCAGTATCATCGGTACTTCCTCCGTCAGATACAATGATTTCACTGACCAGTCCCGAATCTTCTGCCTGTAAATGATGAATCAGCTCTGTAATTGTTGCCGATTCATTGTAGGTGGGTATGACGATGCTGATCACAGATTGTTACTTGTATTTCTGATAGCCGTGATACGAATGTAGGATATCTGTGAAATTATATGGAAATGCTGAACAGGAGAAAGTTTACAATAGGAAGGCAGGGTTGGTTAAAAAAATGGAGGTGCAGATCTGCACCTCCGGGCAAATTAAAAACTGGCACCACGAAGGAGATTAGTCTTTTGCTTCTTTTAAAAACTTACCATTTGCATCGAACAGGATGTCTTTCCCTTTGGTGCCGATTTCATAGGTTATAACTCCTTTGTTGTTCACAATCTTCGCGGTTTCTTTGATCGCTACCCCTTTGTAATGTGCATTAAAATAAGGCATCACGGCGGCAGGTAGCTGATCTGCTTTAATGGATTCTTCCGTTTCCAGTAAACCACCTTTGGCATCATAAACAGCTGACATATCTTTTCCTTTCTGACTAAAACTGATTTCAAAGTTGCCATCTTCTTTTTCATATTTCACGTTGCTGGCGCCGGGAAAAGCTTTGGCAAATGCGCTTTTTACAGCTTCGGGGGCATTGCTTTTGGTTTGAGCAAAAAGAATACATACCGCAAATACAGCTGGAAGGGTAAATAATTTTTTCATGGTATTTTTTTTGGTTAAGACAAATCTATTGAACGATTCTGAAAATATTCTGAAGCAATCAGATGCCCCTTTTACGTTTTAAAAAAACGGGATAAGATTGAATATAAAAAGTACTGTACCGTTTACCGCACAGTACTTTTTACAAATGATATAACCCTATTTTTTCAGTACAAGTACCTGGAAAGATCCACTGATCATCCTGGGTCTTGCATTTTTAGGTGCATCTGCCGGTAATGGTTCGTAGTCGGCAGTTGGCAGGAATAGTGTGTGCGTATATGGATCAATGGCAATTGTTCTTGCACCCCGCTTTGTCGGAATTGTCTCAATCACCTTGTATTCGTCTTTCGACACTTCCTTTACCGCTGTTATGGTTCCTTCACCATTGGACGTAAATATTATTTTATTATCCGGATCAAAGGCAGCCCCATCGCATCCACTGCCAATCGGGACTTTGGTAACAACCTTTCCACTCGTTGCATCCATTACCACCAGTTCCTTATCACAGGTAGAAAACAGCCGCTTTGTTTTGGTATCAATTGCCAAACCAGTTGGGCTTTCTGCCCCCAGCGGCCAGTGCGCCTGTACTGTTCCCGATGCAAGATCCACTACGTCGATCTCGTTTTTATCTTCTGCATTAATAAACAGCTTACCTGCACCATCACTTACGATGGTTTCCAGTTTGGCGCCGTCGAGCGAAACTGTTGAAACCACTTTATCATTTACCGGGTCGATAACAGAAATATCGCCACCGGTATGATTGCTCGTAATTATTTTTTTTGTGCCTTCATCATACATAATCCAGTCAGGGTTTTTCCCGACACTAATTTGTCCGAGAATTGTGCCCGATTTCAGGTCGAATACCGTAACGCTGTTTGACCGCCCATTACTGGTATATCCTTTATTTAATGCATTATCGAAAGCGATGCCATGAACCCCCTGTGTACCGCTGATCACTCCCACCGAATCGCCGGTAGCGGCATTCAGGATGTTGACCTGGTTACCATGCGACAGATACAGCCGTTTATTTACGGCATCACATGCGGGGTAATCCCAGCCACCCGGACTGGCGATATGATAGGTGTTGACGAGTTTGTACCCGGATTGTGAGAAACCGGCCATGCATATAGACAGACCCAGAAGTGTTGACAGTGTATTTTTCATTGTACTGATTTAAGACTTAAATGTATCAGCGCATTCTGAAGAGAATCTGAATTTATAAAGCCAGGGATGGGTATTTAGACCGGTAATAAAAATTAATAAAAGCCCGGGTGCGAAAAACCCCGCTTTGTAAGGCGGGGCTAACAACCTGGCGGTTGATTTTCACAAAAATTTTATGCGATAGGTGACCTGCGCCTGTAGACTACCCGTATTAAACTCGGTAATACAATCAACAACAGGGGTAAAGCGATTACAAACCCTCCGATTACCGCTATTGCCAATGGCTGATGAAGTTGTGCACCTGTGCCGATTCCGAGCGCGATCGGTAGCAAAGCGATAATGGCGCCTAATGCTGTCATCAACTTAGGACGCAATCGGGTTGAAATTGCATAAATAATCGCTTCATCTACCTGATTGGTTTCCCGATATGATTCCTTGAACTGCAGGAAAGTGAATACGGCATTCTCCCCGATGATCCCCACAATCATGATAAGGCCTGTATAACTTCCTACGTTTAGAGCGGTATGTGTGAAAAACAATCCAAGATAGCTTCCGCTGATACCCAATACAGCCACGAGTAAAATCACCAATGCTATCCGAAAATCTTTAAAAAGAAAAAGGATGACCCCGAACACAAGCAGGCTCGATGTGATCAATATCATCAATAACTCTTTAAACGATTGCTGCTGTTCTGCATAAGCGCCACCATACACGATCGCATAGCCGGGCGGTAGCTGGATATTATTTCCTACGGTATTTTGTATGTCTTTTATGACAGATCCCAGGTCACGGTTTTCCAGTCTTGCGGTTACCACTCCCATCGATTGAAGGTCCTCACGTTCTATTTCTGCTTCGCCTGTCGTGAGATGTACCGCAGCGAGCTGATCGATGGGCATCAGGCGGCCATTGGGAAGGAAAACAGGTTGTTTCTGGATTTCAGCCACACTTACTTTTTTACTTCCCGGATACACCAACCTGATATTGGTCAGCTGATCTTTGTCGTACACCGTACCGGCGACATTTCCTTCGAGTGATGACTGTAGCTGAAACTGCAGGTTTGCCGGGGTGATGCCATATTGTGCAAGGGTTCTGTAATTGGGATCAACCTGTACAGAAGGGCCTGCAATAACAATGCCGTTAAAAACATCTGCGGTACCTTCCACTTTTGAAACGATAGCCGCAACACGTTTGGATAATTGCTGAAGCTGTATTTGATCGTTCCCGAAAATTTTCACTTCAACGGGCTGAACAGATGTCATCAGGTCGCCGAGCATATCTGTAATCACCATTCCAAAATCAATACGAAGGGCAGGTTGTGAAGATTCGATCTTTTTGCGGATATCGCTGATTACATCATCACTTGACCTGTCGCGCTTTTTCTTGAGTTGAATCAGGTAATCACCCCTGTTGGGTTCGGTAATAAAAAATCCCATTTGTGTACCGGTGCGCCGGCTGTATGCGGCAACCTCTGGTGTTTGTACAATGATTTTTTCTACTTCGCGGAGCATCCGGTCTGTTTCCTCCAGCGACGTGCCGGGGGGCGAATTATAATCAAGTACGATACTTCCTTCGTCCATTTCCGGAAGAAAACCGGTTTCCAGTTTTGGATACACCCGCACAATGGAAACAATCAGCCCGATCAATATTACAAAGCTGATGACCGGCCGGCGGATGAAAAAACCTACCCAGCGCTGGTTGTGTACTGAATGTGGCCGGGTGTTTTTTATTTTCGAGGCTATACCGGCTTTACGGCTGAATAATAAGTAGATAACGGGTAATCCCAGCCATGTTACCAGGAATGAACAAACCAGCGTGA
>SAIX01000068.1 GCA_004028765.1 Chitinophagaceae bacterium | reverse complement strand
AGCAAGAGAAGAGATAAAAGAACTATGCAAGTTTACGCCAGAGGAATTGTGGGTCAGTTTGCGCCGGATTACCTGGGTCAATTTAATTGGATTGTGCAAACTCAAGCAAAGATTGAAGATTTGAATATGGTTGAAATTTTCTATCGGGGTAAAAAGATTGTATTGGAAAAATATCGTTTGTATAGAGAGGAACTATCTGTACCGGAGGGACAACAAGATTATAATAAACAAGAGGCTTTATATTGGGATTTGCTTCGGGAAATGGGTAATGAAGTTGGGTATAAGAATTTGGATAATAAGACGTTGCACAATAGATATATTCCGAATGCTGCGCTTGACGACCATCTTTTTTCAAAGGAGTTGCAAGCGAAACTTTTGGAGTATCTGAAATCTGGGAATGAATTGCAGCGTCTTTTGATTGAAAATTCAAATAATTCAACCTCAATTTCCCCCGCAAATCATTCGTAATCAATCCCGCTCCCTTTAAATGATTCGTTGCCTGATGAACGGTAAAATGCTTCTATTTCCGGCAATTTTGCTACATCGTTTCAAGTTCGTCCTTGTGACGGGGCTTCCAGATGAGATAATAGAAACCCAGTATCAGCAAACCAATTGCAAAGGGGATCAGTGCAAGGTGTTTGTACGTGTATTCGCCGAATAAGGGATCGGTATCAAAATGCAGGAACTCGCTGATCATCCAGTACGAGTTGGCGCTGATCCAGATGGTGATAGCGAGATTGTGGCATAATTCAGACATATACTGCCTCGTTCGCCACGCGATCACAATTGAAATGAGCAGGGTGGGAAAGATCATTGCGATGCCGAGTGGCCGCCATACCATGCACCAGGAAACATCTTTAAAGAGCCAGAAAACAATATGCAGGTTTT
The DNA here is from genome assembly GCA_004028765.1 of Chitinophagaceae bacterium. Lineage (GTDB taxonomy): Bacteria > Bacteroidota > Bacteroidia > Chitinophagales > Chitinophagaceae > Sediminibacterium. The sequence continues at coordinate 19,352 of SAIX01000068.1, read as the reverse complement.
CCATTTTACGGTACCGTAGCGGGATCACATAGGTTTCGTTTGCAGCGGATGCGGGATTGCTGTCTGCCATATTGCTGGATTTATTTAAGAAACGGTACAATATTAAGAAGCCGCCTGAATTAATAACGAAAAATTATTGCAGAAATGCCACCATGAAAACATGCAGCCAAACGTACTGCGACGCAACAGGCGATGCCATGAAAAACTGCTGCCGGAGAAAATAAAGAAATGATTTCAGCGCGACAACACCCTGCGGAACCGCTGAACATCGGCCTGTGCTGTGATCGGCGTACCCTGTACAAGATATGCGGCGAGTTCATGCGCAAAATAAGGAGCGAGCGAGCAGCCCTTTGTGCCCATCCCGTTGAGGATACCCACAGATGGCATTACAGGATGCAGACCGGCAAAAGGCCTCCGCTCCATATTCGCCGGCCGTTCGCCTGCAAAATGATCTACGACCTGGTACGGAAGTTTGAGCCAGTGATCCAGTTGCTGCTTTACTTTATTACGAAATGCATCAGTAGGTTTGGTATCGGTAAAATCCCATTCATAGGTTGATCCGATCCACCATAAATGATCTTCTTTCCAGGGAACGAGGGAGATGCCTTGCTTGAAAATGTGTTGCCGCGGTAGATCTTTTATTTCAGCGATAATGGCTTCGCCTTTGTTGCGTGCATAAGGGAGCTGTTTGAAATAAGGATTGAGAAAACCTTCCACACCGTCGCAGAAAAAAATTTTGCCTGCTTCTATCTCTTCATACAAAATTTTATCCTCACTGACCGCGGCTCCCGATAATTCAAATCTTTGTTCCAGCAGGCATTGCTGATCACGCAGGTATTGCCGCCATTTTCCGAGCAACGCATTCAGGTCTATCAGCCAGCAAGGATCGATCTCGCCGATCGTAAAATCAAAATTGAAATACTGCTGCCAATGTGCAGGGTCATCAGTGTATCGTAAGAAATCTTTTTCTTCCGGTTGCCTTTCACGGAAAGCCAGCACCATTTGCGGCGTGGGATGAAAATCGAGGATATTGCATTGGCGGATAAACGACGCATTCAGCAACTGTTCCATTTCCCTGTACTGTGCAACTGCAAATGGCATGATCTTTTCGATCTCCCAGGTACGCACCATTCTTCTGCCGGTGATGGGATTGATGACGCCGCTCGCCACTTTTGATGATGTGAATGGTTTGCTTTCGTCGATCACGAGAACCGACCTGCCCGATTGGAGTAAAGCATGGCTGAGAAAAGTCCCGCAAATGCCCTGGCCTACTATCAGATAATCCACCTTCATCGCTGTAAAGATGCTGTAAAAAAACGAAGCTTAGTTTCCAACGTGTAATTTCATGGCAGCAGAGTGGCTATTGAATTCAGGTGCATACATACTTTGTATGCTGGCAATGCCCATCATAAAATCACCACTATGGGTAAGGTACACAGGGTACTCAAATACATAACGCCCTTTTTTCAGCTGAGGAATAAAAAAATTACTGCTTATATCACCGGTACTTTCATAGTAGCCCAAACCGTTCTGCCATTTGTACCCGCTCAGTACATTCAGGGGTTCCATACCCGCAGCACGTAGGTCTTTGAGGTGGAGGTATTCCATGTCCCTGTCGCTCTGCAGTTCAAGTCTTATCACGAGTTTGTCGCCTGCTTTTAATTCATTTCCTTCCGTTACAGCAAAGAGTACCGGGCCTTTACCTGTATTTTTTTCAATGAATATTTTTTTGGTGATGGAAAGGGGCGAAGCCGCTGCAGAGATGCGATCCATCTCTTCAAAATACTGCCAGTACACGGCACCCCAGGATGGGCTGCTGTTCGGTTTTGTTTTGTCAGCCGCATGGCTCTGTACAGTAACTGTAATATCGCCCATGCTGTTATCTACAAATTTATTTTCAAATCTTTTTTTGAAATAACCAGTGCCGGCTTCTGTATTTTCTTTGGTATTGCTGATAGATGATTTCCCGACCTGTATTTCCACATTTTTCTTTGCGGTCAACCAATCGCCCCAGGATTGCAACAGTGCATAGCAGGCATCTGCGGTTGCGATGGTGGTTTTCCAGTGATTGGTTTGTTTGTTCAGGACGAGCCATGTTTTCATGGCATCGATATTTTTGGTGAGAGGGGCTTCTTTTTTCTCCCGGTTGATCTCGCTGAAAAAAGCGATCATGGCCGACTGGTGTTCCACCGGCGATTCGTACCATGACCAGGTATAGGCATTTTTCCAGTACAGGCCCGTTTCATTTCCTGCAACCGTATTTTCCAATAAAGCCGGAACAATATCCGCAGTTACGAATGCTTTATCGCCATTGCGCCAGCATGCCAAGCCGAGCAATGCTTTTTCATATGTATTTAATTTTACCCAATTGATGCGCGCCTGGTTGTAACTGTATTGCCAGGCTTCAAGGTTTTCTTTTTTTAAAGGGATGCTATTAAAAAAACTCCGCATATACAGGTAATGGATATCATGGGAAAAAGACACTTGCTCTTTGATGCCGGCTTTGTTTTTTTGTAAGACAGCATATTGTTCTGTATGTTTTGTATCGAGATATAAAAGGGCTTTTTCTGCCATCGATTTCAGCAAGGTTTCTTTTTCGGGGATCAAAGCACCCAGTTTTACCAGTTTGCCCATACCGGTAAGAATATAGTTTGTGATAAATGCATCTTCATATCCACCCTTGAACCAGCTAAACGCCCCGTTGGTTAATTGCATTTCTTTCAGTTTTGCCAGCGCTGCGTTGGTTTCAGATGCAATCCTTATTGGATCAAAGAGCAGGGCGATCTTTTTTTTCTGTTCTTCTTCTGAAGCTGCTTCGAGTGCCCAGGGCATTTCCCGGAGCAGCACCTGTTTTAGTTCTTCATTTTTTGCAAGCGGGCTTTTTGATGCGGAACCGTCCTTTTTCCATTCTTCAAAAACCTTCCTGATCGAAGGGTTTTTGTTTACGAGCCAGGCAGCCAGAGTATTGGCATAAAAACGATTAAAAGTTTGCTCGGCACATTCATAAGGATATTCCATCAGGTAGGGGAGCGATTGCACGGCATACCATGCCGGGTTGGAACTGAATTCAACGGTTACGGCTTCATGTGTAAGGCTTTCGCTGGTATTGTTCTTTAATTTTTCGAAAATGAAATGCTGTGTGGTATCCTGTGAAAGATACAGTGGCATGCTTTCGGTTATCAATATGCGGTTGGTAAGAACCGGCAAACTGTTTTCTTCGCCGTCGCTGAAATTGCCGGCAACCGCTTTAACGCGCCAGGTAAGTGTGCGGTTAAAACTATACGGAACCTGTATGGGAAATTTTACAACAGTGCTTTGCCCGGCCTCTGCGGTAAAATATTGCGCCGGGAATACATTCTGGAACCAGCCATCCACCGATGCACCGGTGGCTGCATCCACAAGTTCCAGTGTGGCCTGACCGCTGAGTTCTTTGTCGCCTGCATTCACCAGTTTGGCGCTGAATTCGAACGCATCGCCTTCCCTTACAAAACGCGGTGCATTGGGTTGTACCATCAGTGTTTTTTGGGTAACGATCTCCTGTGTTACAGTTTCAAAATCCAGGTTGGCTGTATGTGCCATGGTAAGCCATTTCCATTTTGTGATGGCTTCGGGCATGGTGAAACTGAATTGATAATTGCCTGCGGAATCGGCATAGACCTGCGGGAGGAAGAAAGCGGTTTCAGAAAAATCTCTTCTTATTGCGGCTATTTCAACAGCACCATTTCCTTGTATACGAACAGAGTTGCTAGCATTTGTATATACTTTATCATATAAAAGCTCATCCGATCCGAAAAACTTTTTGCTGTCTTTGGCAGCTGCACTGAATGAATAATCTGTTGCATTCCCGGCCAGCGTACCGCTGAATGTACCCTCTGGGATATTACCCCTCAGCATAACGCCCGGTTTACGTGAGATCGAAAGCAATTCTTCGTCTTTGATGGTTACTGTCTCCAGTATTTTTTGAACATTGCCATCCCATTTTCTTGTCTTTACAAATGCAGAATCTTTTATCCATTGTGTAAGATCCCGGATGATGAGTTCCCCGCCGTTTGCTGTGAGCCGGTTATTGGTAGAAGGTTCTGTTTCGGAAAAAATATTCATACGGTTATCATTACCAACACTGAATGATTTCATGAAATCATCATAAGCGTTGAACGATGCCTGCTGAAAAGAATTCGTTTCTAAATAGGGGGGTACCCAGTTGTTTGGCCTGAATTGGTCAAGCGATGCATCATACATACCCGTCATTATTTCCGCTGCCAATTTCCCGCCTTCACTTCCTTCTACGTGAATGGTCCAGGTTTCCTTACTGCCGGGTTCGGTTTTGTTCCGGTAACTGCTGTAGCGCAGATTGATCTTTTTATTTTTTTTGATAAATACAAAAAACGGGTTTGTATAAAAACGATTGTCGTACACATAGGCTTCTGTAATACCCAGCTGCCCGCTGCCGGTTTCTGCCGCCTTTATTTCAATGCTGCGTAAACCCTTTTGGTGTTTTGTTACCGCATAAGTGGCTTTTGCACCGGTTGGATCGGTGGTGGCGATGACAAAAAGTTCAGGGGCGCTGCTGCCTGTATAAAAAACAGCGTTTGATCCGGCAACCGTTGCCTGTGAATTTGAGGCACAGAAATTTCCGGCTGGCGCCGCCATCTGTTTGTTTCTTACACTGTATAAAATGCAGTAACCGGTTTGCGTGATTTTTTCGCCAAATGAATCGATGGTACTTGCTTCTATTTTATAATACCCGGCATCAAGCGTGAGATTTGAGAGGGAAAAGAATTTCTCATTCGCTGTTGCAACCATACCCTCGGCCACTGTTTTGCCCTTTGGCCAGTTTTGATAATCTGCTTCATTGTCGTACACATCGGTCGGAAAGTCCTGGCTGTATTGCGCTTTTGTATAAAGGAACTGATCGGGCCTTTGCCAGTAACGGCTGCGGTATGCAACTGATGGACTTAACAGCGCAGAGATTTTGATATGCACGTTTGCAGCAACAGGCTGGTTTGAATAATTACGGGTGCTTACAAATATTTTTTTCAGGCTGTCGGCATCATTTGTCAGCTGAGTAGGAATGAATAACTGAAGAGATGAAAAAGCCGCAGTAACCCTTGTATCTGCCGAATGTGTTTCACCGTTAAGATCGGTGGCTTCCACATGTATTGTGAAATCGCTAACCGGGTTTCCTTCATGGCTGCTGATATCTTCAGCAGCGGCTTTAAAACGAATACGGAACTTGCCCTGCTCATCAGTTTTCAGTTCACCAAAGGCAATTTCTCTTTGCGGGAATTGCTGATACGGGTGGCGCAGGGTCTCAAAAGCCGTAATGCGTGTATTTCTCGAAATCCTGTAACTGAGTTTTGCACCCGTAATCATGTTGCCGGAAAAAGAAATGGCATTACCACTAACGGTTATACTGTCGTTGTACCGGTATGATCCCTTCACTGGATCCATTGATATGGAAAATTTCGGGCGTTTATATTCTTCTACAGAAAACCCGGTGCTTGAATAGTTGTTATATTTCCTGTACTCGATGGAAAAATAACCCGTAAGTATTTTTTCAGGTATCCTGAATTTCCCTGCGAAAGAACCGAAATCATTCAATGCAATTTTGATTGAATCGATTTTTTGACGGTTCGCACCCAGCAATACAACCCATCCCGAATCCCTGTCCGTTATCAGCCTGCTCTTTTGGTTTTTCGCATCCCTGGTAATCCCGATCCCTTTAAAAAACACCCATTGTCCCGGCCGGTAAATGGCGCGGTCGGTAAAAAAGTAAATACGGCTCATTTGTTTTTCAAACATCGCTGCTGCATCCGGTGACATCGGAACGGATCCCGTTATACCTGGTGCAGAAGCATTGAGGTATCTCGGCATACGGGTATTAAAATGATCGTTCCGGTAATCGAATAAATAGGTATAACTGGCGCCTGGCGTATTGGGTTCAAAATAAAAATGACCGTTTTTATCTGTATATCTCGTGGCGATCGTGTCATACACAAATCTCTGTTTCCCGTTTACCACCACCTGCTTGATAATCCGCACTTTCACATCCTGTATGGGTTTGCCACTGGTTCTTTCAACCACAAAAAAATCGTTCCGGCTGTTGAAGTATGCGATATTGGTAACTGCGAAACTTTGAATGGACAACCTTGCCCCGCTGTCGTTCATCGGGGCTTTCTCCGAAAGGATCAATGCATATTCTCCCACCGGCAATGCGTCTATTTTTATTTCAGCAGCATGCGGCTGATGATCTGCCGCGCCCGGCAATAACTGTTGAAATTCACGGATCGTTTTTCCTGCCAAAACGGATCTGCGCAATTCTTCAAAATCATAGGGGTTTGCAGGTGTTTGTGTGGTTGCCACGATCCGTGCATACACCGTATCGATATTCCTGTACTTTACCAGTACACGAAAAGGTTTACCCGGAACATTGATCCGCTCCGCTTCACTGCTCACAGAGCGGGCCTGTATTTTCGAAAGCAGGTTGCGCAGGTAACGGGTGCCTTCATTCTCTGTTTTATGTGCTTTCAGCGTTTGGCTGATGATCTTTTCGGCGGTAAGATATCCTAACCGGTAAGTGCTGTCGCCATAAGGGCGGTATTGTTCTGCATGGTTCGCTTCATTCAACGCAATGAGATACCAGGCTGCTGTTATTTCAGAGGCTGCCGGGTAGCGGTCTGTCAGTTCGTGCAATGCTTTCTGGTATAATATTTCCCTGTCGGGTATCTGGCATCCTGAATACACCCAGTTCAGCCTGAAAAGGTTTGCCCTGATCAAGGCATTGGGGTCTTTGTCTTTTTGATGGAAGGAAACCAGTTGCTGAAACAATCTCAGGCTGATCCATTTTGCCGAGCTGCTGTCTTTCGCAGTAAAAGATGCTTTGCAGAATTTATCGATGCCTGCTAATGCGGCAGGATCGGTTATCACAAATGTGTTTACAGCGCGGCTTATATAAATTTCTTCCCTGGTAAAATATTCCAGCGCTTCCTGGATCAGCAGGTCGTAAAGGGTTTTGTGCTGGTACCCTGATGTACCCTGAATGATAATGGCCGAATAATTTGTAACAGGTACCGATTGCAATAGAGATACATCAGTCAGGCAAAGCCTGTATTCGGCAGCAATTTTTTCTGCAAAATCCTGCATGCCCCAGGTCTCTATATCCTCATTGGCAGAATGAACATTTGCTCTCGGGTACAAACGGGACAGGTTCATCATAAAATATTCCCGGTACAACCTGGCGAGAAGTGCATGCAGTACGGCTTTTTGCGCAGGGTCTTTGCTTTGTTTCAGTTCATTTCGGATGGTATCGTATAATGGGTTAATCGTTTCGCTGTGAATATTTCTTTCGAGCCAGAAACGGTACAGCAGTGCTTTTACCTGCTGGGCGGGTTGCTGTTCTTTTTTTGCTTTTGCAAAAAGCGATACCGTTTTTTCAAGCGCGGTTTTGGTCAGGTTTTTTTTGGCAACAAGTGTATCAATTTCGAGCCAGTATTTTTTATACAGGGTATCTTCTGTTTGGGCAAATAGGGTAGTGCAGGAAGTGATCAGCAAAAAAACGGATGCAGCTATTTTTTTCATGAACCGATTTTGTGGTTGGTATGCAGGGAGGATGCAAGAAACGGGTTATTACACACAAGTTAATACCGATTAACAAAAAATTGCATCCGTTTCATGAAAGACCGCTTTCTTCCCGTAAGGCAAAAAAAATCCCGGCGGTTGGCCGGGATCTGTCTTATTTATATCCTTTATTATTATTTCAAAGCGGCAGCCATGGTTTTACCGATATCTGCGGGGCTTGCCACAACATCGATACCGCATTCGGCCATAATCTTCATTTTAGCAGCGGCTGTATCATCTGCTCCGCCAATGATCGCGCCGGCATGTCCCATCCTGCGGCCGGGAGGTGCTGTCTGCCCTGCAATGAATCCCACTACCGGTTTCTTTTTATTCTCTTTGATCCAACGGGCAGCATCTGCTTCCATGCTTCCACCAATCTCGCCGATCATAATGATACCATCGGTTTCAGGATCATTCATCAGCATTTCAACCGCTTCTTTGGTAGTGGTTCCGATAATGGGATCGCCGCCGATACCGATCGCTGTACTGATACCCAAACCAGCTTTCACAACCTGGTCAGCAGCTTCGTAGGTAAGCGTACCGCTTTTTGAAACGATGCCGATACGTCCCGGTTTAAAAATAAATCCCGGCATAATGCCTACTTTGGCTTCACCTGCAGTAATCACACCTGGACAGTTGGGGCCAACCAGTCTTGTATTTTTTCCGAGCAGGTAATTTTTCACTTTCACCATATCCTGCACCGGGATACCTTCGGTGATGCACACCACCAGTTCAATACCTGCTTCAGCAGCTTCCATCACCGCATCTGCTGCAAAAGCCGGTGGAACAAAAATGATACTCACATTCGCACCTGTTTTGCGCACAGCATCCGAAACAGTATTAAAAACAGGTTTATCAAGGTGCGTGGTTCCGCCTTTATTGGGGGTAACACCGCCTACTACATTGGTACCATATTCAATCATCTGGGTTGCATGAAAAGTACCTTCTGTACCTGTAAAACCCTGTACGATGATTTTTGAGTTTTTGTTCACTAATACTGACATGGTGAATCGGTTGTTTTGAAATTTGCGGCAAAAATAGGTCAAAACAGGGTTGCCATACCTTTTATTCAGCCTAAACTTTGCGGATTTTCTCAGCGGATACCCTGCCGGTTAAAAAACTGGGGATATTCAAAACTGACACTGCCCCAGTAACTCTGCCATTGCGCTTCGGCCGGGATCGTTGCCGGAACCATGTGCACGCAACTGGCCATAAAAGGACCGGGTTTCCGGTCGGCATTTACATAACCCCGGGTATTGGTGCGGGCGCTGTCCATTTTAACCGGTTTCCCTTTTTCCGCATACCAGAACCGTACAAGTGCATTTGCCAATGGCTGCCCTTTGAACAATACCCGGAACCTGTTTTTTACAGGACCGGTACCCGTTGTTGCTTGCGGCAATTCATAAGGATTTTGCAGGGGGATGATATCCAGTGGTAACCCAGTTGCTTTTGTACAGGCATCGGTAAGGAAAGTGCCCACCTGGAAAATGGTTTTTACACTGCGCAGGTATTGTTCCGTTCCCGTTTTGTTTTCTTCATGCTGCTGTTTCCGGAACAGCAATGCCTCATCCAGGCCTTCTTCTTTCAGGTACTGATTGAATTTTTCGGGTTCCAGGCTGATAAAAGATTGGTTGCTGCGGAATGTAACCATATGGGTACCTTCTTCAGGTAAGGGCAATCGCAGTGAATCGCCGCTTTTGAATGAATGCCCTTCAGAAAGATACTCGATATTGCCGGATGGAGAATAGTGAACAAGTTCATTCACTTTACTGCTGTCGCCCTTCCAGTTCTCGCCCGAAAAATTTTCACCGACCCTGAAACGGATCCAGGCAGTTTCCCGGATTGTGTAAAAAAATTTATTGGGATGCAGCCAGAACTCATGCCCCGTTGCGAGCAAGCAAAGAACAATCACGCATCCAAGCAGTACCGTTTTTTTCATCGGCTCAATTTACACAATCCCTAAAAAAAAACAGCCGGGTAAACTGCCCGGCTGTTCACAAACACATATCACATTTCAGAAACTATCCGTTTTTCTTGGCCCTGTGAATCTGCTTTTCAGCTCTTTTCACCGGGTGTTTTACGCCATCCGCTTTCAGGTCTTTGGCGTCTTCCCTGATGTCTTTTTTATCCGCTTTAATGTCTTTGCTGATTTCTTTAGCTTCTGCTTTGTCGCCTTCTTTTAATTCTTTGCGACGCTCGGCTTTGTCTTTTTTCAGGTCGCGCAGGTCTTTGCGCATGTCTTTCATGTCCGCTTTTTTGTCGCTGGTTTGCGGGCTGGTGGTTTGTGCCATTGCACCAATGCTGAAGATGAGTGCTGCAAGGGATGTGAAAACGATCTTTTTCATGGTTTTGTTTTTTAGGTTCGTGTTTGTTATCATAGACCGTTCAACGGTTCCCGGGTTTAGGCAACATCCCCTTTTTATAAGAATTTAACATGCCCCAAAAGATAAAAGGCCGCCCCGTGGCAGCCCTTTATACTGGTTATTGAATATAAATCTCCTTGATCAGAGTTTGTAGAATGCCTTACTGTCTTTACCGCTCGTTTTTGTGCTCACAGTCAGGAAATAAGGACCCATCCTCAGCGATTCACAATTGATCTCGATGATATTGTTTCCCTGCAACAAAGACCTTTTCAGCGTAAGCTTGGGTAAACCATAAATATCATAGATGGTGATCTCCGCTTCCACATTCGCATTACGGCTGTAAATCGTTGCCATCATTTTTGTGATAACCGGGTTGGGATTGATATTAATGATCTTAATAAAATCATTGCTTGCCTGGGGCCTGTTCAAAGTATCCTGTAATATAACTTGCTTACATTCCTGCGCCTGGCAACCATTCAGCGTTTTAACCTGTAAACAGGTGTTATAGATGCCCAGCAGCGGAAATTCTTTCAATGGTTTTATTTCATTGCCGGAAAGAACTGTGTTGTCGCCGAACTTCCAGTTGCGTTGAATGATGCTGTCACCGGGCAATGCTGCGCTCATGCTGCTGTTGAACTGGATCTTTTTAAGACTAACGCGTTCTGTGGTGAACTTCACATCAACGGGGCAATCAATACTGTTGATGGTAACCACCAGCTGGTATTTGCTCTCACAACCCGATTTGGTTTTGATATACAGCGTTACTGTGTACTTCCCGGCCTTTGTATAAATATGCGTCGGGTCAATAATATTGCCCTGCATCGGTGCCGTACTGTCGCCGAATATCCACACACGGCTGAGGATGGTATCCTGTTCATTCACACCTTTCGATTCCTTGCTGTTGAATTTCACTGTGCCGTTCTGCGCAGTGTACGCAAATACCGCTTTGCATCCTGTAGGCACTGGCGGAGGAGGTACTACCACGGTTCCGGTAAATTTGCTTTCACAACCTGCTTTTGTTTTGATGACAAGTGTTACCGGGTAGGATCCGGGTGTTGTGAATCTGTAGAAAGTGTCGGTCACATTTCCGCCGAGCGATACCGCTACACCATTTCCTGTATAATACCAGGTCCTGCTGATGATTTTATCACTGTCTGATGAAGCTTTAGAAGCCGCGCTGCTGAAATAAATAACCGAGTCTTTTATCTGGTATGTAAAATACGCTTTACAACCTGTTGGCGGCGGAGGTGGCGCGGGCACCACCACATTTGCCGTAAATCTGCTCTCACAGCCTGCTTTTGTTTTGACGACAAGTGTTACAGGGTAGGTGCCGGGTTGGGCAAATTTGTAAAATGTATCAATTACGTTGCCGCCAAGCGATACGGAAATGCCACTACCGGTATAATACCAGGTCCTGCTGATAATCTGGTCACTGTCGGATGTGGCTTTAGAGGCTGCACTGCTGAAGTAGATCAGCGAGTCCTTTATCTTGTAAGTGAAATATGCCTGGCAATTTGTGGGTGTAAGCAATGTGTCGCGGATAATCACTTCTGCGCATATTTTACTTTCACAGCCACCTTTGGTTTTGATGTAAAGACATACCGTATAAGTTCCTGCTTTGTTGAAACTATGTGTGGGGTCGATCCTGTTACCGGTGAGTGCAGCTGTATTATCACCAAATAACCAGGTCCTGCTGATAATACTGTCGCCGCCGGGTGCGATACTGTTCTTGCTGTTGAACTGTGCATTTCTGCCAACAGACGAAAAACTGAATAAAGCTTTGCAACCGGTTGTTGGTATGGTTACGGAATCTTTCACAACAATCGTCATACAATATTGCTTCTCGCAGCCTTTTGCTGTTTTAACTGTGAGGCAAACATTGTATATACCTGTGTCTTTGTATTGCTTCAATGGATTTACCTGGTTGCCATCCAGCGAACTGCCATCGCCGAATTTCCAGATACGCTGGAAGATGCTGTCACCCGCAAGTGTATTGCTTTGTATGCTGTTGAAACGGAATTGTTTTGCGGCCGTTTTCTCCGCTGTAAAAATGGCTTCTGCTTTACAATCGTTGGAAGCAGGTGTATATACTACTGCCTGGCAATAATTGCTTTCACAACCTTTTTTGGTTTTGATGGTAAGGCATACCTGGTAAATACCTGCTTTTGCATAGTTGTGCGTGGGGTCAACTTGGTTGCCGGTAAGCGATGTACTGCTGTCGCCGAATAACCAGGTGCGACTGATGATGCTGTCGCCGCTAACTGTTGAAGAACCTGCGGCATTGAATTTTACACCCGTTGCAAGTGAAGTGTATGAAAACGCGGCTTTACAACTGAGGGTTGCAGGTTGCGGTGCACAGATAATAAAGTTACATTCCACCACACCGGTAGAAGTTACGGCCGGGTCGCGGCTGATCGTTGTGCCGTTGCAGTTCTCAACAATGATATAGAGTTTGCGGATATCACCGGTGCATTTTAATGTATCTATATAATACCCGTTCGGATTAGTGGTAACAGTATGATATAATGCGCAACCGCCATTGGTGCTGTCGGTACTGTAGATCTTTACGGTTCTTCCGGATAAAAAATTGTTAGCAGAATCTTTCACAGTTCCTTTTACGATCACGGTATTGGCGAATAATACAGTTTGTAAAAGCAGCAAACAGGAAAGAAAAGCAAGACGTAAAAATGTTTTCATACAATAGGATTGAACTGAAACTTAGATACCCCCTGTTTTACGTTTGCAGCCTGCCTGCTCTGATTTTTTTAACATTTGGATTTATCGCAATTGATTTTCAGCGCTTTTGGCGGTAATTGTTTTTATGAGCCATTCGGCGATTTCACCCGCAATCCCTACTTTTGCGCCAGTTCTGCGGAACATTACCTTATAAACTATTATATACAATGGCAACAACATCCGACATCAGCCGTGGCATGATCCTGAAATTAGACGGCAGCCTTTATTCCGTTGTGGAATTCGGAGAAAACAAAACAGCACGCGCAGCCGCAAAAGTGTGGGCCAAGCTGAAAGGCGTAGACAATAACCGTTCCATCGAGAAAACATGGAACAGCGGTGAAAATATTTTCCCGGTACGGGTTGAGAAAAAAGCGTTCCAGTTTCTCTACAAAGACGATACAGGTTATAACCTGATGAACAATGAAACGTTTGAACAGATCGCGCTTGCAGAAGAAATGATCGATGCCCCCCAGTTCCTCAAAGACGGTTCTGAAGTGTTCGTATTCATCAACACCGAAACCGAACAGCCTATCGGTGCCGAACTGCCCGAGAAGATCGTGGTTGAGATTACTTACTGCGAACCCGGCCTCCGCGGCGATACTGCCACCCGTGCCCTGAAAGCAGCAACCGTTGAAACGGGCGCCACGGTAATGGTTCCCCTTTTTGTAGACCAGGGCGAACGGATCCGCATCAATACCAAGGATGGTTCTTATGTAGAGCGTGTGAAAGACGAAAAATAAGTCTGGTTTATTTACCAGATACAATACTAAGGACGGCATGCCGTCCTTTTTAATACCCGAATCGGCCGAATGCCCTAATTTCGCAAAACGGGCCAATGCACAAAAGGCTTGATTTTGTCAAAAAAAGGCTATTTTGCCCCTCAATTTGACCAAAAAACACTGATTTCACCCCAAAACTTGCCATTTTATGGACTTAAAGCAAATTCACGAATTGATCAAGATCATCAATAAAAGCAATATTGGTGAGATTAGTATTGAAGATAAAGATGGTAAGGTAACCATCAAGCAGAAGGAAGAACAGGTGGTAACCGTTGCCGCACCACAGCCCCAGGTTTATACCACTGCCGCTGCACCTGCTCCTGCCCCTGTCGCCGCTGCACCCGCAGCTTCTAGTGCGCCTGCAGCCCCGGCCGCAAAAACCGACAACCTTATCACCATCAAGAGCCCGATGATCGGAACTTTCTATCGCCGTTCATCACCGGATAAGCCTGTACTCGCTGAAGTGGGTACCGAGATCGCACCGGGTAAAGTGGTTTGTATCATTGAAGCCATGAAACTGTTCAACGAGATCGAAGCAGAAGTAAAAGGAACGATTGTAAAAGTATTGGTGGATGATGCGAGCCCGGTGGAATACGACCAGCCCCTGTTCCTCGTAGAACCTGCATAATGTTAATTTGAAAAACAAACGATCTGAAAATTTAAAATGGCAAAGGTCATTTTGAATATCTCAGGTTGTGAAAACTCTCTTTGACTTTCCCGGAAAAGAACTTTCAGATTACCAGATTTTCAAATCTTCAAATTGTACGAATGTTTAAAAAAATACTGATTGCCAACCGTGGTGAAATTGCCCTGCGTGTGATAAGAACCTGCCGGGAGATGGGGATCAAAACGGTTGCTGTGTACTCCACTGCAGATAAAGACAGTTTGCACGTGAAATTTGCAGATGAAGCTGTTTGTATCGGCAAACCGGCCAGCGCCGACTCTTACCTGAATATTCCCCATATCATGGCCGCTGCAGAAATCACCAACGCGGATGCGGTGCACCCCGGTTATGGTTTTCTTGCAGAAAATGCCAAATTCTCCCAGATCTGTGCCGATCATGGCATCAAGTTCATCGGCCCCACGCCGGAGATGATCAATAAAATGGGAGATAAGATCACTGCAAAAGATACAATGATTAAAGCCGGAGTGCCAGTGGTGCCGGGCGGTAAGGGGTTATTGGAAAGTGTGGAAGATGCCAAAGTGATCGCTAAAGAGATCGGGTATCCCGTAATCCTCAAAGCTACTGCAGGTGGCGGCGGAAAAGGGATGCGTGTGGTTTGGGAAGAAGCAGAATTAGAGAGAAACTACAATACTGCCCGCCAGGAAGCGGCGGCTGCCTTTAAGAACGATGGTGTATACATGGAGAAATTCGTGGAAGAACCCCGTCACATCGAGATACAGGTTGCCGGAGATCAATACGGAAATGTTTGCCATCTCAGCGAACGTGATTGCTCCATACAACGCCGTCACCAGAAACTCGTGGAAGAATCCCCTTCTCCCTTTATGACACCCGAACTGCGCCAGCGTATGGGTGAAGCGGCCATCAAAGCGGCCAGTGCTATCAATTATGAAAGTGTGGGAACCATCGAATTCCTTGTAGACAAACACCGCAATTTCTATTTCATGGAAATGAACACCCGTATCCAGGTAGAACACTGTGTTACGGAAGAGGTGGTGAGTTTTGACCTGATCAAAGAGCAGATCAAAATTGCAATGGGCGAAAAGATCTCCGGGAAAAATTATGAACCCACCATGC
The DNA here is from genome assembly GCA_004028765.1 of Chitinophagaceae bacterium. Taxonomy (GTDB): domain Bacteria; phylum Bacteroidota; class Bacteroidia; order Chitinophagales; family Chitinophagaceae; genus Sediminibacterium. Next base: position 4,098 of record SAIX01000068.1, on the reverse strand, counting down.
ATGCGATCGAATGCCGTATCAATGCAGAAGATCCATACAACGATTTCCGCCCTTCTCCGGGTAAAATCACTGTATTGCATACACCCGGCGGGCACGGTGTACGTGTCGACAGTCATGTATACGCAGGTTATGTGATCCCGCCGTTCTATGATTCGATGATCGGTAAACTGATCACCGTTGCACAAACAAGGGAAGAAGCGATCGATACCATGTACCGTGCATTAAGTGAATATGTGATTGAAGGGGTAAAAACAACGATTCCGTTTCACCTGCAACTGATGCAGAACGAAGATTTCAGGAAAGGGAATTTTACCACGAAGTTCCTGGAGACTTTCAAGATGAAATAATCAGCAATTCAAAATTGAAAAGTCAAAAGTCAAAACAAACCGTTTTTGACTTTTGACTTTTTCATTTTACTTCTTATACAATTGATGTTCCTCAAAAAACTGGATCATCTGGGCTAACTGGTCGGCTCCGATCCCTGTTGCGAGAAAACGCCTGTCTCTTTCCTGGTACAACGCCACGGTTTTACGTATCCGGTTAAAATCACTAACCGGAATTTTATCAATAGTAAGCGATTCTTTCTGTTTCCATACTTCAGCTTCAAACAGCATATCAGCCATTCTGCCATTTCCAACCGGCCCCAGTTTTTCGATCAGCAATTTGCGCCAGGGTGTTTTAAAAAGCTGCAGGGCGCGGGCTGGTACAAGGGTATCATACGCGTGGTTCACATTTAATTCTGTAATGGGGCAGGAAGCAGATCGTTTATAATCAAGCACTGCTTTGGCCTGGTCTGCAGAAAGAAAGGCTTTGTATTTCTTCAATACTTCTTGTTTCAATTCCCCCGCGGTGGCAAAACGTTCATTGGTATTCGCGTCGATGGTGAGTTGTTCTTTTTTGGCCCAGAGATCCACTTCCGCAACCTTATCCACCTGTTCCGGTGACAGCTTCAGGGTGCGGATCATTTCCGGTTTATCACAATACCCAAACAATTCCTTCTCTTCTTCCGGTGTACGTTTAACAGTTGTGTTATCCTGTGCAAATGAGATACCTGTTGCAGAAAGAAAAATAAACAGTGCAAGGGCGATAATTTTTTTCATAGAGATGTATTAACTGGCTTAAAATTAAAAAGCGTACCTGAATCAGATACGCTTTTAACAATTTTGTGTGGTGAATTATTTCTGATTACCACCGCCACCTGGGCGGCCGCCGCCTGGTCCGCGCATTGGCATTGCCTCGAGTACTTTCTTAGCAAGATCAGCACCAAGGTTTTTCTCAAGACGCTTAGTCCTGATTTCAGTCATTGTTTTCATTGCGGCCTGGCGCTCCTCCTGACTCATGTCCCTCATGTTCTGTGGCATCATTGATCTGTCCATCATGATGGCAACAACAGAGTCTTGCTGTACAGCTGTCAGGTTAAGTGGTTTCAAAAGGTCTTTCATTTGTGCAATACGCTGTTCCGGTGTCATCTGCTGGAAACCGCCACCCTGTGCCATTACAGCAGTAGCAGAGCAACCCAACACTATTGCCATTAATACAAATACTTTTTTCATACGGTAAGTTTTTATGTTTTTAGTAAATGAAAAATAGAACAATTCCGGTTGGGCCCATAATTTTTTCGGTGGACGGCTTTATCTTACCGGCAGCCCGATTAAATTTTTTTAAGGTTGCAGCAATAAAAAGCCCCATTTCCAGGAATGGAAACAGGGCATGGTTGCTCAAGTCAAAAAGTATCTTATCGCAGTAACAGCATTTCGCGGTACTTGGGTAAGGTCCAGAGTTCATCATCAACGAGGTGCTCCAGTTTGTCAACATGGTAACGGATCTCGTCGAAGAAGGCCGATTTTACCTGGCTTTCATAGGCGATGGCTTTGGTGCGTGTGTTCTCAATGTTGTTGGCGATCTTACGCGCTTCCACCATCTGGTGCACTTTGGTATGGATCACCTGGATATGGTTGCTTACTTCTGCAAGGATATCCACCTGGCTTTTGTAAGCCGATTCCGGTAACCCGGCCGCTTTCAAACCGTTTACATTCGCCACCAGTTCATTCTGGTATTTGATGGCTGCCGGCAGGATATGGTTAATGGCAAGGTCACCCATGATCCTCGCTTCGATCTGAACTTTCTTAATATATTTCTCGAGTTCGATCTCATGACGGGCTTCCAGTTCTGAGTGGCTGTATACACCATTGCTCTCAAACAATTTTTTAGCTTTCTCAGTTACCATGGCATCCAGTGCCACAGGTGTGGTTTTCAGGTTGGGTAAACCACGGCGTTCCGCTTCATGGTGCCATTCATCGCTGTAACCATCGCCTTCGAACAATACTTTTTTGCTTTCCACAATGTATTTCTGGATCACGTGCATGATGGCGATCTCTTTCTTGTCACCTTTCTCGATCAATGCATCCACATCGGCTTTGAATTTTTTCAGTGTATCGGCCATGATCGTATTCAGCACGGTCATAGAGATGGCACAGTTGGCAGAAGAACCTACTGCACGGAATTCAAATTTGTTCCCGGTGAAGGCAAAAGGAGAAGTACGGTTGCGGTCGGTATTATCGAGCATCAGTTCTGGGATGCTCCTGTGAAGATCCAGTTTGAGGATGGCTTCGTCCTGTTCATCAAATTTTGTATTCACACGGGCTTCCACATCTGCCAGTACTTTGGAAAGATATTGGCCCACAAAAACAGAGATGATGGCGGGCGGTGCTTCGTTGGCGCCCAAACGGTGATCGTTCGGTGCGGAAGCGATGGATGCACGCATAATATCTGCATAATCATGAACTGCCTTTATAGTATTCACAAAAAAGGTAAGGAACATGAGGTTGGTCTTCGGCGTTTTACCCGGCGCCAGCAGGTTCACACCGGTATCGGTGGCCATGCTCCAGTTATTATGTTTACCGCTTCCGTTGATGCCGGCAAATGGTTTTTCGTGCAGCAAAACTTTCAGCTTATGGCGTTTGGCCACACGGCTCATCACATCCATTAATAAAGTATTGTGGTCAACCGCAAGGTTTACTTCTTCAAATATCGGCGCGCACTCAAACTGAGCGGGAGCTACTTCATTATGGCGGGTACGTAACGGGATACCGAGTTTGTAGGCTTCCTGCTCATAGTCGCGCATAAATGCATACACGCGTTCAGGAATGGAACCGAAATAATGGTCTTCCAGTTGCTGACCTTTTGCAGGAGCGGCACCAAATACAGTGCGCCCGCTCTGGATCAGGTCGGGGCGCGCATTGGCCAGCGCCTCATCGATCACAAAATATTCCTGCTCCCATCCCAGTGTGGCCGTTACTTTGGTCACGTTCTTGTCGAAATAATTACAAACCTCAACCGCTGATTTATTCAGGGCCTCCAGGGCTTTCAGGAGAGGGGCTTTATAGTCGAGCGATTCGCCGGTATAAGAAACGAAAATGGTAGGGATACAAAGTGTTTTGCCCTGACCGATTTCGATAATGAATGCGGGAGAAGAAGGATCCCATGCTGTATAACCACGCGCTTCAAAAGTTGCGCGCAAACCGCCGCTTGGGAAAGAGGAAGCATCGGGTTCCTGCTGGATCAGCGCGGCGCCATCAAATTCTTCAATAGCGGTACCATCACTTTTCAGGGTAAAAAATGAATCGTGTTTTTCTGCGGTAGTGCCGGTTAAGGGCTGGAACCAGTGTGTGTAGTGGGTAACGCCTTTGCTTTCTGCCCAGGCACGGATGCCATTGGCGATCTGGTTGGCAACCACGCGGTCGATTTTTTTGCCGCCACGGATACTGGTGATCAGGCTTTTGTAAGCCTCATCACTCAGGAATTCCCTGGCTGTTTTCAGGGTAAATACATTTTCATTGAAAATGGAAGTCACTTTTTTACTGGCTGGAACGGCAACACTACCTGTTTCATAGGTGATGTTACCGATTGCGGTGAAACGTAAAGACATAGGTTAATGTTTTTTGACGCCCCAAAATACGCTAAAAAACCTGTAAAATGCAATCATCCATTATCTTTTCAACGAAAAAATCTATAAAAATGTGGAAAAATAAAACATAGAATTTTATTTAATGTAAATAATGGACATTTTTGGATCTGCTGTAACGTACGGGGATGACC
>SAIX01000067.1 GCA_004028765.1 Chitinophagaceae bacterium | reverse complement strand
GTAACGGCCGATTATTTTATCCGCCAGATCAGCGATATGCTGCTGGTGTTACCCATACCTACTTATGTGGGGCTGAACTCGCCCTATATCAATGCAGGTACCATGGAGAACAAAGGATGGGAACTGACTGTGAATTACCGCAACCGCATCGGCAAACTGGGTATCGATATTACGGCGCTGGTGTCTGATGTAAAAAATAATGTCACCAGTCTTCCGGGTATCCCTTACCTCGATGGAGGAACCGTTCGCACAGCTGTAGGGCAACCTTTGTTCTCTTATTATGGTTACCAGGCCCTGGGATATTTTCAGAGCGATGATGATATCGCAAAATCCCCCACCCATTTCTTTACCCCCAAACCCGGTGATATCAAATATGCCGATCTGAATGGGGATGGAAAAGTGGATGCCAACGACCGTACTTTCATCGGTAATAATTTTCCTCGCTATGAATACAGCATGAATATGAATTTCTCTTACGGAAATTTTAACCTCAGCCTTTTCTGGCAGGGTGTGGGCGACAGGAAAAACTATTTAACCGGAACCGGCGCTTATCCTTTTTATGCGGCGGATTTTATCCCAGGATTGCTGGAAGTGCATAAAGATTACTGGACGCCTTCCAATCCCAATGCGAAATTCCCGCGACTGCTTCCCAGTATTGGTGTGAACGGAACCACTTCATCTTTCTGGATCACCAATGCAGCTTACCTGCGCCTGAAGAATGTAAACCTTACCTATTCCATTCCCGGATCGCTGGCTGCCAAACTGCATATCAAAGGCGCAAAAGTTTTTGTGAGCGGGCAAAACCTCTTAACCTTCACCAGTTTCTGGAAAGGTTTCGATCCCGAGATCAATAACCAGAATGCTGAGTTTTATCCTCTGATGAAAACACTGACCGGGGGCATCAATATCAATTTCTAATTCTATAAACTTCTCCTGATATGAAAAAGATTTTATGCATACTGATGGCCAGCGGAGCACTGATGGGTTGCCAGAAATTCCTGGACCGCCAGCCCCTGGATTCCATCTCGTCATCCAACTTTCTTACCAATGAAACGGAAATAAACCTGGGCTTAACGGGGGTATACAACGCCGCCCAGTGGAACTATTCCACTTCCAATACACCGCTATTAAAAAGAATTGAGTCGGCTACAGATATCGGCCTTTCCCGAAAGGGCAGCGACCAGGAAGACCTGATGGCATTGGGCGATAATGGTCCCTTTATCAATGGCAACGCCATCCCTTCTTCTGCCTGGGCCAATGCCTATTCACTGGTAGCCCGTGCCAATCTTTTCCTCGACGGGATGACGGCCGGTAAAGCGGCTACCCCGGCAGCTTCCTATAACCGGATGCGTTCAGAAGCGCTGGTATTGCGCGCCTTTGCCTATTACCACCTGATGGCCTGGTTTGGGGATGTGGTATATTACAATAAAACCCTTGCACCCAGTGATTATACAAGTATGCCCCGCACAGCCATGAGCGTGATAGCGCAGGATATGTATAAGGACCTGGATGAAGCATGGGCCGGCCTGCCAAACCTCAATGACAAAGGAAGGGTGAACAAAGGAGTAGCGTATGGAGTAAAGGCGAAAATTGCCATGCTGCTCAAAGATTATGCGACTGCTGCTGCAGCTTCCAAAGCAGTAATTGACCTGGGTGCTTATAACCTCAACCCGAATTACCAGAACCTTTTTACCCTGGCCGGGCAGAATGCCAATGCAGGTAACGAAATACTGTTTATGACACAGTTGCCGCAGGACAATGCCAATCCGCTCAGCTATTTACCGATCGGGCTTTTACCCAGGCAGGTATTGGGTACTTCCGGAAATAATTTTCCTACACAGAGCATTGTAGACAAGTTTGAATGTATTGATGGAAAAAGGATTGACCAGTCCCCGCTGTATGATCCGGCCAATCCGTCAAAGAACCGGGACAAGCGACTGAAATGGAGTATTTATTTTCCTGGTGATACCATGGATGTGGCAACCGGTACCTCTGTATCGCTGCCTTACCAGAATCCCATGCAACGCCTGATTTACAATATTTATACGGATACGATCATCCGCTTTAACTGGAGCACAAATGCTTTTGTGAAGATTGCAGGCAACCCCGATTATATCAATTCAGCCAGCAGCGTATGGCAATATGGATCAACGGGCGCGGTAGGGGGCGTTGGTTATTGCTGGAGAAAATACATCGACCCTACACAGAATGCCTTTGCGGGTAAACAGGGGTATATCCTCTTGCGTTATGCAGATATATTACTGACGTATGCAGAAGCAAAAATTGAATTGAACCAAATAGATGTTTCTGTTACCAATGCCATTAACCAGGTGCGTGCGAGGGCAGGACAGCCCGCAACACTTGCTGTTACACAGGATGGGTTGCGGCAACAGGTTCGCAGGGAAAGAGCCGTGGAACTGGCGCTGGAAGGCCTTCGCTGGATAGATCTGAAACGCTGGGGGATTTATAACGATGCTGTCAACGGTCCCATTGCGGGTGCTGCAAAAAACCCGGCAGATGTTCCCGCCATTCCCAGTTTTGGAACAGGCTCCAAAGACCTGAATGATATACCTGATTATAGTGCCAGCTTCTCAAAGCGGATCAGCGCGAGGAGCCAGACAAGAAATACCAGCACCAAACATTTGTTCTGGCCCATTCCGCAGGGAGAGCTTGACAAGAATTCCAACCTGACCCAAAACCCGGGTTGGTAGCATCTTATTACAAGTTTGTTTTTGGCAGCAATTAGGGTTTATTGGAGGGGGCTGGGTAAAACCGGCCTCTTCTTTTTTAAAGAATCACCCTTTCATCTTATTATCAAACATCCATGAAAATTATTTATACACTCATTGCATTTGTTTTTCTGATCAGCTTTACAGCCTGTTCTAAAAGCAGTAACGGCAGCACCGCCTCTGTAACACCCGTAACCCCGGTAACGCCTTCGCTTGACCCCAACGCTATGTGGGCAGTATGGATCACCACAACGGCCAGCACAGCATTGAACAGCAGGGATAATATCAAACAGGCGGTAGCCAATTGTAAGATCGCAGGCATCAATCATTTGTTTGTTGTTGTATATAATAATGCAAGGACCACCTATCCGAGCCAGGTAATGCAGAACCTGCTCGGTGTCCCGATCCTGGAAGCCTTCAGCGGCAGAGATCCACTGAAAGAGATCATTGATGAAGCACATGCATCCGGGTTAAAAGTACATGCCTGGTTTGAATACGGCTTCGCTTCCTCTTATTCGTCGAATGGCGGGCCCATCATCAAGGCCAAGCCGGAATGGGCTGCAAAAGATGTCAACGGGGCCCTGCTTTCAAAAAATAATTTCGAATGGCTGAATGCTTTTCATCCGGAAGTACAGAATTTTTTGTTGGGTATGATCAGGGAAGTGGTTACAAACTATGATGTGGATGGCATACAGGGCGATGACAGGCTGCCGGCCACCCCTTCAACAGGCGGGTATGATGATTATACAGTGTCGCTGTACAAAGCCGCGAACAATGGCAGCAATCCACCCACAACCTATTCCGACGCAAACTGGGTTAAGTGGAGAGCAGGCCTGCTGAATAATTTTATGAAAAAGATCCGGACAGAAGTAAAAGCCATCAAACCCAATGTGATGGTTACCATGGCACCCAGTGTTTATCCTTTCAGCCTGAACGAATACCTGCAGGACTGGCCAACCTGGGTTGACAGCAGTTGGGTGGATGCGATACTGCCGCAGGTTTACCGATACGATATCAATTCTTATACAACTACTTTATCGCAGCAGAAACCTTACCTGAAAGGGAACACCTCCATTTGTTACCCGGGTGTGTTGCTGAAAACAGGGACCTATGTGCCGGATGACCTGTTTCTCACCCAGATGATCCAGCAAAACCGCTCGCAGGGTTTTAAAGGAGAAGCTTTCTTTTTTTATGAAGGCATCAAGGACAAACTCAGTTTTTTTCAATCACAGTATCCATACATAAAATAGCCTGTACACAATGCGAATACATGTATTGCGGTACTTTCTGTTCCTGTTTTTTCCAGCCTGTTTGCTGAATGCACAAACAAGCATCCGGTATTCGGATGCGAGGCAATTTCTGTTACTCGGCCGTTTATTTCCGGAAAATACTTTTTACACCCGATTACCGGACAGTATGCAGATGCTGGTAAGACAGCCGGTATGGCAGCTCAGCCGGAACCCTTCCGGGATCGCTGTATATTTTGAAACAAACTCCAAACAATTGTCGGTAAAATGGACAACGGGGAACAGCGTTGTTTTTTCGCATGTGCCGGCCACGCTGGTGAAAGGCCTTGATCTGTATGCATGGGATAACGGTACATGGTACCATGCGGGAATAGGGAACCCTCTCCAGGCTAAGAAACAGGAATGGGTAATGTGTAAAGGTCTCACGGGCGAAATGCGGCAATACCTATTGTACCTGCCCGGTTATGAATTGCTGGATTCTTTGCAGATCGGGGTGGAGGAGGGGGCGGTTGCCAGGGTTCCGTTAATCAATCGCTTCTCATCCCAAAAACCGATTGTTGTATATGGCACCAGCATCGTTCAGGGAGCGGCGGCATCAAGGCCGGGAATGGCTTACCCGGCTCAACTGGGGCGTATGCTGCAAACCGAAACAATCAATCTTGGATTCAGCGGTAACGGGCAAATGGATTCTGTAATTGCATACGCCATGGCCGCGATAAATGCATCCTGTTATATTATCGATTGTGGCCCCAACCTGAGCCCGGAACAGGCAGGCGAAAGAACAGCCCCTTTTATCCGCATCATAAAAAAACTGCGACCAGCCACCCCGGTGCTGCTGGTTGAAAATATTGTTTATCCAACAGCACGTTTCAACAAAGTAATAGCTGATAAAATTGCCAGAACAAATCAAGCGTTCCAAACTGCTTTCCTGCAATTGCAGAATGAAAAAATCCCCGCTCTGTATTACCTGCCTTCAGATGGATTGATCGGTAACGACGGAGAAGCAACAGTGGATGGTGTTCACCTTACTGATCTCGGTTTTTACCGCATTGCCCAGGCGATTGCGGGCAAACTGAAAGATATATTCAGCATAGGCGGTAAGTAATTTTTAATGCAAACCTGGTTTTATTATTCTTACTGTACAAATCATTGAAATGGGCAACATCATTCCTACGCGAACCGGTTACCCATTATTTGCAAAACAACTGTCATAGGTTTTTTCTTTGTTTCTATATCGCAAAGCATATACTGTCTTATTGTATTTGCTGTCTGCGTATACCCTCCAGAAAAAAAGGGGGTGAATGAAATGATATTGTTCGGGTTGCTTCATCCACAGGATTCTCTTCGAGCGTCTCTGCGTATATATATAGAGTATCAGTAGAAGGATGCTTGTAAGGACTGGTTTCATAAAGTAGATAGCCAATAAGTTTTCAGTCGGGCAATTCTTCGCAGGCATATCCTAAACGCCGGAAAAGCGATTGGATATGTTTAACAGGTACCTGGTCAGTTTCAACCCTGAAAATCCTGTCGGTATCATTCAGGTCAAAATTCCATTTCTGATACTTTATCAGTTGATCAAGGTGTGGTTTCAAAAATGAAACAGCTCTTTTATTCCTGACATTGGTTTTGAAAACTAAAACCATACGAATTAGATTAATGGGGTAAAGCCATCCTGGCTCCAGGCTTCTGAACCAACCCCATGGTGAACAAAGAACAAACCCTCCGGATCGTACTTCCATTTTATTTTACTAAGCCTTTTGTAGTTGGGCATGCCCCAATTGTTTTTCTGCCAGGCTTTGTCAAAGAAATCGCTTTCAGACAGGTAAGTTCCATGATCCGGTGATAATTGGCGAATGATGTCAAATGCATCCTGGATGGATCGGGTTATTTTTTCAGCTTTTGCCTTATCCGGATAATCTGCAGAAGTTTGCTGGGTAACGCCACCGGCAACGATCGCCAGCGCAAATGAATCGGTGACAGCCGGGTTTACAGCGGTTTGCAGTGCTGCTTTTTTTATCTCCTCGGGTGCACCCGATAATCCTTTATTAAAATGAAGGGATACGGTCCAGAAACGGGCAGCTTTTGCGATATGCCCGCTCAGTATTGCAATGTTCTCGGGTAATAAAAGCTGTTCGTTTAACCATGTGGAATGATAGCCCAATAACCACTGACCTGTTTCTTCGGCATCACCTTTCCAATAAATATTTTTTGGCGATGCATTCTTTCTTTGATCAGTTCCGATCAGGTCCGGCGCATACTTTTTAAGAAATTCCGGGCTCCACAAATACTGGGCAGGTATGGCAGCGATGTGTAAGGGCTGCGACCATCTGCATTCGGGGCATTGTGCAGCTACGGCTTCCCGGAAGGGAGCCCAGATTGTTTCTGCTTGCTTTGCATCCAGTCCCTGGAAAACCAATTTAAAGCGGAGCGTATGTTCCGTTGTGATTGTGATTTGCTCACCCCAATGCTCGTTATGCAAAGCATCACGATAGTGCTGAAAAAATAAATGCAAAAGCTTTGAAAGGGATGCTTCACCGCTTGCACTGATTTCCCCGGAAACGCCACCAAAGAAAGCGGGTAATTCATGTGTTTGTAATGTGAGGCTGGTAACCACGCCAAAACTTCCGCCACCACCCCCTTTGATTGCCCAGAAAAGTTCGGGATGCTGATAGTCGTTTACTTTCAATACCTCGCCGGATGCAATCACTATTTCAGCCTCCAACAAACTGGCAGATGCCAGGCCATATCTTTTTGAAAAGCTGCCAAAACCACCGCTCTGAACCAGCCCTGCTACACCAACGGTCATACATCCTCCGCCCTGTACATATCTTTTTGCTTTGGAGGTTACCGCATCATACGCTTCGGCCCAGATAACGCCGGCCCCGAGCGTTACTGCGGGCCTGGCTTCCAGGCCGGCAGGTCCCCCTTCAGGTGTAAAAGCATCTGCCAGTTGAATGGATTTTAAATCTTTTGTCCAGATTAACAGGGAATCTTCTGAACTGCTGCCACCCTGGTAGCTGTGCCCCCCGCCTTTTACCACAAGCCGGAGATGGTGTTTAGCGGCAAACCGCACTGCAGCCACTACATCATCCGTATGCTGTACCCTTACCGCGTAGGCAGAAGGTTTGGATTCCCAGGCACCTATCCATCCTCTGTTTTGTGTACGTGCAGGATCATCAGCCAGGAAATACGGATTGTGTAATTGGGATACTTCCCCGCTTTCTGCAGGCAAAGCATGATTGAGAAGCGTGAAGCTGTTTTGAGAGGGAATTTGAATCAAACTGCCTTGTAAGGATTTTCCGAGAGTTTCCCAGCTGCCTGGTGAAGGCCATGCAGGATCATGCATCCTTATTTTTCTGTGCAGCCGTTTACCGGGTATCCACTTTGTAATATCACCGATTACAAACGGGAACAAAGCTGTTTTTTTCAGAAAATCGCGCCTGAATAAATTCATTGCCGATGAATTAACTGTGACTGAATTTGTAGATGTTTATCGGGTTGCCCTCGGGATCTGCAGCGGTAAAAGCCTGGCCCCAGCCCATTTGCTGTTCATCATTAATGATAGACCCTCCGTTTGCAAGAATATTTTGGCGGGCCAATTGTATGTCAGAAACTTCCATCCCGATTTCCAGCATTGCCGGTTTTTGCATACCCACTTCATTTCCGGCTAATTGCTGAAAGATCAGCTTGCAGGCACTTGTCTGCACGATGCAGAAACCCGGCGGCTCAGAGAGCTCGGGAAGGTTTTCACAGTTTAGGGCATTTACATAGAAATCCCGGAGTTGTTCAGGTGCATTTGTTGCGTAGGTGATACTGTCAAATTTTACTCGCATAATAATAAGTTTTATGAGCGTAAAATTATC
>SAIX01000066.1 GCA_004028765.1 Chitinophagaceae bacterium | reverse complement strand
CCTGAAAGAGATCAAAGAATTTGAGTGCGAAGTATATATCAAAGGGCAATTGCAACTGCGCAGTTTCCCGAAAAGTTTTATGGGCCGTACCATCGATTTTGAAGACGGCGACACCAGCAAACGGAAAATGATCTTTTTATCAGAGACCATTGCGAAATATTCTGTAAAGCAGCCCGAGAAAGAAAAAGTGGAAGTGATCTCCACCAAAGTGAGCGGACGAAGGAATGCTTTCGGGTTAAGCGATCCGCAGATCGTTTCTTTCTATGAAAACAATATTTCAGTGGGTGAAGACCTGAACCCCCGCGGTTTTATTTCGCCCATTGCCAATAGCGCATTGAATTTTTACCGGTATAAATTTGAAGGTACTTTTTTTGAGAACGGGAAAGAGATCAGCCGCATCAAAGTGATCCCGAGAAGGGCTTACGAACCCCTGTTCAGCGGTTATATCAATATCATTGAAGATGAGTGGCGCATTCAGAGCGTGGATCTGTTAGTCGCAAAAGACAGGCAACTGCAATTTCTTGATACGCTGCGCATCCAGCAATTGTATGTTCCATCGGGCAATGTATGGGTGATCAAGAACCAGGTGATCTATCCTTCGGGTAAATTTTTAGGATTTGATTTCTTCGGGAGTTTTGTGCAGGTGTATGATAAATTCAACATGGCACCGCAATTCAAACCTAAATTCTTTGACCACACGATCCTGAAATTTTACGACAGTTCCAATAAAAAGCCCATGGCTTACTGGGACAGTATCCGCCCGCTTCCTTTATTACCCGAGGAACTCCGTGATTATACCAAAAAAGACAGTCTTGAAAAAGTTCGGCAGGACCCGCATTACCTCGATTCACTGGATGCCAGGCGAAATAAAATAAAACTGCGGGGGATATTATTTACCGGCCAGACCTTTACCGTAAGAAAGCGGAAAGAATTCTACCGGGTTAATTCCTTACTGGGTTCCCTCAATTACAATACTGTTGAAGGAGGTGTGTTGAATTTTGCCCCATCTTACAGTCGCCGTTTTGAAGGGAGAAAATCCATTTTTATCAGCCCCGGTTTCCGGTACGGCCTTGCGAACGGTCACCTGAACCCAACCCTTACGGTCGGGTATAATTTCGGGAAGAAATATTTCCAGGGCATCAATATCGCGGGGGGAAGAAATGTATTTCAATACAACAATGCAAACCCCATCAGCGAACGGATCAATACCTACAGCACATTGTTTTCAACGGCCAACCACATGAAAATTTATGAGGCAGAATACCTGCGGCTCACTTACAGCACGGGTATCGGTAATGGCTTCAATATTTCCGGGAGTTTCCAGTTTCAGAACAGGCATTCGCTCAATAACCTCGCAGATCCTTTGAGCTGGCAAAAAAACCCAACCAAAATATTTACGCCGAATTATCCAATCGATCTTATGTCTGCAAATATGCCCGCTAACCAGGCCAGCACCCTTAGTTTGGCTGTTACCTGGCGGCCTGCAGCGGATTATATCGAGTTCCCCGACAGGAAGATCGGTATCGGCTCTAAGTTTCCTACGCTTACAGCTGCGGTTACCAAAGGCATCCCCGGTTTATTCGGCAGTGATGTGGATTATACCAAGTGGCGTATCGGCATCAACGACGACCTTGATTTAAAACTTGCCGGTAAGTTCCGGTATAATATTATGGCCAGTGGCTTCTTTGATGCGGCAAAAACATTTGCGCCGGATTATATCCACTACCTCGGTAACCAAACCATTTTTGCTTCGCGTGAACTCGGCAGTTTTCAACTGGCACCTTATTACAAATACAGCCATACTGCGCGTTTTGCTCTTGCGGGCCATGCAGAATATCATCTCAACGGTTTGCTGAGTAATAAAATCCCGGGCTTTAAAAAACTGAACTGGTTTTTTGTAACAGGCGCAAATGCATTGCACATCAATAAACAGGCCGATTATTATGAAGTGCTGTTCGGTATCGAGAACATCCTGAAAGTGATCCGGGTAGATTTTGTACAAGGCTTTGAATCCGGCGGCGGCAGGCCGAGCGGCTTCAGGATAGCGGTGCCTTTTATGTAGGGAAGAAGGTGAAGAAAAGTTCCGACCAGCTTATCTGTTTCCTTTCCGGTTCCTGGCTGATGGTTATGATATCAGCGGAACCGGTGTCATGGTTTTTGAAACCCAATTCATTCTTTCGGGTTTTGATCTAAGGGGATTGTAATGGTTATTTTACACCCTTGCCCCGGAGCGGTATTGATTTCGATATCGCCCTTAAAAAATTCCACCCTTCTTTGCATATTGGCAAACCCGATACCATGTTTTTCCGGGTCCATCACGAACCCGACGCCATTATCAACCGTAGTCATATAGAGGTTGTCTTTTTTGATAAAAAGAAAAATCTTTATTTCTGTTGCCTGGGCGTATTTGTCAATATTGCGCAACTGTTCCTGTAATATCCTGTATAAATTCAATTGCATTTCCTGGTAGCGGCTCTTGTCTTTTAACTCATCCTGAAAATCGAATGTGATTTTATATTTTTTGGCAGCGTTAAAAGTTTTAAGAAGTTTCCTGAAAGACTCTTCGAGTGTTAACTCATTATAAAATGCAGGGGCCAGCCGGTGCGAGAGGCTCCTGATCTCCTCCAGGGCCAGCACCAGTGTATTTTTTGCATTATCATACCAGGGCATTTTTTCGATACTCAGGCTCTCTTTAAGTTTGTCAAGGTTCATCTGTGTCATCGCCAGAATCTGGCAGATATTATCATGCAGCTCACTGCCGATCTCATACCGTTCTTCTTCCTGCGTTTTAATAATTGCCTGTGTAATCAGTTGTTCATACAATGTTTTTTCTGTGATATCATATGCAATTACTGAACGGAGCGAAGGTTTATCGATACTGATGGGTGAGCTGTAAATCTCTACTTCAAATATTTGTCCCTCTTTATTCAGGTGCCGGAATTTTCCTGTATAAAAATCCTGGTTTACTTTCCTGATTTCATCAACAATACTCTTTACCCTGTCTGCATCCTCTTTGGGCCTGATATCAAAGATGGTCATCTTTAAAAATTCTTCTTCTGAAAAACCATACTTGGCAACTGCTGCATTGTTTACCTCTACAAACCGGAAAGTAGCGGTATCGTATACCCACATCGGCTGGGGGCTGAAATGGAAAAGATTACTGTACCTCTTCTCTGATTCTTTCAGGGCGGCATTGCTTTTTTTCCTCTCAATGGAATAAGTAATGCTTTTGATCAGCAGGGTGGCTGTTAGTTCATCTTTAAGTAAATAATCATCGATGCCCTGTGAAATGGCTTTTGCGGCAAAATCAATATTACTGTAGCCGGTTAAAATAATCACCGGGATCTGGTGTGCCAGCACCAGCATCTCCTCGATCAGTTCGTTACCGTCTTTATCCGGCAGCGACAGGTCTAATAAAATAACATCAAATGAATAGGAGGGATCTGAAAGGAGCGAGCAAGCCTGTTTAAAATTTTCCGCATGTGTTATTTCCGGCCTGTCGATGGATTCGATGATAAACTCCTCGATTATCGTAAAATCACCCGGGTTATCCTCAATTACCAATATATGATTTGGATTTTTCAATGGATATCGTATTACTTATCTGGCTGTGAAGGTAACGTAACGATATTTATCCAGAAATTTTCGATCCCTGCCACCACTTTCAGAAAATCATCTGCTTCAACAGGTTTGGTAATAAAGCAACTGGCATGGTTCTGATAAGCAGTTTTAATATCCAGATCTGATGAGGACGTCGTTAGCATAATAACCGGGATATGCTTTAATATTTCACTGCTCTTGATATGAACGAGCACTTCATGCCCGTTTTTTTTGGGCAGGTTGATATCTAATACGATAAGATCCGGATATTCCACGTCCTGGTAATTGCCTTTTTTTTCCAGGAAATCGATTGCTTCTTTACCGTCATTTACAACACTTACTTTATTGATTATTCTTCGTTCTTCCAATGCCTCAATGGTCAGGAAAATATCTCCGTCGTTATCTTCTACCAATAAAATATGAACAGATTTCATATAAAGTTTTTTAGGGGTTCTTAGCAGCTATTATGTCAGTGTTCCCATTCTTCATTTTTTGGGGATGGTGAAAAAAAATGTACTGCCCTTGCCTTCTTTTGATTCCACCCATATTTTGCCACCCTGGTTTTCAATGATTTTCTTGCTCACTGTTAACCCGATGCCTGTTCCCGAGTATTCGCTTTTTGTGTGAAGCCGCTGGAAAAGCACGAATACTTTCTGAAAATAATCCGGATGTATACCGATTCCATTATCGCTTACTGAAAACTGCCAGTAAGCGGGATGTTCGGAAACGCCGATATGGATCTTAACCGTTGCATCCTCCCTGGTGTATTTCAGGGCATTACTGATCAGGTTTTGAAATACCTGTCTCAGCGGCGACCTGGAAAAATGAATGACGGGCATCGGGTCTATCGATATCCGGGCATCTTTTTCTGTAATTTTCTTTTTAAGGAGAATTTCCACTTCTTGTATTATGTCAAGCACATTAATATCCTCAGGCAAACTGTCGAGGCGCCCCACCCTGGAATATTCCAGAAGATCCAGGATGATCTGGCGCATACGTTTTGCCCCATCTACGGCAAAATGAATGTATTTCCTGGCTTTTTCATCAAGAACGGCATCATAATTTTTCTCCAGCTTGGTAAGAAAACTGGTAACCATCCGGAGCGGTTCCTGTAAGTCATGAGAAGCTACAAAAGCAAACTGTTCCAGTTCGAGGTTTGAAACCGCCAGTTCGTCGGCTCTTTTCTGTAACTGGATTTCGTTTTCCTTCAGCTTTGAAATATCTTTTACCGAACCGATCACCCGCGTAACCACTCCCTGTTCATTGCGGATAATATACCCTCTGTCGTATAAATAGGCATACGTATGGTTTGCTCTTAAAAAACGGTATTCATCTTCGTAAAAAAACATCTGAGGGTCTTGCAGAACCCGGTTCAGTTTTTCTTTCACTCTTTCAATATCATCCGGGTGAACATAATTCATCCAGACAAAATTATCGGCTTGCGACACTTCAGGTTTATAGCCCAGTAAGTTTTCAATATTCTCTGCAGACCGGATTGTTTCATTATTCACGAGGTTCCAGTCAAAAATAATGTCACTGGTGGCTTTAAATGCAAGGATATATCTTTCATTACTCAGCCTGATATTGTCTTCGGCCTTCCGCAATGAATCAATGTCCTGGAAACTGCCGTATATACGGATACATTTGCCATCAATCCATTCGGTTTCACCAATCGACCTGATCCATTTCTCGTTTCCTTTTGCAGTGATGATCTGAAGCTCAAGATCCCAGTTGATGCCTTTTTCTAAAGCTGCCCGGATCGCCTGCTTAATCGAGTTCCTGCTTTCCCCTTCTTTATAAAAAAGGATATCCTTTTCAAGGTCGGGTATATAATCCTGGGGCACTTCGTGTATCTCTCTTGTTATATCAGACCATGACAGGCTTTGCTTAACAAGATCCAGTTCCCATGCGCCGATCTTTGCCAGGCCAGAGGCTCTTTGCAGCAAAGCTTCCAGTTCTTTTTTCTCGGTAACATTTTTCCCGACTGTAAAAATCAACTGCTCTTCGGGCATTGGGGTAGCCGTCCATGAAATCCAGATATATTGCCCGGACCTGGTAAGGCACCTCACTTCAAAAAACAATGCGGAACCGCCATGGGAGATTTTATTCAGCTCCGAAACGAAAAGTTCTTTGTCATCCGGGTGCACAAAATCAATAAAATGCCTGCTCCTGAGTTCTTCATCTGTACATTCCAGCAGATCAGGTAAAACGGGGTTCAGTTTTTTGAAAAATCCATCAAAACCGATGATCCCGATAATATCCGGGGCAAAGTTAAAAACCCTGTTCAGGTCCTGTTCCAATTGTTTCCTTCTGATTTCAACACTGATATGGGAACTGAATCTTTGAAAAAACAAATTGAATTTCTGTTCATCAAACTGTTTTTCATTGCTCCACAGCATGATACCACCGATAATTTTATTATTACGGGTTAGCGGAATTCCGCAGGCAGCGCGGAGGCCGGCTTTCACAGCGGCTTCCCTGCGAATGAAGTTTTCGTATTTGTCAACTTCATTCAAAAAAAGGATCTTACTGGTTTCCCAACTGGCACCTGTTAAACCCTGCCCTTTTAAAAGTGTGTGAATGTCTGCGCTCTCCGTAAAAAAAAGTTCGGCTTTTTCAGAATCGGCATAAGTGGCAACCTGGTTAACCGTGTTGGTGTTTTCTGAAAGCAGCCAGGCTTCTGCGGCACTGAAATCGAGGTATTGGGCTGCCATTTTTAAAACTTTTTTCAGAATCTGGTTCAGCGGCTCTTCCTCATTGAACAGCAGCCCTACTTCTGTCAGGAATTCCCTCTGTAATTCTTCAATTTTCCTGGCAGTGATATCCCGTTCTGTAGCGATCCAATGCGTAAACCATCCCGCTTCATTGGCTACCGGTGTGATGGAGAAATTATTCCAGAACTCTTCGCCTGTTTTTTTATAATTGATTGTGGTTATTTCACAGGGCTCCCAATTACGCAGGGCCTTACTGAGCCTGGCCAGTTCATTCCAATCTGATTTAGGGCCTTGTAAAATGCGGGGTGTTTTGCCGATTACTTCCTCTTTGGTATAACCTGTCATTTTTGTGAAAGCATCATTCACATATACGATCCGGGGTCCCGGATCGTCAAAGGGTTCTGCTTCTGTAATCAGTACGGCATCCTGTGTGTTGGTAACCACCGATTCCAGCAGTTTGAGCCGCTGTTCTTCCTGCTTTTGCTGTGTAATATCCTTCATGGCCCCGATAATACGCTTCGGTGTGCCGGTTTCATCCCTGATGATCAGGGCGTTGTTGGATACAAACGAATACGTACCATCCGATTTAAGAAAACGGTGCTCATATTCCCAGGTGGTTTCCCTGGAATGCCACACTTTTTTGGCACTTTCTGTCAAATCATTTATTTCATCCGGGTGAATCCGCTTTAATACATTTTGGGTATCAGACAGGTTTTCGTCATCAGCGTAGCCGAAAATTCTGTAATAGTTTTCACCCCAGAACACTTTGTCCGATGCAATATCCCAATCCCATACAGCATCAAATGTGGCTTTGGTTACGTATTCGTACCGCATACTGGTTTCGGAAATCTTATCCTGGGCTTTTTTCCATTCAGTAACATCCTGTGCAGTACCAAAGAGCCTTACAATATTTCCCTGCTCGTCTTTTTCTCCATATCCATATTCCTCAATTATTTTTTTCTTGCCGCTTGGGGTAGTGATCCGGTATTCTATGTTAAATGGCTCCCCGGTTAATTGTGTTTTTTTACTCGTTGCTTCCACCAAATCCCTGTCTTTTACATCTACCATCGAAAGAAAGGATTTATGCGTCTGTTCAAAGGTTTCCTTATCGGTTTCAAATACATTATACAGTTCATCCGACCAGGTAAGCGTATCGTTCCGGAAATCAAAATTCCAGCTACCCATTTTTGTCAGGCGCTGCGCTTCGGCCAGGAAAGCTTCGCTCTGCCGCAGTTTAAACTCGGCCTCTAGTTTTTCTGTAACATCATGCTGTATGATCAGGGAGGCAGTTCTGCCCATGTACTGAATCGGGTGCTCCCTGGTTTCCATCATACATATCTCGCCTCCTTTCATTTTATATGGCCAGATATGGGCAGCAACCTCGCCGTATTGGTTAGCTTTACGCATAACTGTTTCTGCACCTGCGGTATCTTTTTCGATCCTGATATCGGTGAGGGTCATACCAAGTAGTTCCTCTTTGCTGAAACCGTATTTCCCGATAGCTGCTTCATTGCAATCCAGGAGATCGGAAGAGAATGCATCCATGACCAGCATTGGGAACGGGTTATTGTCAAACAATTCCCTGTACCTTCTTTCAGACTCCATCAAATCCTGTTCTGCTTCCAGTTTTTTGGTTATATCCCTCCCAACTGCATACCTCACCTGCGTTTCCGCGTCCCATCTTGCCGACCATTCCATATAAACGATATTCCCGTTTTTGTGCACATACCTGTTCCGGATAAATAGCATATCGTTGCCTGTCATGATCAGGCTGATAATATCTTCAGTTTCGGGCAGGTCTTCCGGGTAGATAATATCTGTAAACTTTTTCCCTAACAGCTCTTCCGGTCTATATCCCCACACCGCTTCGGAAGCCTGGCTCACTTCGATAAATGTTCCGTCTGCTTTTACTGCGCAGATAACATCCATGGAAGAGTCCATAATTTTTCGCAGGCTGTTCCTCGTCTCTTCCAGCATTTTTGTTTTTAATGTTTCTTCCGTTATATCTTTTGAATAACAGGCCACACCAAATATCCGGCCATCATCATTGAGCATGGGATGAAGCGAAATATGGTTATATATCACTTCATTGGTTGAGGGGATCAGGAGTTCTTCTTTGACAGAGAAACTTTCGCCCTGCATGGCCCTCTCATAATATATTTTCCATTTGCTGATTAGGGTGTCGTCAAAAAATCCTGAAAAAACAGAATCGCCTTCCTTGACGGAATGAGCGGCGGCCGATTGAATGATTCCCCGGTAGGCATTGTTGGCAGTAATGATTTTATATTCTGTATCAACTGACCAGATCAGGTCTTTTGTACCATTGATCAAAGCTTCCTGGTTGGCTTTTGCTTTTTTGATCTCCGCTGCCTGCAATGATTCAGTGGTGATGTCAAGCACAGTTGAAATCATCAGGTTCTGATCATAGAGCGGAATATTTTTTGCCTTGATAATTCTTTGGTCACCTGTTTGCGTGGTGATGCTGATCCCGTTCCATTGCATCCGGTTTACATCCCGGCTTGCGATATCTGCAGATATCCTTTCAATCATTTCGGCCCGGTATTTTTCATCCGGATAAACACATTTGAAGAAAGTGTCAACATCGGATAAAGCTTTTTCAGGCCATCCATAAATACTGCTGAACTGTTTGTTCAGCAGTGTGGCCTTACCGGTGTCGATCCTGTTCACGGCAACCCCAATGGGTAAATATTCAAGGATCGATTCGATAAACTGGCTTCTCTGCTGCAACTGTTTATTCAGCTCTGTTAATTTTTGATTCCACTCCCGTTCTTCAGTTATATCGCGTATTGTCACAAATACACCCACAATCGCCTGCGTTTCATTTTTAGCTGGTTTATAGCTGATCGCAAATATTTTTGTGGTAAGATCAGGGGATGGGACTGCTATCTCAGAATGCTGCGTATCCCCTTCCAGAACACGCTGGTAGATTTCCCTGACCACTTCTTTTCTATCGGCCTGTGCATAATCGAGTATTAAAGATTCTTTCCGGACATCTGCACCGAAATAGCGGCGATACATTTCCTGGAACTTGTGGTTAAAGGAGAGTATTTTCAATTCTTTGTCTACGAGGATAAATGCTTCATCGGTATTATTGATCATGAGGTTGATATCCCGCTCATTTCTTTTCCGGTCAGAAATATCAATCATAATGGTACAGGTGTATTCTTTCCCGGTCTCATCAATAAAAACAGAGGAAGACACTTCGACCGGGAAACGTTCACCGTTTTTTTTGATACCGATTAATTCGGTTATAATTTTCCCTTTGGTTTTTCTTTCAGATATCGCCTGCTGAAAATTAGGATCGGCAAGATCAAAAATCCGGTCACGCCCTATTTCCCGGAATTCATCTTCTGTATACCCGAACATTTCCGTTGCGGAACGGTTCGCTTCTAAAATAGTGCCATCGCTTATAGAAAAGAAAATAGCAGTCATGGAAGTGTTGATCAGTGCTTTATAGTAGAGATGGCTGAACAACTGATCTTTATTGCTATTTACATTGCTCATAGGAATCGGGATTGTGGGCCTCTTTTAAAGTTATGCATCTTTTTCTTGAATCCTGTCAAACTTTGCTTCTGTATCCCCAATCTGGTTGCCTTGCCTGTTTAACGGATCGAATATCTGTAAGAACAGGTGTCCCTGTAACGCTCGGCAGAATGTCTGCACAGGTAAACAGCTCAGGTTACAATGCGTTTGCACCTTTTTTCGGCAGGGTGTGCACACACGATTTCGAACTCCCAATGCGTAACTTCCCTATCTTTGCAATGTATTTTGGCCACCCTGCAAGTGGCTCCATTGTATAACGGAATATTGGCCTGCAAGGGCTGATGTCTAAAATCAGGATTATGGCATTGTTGCATAACCGCGTTTCCAACGAGGAGTTGAAGAAGCGCATGTACGAGGAAAATTTTCACCGGACCACCATCAGCTTCTATTGTTATTTTCCCATTCAGAACCCACAGGAATTCCGCGACAGTCTTTACAAAAAACTGAACACATTACAGGTTTTCGGCCGCATCTATGTTGCCAAAGAAGGGATCAATGCACAGGTGAGTGTGCCTTTGCACAACTTGGAAGCTTTCAGGAATCATCTTTATGCTATTCCTGCATTAAACGGCTTGCGGCTGAACATTGCCGTGGATGATGATGGTAAAAGTTTCTGGGTACTGCGGATCAAAGTGCGCGAAAAAATTGTGGCTGATGGGATCACAGACCCTGCATTCAGCATGGAACGCAAAGGAAAATATGTGAATGCCACCCAGATGCATGAATTGCTGAAAGACCCTGCCACCATCGTAATTGATATGCGTAACCATTACGAATATGAAGTGGGGCATTTTGCAAATGCCATTGAAGTGCCTTCCGATACTTTCCGGGAACAGTTGCCAATGGCTGTTGATATGATGCAGGGAAATGAAGAAAAAAACATCATCATGTACTGCACCGGCGGTATCCGTTGTGAAAAAGCCAGCGCTTATATGCTGCACAAAGGGTTTAAAAATGTTTTTCACCTGGAAGGCGGTATCATCAATTATGCACGCCAGGTGAAGGAACAGCAAATGGAGCCGAAATTTATCGGGAAAAATTTTGTGTTTGATGAACGGCTTGGCGAACGGATCACAGATGATGTGATTGCCCAATGCCACCAGTGCGGCAAACCCTGTGATCACCATACCAACTGCCTGAACGATGGTTGCCACCTGCTCTTTATCCAATGCGAAGAATGCGCAAAAGAATACAACAGGTGCTGCAGCCGGGAATGCATGGATACCTTGCACCTGCCGCTGGAAAGGCAGAAAGAGATCCGGAGAGGTGTTGAAAACGGGCAGAATATCTTCAACAAAAGTAAAACGAGGCTTCGTCCACGATTAAAAGCCATTAACCGATAAAGCGTATCCTGAACAGGCTATTTTTGTTGTTTGGGATATTTTCACACTGCAAGCCGATCTGATGAGAAAACTCTTATTCCTGTTATTGCTTCCGGCGCTGGCAAATGGCCAGGGGAGGATTGATAGTGTTACCTGCGTGATAAAAGACCTTTATTTTGCCCAGGCCATACCAGGCGCTGTTGCAGTGATCAATGAACGCGATACGATCGGGGCGGATGAAAATGGTGAATTCAAATTATCTCTTCGGAAATATGGAAGAACCCCTTCCATATTCGTGATGGCGAAGGGATATGCCCCTAAAACAGATAAGGTACGCATAGAAACCTCACTTTTCAGTATTTTTCTTGAAGCGGTGAATTACCAGAACAATTCGATACAGGTAAGGGGCTTGTACAACGGGAAAAATCTTTTTCAAACACCCGGCTCTATCGCCAATCTTGTTCGGAAAGACCTGCAGCGAAATACCCCAACTGAATTTCAGAACAGTTTCAATGTATTGCCCGGTGTTCGGATGGAATTCAGGAATATCAATACAGGGGCACGTGTGATCCTCCGTGGTTACGGCAACCAGAACAATAACAATGGCATTGGTTACAAAGCGTATTACAACGACATACCGTTAACCGAAGCAGATGGTACCACCAATCTCGATGATATCGATTTTGCGAGTATCGGCCGGATTGAATTGTTCCGCGGGCCTGTATCCAGTGTATACGGAACAGGTATCGGCGGCGTGGTAAGTTTTCTTTCCGAACAGGCGCCCCAGGGTACCAGTATCGGGCAAAATTTTATCTGGGGCTCGAATAATACATTCCGGACCACATCTTCCTGGGGTATCGGGAACGATAAAACCAATATCCTCTTCAACTATGGCCAGCAGCGCACGGATGGATACCGCATGAACAGCGCATCCAAAAAAGATTACTGGAACCTTAACGCGTCGTTTTATAACAATGCAAAAACCACGATCCGTTTTTTTGCTTATTATACAAAATCGGATGATGAATTATCAGGACAGGTGGACAGCCTCGGACTGATCAATTATCCCGACAGTGCCGATATCAATTATATCCGCAATGGGTCTCACAGCGAACTTGAATCCGTGAAGATCGGAGTAACACATGAGTACACGTTTAACCGCTTGCTCAGCAGCAAAACCACTTTTTTTGCCGGGACGCAGGAAATAGGTCAATCGGTAGCCGCCATACTTACCAAAACCAGTAAAAGCAGTTTTGGTTTCCGTACGGCTTTCCTGTTTACACCACGACTTGGGCCCACGGTTACTTCCCGTTTTACATTAGGGATTGAAGGAAATAAAAATATTATCTATCAAAAATCTTATAACCTCACCAATGGCGCATTGGGTTCGTTGCGAACCGACCAGGAGTTGAAACCCTTGCAATGGAACGCATTTGCCATGATGGAAATGACGATCGCCAAAAATACGCTCATGGTATTCAGCGGCAGCGTGAATTTTATCACCTATGATAACGAAGACCTGCGTGCATCCGGCAACGGGTATGTAAACCAGTCGGGCTTCCGGGCATTTAAACCACTGGTAACGCCGAGGTGGGTGGTAAACCACGTAATCAGTAAACATGTATCTGTCTATTCCAATTACAGTATGGGATATGCGCAGCCCGGCACCAACCAGTATATCATTACACAAACCGGGAAAGTAAATACGGATGTAAAACCTGAGATCAGCAACACATTTGAAGTGGGAACCAAGGCAAGCCTTTTTAAAGAATCGCTTTACCTCAATTTTGCTTTTTTTAATATGGATGTTACCGATAAAATTATCACCCAGAATTTTTCAGCGGCAGGCAGCCAGCCTGCATATACCAGTTTTGTAAACTCCGGTGCTGTGAATTTTACCGGGGCGGAATTATCAGTGAACTATGTTTACCAGCCCAGGCAAAAAGGCTTTATCCGTTTGATCAGGCCATTTGTTTCTTATACCTATAACGGCAGCAGAAACTCTGACCTGCGAAGTGATAACAACAATAATAATTTCACACGTAACTATTCCGGTTTGCGTGTAAGCGGACTTGCAGAAAATATCCTGAATACCGGGCTCGATATAGAAGCAGGCAATGGTTTTTACCTGAACCTTACTGATCTGTTTACCGATAAGATGCCGATAACGCTCGACAATACGGTGTTTGCAGATTCATATAATCTTGTGAATGCAAAATTTGGTTACCGCAAAGAATTCGGTAAGCCCGATCGTTCGCATTTCAGTCTCGACATTTCCGGGGGAAGCAATAATATTTTCAATGCCCGCTATGCACAGTTTGTTGTGATCAATCTCGTATCGTTCGGCGGGGTGCTACCTAAATATTTTACACCCGGGCCTAAATCCACTTTATACGGGGGCATCAGCCTGCGCTATACTTTCCGCTGAGCATTTGTCAAATTCCCGGCAGGGCAGGAAAAAGTTTTCTTACCTTACGGCCCCGAACCGTGATGAGAAAATTCCTGTCGATACTGATCTTATGCTGCCTCCTGGTATACATGGGTGGGTATCATTTTGTGTATGCTTTATACAGGCAGGATATGAAACATGAAATGAAAGCATGGCTGTCGGATCATAAAAATGCGGCGCTGGGCGACAGGTTTTGTTTTACAGTTTTCAATGATGCAGTGAGTGATCCTTCCTTTTCCTGGGAAGAAGAAGGGGAGGAATTCAGTTACCATGGTGAAATGTATGATGTGGTTTCATTGCATTATGAAAACGATAAACTTATCATCAACGCATTAAAAGACGGGAAAGAAACCCAGATCGACCAGCAGTTATCTGCCCTGAACCATAAACGGAATGAGGACAAAAGCAGGATCCTGCTGAAACTGTTCCCTGTTTTTATTTGTGATGTGTCGAAAGAAGATAATGTATCATCATTTGGTGTGCGCACCTATTCTGCCCCGCGCAGCCAGGATATTTTTTTATTGCACAATGAAATACTGACCCCGCCCCCGCGAACCGCCTAAGCTTTTATTCTTTTGCAGGCCCTTATCCGGGGCTGATTATTTATTTCACTGAACAAATAATGAACGATGAAAAAAATCGGGTACCTGCTTGCAGGTATAATGATTTTTGTATGTGCCGATACGATGGCACAAACAAAATTAACAGGAGTTGTTACTGATGCCAATACGGGTATGCAGCTTGCGGGTGCGTCAATAAACGCTGGGGGGAAAGCCATCGCTACCAGCGACAGGGATGGAAAATTTGTGATCGATTGCAGCAGGTATAAAGAGATCTCCATTTCTTATATCGGTTATGAAACACGCAGGCAACTGATCAGGAATTGCAATGAAACGGTTCATATTGCACTCGTGCCCGTGAACCAGGCATTGAATGCAGTGGAGATCACAGCCACTTCCACTCAGAATAAATCTTTGCTGTATCAACCCGTATCTATTACCAAACTCTCAGAGACCGAATTAAAACGCGGTAATGGCTTATTTCTTGATGATGCCATCAACAGCAATGTGCCCGGTGTTACCATGCAGCGCAGGGCGGTATCGTCTGGTCAGCAATTCAATATCCGCGGATATGGTAACGGCACACGTGGCACCAATGGTGTGAGCAGCAATTTCGACGGGCAGGGGTTAAAAGTATACCTGAACGGTATTCCGCTCACAGATGCGGAAGGCATCACGTTGATGGATGATATCGATTTTGGCTCAATCGGAAATGTGGAAGTAACCAAGGGGCCTTCCGGTACCCTGTATGGCCTCGCAGTTGCAGGCGTGGTAAACCTGCATACAGTAAAACCCGAAAAGGGCAGGACCTCCGTTGGAGAAGATATCACTATCGGCAGTTATGATCTGCAGCGATATACCACCCATTTTGCAACCAGCACGGATAAATCTTCATTGCTGTTAAACTATGGCCGCCAGCACACAGATGGTTATATGGTGCATACACAGTCTAAAAAAGATTTTGTAAACCTCGCTGCCGATTTTCAGCTCAACGAAAAACAAACCATCAACACATATTTCGGTTACAGCAGCAGTTATGATGAACGGGGTGGCGAACTTACCATTGCACAGTACACATCAAAAGATTATTCAGGCAACCCTGAATACATCAAACGGAATGGCCATTCGGAGATCATCAGTTTCCGTGCGGGGCTCGCGCATACTTATCGCCTCAGCAATGCGGTATCCAATACCACATCTGTATTTGGTTCGGGCGTTACCAATAATTCAAGTTCGGCAGCGGGCTGGACAGACAAAAACCCTGTCAACTATGGTTTCCGCTCGGTAATCGATCTCAAATTCAGTCTCGGGAAAGCTTTTTCACTGAGTGGTATCACCGGCATTGAATCGCAGCGACAGAATGCACAGATCATCGGGTATAATATGGTCGCTAACCCGGCAGATCCCGCTGCTTATTGGATCATCGGCAGCATGCGCAGCAACCAGTCTGCCACAACTGCCACTACATCCTATTTTACTGAATGGACCCTTTCCCTGCCAAAAGAAGTTTCCATCACGGGTGGTATCGGTATCAGCAATATGCGTATCGAACTCAACGATAAATTTTATGTTGCCGGAAGCACCGCCCCCACAAAATATGCTGCTGAATACAACGGGATGCTTTCCCCGCATATTGCCATCAATAAAGTGCTGAATAAAGAAATCTCTTTGTATGCATCTTATAGCAGGGGCTTTAAAGCGCCGGTGAGTTCTTATTTCTTTATTCCCACTACCGGCAAACTCAATACCGATCTGAAACCCGAAATCGGTGATCAGTTTGAAATAGGTACTAAGGGTGTACTGCTGCGCAATACATTGAATTACCAGCTTGCATTGTTTAATACTGTATTCAAAGATAAGATGACGGCTATTGCGGTACCGCTGAATGGTTCAACCGTTACCACGGCTTACAGTTATGTGGCCAATGGCGGCAAACAGGTTCACAAAGGCATTGAACTGCTGCTGAAATATACAGCCCTGAAATCTGACAAAAACTTTTTTACACTGGTACAACCCTTTGCCAACCTTACTTATTCCGATTTCAAATATGCAGGCTTCAGTTTTCAGACGCTCAATGCCACGCGAACCGGAGCAATCGTGGCCGACTATGATGGTAAACCTGTTGCTGGTGTCGCGAAATTTATGGGTAACCTTGGTATCGATGTAACCACGAAGCCGGGGCTGTATGGTAACCTGAACTACCTGTATAAAGATGGTATGCCCATCAGTTCCGATGGTACGAATTACACAACAAGCTATTGCCTGCTGAATACAAAGCTGGGTTACCGCAAAAGCCTTTCCGCACATTGGGATATGGATCTTTCAGCCGGCATCAGCAATATCACCAACACACAATACCCGCTGATGGTATTTGCCAACCAGTTACCGGATGCCTATCTTCCGGCTCCGCTGACGGCAAACTTTTTTGGCGGAATAAATTTTAAATACAATTTTTAAAATACCGGGCAGGCCGCACTGTTTGGTATGATAACCCAATCGCTATGAAAAAAATTGCCCTGTTTCTCACTTTGATCACATTGCTATCCGCCTGCGCCCGTTTCGGCAAACAGGAACCGGATGTAAAGAAAGATATCCGCGTGGTTTGTGTATCAAAACATCTCACTGAAATGATGTTCGCCCTCGGCAAAGGACATGATATCGTTGCCTGCGATCTTACGAGCAGTTATCCTGACAGTGCCAGACTGCTCCCTACTGTTGGATACCACCGGGCTCTGAACCCGGAAGGCATCATCTCCATGAAACCCGACCTCGTGATACACAGCAATGATATTGGTCCGGCAACCGTATTACCACAGTTGGAAAAAGTTGGCTTGCGTATCAAAACATTTGGCGCAGCTAATTCGTTTGACAGCGCCAAACTGGTTTTGCTCGAACTCGGCAAATTTTTTGGGGCAGAAGCAAAAGCTGATTCCATGATTGCTAAAATGGACAATGATATGGCGCAGGTAAAACTGATCCGGAAAATGATGAAAGATACACCTTCGGTGATGATCATTCATTACGGGCAGGCCAACAATAATTTTTTTGTCATGAGCGGCAGAAACGGCGCAGGCGACAGGATGATCCGTGCAGCTGGTGGAACACCCTGCATGTATGATGGAAAAGGGGTGCGGCAACTGAGCGCCGAAGCTATTGCCGCTGCCAACCCGGATATCATCATCGCTACCAATTTTGGTTTTGATAAAATGGGCGGTACGATTGAAAAATTCAAAGAAGTGCCCGGTGTTGCTTTAACCAATGCTGGAAAAAACAACCGTATCTACCGTTTTGAAGAACATGATCTCGTGTACTTCGGCCCGAGATCGGGACAGAATATTATGCAATTGATGAACCTGATACACCCCGAGATCAATGCATCCGTTCACTAAATATTTTTTCCCGGTATCACTTGCGCTGTTATTGGCAGTATTGCTGGCAGCGATTGCTTTCGGCGCTGTTCCCGTTTCCCTACAGGATATGGGAACAGCTGTTCAGCACTGGCTGCATGGCGGGAAACCTGCTAATATTTACCAGGGTGTTTTTTTACAGATCCGTTTGCCGAGGGTTTTACTCTGTATGATAACAGGGGCGGTGCTCGCTGTTTCCGGCGTATTGATGCAGGGCTTATTCCGAAACCCGATTGTTGAACCGGGTTTGATAGGAACCAGTGCCGGCGCGGCTTTCGGGGCATCTGTTGTGTTTGTACTGGCAGCAGGTACAAACTATGCTTTTCTGCAGGCATTGGGCCCTTTGCTGGTACCTATGTTCGCATTTGCCGGTGCACTGGCCGCAACAACGATCGTGTATATGATCGCCGGATCGATGCGGAGAATGGATGTAACCAGTTTGTTGCTTACGGGTATCGCAGTGAATGCGGTCGGGCTCAGCGGCACGGGATTTATGAGTTATATCGCACGCGATCCGCAGGCGCGGAGCATTACATTCTGGAACCTCGGCACTTTTTCAGGTGCATCCTGGTTGCAGGTTGAAATTATTGCAGTGGTGGCGGTATTTGTTTTTCTGATCGCACTCCGTTATGCACGGCAATTGAACCTGCTGATGCTGGGGGAGGAAGAAGCCATGTATGCCGGAGTGGAAGTGGAGAAACTTAAAAAAAGGATCATGCTGCTGAATACCGCGATGATATCGGTAACTACTGCCTTTGTGGGCGTGATCGGTTTTATGGGATTGATTGTGCCGCACCTTGTGCGGATGATGCTCGGCAGTAATCACCGCCTGGTATTACCCGCATCCATGATAGTCGGTGCCGTATTGCTTACGGTTGCCGATATGGGGGCGAGATTATTACTTGCGCCTGCAGAAATCCCTATCGGCATCATCACTTCTCTTGTGGGTGCCCCCGTATTTGTGATCCTGCTCAAACGGATGCAGTTTTCTGCAAAAGGAGGTGGCCATGCTTGAGGTAAAACAGGTTAGTTATTTCGTAAAAGAAAAACAACTCTTAAATCATATTTCTGTATCCATACCCGAAGGGGATTTTCTCGTAATCATGGGTGCAAATGGTGCAGGTAAATCAACATTATTAAAAATCATGTCAGGTTTATTGAAACCACATTCCGGTGAAATTACCTGGAACGGTAAAAATATTTCCACGATCCCAAAACCTGAACTGGCCCGCGAACGCGCTGTATTATCGCAGCATTATCATATCCATTTTCCTGTATCGGCTTATGAAGTGGTGATGATGGGCCGTTACCCGTATTTTACGAATGCACCTGCACAGGCTGACAAAGTAATTGCAGAGGAAGCGATGAAACGCATGCAGGTATGGCATCTCGCGGAAAGAGATTACAATACTTTATCCGGCGGTGAAGCGCAGAAAATTCAGATGTGCCGCGTGCTGGCACAGATCGAAAACCAGGAGCCCGGCAAACCAAGAATATTATTGCTGGATGAGCCTGTTTCGCACCTCGATATCAAGTACCAGCACCAGTTACTGGCAGAAGCGCAAACACTCACAAAGCACGGGGTTACCATAGTGGCCGTATTACACGATATCAACCTGGCATTGAAATACGCCGCGCGTATTGTATTTATGAAACAGGGTTCGGTAGTGGCAGAAATAGCACGAGGCGAAAACCTGCCTGCTACACTTTTACAGGAAGTATTTGATGTAAATGCAAACGTGTTTCCTTTACCGGGCAGCGAAGGTTTTTTTGTTTCTTTTTAAATTCAGGCTGCGCCGAGTTTCTGCAGCGAGGTTATCACCCTTTGCGCTGTTTCACTATCCGCTAATGTGACGGGTACAAAATCTTTCCCGGTTACTTTTTCGTAGAGCTCGATGTATCTTTTGCTGATGGTATTAATCCATTCATCGCTCATTTCGGGTACGGCTTGTCCTTCCTTTCCCATAAAATTATTTGCGATCAGCCACTCCCTCACAAATTCCTTGCTCAGTTGTTTTTGTTTCTCCCCGCGTGCCTGCCGCTCCTCGAAACCATCTGCATAAAAATAGCGCGATGAATCGGGGGTATGCACTTCATCCATCAGGTAAATGGTATCGCCGATCTTTCCGAATTCATATTTTGTATCGGCCAGTATCAGTCCACGGCTCGCAGCGATCTCTTTTCCTTTTGCAAAAAGGCGGAGTGTATAATCTTCCAGTATTTTCCAGTCTTCTGCAGAAACCAGTCCTTTCGCGATGATCTCTTCTTTTGAAATATCTTCATCATGTCCTGCTTCCGCTTTTGTGGAAGGTGTGATGATGGGTTGCGGAAAAAAATCATTCTCACGTAAACCTTCTGCCATTACTGCACCGCAGAGTTCTCTTTTACCGGATTGATAGGTCCGCCATGCATGCCCCACCACATTTCCCCTCACCACCATTTCAATGCGGAAGGGCGTACACCTTTTCCCGATCGATACATTGGGTGCCGGAACATCCATCAGCCAGTTGGGACAAATATCCCGCGTGGCTTCGAGCATATATGCAGCGATCTGGTTCAGCACCTGTCCTTTAAAAGGGATGGGCCGGGGCAGGATTACATCAAATGCGGAGATGCGGTTACTCGCAACCATTACCAGCCATTCCTGGCCGATACTGTATACATCGCGAACTTTTCCGTGGTAGAGATGGGATTGGGAAGGGAATTGAAATTCAGCCATGCCCCAAAATTAGCTATGCCCTTGATAAATAAGCTTTAGTGGATATAATTTTTCCCAACAGAAAACGTTATTTGTGAACAAATTAAATTTCTTCGGCAAACTAACAAATGCTATTTTTAATAACAATTCATAAAAAACTTGCTAATATGAGAAGAGTACTAGCCCCTTACGGGTTGTTTGCAATGGGAGCATTGATGTGTGTTTCTGTGTCTGCCCAGCAATCAACCTCGGTCTCAGGTTCTGTAAAGAACAGTAAGTCAAAAGAAGCGGTGTCTGCCGTTTCGGTTACTGTAAAGGGAAGTTCCACCGGAACTTTCACCGATGACAAGGGTAATTTCCGTTTTTCCACTGTTCAGAAACTGCCGTTTACACTGGTTTTTTCCTCTGTAGGTTATGTAAACAAGGAAGTGACCGTTACGAGTAACAACCAGGTGGTGAATGTTGATATCGAAACTTCTTTTACCCTGGGTGATGAAGTAGTGGTAGCTGCATCCCGTGTTCCGGAGCGGATACTTGAATCCCCGGTGTCTATTGAGCGGATTGGTACGGCCGCTATCCGTAATACACCCGCCACGAACTATTATGATATGATCACCAACCTCAAGGGGGTGGATGTGGTATCAGCCAGTCTTACATTCCGCAGCATAGGTACCCGCGGTTTTAACAACAGCGGTAACGTGCGTTTGAACCAGGTTGTGGATGGAATGGATAATCAGGCTCCCGGCCTCAACTTTGCAGTAGGTAGTGTAATCGGTCTTACCGAACTCGATGTGGAAAATATTGAATTACTGCCCGGCGCATCTTCTGCCCTCTATGGTTCTGGTGGTATGAATGGTACGGTTCTGATCAATAGTAAAAACCCATTCAAATACCAGGGCTTAAGTTTCCAGATCAAACAGGGCGTAAAAGACGTTGACCGTTATCAGCGCCCGCTTTCTGCCTTTTATGACTGGAGTCTCCGTTGGGCGAACAAGATCAATGACAAGCTTGCCTATAAAATCGGTGCCCAGTACATGCAGGCACAGGACTGGCTGGCCAATCAGGATGATAATTATTACAGAGGTGGTACCGGGAACGGCAACGTAATACCCGGAAACCGCTTTGTTGATCCTAACTATGATGGCGTAAACATATATGGCGATGAAACCACTCAGAATATGAGTACCATCGCAGGACAGGTTATCACTGCAACCGGTTTGCCGGCATCAACCATTGCCGCTTTTAATGGATTCCTGGCGGCTAACCCATCTGCAAACCTCGCTA
Source organism: Chitinophagaceae bacterium (assembly GCA_004028765.1). Lineage (GTDB taxonomy): Bacteria > Bacteroidota > Bacteroidia > Chitinophagales > Chitinophagaceae > Sediminibacterium. Next base: position 107,218 of record SAIX01000066.1, on the reverse strand, counting down.
CATTTAATGCATTTCTCACCGGGGCAGGGGCTGGCGCCCTGGTAGCTGCGGGCTATTCTCCCATACTTTATGGTGCTGCCCCCAGCAGGAACTTTTTTAATAATCAGTCTGTAAGCCGTACCGGTTATGCAGAGAAAGATATCATTGATCCTGCTACTGTCAATTTCAAATTAACCGGCAGCATTCATTATAAATTATCTGATAAAATTGAAGCAAGTTTCCAGGCCAATTTTGGTACTGGTAACAGTGTATATACAGGTAGCGACCGCTATTCACTGAAGGACCTTAAGATGAGCCAGTTCAAACTCGAATTACGGAGCAAAAACTGGTACCTGCGTGCGTATACCACGCATGAAAATTCAGGAAGTTCTTTCAATGCTACCATTACTACCCGCCTCTTTAATGAAGCATGGAAAGCCAGTTCGGCATGGTATCCCCAGTACATGGCGGCTTTTGTAACAGCAAGAGATGCAGGTGCGGATCTGATTACTGCGAATAATGCGGGAAGGGCTTTTGCTGACCAGGGAAGGCCGACAGGTTTTATCGGTACGTCTGATCTGTTTAAAAAAGTGGCACAGACACCCATCTCGCAAGGTGGCGGCTTGTTCCTCGATCGTTCAAGACTGAATGTTTTTGAAGGACAATACAACCTTACAGAAGACCTCGGTCTCTCAAAAACCGGTACAGAATTATTGGTTGGATTAAGTGCAAGACAATATGTTCTTAACTCACAGGGCACTTTATTTGCTGATACAACTTCTCCTATCAAGATCAACGAATTCGGTTCTTATGCACAGCTCTCCCAGAAATTACTGGGCGATCTGCTGAAACTGACCGTATCCGGCCGTTATGATAAAAATACCAATTTTACAGGCCGCTTCACACCCCGTGCTTCTGCCGTTGTAAAACTGGCGAAAGACCATAACCTGCGTTTCTCTTATCAACAGGCCTATCGTTTCCCCACAACACAAAATCAGTGGATCAACCTGCTGGTGGGCGGCGGTACCCGCTTAATGGGAGGTTTACCTCAATTGCGTGACTATTATAAATTCAGCACGAACCCGGTATTTACTGTGGCAAGTGTACAGGCTTTTGGAGCGAGTGCCCTTGCAGGTGCACCCAACACCGGCTTATTGCAACAGCAACAGTTTGGCGATTTCAAACCTGAATCAAGCAATTCATTTGAAGTGGGCTATAAAGGTTTGATCGCACAGAAATTATTGATCGATGTGTATGCCTACTGGGCCAAATACAGCAATTTCTTAAGCAGTGTGAATGTGATACAGGCCAGAACCGCGCCGACCACAACACTTGGTTACCTCGATCTGCTGGATGCAAGTAAGCGTATTGTTTACAGTATTTCTGTGAATACCCCGGGCGATGTGAAAACAAGTGGCTGGGGTGCTTCTGCGGAATACCTGCTGCCAAGCAATTTCTCTGTAAGCGGCAATATTTATCACGACCAGATTGGAGATCTGCCTGCAGGATTCATCTCTTATTTCAACACACCGAAATACCGCATCAATGCCACTTTAGCGAATTCCGGTTTTGGGAAAGACAATCGCTTGGGCTTTAATATCGTTTACAGGTGGGCCAATACTTTCTATTATGAAGGAACATTCGGCGCGGGTATGGTTCCCTGGATCCGTACAGTGGATGCGATGTTGAGCTATAAACTTCCTTCCACAAAATCACTGATCAAGATCGGCGGTACCAATATCTTCAACAAATACTATCGTACCGGCTGGGGTAACCCACAGATCGGCGGTTTGTATTATATCAGCTACGGTTGGAATGTATTTTAAACAAAATGTCTTCTCTATCCTTGAAGCCTCCGGACAACCGGGGGCTTTTTGTTGGAGCTTAGCTGGTCGGCCACAACAGCCATGTAAACCCTTTTTGGTTTTGTAGCCCGGAATCTTATATTTTTGCTGCTCATTTAACCGAAACCTATGCGTTCTATTGCTTTCAGAGAGGCCCTGCGGGAAGCCATGAGTGAAGAAATGAGAAGAGATGAGCGAGTGCTCCTGATGGGAGAGGAAGTGGCCGAATATAATGGCGCTTATAAAGTGAGCCAGGGAATGCTGGCCGAATTTGGTGAAAAAAGAGTGATCGATACCCCTATTGCAGAGCTGGGTTTTGCCGCTGTGGCAGTAGGAGCCGCACAGAATGGCCTAAGACCTGTCGTTGAATTCATGACCTGGAATTTCGCGGTTCTTGCAATGGACCAGATCCTCAATACCGCATCCAAAATGCTGGCCATGAGTGGCGGACAGATCGGTTGCCCGATCGTATTCCGTGGACCGAACGGTAGTGCAGGCCAGTTGGGCGCACAGCACTCTACCGCTTTCGAAAGCTATTATGCCAATATACCCGGTATTAAAGTGGTATCTCCTTCCAACGGCTATGATGCCAAAGGCTTGCTGAAACAGGCCATCCGCTATGAAGAGGACCCGGTGGTGTTTATGGAGAGTGAAGTGATGTACGGCGATAAAAGCGATGTTCCCGAAGAGGAATATTATATCCCCCTTGGCAAAGCTGATGTTAAAAAACAGGGCCGTGATGTAACCATTGTTTCTTTCAACAAAATGATGAAAGTGGCGCTGGGCGCTGCGGCAGAACTGGAAAAAGAAGGCGTTAGTGCAGAAGTGATCGATCTGCGTACCATCCGTCCGCTGGATTGGCAAACCATCCTCGAAAGCGTTAAAAAAACCAACCGCCTCGTTATCGTGGAGGAGCAATGGCCTTTCTCATCGGTATCCTCAGAAATCTCTTACCGTATCCAGAAGGAAGGATTCGATTTCCTGGATGCGCCTATCCGCCGCATCACCAGTGCCGATGCCCCCATGCACTATGCACCCAATCTTGCCGCACTTGCCATACCCGATATTACCCGTACGGTAAAACTGGTAAAAGAAGTGATGTACCTGAAAAAATAAGATTCACCATAAAGCAAAACCCGGAGCCACACTCCGGGTTTTTGTTTTTGTATAACTTGCTGCAACATTCCTTATGAAACCCTTTTTTATTTTCTTCCTGTTATTTGTATCCATTTGCTGTACCGGGCAGGAGAAAAATGTTTTGCAAAAAGACACGCTGACAGCTTCCCGGGTTTTGGAAGAAGTAACCGTACATGCATTTCAATCGGGCTTACGCTGGAAAGAAACGCCGGCTGCCATTGCCCGCATCGGTTCTGTTGAAATGAACAGGTATGGCAACCAGTCGCTCGTACCCGTATTCAACAGTATACCCGGGATCCGCATGGAAGAAAGATCACCTTCGAGTTACCGGTTGTCAATAAGGGGCAGTTTGCTCCGTTCACCATTTGGTATCCGCAATGTAAAAATTTACTGGGATGAGATACCGCTTACCGATGCCGGTGGTAACACTTATCTCAACCTCGCTGATATGAATATGATCAGCAGCGCCGAATTACTCAAAGGTCCTGCTGCCAGTATGTACGGCGCCGGCACAGGAGGAGCCCTGCTGCTGCATACTGCTTTATCCTTTACCGATAGTGCAACCAACCGTTTTGTAACCGGGATTGGTGGCGGGTCATACGGATTGTTTCAGCAGCAATCGGGATGGCAGTACAGCAGTAACCACTTCGCTTCGGTATTGCAGCAAACACACCAGCAAGCCGATGGCTACCGGGAACAATCTGCCAGCCGGAAAGATGTGGTGAAATGGCAGATGCAATGGCAGCAGAAAAAAACACTGTGGCAGGTGCTGATGTTCTATACAGATCTTTTTTATGAAACACCCGGGGGGATCACACTTGCGCAGATGCAGCAGAACCCTCAATTGTCGCGACAAGCAGCAGGCACCCTGCCCGGCGCAGTTCAGCAAAAAACAGCCGTGTATAACAAAACATTGTTTGGGGCCATCCGAAATGAAATATACCTGTCGCCGTCATTCCGGTGGGAAAGTTTTTTCAGCGCCAATCATACTTTGTTCACCAATCCTTTTATCACCAATTATGAGATAAGAGGGGAAGCGAATTATGCAGCGGGAACATCAGTCATCTTTGAAAAAAAGAAAAAAAACCTTGCCGTTCAATGGTCAACAGGCGCGGAATGGTTATACAACCGCTCGCTGATCAGTGATTTTGGTAACCGCTCCGGTAAAGCAGATACCGTTCAGTTCAAAGATGATATCCATGCCACGCAATGGTTTGCGTTTACGCAGGTGCAACTGAACTGGGCCAAACACTGGGTGCTCACTGCGGGCCTCAGTCTCAATAACCAAACATTCCATTACAGGCGTACCACGGATCCGCTGAGCATTTTCACCCATAAAAAAATCACCGCCGTTCTCACACCGCGTATTGCAATTACTTACAGGCTTACCCCTGATATTTCATTGTATTCGCTTCTCGCAAAAGGATTTTCACCGCCGGCACTTGCAGAAGTACGGCCATCCGATGGGAATTATTATGGTAATCTCGAAGCAGAATACGGATGGAACTTTGAAACCGGCATCAAGGGGGAACTGGCGCAGAAACGGATCCGTTTTGATATCGCCGCTTATTTCTTTCACCTTACCAATGCGATCGTTCGGCGCACCAATACAAGCGGTGCAGAATATTTTGTGAATGCAGGCGGCACAAAGCAAAACGGGATAGAAGGGTATCTCTCATACGATATCCTGAAGAACAGCGCAAAAATACCCGGCGGCCTGCGTATCTGGACCAGCTACAGCTACCAGCCTTACCGCTTTACCGATTACCAGCAGTCGGGTATCAATTATTCGGGCAATCAATTAACAGGTGTGCCGGTTCATATCTGGATCACTGGCATGGATATTGAACCGGGTAAACACCTGTATGGGAACCTTTCATTGAACTGTACGGGTGCATTGCCGCTTACGGATGCCAATGATGTATATGCCGATGCCTATCAACTGCTCCAGGCAAAGCTGGGATACCGGGGTGGCAGGGAAGAAAGAAGCTGGGATATTTTTGCGGGTATCGATAACCTGCTGAACCAGCGCTATAGCTTGGGGAATGATATCAATGCAGCCGGTAAACGGTATTACAATCCCGCAGCGGGGATTAATTTTTATACAGGGATGATCTATCGTTTTTGATATAGTATTGTAAACAGAAAACAAAGAATTGTATGCCTAGCATTTTGATCATTGATGATGAGAAAGCCATCCGGAATGTGTTAAAAGAAATCCTGGCGAACGAAGGGTTTACAGTAGAAGAAGCTGTGGACGGAGAGGAAGGCTGGAAAAAATTCGGTGCGGGGAGCTATGACGTGGTTCTCTGCGATATTAAAATGCCCAAACTTGACGGGATCGAATTTTTGCAGCGTGTAACAGAATCGGACGCAGAAACACCGGTGATCATGATCAGCGGGCATGGCAATATTGAAACTGCGGTTGATGCCGTTAAAAAAGGCGCTTTCGATTATATCTCCAAACCACCCGATCTGAACCGCCTGCTCATCACCATCCGTAACGCGATGGATAAAACCTCGCTGGTAAAAGAAACCAAAGTACTGAAACGCAAGGTATCGAAAGTACAGGAGATCATTGGCGAAAGCGAAGGAATCCGCAAAGTAAAAGAGACGATTGAAAAAGTGGCGCCCACCGATGCGCGCGTATTGGTTACAGGCGAAAACGGAAGCGGGAAAGAACTCGTTGCAAGATGGCTGCATGAAAAAAGTAACCGCGCTGCAGCACCACTCATTGAAGTAAACTGTGCAGCGATACCGGCTGAACTGATCGAGAGCGAATTGTTCGGGCATGAAAAAGGATCTTTCACTTCTGCGATCAAACAGCGCATCGGGAAATTTGAACAGGCCAGCGGTGGTACTTTGTTCCTGGATGAGATCGGTGATATGAGTCTTTCTGCACAGGCCAAAGTATTACGGGCATTGCAGGAAGGCAAGATTACCAGGGTTGGCGGCGACAAAGAAATATCAGTAGATGTGCGCGTGGTGGCGGCTACCAATAAAGACCTGCTGGAAGAAGTGAACCAGAAAAATTTCCGCCTCGATCTTTATCACCGCCTTGGTGTTATCCTGATACATGTACCGCCACTGAATGCACGCCGTGATGATATCCCTTTGCTGGTTGAAAAATTCCTGGCAGATATCGCTGCTGAATACGGGCAGGCCCGTAAAACGATCGATAAAAAAGCAATGGACGCATTGCAGAAACATAACTGGACAGGCAATATCCGCGAACTGCGAAATGTGGTGGAGCGGCTGATCATTCTTTCTGGCAAAGAAATTACTGCTGCGGATGTAGATGCCTACGTAATGCTTCGCTGAGCAGGCAGGTTACCCCCTCATTGCCAACCTCTTTTCATTATTTTAACGTTTGTAACCGTAATATTCACCGGAAAGGGCTACCCATACCAGAAATCTTTGCCCCAAAGAACAGGGGTATGCCTGAAACAAATACTTTTGTTACCATTTAATTGAAAACTATGGGTTTGATTTTACTGATCATTGGCACTATCGGCTGGCACCTGGGTATGTATGGCATGTTTAAAAAAGCAGGTATCGCTCCCTGGAAAGCCCTGGTACCTTTCTATAACACCTGGGAAATAGTCCGCATCACCAATATACGCCGTTACTGGTTCTGGCTGCAACTGATCCCCATTGCCGGGCAGTTCATCACCATCTGGATCACGATCATTTTTGTGATGCATTTCAAAAGGGTAAACCTCATTCACCATACCCTTACCGTATTATTTCCTTTTCTCTATTTTCCCTACCTGGGTTTTTCTGAAAAAGAAAAATGGTATGGCGCCGATGTATTAAAGCATTACCACAAGCCGGCCTCACGTGAATGGATCGATGCAGGTATATTTGCAGTGGTGGCCGCAACCATCATACGGACTTTTGTATTTGAAGCCTATGTGATACCAACGGGTAGCATGGAAAAAACCCTGCTCATCAACGATTTTCTTTTTGTGAACAAGATGAGTTATGGCCCGCGTATCCCGCAAACACCGCTTTCTTTTCCTTTTGTGCACAATACCATGCCGTTTTCAAAAACCCTTCCTTCTTATATCAAGGGTGTGCAGCTTCCTTATAAAAGGCTGCCCGCATTTACTGAAGTAAAAAGAAACGATGTGGTGGTATTTAATTTCCCCGAAGGGGATACCATTATCAACCTGCCCGATTACGGCAGCGCGGTTACGTATTACGATGTATTGCGTTACCAGTTTAAAGGCGATCGTGATGCATTGAATGCACAATTCCCTGTTATCGTGCACCCGATGGATAAAACAGACAATTATATCAAACGTTGTGTGGGTATGCCGGGTGATGTTTTGCAGATCAAAGAAGGAAAATTATTTGTGAACGATCAGCCCGCATTTGTGGCGCCCGGTTCACAAACCGAATACCTCGTTGAAACAAAAGGCACAGCATTATCAGATGATTTTCTGAAAGAGGAGCTTGGCATCGATGCAGACAATGCAGAATCGCAAATACGCCCCGGCGGTAAAGCCGGCGTATATATCATTAACATGACACCGGGTGAAATGGAGAAAGTAAAAAAGCAACCCAATGTGGTTTCAGTTGCACCTTTTATTGATACGCAGGTGGGCATGACTTTCCCGCACGACGAGGTGAACTATCCCTGGACGCGCGATAATTTTGGTCCGCTCACTGTTCCAAAAAAAGGAACTACGGTTCCGGTCAATGCACAAACCATTGCAATGTACAGGCGTGTGATTGTAACCTATGAAAACAATAAACTGGAAGAGAACAACGGTAAATTTTTTATTGATGGGAAAGAGATCACCAATTATACTTTCAAACAAAACTATTACTGGATGATGGGTGATAACCGCCATAACAGCCAGGACAGCCGTTTCTGGGGCTTCGTACCCGAAACAAATATCGTGGGTAAAGCTTCGCTGATCTGGTTCAGCTGGAACAAAGGCCCGCGCTGGAAACGTTTGTTCAATGGCATAAATTAAGTATCTTTAACTGCCGATGGGGTCCCCGTAACTGCTGTTACGGGGGCTTTTTTGTCTAAATACAAACCTATGAACCAGGAGCAATACAGTTTTTTATTTGAAGTATACGATTCGCCTGATGCTTTAAATGCCGATGATCGTGCACTGCTGCAACAGGCTTATGAAACCAGCGCCATTTCTTATGCGCCTTATTCTCATTTTCATGTGGGTGCAGTGGCAAAACTTACCAATGGCAAAACGATTGTAGGAAGTAACCAGGAAAATGCAAGCTATCCTGTTGGTATTTGCGCAGAACGTGTTTTGTTGTCTGCCGCCTCTTCTGTTTATCCGGGTGTGCCTATCGAAACCATTGCCATCAGTTATTATAACGAATCCGGTAAGAGCGACAGGCCCATTTCGCCCTGTGGTATCTGCCGGCAAACACTGGTGGAATATGAGCGGCGCCTCGGTCATCCCATCCGTTTGATCCTTGGCGGAAGAGAAGGCAAGATCTATGTGATACCGCAATCATCCTTACTGCTGCCTTTTCAATTTACCGATGAGGATATGAAGTGAGGGGTGAGGGGTGAATAGTGAGTGGTGAATGGTCAGTACTGCTTTTCACTCCTAACTCCTGATTCCAGACTCCTAACTTTCTCTTACCGTATCAGCACCGTTGTTCCCTTCAGCGATACTTTCTGACCGTTATCCCGGTTTACATAATCAAGGGTCCACACATAAGTACCGCTGGGTTGCGGGATACTGTTCACACGGCCATCCCATTTCTTTGTCCAGTCGCGCGTTTCAAAAATGATCTGTCCATACCGGTTAAACACCCTGAACACCAGGTTATCGGCTTTAAATGCGTTCAGCGGATATAAATAATCGTTCAATCCATCGCCGTTCGGTGTAAATGCAGAAGGCACCGCAATATAACAGCTGGCGAGTACGGTGATCACTTTATATGCGGTATCGGAACAGTTGTATTGGTTGGTAGCCACCAGTCTTGCGATATAGGTATTCTTTCTACCCGTCAATGGATAATTCTGCGCAGCAGGAAATTGCAAAGTGCTGGTAACCCCGTTACCGAAATTCCAATACCATGCAATGGTGTTGGATGTACTTAGATCTGTAAAGTGCAAAGTATCCGTGGGACATAAAGTATCCGCCGCAGCAAAAGAAGCTTTTACAGAGTGATCGGTGAAAGTGAAAACGATTCGGGCCGTATCCCTGCAAAAGCCATTGTACACGGCCAATTGCAGGTTGTGGTTACCAAAATCTTTTGAAATGATCACTGGGTTTTGCATTGTGCTGAATGCAAGGCTGTCGAGCCACCATTGCCACTGCGTGGTACCCCCATACCCGTTATGGGTAAGATAAACTGTATCCGATCTGCACCCGTTTACTACCGCGGCATTAAAATCGGCAGTCGTGATATTTTTTGTGGTGAATGAAAGTGTGGATCCTGCAGGTGTGGACAGCCCGCATTCATCAATGATCGTATTCCCATCCGAACCGTTTCTGAGTGTGATCGTGAAACTGCCATTCACACGGATGGGTGCCGTAAGTACCAGGCTGATGCTGCTGCTTACGCCATCCGAACAAATTCCCGCTGCGCTTTTCACGGTAACGGCTGCAGGGCCTGTAATACGGAAATCACTGCCATCTGCAGCGATGGTGCTGCATTGAATGGGTTTCCTGAAAATAAGTGTAAGCGTATCTTTTATACAAACCACCGGAACGATGCTGTCCATTGGTGTGGGAACCAGGGCAATGAATTTGATGGTAGCCACCGATCCGGGAATCATGCCATTGCCGCAGTTGTCTACGAGTGTGTTTCCATCGGTACCCACTTTCGAGCTGATGGTATAAGTGCCCGGTACCAGGTTTTTATCCAGCTTCAGGTAAATCGAATCGGTATCAAAACTGGTGCTGCATCCATTGCCGCTGGCAGAAGTAATATTTACCACAGAAGCGCCGCTCACGGTAAAATCGCTGCCATCTGCGGCAAGGCTGCTGCAGTTGATCCGCTTATTCAGTTTCAGGAATATTTCAGAACCATCGCAGATACCCCGCGCGTTTGTTACAACCGGTATCACGGGATTTACAATACTGGCTGTTCCGCCCTGCGGACCTGATGGAAAAGAAAGCGTATAACCGCTTTGTGTGGAACCATCGAAATGACTTACGAGCAACAGATACTCATGCCCCGCGATAATGGTGGGCATCGTACTATAAGTAGGAATGCCCTGCCGCGGGTCGGATGCACATTCAAAAGGATTTTTACCGGCGGCAGAAGCACCGGTGGTACCTGGAGAGCCACTCCAGTTCGCCGATACGATCAGCGATTTATCGGTATAAATATCCATGGGATCATGCCCGGTGATATCAAATAACTGCCAGTCGTAATCATCCCCCTGGTTTTGCGGTGTGATATCAAAACCCAGTGTGCCCGAAATATAACAGGTGAATTTATACCAGTAAGGATTTACATCGGTGTACTGGTTGCCGTCGGTGCAGGGTGTGGGTACTTTTCGGCCACCGCAAACAGGTACGGATGTTTGTGTAAATACTTTTGTGCCGCATACAGGAAATGCACTGGTTGGATTCTGACCGGGCGTGGTACAGGTGGTTTGTGCGGCAAGCTGGTTATGCACACATAAAAATACCCATAGAAGGCATATCAGATGAATGGTTCGAATGATCCGCACACTGTAAAAATATCGGATCCGAAGGTTGGTATGAAATGGATTTGACAAGAGGTTTGTTAATTCATCTGCATATTTGAGCGTCCATTTCTTTTTTTCGTTGCATGGAGACCGGTCATTCCTCAGAAAAGTGTTTGCACCCCATGTGCTACTTTGAATTCATGCCCTAATAACCATTTTTTCCGCCATTTGCCGCCGCCATATCCAACCAGCGAACTGTCGCTCCCGATCACACGGTGACAGGGTACAATGATCGCGATATGATTTTTACCATTGGTGCTGGCCGCTGCGCGGATAAGCTTCGGATCGCCGAGGCGTTTGGCAAGGTCCATATAGCTGATGGTTCTGCCATAAGGGATCTCCTGTAATTCGCCCCATACTTTTTTTTGAAAATCCGTTCCTTCCTGGTGAATGGGGATATCAAAAGATTTTCTTTTGCCATGAAAATATTCGATCAGTTGTTCGGTGCATTGGTGCATCACTTCTGTAATGCCCGGTTCGCCATGCACCACCTGGTCGGGATTGTCTACAAAACTGAGTTCACCTATATAGTGATCGGTACCGCCGATCTGTAATAGACCGATCGGGCTTTCGTAATAGGTGTAATGCAGTTCGTTCATGGTTAACCGATGCGCTGTCCGTTTGCAACCGCTTTATCCGGCTCTAATAAAATTACCTGATTATTTGAATCATACACACCCAGCACCAGGCATTCACTGAAAAAATTGGCAATTTGTTTCGGCGGAAAATTCACAACGGCCACTACCTGTTTGCCCTGCAGGCTTTCGGGTGTGTAATGGTGTGTGATCTGTGCAGACGATTGTTTGATACCCAGCGGGCCAAAATCTATCTTCAGCTGATAGGCCGGTTTCTTCGCTTTTGGGAATTCTGTAACTTCCAGTATGGTTCCACTGCGGATATCGATCTTTTCAAAATCGCCCCAGTTGATCATGTTTGTATAATTTCACCAAATCTAAAACTAATTACCATGAAACGCACAGCAAGCGCCGTTTGGAATGGGTCGGGTAAAGAAGGCAACGGGCATCTTACCACCCAAAGCACTGTTCTGAATCAAACACAGTACTCATTTAATTCCCGCTTCGCGGATGGAGTCGGTACGAACCCGGAAGAATTGATGGCTGCAGCACATGCCGGTTGTTTTACCATGAAGCTGAGTTTTGTACTTGGCGCCGCAGGGTTCACACCTGAAACCATTGAAACCACTTGTGCCATCTCATTGGTGGATGGGGTCATCAATCAGTCTGCCCTGTCTGTGAAAGCCAAAGTGCCGGGTATCAGCGCCGATCAATTCCAGGCATGCGCGGCAGATGCTAAAGCCAATTGCCCCGTAAGCAAAGCATACAATATGGAAATTACCCTGGAAGCTTCACTGGTGTAAGACATCCATTGCATCTTTTTTGTTCCGGTCATTATACAGGAATACTTCTACAGGAAAACAGTATCTGTATCATTGACCGGAACATTTTTTCAGATCAATCATCCAGCAGATCGGCAAGCTTCATCAGTTCCTGCTGTTTGTAGGCATTGGCAGGTGTTTGAAAACATTTGGAGAATTCTTCGAGTAATAACTGTATGATGCGTTTGTGCGAACGGGGTTTGAAGTAGGAGGGAGTGGGCGGCACGGAGATTCGTTTGAAATAATTTTCAACATCCTTGTGCGAAAAAGCCTGGCCGGTGGTGGCATCTACATAAAAATGGATTTTATCCTGGGGGTGCCCCTTGTAATTTGTGGCATCATAATCCGAATGATAAAATGCAATGATGCATTGTTTCGGGATATTGATGATACGCGCATTTATCTCAAGCTTATCGCACAATACCTGGTACAAAATGCCGTTGGCAAGCGCATTGCCCTTCTTGCTTTCCAGCACTTTGTGGATAAGAAAATCATCGGGATGCTCATAACTGAGTTCAACCCCTTTCAGGTTATAATAATTATACAGGATGCTCGATAATACATTGGCCTGCTCCAACGGTGTCAGAAAACTGTTCAGTTCGAGCCATACATTACGGCGTATCTTTTCAATATCAAGCAATAACGGTCCGGTATGCAGGTCGGGGTACTGGTATTTGGCCACCAGCAAAGCGCCACAGAGCAGGTCGTGCCAGGCACTGTCGCGCCATTCGGTAAGATCGCTCTGAAGGTCGGTATAATGCAGGTGGTGAATGATCATCTCAATCCTTTCCTGTACCTCCTCATTCAGCGTGGTTTCCCAGAGGTGTTCTAAATTGGGGATGATGTTTTTACCGTAGGCAACGATTTTCTCGGAGACGGTGGAGTAAACCTCCTCATCGGGGTCGTCTATCAGGGTAAACAGCGCATTGATCTCTTTTGTCTCCTGCATAGGGTTGTTCAGCAGCAAACCCGTACCATGTTAGGGCGGCTTTTATGCATCAAACTTGATTAAATTTTGGTTATCAATCAATAGTAAGTTTTCCCAACCCTGTGGAAACAAGTTACCCGTTTTGTATAATATTATACTTATATGTACGTTACGGCTTACGCAAGAACCCTTTTTCTGTCTAAATTTAACAGCTAACGAAACCACAGAATAGGTATTTTTGTCTTTTAATGATTTAATTTTTTATGGCTGATTTTTCCATCCCAAAATTCCCGGTTGTTGCCCGGTCTCTCCACGCCGATCTGAAAAAAAGGGTGCAACAGTATTTCGACGAACAGGGTATACAGTCAACGGGTACCACCAAACTGTTTACAAAAGCTTTGATCATGATCATCAGCTTTGTGCTGCTGTATATCCAGTTGCTGGTATGGACACCGGTATGGTATATCGGTGTGGCCGAGTGTGTGATACTTGGCGGACTGGTGGCAGGCATCGGTTTTAATGTGATGCACGATGGCAGTCACGGCAGTTTCAGTACCAATAAATATGTAAACCGCATCGCGGCTTCCTCCATCAGTTTGCTGGGTGCGAACCATTTTATGTGGAATATGAAACACAATATGATCCACCACAGTTTTACCAATATCGATGGGGTGGATGATGATATTGAAGTAGGCGTTCTCATGCGTATGGCGCCCACACAGAAGCGGTACAAACTGCACCGTTTTCAGCACTGGTATTTCTGGGCATTGTATATGATGCTGTATGTATTCTGGATTTTCTTTTCTGATTATTACAAATATTTTTCCGGTAAGATCGGTGCAGTGCCTTTGAAAAAGATGCGCCTCGCAGATCACCTTGAATTCTGGGGTGTGAAAATTTACCATGCATCCGTATTTATCCTGATCCCCATTTTTGCGGTGGGCTGGCTTAGCTGGATGGTGGGTTTTATTACCATGTGCCTTGTGGCCGGTTTTGTATTGAGTATCGTTTTCCAGTTGGCACATACGGTAGAGCATGCACAGTTCCCGGTAGCTTCTGAAGAAACCAATAAACTGCCCGATGAATTCGCGGCACACCAGATCAAAACAACCGCCAACTTCGCTACCAAAAACCGTTTGGTTAGCTGGCTGGTGGGTGGATTGAATTTCCAGATCGAACACCACCTCTTTCCCAAAATATCGCATGTACATTACCCGGCTATCAGTGAAATTGTGAAAGCGGTTTGCCGTGAATACCAGTTACAATACATTGAATACCCTACCATGCGCAAAGCAGTGGTGGCGCATGTGCGCTTCCTGAAACAGATGGGGAAATACGATTAGGCAGAATTGAGAAGTAAAAAATAAAAAGTCAAAATTCAAAAGCAGGTGTTCTACCGTTTTGGATTTTGACTTTTTATTTTTGAATTATTGAACGCTTATTTCTTTGTTGCTTTTTTTGCAGCTTTCTTCGGTGCGGCTTTTTTTACGGCGGCCTTTTTTACTGCGGTTTTCTTCGCAGTTCCTTTTTTCGCGAAGGCATTTGGTACCTGCTGTTCGATCATGGTTTTGATGGTATCGAGATCGATCTCTGCCAGTTCTTCTGCCGTGTATTTATTCGTATCCGCTTTGCGGCCGAGTTTCAGCATTTTTTTATTGAAACGGATAAAGGGCCCCCAGCGGCCATTCTCGATCGAGATTTTTTCTTCGGGCCATTGCCGGATAAAACGGTTGGCTTCCTTATCCATTTTTTTACTGATCAGTTCATCGATATCCTTCTGCGAGAGCGCATCAAAATTATAGGCCCGCGGAACGTTAATGAACATATCGTTCCATTTGATAAAAGGACCAAAACGACCTTTCCCTTTTGTTACCGGTAATTCATTATAGTAAGCAATGGGCGCATCCGCCTGTTGCTTTTCATTGATCAGTTCAATGGCCCGGTCGAGTTCCATTTCGTGCAAGTCTTCGCCGCGGGGAATGGAAATAAACTGTTCCCCCAGTTTGATATAAGGCCCGAAACGGCCTACGTTTACAGATACTTCCTGTCCTTCGTATTCCCCCAGCGTACGCGGCAGTGAGAATAACTGCATGGCTTCATCGAAGCTGATGGTTTCGATACTCTGGGAAGGTTTCAGTTTGGCGAAACGGGGTTTTTCATTTTCATCACTGGTATCCCCGATCTGCACCATCGGTCCATAACGGCCCATCCTTGCGATCACGCGTTTCCCGGTGGCTTCATCGATACCCAGTTCTCTCTCCCCTTTGGCGCGTTCGGCATTCTCGAGCGTATGTTCGATTGTATCGTGGAATGGTTTATAAAATCCATCGATCATTTTGCTCCAGGCAATTTTGCCTTCTGCGATGAGATCGAACTCCTCTTCAATATGTGCCGTAAAGCCGAAATCCATCACTTTATCAAAATACTGTTTCAGGAAATCGGTTACCACGATGCCGAGATCGGTCGGGAATAATTTATTTTTTTCCGCACCGGTATTCTCCATCACGATGGCTTTTTCCACCGCATCTTTTTTAGAAAGGGTGAAAATGTTCACCTGCCGCTGCGTTCCTTCTTTGTCCCTTTTCTCCACATAGTTTCTTTTCACGATAGTGGAGATGGTGGGTGCATAAGTAGAAGGGCGGCCAATGCCAAGTTCTTCCAGCTTTTTTACCAGCGAGGCTTCGGTATATCTTGCCGCGGGGCGCGTAAATTTTTCTGAGGCTTTCATTTCCACGAAATCGAGTGTTTGCCCGATTGTGAGTGGTGGTAACATCCCTTCGGTATTCTCATCTTCTTCCTCATCTTTTCCTTCCAGGTACACTTTCAGGAAACCGTCGAATTTCATCACTTCACCTGTTGCATTCAGGGTTTCGCGGTTGGTACTGATATCGATCCTGGCAGTGGTTTTTTCAAACTCCGCATCACTCATCTGTGAAGCAATGGTGCGTTTCCAGATCAGTTCATAAAGCTTACGGGTTTCTTCATCAGCAATCGTTGTGTTGCTCATATAAGTAGGCCTGATGGCTTCGTGGGCTTCCTGCGCACTATCATTTTTGTTTTTGAACTTACGCGGCTGGTAATACTCGTTGCCGTAAGCATCTGTAACCTGGTTCCGGATATCCGTCATCGCGGTATCGCTCAGGTTGATGCTGTCGGTACGCATATACGTGATCTTACCGCTTTCATATAATTTCTGTGCAAGCAGCATCGTCCGGCTAACACTATAGCCCAGTTTCCGCGAGGCCTCCTGCTGCAATGTGGAAGTGGTAAAAGGTGCGGCCGGCGTGCGTTTGGCAGGCTTAACCTGTATATCAGATACCTTGTAACTGGCGCCTTTGCAGCTTTCCAGGAATGCTTTTGCTTCTTTTTCCGTTGCCATGCGGGAAGGGCCTTCCGCTTTAAAGGTTACGGTTTTCTGGTTGATATCTGGTGCTGAGAAATAAGCATCGATCTTATAACTGCTTTCCGGGATAAACTGGTTAATCTCCCTTTCCCTTTCCACGATCAGCCGAACAGCAACACTTTGAACACGGCCGGCACTTAAGCTGCGTTGCATCCCGATCTTACGCCAAAGCACGGGGCTTAGTTCAAAACCTACCAGCCTGTCGAGTACACGGCGGGCCTGTTGTGCATTGACGAGGTTCATGTCGATGCGGCGCGGATTGTCAACCGCTTTTTTGATAGCCGGTGCGGTGATCTCATGAAAAACGATGCGTTTGGTGTTGCGGGGATCAAGGCCCAGCACTTCGGCGAGGTGCCAGCTGATGCTTTCGCCTTCGCGGTCCTCATCCGATGCCAGCCATACTTCGTCCGCTTTTTTGGCAAGCTGGCGAAGTTCTTTTACCACGCGTTCTTTTTCTTCGGGAACTTTATAACGGGGCTGGTAATGGTTGTTCACATCGATCCCCATATCGTCTTTTTCCAGGTCGCGGATATGTCCATAGCAACTCTTCACCTCGAAATCTTTGCCGAGGATCTTTTCAATGGTTTTGGCCTTTGCGGGCGACTCAACGATCAGTAGATTCTTTGCCATACTTGCCTGTACATCCGTTACTTACGGTGCTTTTAAAACATTATCCGGGCCGGTACTACCCTGTAAAAAAACAGCCGTTTCTGGCGGTTAACGGGCAGGCTCTGCCCTGCAATATTAGGGGAAACCGGTAAAACACAAAAAATGTTGCCGTTCAAGCCAGCTTTCGGACAAAGATTTTCAAACGAACCGGCGCATGATTTTTATATCTGTGAAACGGATAAATCATCAATAACCTGCCTTCTTATACTTATTATATAGTATGTGGCAATCAGGTAAGGCTGCAATAAATTATCAGGGTTTCGCGAGAAAGCCAACCATTTCAGCAGCCACCCATTGTTCTTTATAAATACGGCTATGCCCCAGTTTTTCTGTGATGAGAAAACGGACATTCCTGAGATTTTCTGTGAGTAAAGGTTGCACATCCCTGAAAGGGCAGATAGTATCCTGCCGGTCGTGCACCCATAAAACAGAACCGGTAATATCCCGCACGATTCGGCTTACCGAAAAATAAGAAACCGGTTTGCCCGTCATTTCTTTGATAAGGTTGTAAAATTCATCTTCCACTTTTTTATCCACGGAGATCATTTCAAAAAAATGCTGAATGGCGGAAATGGTTTCCGTAGCAGGTGCCACGAGAACCAGTTTTCTCTCCACATGTCTTTCCATTTCTTCAAAGGCAAGGGCAGCCGCCAAACCGCCCAGTGAATGACCGATGATGCCATACAAAGGGCCGAATTCCTTTTCGATAGAGAGGATAGCATTTTTATAGAGATATGCGTTGATCAGTTTTCCTTCGCTGTGGCCATGTGCAGGGGCATCAAATGCAAGCACTTCAAAGCCTTCTTTGCGCAACAGGATAATGAGTTTCTCAAATTTCCAGGCATAACTCCGGAAGCCATGGACCACCAGTATTTTCCTGGCATTGCTTTTTTCAGACTGCCACCGATAACCCTGTAAGCGGCTGCCTTCTGATACCAGTGATATTTTTTCTGCCTTATGAAAAACCGGCGGCGATTTTTTAGGTGGCTTTGCCGAATGGGGCGTACAGAATATCCGGAAAGCCGCTTCCGCCGCTTTTCGCGGAGAAACCACAGCAAGTGTTTTGAGTTTTGTTTTATAGTAACCGATCAGCAGTCTTTGTGCTAATTTCATTTTCATAAAGTAAAGATATGCAGGTAACCCTCATTGGCTCGGGGAATGTAGCAACGGTAATGGGTAAACAATTGTGTTCGCTGGGCCATCGTATCATGCAGGTATACAGCCGAGATACAGATCATGCAGCGGCGCTTGCCAAACAAATCAGCGCAGGTGTGGCCGAAGATATCTCAGCGATCAGAGCAGGGGCAGATATGTACCTGCTTGCCGTAACGGATGATGCGGTTCATACAACTGTTGCGTCTTTGCAACTCGGGCCGGATGCATTACTGGTGCATACCGCAGGATCCATTTCAAAAGATATCCTGAAAAATGCGGCCGGGCAATACGGGGTGCTTTGGCCCATGAAAATGATCCGTAAAAGCATGCCATCACTGGGAGAGGTATTGATGGTGATCGATGCGGGTTCTGCCGCAACTCTTGCAAAAGTGAAAGAAGTTGCAGGTATTTTTTCAAGCAATATCCTAGTGGCGGATGATGATAAGAGGGGGCAACTGCATCTGCTGGCATCTCTTACGGCAAATTTTTCCAATCACCTCTATCATCTCGCTGAAACCTATTGTACACAGGAAGGGATCGATTTTAAAAACCTGTTGCCCATAATAAAGGCAACGGTGGATAATCTCGGGTATTTTCACCCCGCCGAAATGCAGGCCGGACCCGCTTTCAGGGGCGATGCGGTTACCATCGAAAAGCACCTGTCATTGCTTGAAAACTATCCCGATATCGCCGGATTATACAAAGCGCTTAGTGAAAGCATCCGCCTGGTTGCGGCCAGACAGTAAGAAGCAGTTATTAAAACCTTGCTTTTGTTTATCCAGCTGTTTTGCCCGGAACTTTTATCCTCTTCAATCCTTACGGCAAATTCAGCGGAATCTGTGCTGCTGAATTTTCCGGTGTATCGGTGAACTAATCTTGTAAACGAAGTTGCATGACAGCTTCTTTGGCTGTAAAATACATGATCCTTTTTATGTATATATCTTCCGGGTGCACCCATTTTTCACAGATCTTCCTTCTTTCCCGTATAAATTCAAACTTTTCCGCAACTCGATTGGTTGAATAGTTGTTCTGAAATACTTTTGCGGGCCTATGTATACGATCAATATCAAATTTGAGCAGAAAGGATTGGAGCCGGTTACCCTTTCGGGCATCGCTCCCGATCAGAGCCTGCTGGAAGTATGCCTCGATCATAATATTGAACTTCACCATAACTGCGGAGCGGTTTGTGCCTGCAGTACCTGTCACTTATATGTTGATGCCGGGATGGATTATCTTGAAGAGCTGAGCGATAAAGAAGAGGATTTTATCGACCGGGCCATTAACCCGAGGATCAATTCAAGACTGGGTTGCCAATGTGTGTTACAGGCAGGTTCGGGTGAAGTAAGCATTACGCTACCCGATCAAACCCAGTTTCTTGGTGAATAACCCAAACCCTAAAATCTTTTCCCAACTTCAGACCCATACCCATGAGCCATTACGAACCGCCGATCCACTGGAACGATCATGAAGACATCGCCATGAAATTATATGAACGTTTCGGGGACGATTTTAATGAAGGAAAGATATACCGTATCCGGTTCACCGACCTGCTGGAGTGGATACTCGAGATCCCCAACTTCGCCGGAACCCGTGAACAAAGCACCGAAGGTCATCTTGAAATGATCCAGAGTGCCTGGGTATATGAATGGAGGGATAACCAGAAATAGGTTGGTTACTCGTTTATCAGTTTAGTAGTTTATTCGTTTATTGGTTTCCTGGTTCATTGATTGATCGGCATAATACAGGATAATAGTATAACCCAAATGGTTTTGCAGGAATATTATTTTTTAAATGGGCGATAAACCAGTAAACGAATAAAATAATAAACCCATGACCACCTCCAAAGACTAATAAACCATTCAACCAGTAAACCAATAAACCTTTCCCTACTTGCTCGACAAATTCAAACATATCACCGCTTTTGTTTTTGATATCGACGGCGTATTAACCGATGGAACTTTATTGGTTTTACCCGGCGGGGTGATGGCAAGGCGCATGAATATCAAAGATGGGTATGCATTGCAGCTGGCTGTAAAAAAAGGGTACCAGGTAGCTGTGATATCCGGCGGAAATTCACCCGAGGCGAAAGAAAGGCTGGAGAAACTGGGAGTTACTGATATCTGGATGCAGACTGCAGATAAGGTTTCGGCATTGCAGCAGTTATTGCAAAAATATTCGTTGCAGAAAGAGGCGGTTTTATATATGGGAGATGATCTTCCCGATCTTGCCGTGATGCGTTTATCCGGTTTGCCCTGTTGCCCGGCCGATGCTGCACGCGATATCAAAGAGATCGCACATTATATTTCGCCGTTGAAAGGCGGGGAAGGTTGCGTAAGGGATGTGATTGAAAAAGTAATGCGCCTGCGCGGCAACTGGGGCGAAGAACCCACCCTGCGGGCACAATAAAAATAACCTGAACACCAAACCGGTATTTTGAAAATACTCACCGCTTTTTTCCGACTGGTCCGCTGGCCCAACCTGTTGTTCATCGCCATCACACAGGTGCTGTTCGAGTATTGTGTTTACCGGAAGTTATACCCTGCATCGGTTAACCCGCAGGAAACAGAACAGTTCTTATTACTCATTGCCGCTTCGGTGCTGATCGCTGCTGCAGGCTATATCATCAACGATTATTTTGACCTCAATATTGACCAGGTAAACAAACCGGGAAAAGTGGTGGTAAGCGCCATCATCAACCGTCGCTGGGTTATTTTCTGGCACATGTTCCTGAGTATGGTGGGATTTTTCTGTACCGTAGCTGCATTGCCGCTTTCCGGTTACTGGCACCTGGTACTTGGCAATATGGCGAGCATTGTTTTGCTGTGGTTTTATTCCACCAATCTCAAAAAACAACTGCTGGTTGGCAATGTGCTTATCTCCGTACTTACGGCATGGGTGATCGGTATCCTGTTTTTTGCGAAACATCCCCTGCATATTCAAAGAGGTATTGCGGTGGAGCCGGTGGATATCCGGTTTTTCCGTTATTCGGTTTTGTATGGCGCGTTCGCATTTATTATTTCACTGATCAGGGAAGTGATCAAAGATATGGAAGACAAGGAAGGCGACCGTAAATATGGCTGCCGCACCATGCCGATTGTTTGGGGACTGAACGCCAGCAAAGTATTTGTGGCGGTATGGCTGATTGTATTGGTGGCGGTATTATCTGTTCTCCAGTTTTATGTTTTGCCGTTTGGCTGGTGGCAAAGCGTATTGTATTGTTTTGTATGCATCATTGCACCCTTGCTCTGGATCTTATACAAATTGTTCCCCGCACAGTCTGCTAAAGATTTTCATCAACTCAGTACCCTTGTAAAGCTGGTGATGTTCACTGGTATTCTCTCGATGATTTTTTTCCGAATCTATTTGTAAATAAACTATGCAGGATATTATTCTCGCTTCACAATCGCCCCGCAGGAAAATCCTGCTCGAATGGGCCGAGATACCTTTCGAGATCATCGTAAAACATACGGATGAGGAATATCCAGCTACCCTTGCTATTGAAGAGATACCCGTTTATATCGCAAGAAACAAGGCCAAAGCTGTACGGGAACAGGTAACAGATGCATTTCACGGGCAATACCGCAGCAGAACGATACTTGCAGCTGATACCATAGTGGTACTTGGCGAAAAAGTGATCGGTAAACCCGCAGACAGGGCAGAAGCCATACAAACACTTCGCGAATTATCAGGTAATGAACACAGGGTGATCACGGGCGTGGTGATCCTTCATGGAGAAGAGGAAATTGCATTCGCAGATACCACTTTTGTACAATTTCATCCGTTAACAGAAGAACAGATTGTTTTTTATATAGATAAATACCAGCCTTATGATAAGGCCGGCGCTTATGCGATACAGGAATGGGTGGGTGTTGTGGGCATCAAGTCCATTCGGGGTGATTTCTATAATGTGATGGGGCTTCCTGTAAGCCGCGTGGTACAATCACTGGCCTCGTTAAAACACTGAGGAATATCCCGTATAAACCGCAAGCTTCTCTTTCCTAATTTTTCATTCTGCCGCAATAAAAGCGGGATCTTATGAATGAAAAACTTTTACAGTTTATCTGGCAGTTCCAGTATTTCAACACACATGCCTTGTTTACCACAGAAGGTGAAACAATGAAGATCGAAAAACCAGGTAAGCCGAATCAGCACCAGGGCCCCGATTTTATGGAAGCAATGATTGTAATCGGTGGTACACGCTGGGCCGGTAATGTAGAACTGCATGTGCTTGCGTCAGACTGGTACCGGCATGGGCACCGGTCTGATATCCGCTATGCAAATATTATCCTGCATGTGGTTTGGGAAGAAGACAGGAAGGTATATGATGCGATGAGCCATCTTTTTCCCACGCTGGTATTACAGCCGCTTGTTTCAAAACTGATGCTCGACCGCTACCGTATGCTCATGGAAAATTTGCAAGGCATACCCTGCAGGAGGTTTCTTCCGGCGCTTGAGCCGATCGCGTGGATGGCATGGAAAGAAAGACTGGCTGCTGAGAGGCTGGAGCGTAAATCAAAAGAAATCATCCAGCGGCTCAACTACTGCAAGGGCAATTGGGAAGAATGCTGCTGGCAGTTACTGGCCCATAATTTCGGGATACGCATCAACGCGCAATTATTTGAACAGGTAGCGGTTCATTTACCTTATTCATTGCTTGCACGTCACCGCAGTAATCTGTTACAGGTAGAAGCTTTGTTATTCGGGCAGGCCAACCTGTTAACCACAAAATTCAATGAAGCTTACCCGCTTTCACTACAAAAAGAATACCGTTACCTGAAAAAGAAATACCAGTTGGTCACGATCCCCAAACAACCTGCTTTTTTACGGATGCGGCCTGTAACGTTTCCCACGATACGGCTCGCACAACTGGCAATGCTGGTATACCGCCAGCCGGTTCTTTTTTCATTGATCAGGGACGCACCTGATCTTGGCGAGCTTCAGAAAATATATATGGTTACCGCGGGCCATTACTGGGATACACATTATCGTTTTGAAGAAACGGCACAGGAACAACCCAAGCACCTGGGTAAACAGATGGCTGATATTCTTATGATCAATACCGTGACACCGCTGCTCTTTGCTTATGGAATTTATACCGGAGACAATACCTGCAGGGAAAAAGCAGTGAGCTGGCTTTTACAGCTTCCCAAAGAAACCAACCGCATCACGAGCGAATGGGCTGCACTCGGTATAGCCAGCCAACATGCTCTCGATTCGCAGGCATTGATCGAATTAACAAATCATTATTGCCTAAACAGGCTTTGCCTCTCCTGTGCCGCAGGCAACAGAATTCTAGGAAATTACGTCTAAGGGGAATGAGCGGCAAGTATTATGGTTAATAGTTCATGGCTCATAGTTCATAGCAGGTTTCCATGAACTATGAGCCATGAACCATGAACGCCGTAATGAAAGTATCGGAAAAATTCACGATTGTCGATTCACGATTGACGCCTAGGCCTTTCCCCAGTTAAACTGCATATCCAGTTCCAGGTCGGGATGGAGTGAGCGTTCAACCGGGCAGGTGCGGGCAGTGCGTTCAAGGATCTCGCGGTCTTTTTCGGAAACCGTATCGGCGATCTCCGGGGGAAAAAAAACATGCGCAACGATCTTACCGATCCGGCGCGGATCACTAAGCATGATTTTGGTGATCTCAAGCCGCGTATTATCGAGAGCGATGTTCATGCCACGCGCCTTGATGCCCATTGTGGTTACCATACAGGCGCCGAGGGCAACTGCTACCAGGTCGGTGGGAGAAAAACGTTCGCCCTTACCCTGGTTATCGGTGGGTGCATCGGTTTCTATCAGGCTGCCGCTCTGGAGATGTGTGGCAACGGTTCTCAGGTCGCCTTTATAAATAATTTGTGAAGTCATTGTATCATTTTGCCATAAATTTACAAGTATCAAATCAAATGGAAGTGAAGAAGCTTTTTGTTATCCTCTCAGTTTTTTGTTCGGCAACAGCCATCGCGCAACAACCGGTGAAATCAACGGGTGCTGATGCACGCCAGCAGAAAAAAGCGGAGAGAAGGGAAAAGATCAACCAGATGATCAAACAGGAAGAAGAAGGCGCATTGATCTACCAGAAACAGGGTGCATTTGGTTTCAAATTCAATACCGATGCATGGGGTATGTTTTATGAACATGGGAAATACAAAACCATTACCAAAACAAATCTCTGGTGGCTCGAATTCGGAGAGCGTAAAGACAGGAAAGAAGAAAAAGTTCCCACACTCAGTGCATCCGGGGGCTTTCTTGTGATCTCGAGTTATATCTACGGCAAACAGAATAATTTTTATTACCTCAAAGCAGGCCTTGGCCAGCAGACACTGATCGGTGGCAAGGGTAATAAAAATGGGGTGGCTGTATCTGCGATCTATGGCGGTGGTTTTACGGCAGGCCTGTTAAAACCCTATTATATCGAGATACAAAACCCGAGCACAAATAAACGGGAAGATATCAAGTATGCGAATAATGACAGCCTCTTCCTGGATCCCACCATCATCATCGGTAAATCAAGTTTTACAAAAGGGTTTAATGAGATAAAATTCGTGCCCGGTGTGCATGCTCGTGCTGCCCTCCGCTTTGATTACGGCCGCTATAATGAAGTGCTTTCTGCCATGGAAGTAGGGGTAAATGCAGAATATTATACGCAGAATATGCCCATTATGCTCCTTAATAAAGAGCATAAGTTCTTCTTCAATGCCTATATCTCCCTGGTTTTTGGTAAGCGAAAGTGAGCTATTTTTGCTGCTGTTAAGGCCAGGCTATGTTTGCCGGCTGCAGCAATCACCGTAAGAAACCGTGCGATGCAAGAATTACCCGTATTATCCCAGGCGAATCCCAACCCTGCTGAACCTGCTTTGAAAAAGCCCAACTGGCTTCGTGTTAAACTGCCTATCGGCGAGAGTTATAAGCATGTACGTGGCCTGGTTGATACACATAAACTGCACACCATCTGCGAAAGCGGGAACTGCCCCAATATGGGTGAATGCTGGGGTGAAGGCACGGCTACTTTTATGATTCTTGGCAATGTATGTACCCGCAGTTGCGCCTTTTGTGCCGTGGCTACCGGGAGACCTGAACCCGTTGACTGGGAAGAACCCCGCCGTGTGGCCGAAGCCATCAACCTTATGCGTGTGAAACATGCAGTAATTACAAGTGTTGACAGGGACGAATTAAAAGACGGTGGCTCCATTATCTGGTACAATACCATTGAAGCTGTAAAGGGACTGAACCCGGGCACCACGCTCGAAACGCTGATCCCCGATTTCCAGGGAAAAGCAGAACAGGTACAACGCATTATTGATGCGGCGCCCGAAGTAGTAAGTCATAATATGGAAACGGTGGAGCGCATGACCCGCCAGGTTCGTATACAGGCCAAATACCGCAGGAGCCTCGAAGTACTCAACATGCTGAAGAAAGGAGGGATGCGCACCAAAACCGGTATCATGCTCGGCATCGGGGAAACAAAAGACGAAGTGGTACAAACCATGAAGGACCTGGTAGCTGTTGGAACCGACGTGCTTACACTCGGGCAATATTTACAACCCACCAAAAAACATTTACCTGTACAGCGTTTTGTGCACCCTGATGAATTTGCTGAACTGAGAGAGATCGGTTATGAACTGGGTTTCGATTATGTAGAAAGCGGCCCGCTGGTACGTTCCTCTTATCATAGTGAAAAACATGTGATCCCCGGTTATGGGAAAAAGAAATGGCAGGAAGAAAAAATGATGACAGTATCTTAATAAAGCGCCGGAGTTTCTCCGGCCTTTCTTTTTATTTTGTTGTATGAAACAACCAGTCGTTTTACTCTTCTGCAGTCTTTTCTTTTTCCTGACAACGGTTACAGCACAGTGGAACTGGACAAACGTAGATTCTTTGTATCAGCCTCTCCCGAAAGGATTGCATGTATTCCGCACAACCGATCAGACAGACGGCAAACCGAATATTGCTTATTACCTGGTTGCCGACCTCTCTGATAAACAACTTCATTTTACCACGCAGGCAGGTAATGGAAAACGGTTAACCCCGCAGCAATATTTTGAGCAGGAAAACCATCCGCTTGTGGTGATGAATTGTACCTTTTTTGAATTTGTTCATAACAGTAACCAGAACATAGTGATCAAAGACGGGAAGATGGAAGCGTACCAGGTCCATTCCATCCCGGCAAGGGGGAAAGATACATTTACTTATCGCCATTCATTCGGCAGCGCAATCGGCATCAGCAAAAAAAGAAAAGCAGATGTTGCCTGGCTTTACACCGATTCAACAAGGGCATTTGCATACGCTTCGCAGAAAGTGATCAATCCATTCCGGGATTCGGTTCAATGGCAACCGGCTTCCTATATGTTACAGAAGGGAAATTTCCGTAAATGGAAAATGCAGACTGCAGTTGGCGGCGGACCTGTATTGATACAGGATGGGGAGATCCATATCACGAACAATGAAGAACTGAAATTTACCGGTAAGGCAATAGAGGATAAACACCCACGAACGGCGATGGGATATACAGCAGATGGCAGACTGATCTTACTGGTGATACAGGGCCGCTTTCCCAACCTTGCAGAAGGGGCAACACTTACACAGGAGGCGCGCATGTTACAGCAGCTTGGCTGCGTGGAAGCTTTAAACCTTGATGGCGGCGGTAGCAGTTGTCTCCTCATCAACGGGAAACCCACCATCACACCCAGCGATAAAGAAGGGCAGAGAGCGGTGCCGGCGGTTTTTGTAATTAAGAATTAGGAATGAAGAATGAAGAATTGAATTGTTTTTTGTGGTGTTTAGAATAGCTGTAAGGATTTTCAGTAATTCTTCACAATCGTTTAGTAGGGATTGTGAAAGCCTCTCGTCAATAAAAGAAACATCCCGGAATAGTTTCAGCCAATACCTTGTTTCCCTTGCCTCTTTATGGGCAATATTCATTTTTGAAATAAAATCTTTTCTTGAAGATGCAGCAATGGCTTCCTCAATATTTGCACCAATCGAAGTTCCTGATCTTACTATTTGTCGTGAAAGCTCGGTTGATTTTTTATCTTTTTGTAAAAAGACATACAGTCTTACTATCCGTAAGGAAAACTGGTAGCTTTTCGTAAGGATTATATTATTTTCTTTCATAAAAGTATGACTGCCAAATTAAGTCATACTCTCAACCCCCGGTAGCGTATTTATACCTAATTCTTAATTATTAATTTTTAATTGTTAATTATTTCAGTTCCCAAACCAACGCACTCGCACCCAAAATCGCTGCATCAGATTCTTTGAGGTGGCTCACAAGTATTTTCACTTTGTTCTGGAATACCTGGATCAGGTTGGCTTCCATGTGTTCGCGGGTAGGTTTTAAAATGAGTTCACCTGCTTTGGTGAGCCCGCCAAATAATACGATTGCTTCCGGGCTTGAGAACATCACGAAATTAGCAAGTGCCATACCGAGTATTTTACCTGTGTATTCAAAAATTTCTTTTGCCAGTTCATCACCTTCCATCGCAGCATCGTATACTTTTTTTGAATCAAGTTCATCCTTTTTCACTTTGCGAAGCAGGCTGGGTATTTTGCTGTTCTCCAGTAATTCCAGTGCCGTAAGGCGTACGCCGGTTGCGGAGGCATAACTCTCAAGCGATCCTTTTTTACCTGTTCCTTCATGCATCCTACCATCGGGGATGATAATGGTATGCCCCAGTTCTCCTGCGAACCCATCATGGCCATAAATCAGTTTTCCGTTTGCTACTATGCCGCTGCCCACACCCGTTCCGAGTGTGATCATGATAAAATCTTTCATCCCCTGCGCAGCGCCATACATCATTTCACCAATGGCTGCAGCATTGGCATCATTGGTCAGCACTACGGGTAATTTGAATTTATCTTCCACCATTTTAGCGAAAGGTAAAATACCCTTCCAGGGGAGATTGGGCGCATATTCAACAGTGCCGGTATAATAATTTCCGTTAGGGGCTCCCATGCCTATGCCTTTGATACGGCCCACGCCACCCGCCTGTTCGATCATAGGGGCGAGATTGGCATATAACTCATCTATAAAACCCTGGACTTCTTTGTGCTTTCTTGTCGACATTTCGCTTGAGTACAGCAGGTTACCCAATCTGTCCACGATCCCGAACTTGGTGCCTGTACCACCTATGTCAACACCTACTGCCAACTGCTCCATCGCAGGTTTTGCTTTTGCCATGTTCATACTATTTTATACTGTACCAGTTTTATTGATTAATGTCCACCACTTACCTGCTCATCAAAATCAAGACCCTGTGCATGTAATACACTTTTCAGCTTCAGGGCCAGGAATGCGAGGAATGCAAAACATACGGCTGCGAGTAAATACGAATTGTGCATACCTACAGATGCATTATCGCCGATGGCTCCCTGTAAAGGCGGTATCACTGCACCCCCCAATATCATCATGATGAGGAAAGCCGAACCCTGGCTGGTGAATTTTCCCAATCCGCCCACACCCAATGAGAAAATACAGGGCCACATAACCGAGCAGCACAAACCGCCGGCCATAAATGCATACACAGAAATGATCCCTTTGGTGAATACGCCCACAAGCATCGCGATCATGGCGAGCAGTGAAACGGCAAATAAAGTTTTCACGGGTTTCTCCTGTCCGTAGAAGAATGCTGCTACGGCGATCAAAATACAAACTGCATACCCGAACAGGTCGCTGATGTCATTGCCATAAATTTTACTCACACCCAATACCACACCGAATGCAATAAAGGGAACGATGACCATCATCACTTTTTTCATGGAAGCAGATAAATTAAATACACTGATGGCGCCCGTCCAGCGGCCAATCATCAGGCTGCCCCAGTAGAGAGAAACATATTTAGAGATCTTGCTTTCGTCCAGTCCCAGTTCTGTGATATAACCCGGTGTTTTCAGCAAAGCACCAAAGTTGTTATCGATGGTAACTTCAGCACCCACATAAACAAAGATGCCGATCATACCATAGATCAACTGCTGGTATTTCATCGCGCCCCATCCTTCGCTGTTCTTGTTGGCCTGGCCATTTGAATAAAAAAGAATACCCACCACCACGATCAGCGTAACGATGAGTAAAGGCAGTTTCTGTATTTCGGTTAATTGTCCCACTACGATGATCGCACCGATTAAAACCGTCATCATCAGTAAAGAAGAAGAAGCTTTGTTGGCTTTCTCAAATTTCTCATCATTCTTGCCATCGGGCAGTTTGGATAAAGCAAAGAAGATAGCCACCGCAGCAAATACACCCGCCACAATAAGATACAGAACATTGATATTGGTAACCGTAACCACAGCATTTTTACTGTCGGCAGTACCGAAGAGGAAAAAACTTACAATCAATGGCCCGAGTGTGGTACCGAGTGAGTTCACACTCCCGCCAAGGTTCAGCCTGTGCGAACCGGTGGAAGGATCGCCCAGTGTAATGGCAAAAGGTTGTGCCGCCGTTTGCTGCAGCGAAAAACCCAGTGCCACCACAAAAAAAGAAACAAGGATGGCCGGGAAAGAATTGGCATTGGCAGAAGGGATGATAAGTAATGCTCCCACAACCGATATCAGTAATCCGTAAATGATACCGCGTTTATAGCCGATTTTGTTAAGGATGTCGTATCCCAAAACATTAGAACAGATAAACAAAATCAATGATCCGATAAAATAGGCACCATAAAAGGCAGACCCTATCAACTGTGACTGAAACTGGTTCAGTTTAAAATGTGTTTTACAGAAAGGGATGAAGATGCTGTTAGAGGCAGCGATAAATCCCCAGAAAAAAAATACGATCACCAGTGTGGCCAGCGCACCGGTATTGGTGGGTTGTTTGGTTTGGGTCATGACAAGCGTTTATTTGTACGATGATAGGAATGCGCTGTGAAAGTAAAATAAACTGCTTGCATCGCGTAAAAAAATACTAACAGAATTTGGCAGATTGCGATAACTTGTTAACTTCAGAACAATCTTTCTAACGCTGTTTCCATGGAGATCATACATGTAAGTGCCGAATGTTACCCGGTAGCCAAAGCGGGCGGACTGGGTGATGTAGTGGGAGCGCTCCCGAAATACCAGTGCCAGGCGGGGCATATCGCCAAGGTGGTGATGCCGATGTACCGCACCAAATTTCTCTATGAAAACGAATGGACGGTCGATTTCAAAGGATCGGCCAATCTCGGTAACTGGTTTTTTGATTATACCATTATCAAAGAACCCACGAATAAACTGGGTTTTGATCTTTTTCTCGTTGATATCAATGGCTTGCTCGATCGTCAGAAAGTATACGGATACGACGATGATACCGAGCGTTTCACTGCTTTCCAGATCGCCGTGGTTAACTGGATGCGCAACTGGGAACACCAGCCCGATGTGGTACACTGCCACGATCATCATACAGGGCTTATCCCCTTTATGATGCAGTATTGTTACGATTACCAGCAGCTTGCTTCTGTACCCACTGTATTTACCATTCACAATGGCCAATACCAGGGCTGGATGGGCTGGGACAAGAGCCGCTATATACCGCGTTGGGATTTATGGAAAAGAGGCATGCTTGAATGGGGCGAATCCATTAACCCGCTTGCATCTGCTGTGAAATGCGCAGGGAAAGTAACCACCGTTAGCCAGAGTTATATGGAAGAACTGAGGTACAATTCCAATGGTCTCGAGAAATTATTTGAATATGAACGCGGAAAATGCCAAGGTATCCTGAACGGGATCGATAATGCTGTTTGGGATCCGCAAACGGATAAATACCTAACACATCATTTTGGTGTGAAAGATGTAACCGAGGGAAAACAAAAAAATAAAGAACTGCTTTGTGAACGTTTTGGTCTTGATGTAAACAAACCCTTGTTTGTTTTTATCGGGCGTCTTGTTGGCGAAAAAGCTGCAGATATTTTGCCCGATGCCATTAAATCAGCTGTACATAACACACAGGCCCAGGCTAATTTTCTTGTACTTGGAAGCGGCGAAACACAGGTGGAATGGGCTTTCCAGCAAATGGTGGAACCCTACAAAGGTATTTTTAACTGCGTGATCGGTTATGATGAAACGCTTAGCCACCTGATGTATGCAGGAGCCGATTTTTTATTGATGCCAAGCCGCGTGGAGCCCTGCGGTTTAAACCAGATGTATGCCATGCGGTATGGCACGGTATCAATGGTGAGAAGCACCGGTGGCTTGCAGGATACGGTTGTTGATATGGGGGATACGGATGGTTTTGGTATCCGCTTTAACCAGGCAACGGTAGGAGATGTGGATTATTCCATCGGAAGGGCCGTTTCAGTTTACCAGGACCAGGAACACATGAAAAAAATGCGTCAATACATGATGCAGATCGATCATAGTTGGGAAAGCTGCGTGGAACAATACATAAATGTGTACCGCAGTTTGAGATAATCATGTAAATTGTTATAGGGCAATACCAATAAAATTTTTTTTATGAACAGTATTTCAAAATCCGTAGTGGCAGTGATCCTCGGGGGAGGAGCCGGAAGCCGTTTATATCCGCTTACATTAAGCCGTTCCAAACCTGCCGTACCCATTGCAGGTAAATACCGCCTGGTGGATATTCCCATCAGCAACTGTATCAACAGCAATATCAACCGCATGTTCGTGTTAACGCAGTTCAACTCTGCTTCTCTGAACAAGCATATCAAAAACACATACCATTTCAGTGCATTCAGTACGGGGTTTGTCGACATTCTCGCAGCAGAACAAACACCCGATAATGCAGGCTGGTTCCAGGGAACGGCTGATGCGGTGAGGCAATCGCTGCGGCATATCAACAACCTCGAGTTTGAATACATCCTGATATTAAGCGGCGACCAGTTATACCAGATGGACTTCAGCGAAATGATGGATGCGCATGTGGCTAAAGGGGCAGATATATCGATAGCTACCATTCCCGTTGATGAACGGGATGCACCTGAATTCGGCATCCTCAAAACTGATGAAAATAGTTTTATCACTTCCTTTATTGAAAAACCCAAAAAAGACCTGCTGCCTGATTGGGTGAGTGATACCGGCCCGGAAATGCAGCGCCTCGGCAAACATTACCAGGCATCGATGGGTATTTATATTTTCAGCAAGCAGGTTTTATATGACCTGCTGAATGAAAAATTCCCGCAGGCAACAGATTTCGGAAAAGAGATCATCCCCAATTCCATCGAAAACCACAAAGTGGTGGGCTTCCAGTATGATGGTTACTGGACCGATATCGGGAATATCTATTCTTTTTACGAAGCCAACCTCGCGCTTACGCAGGAAATACCACCATTTAATTTGTTTGATAACAGCAAAACCGTGTACAGCCGTGCAAGGATGTTGCCACCCGCCAAGATCAGCGGCACCACACTCGAAAAAACCATCATCGCGGAGGGTTCTATCATCCTGGCAAGCCGCATGGATCAGTGTGTGGTAGGTATCAGGGCACGCATCGGTCATGGCACAACGGTGGTAAGCACCTACATCATGGGGAATGATTTTTATGAAACGATTGATGAGATGACGCGGAACCAGCAAAAAGGGTTACCCATGATCGGTATCGGCGAACGCTGCTATATCAAAGATGCCATCATCGATAAAAACTGCCGTATTGGTAACGATGTGCGCATTAACGGCGGCAAACATCTCGCCAATACCGACCATGCTTTGTATACGGTGAAAGATGGTATCGTAGTGGTGAAGAAAGGCGCGGTGCTGCCAGATGGGTTCGTGATATAGATCATGGTTCATGGTTCATAGTTCATGGCTGATTGTATGAAAAAGCAGCTAGCCATGCGCTATGAACCATGATCTATCAACCATGAACTACTGCATCCCCGTTTTACAAATGTGAATCCATGCATCCTGAAAAGGATGTTTTTTATTGTATATTCGATAGTGTGTAAGAATTACATAATCTAAACGATTGCTATGTCTACAAGCTACACAGGCCCCAAACCCCGGCTGGGTTTCTGGCAAATATGGAATATGTGTTTTGGTTTTTTTGGTATCCAGTTTGGTTGGAGTTTGCAGATGGGAAATATGAGTGCCATCTATGAATACCTCGGCGCTTCTCCTGAACAGATACCGGGTTTGTGGCTGGCCGCCCCCATGACGGGACTCATCGTACAACCCATTATTGGCTATCTCAGCGATCGTACCTGGCATCCAAAACTTGGAAGGAGGCGACCTTATTTCCTGATCGGTGCCATCCTGAGTTCACTTGCTTTATTCATCATGCCCAATGCTTCCGCAATATGGATGGCGGCGGGTACTTTGTGGATACTCGATTCCTGTATCAATATCAGTATGGAGCCTTTCCGCGCATTTGTAGCGGATAACCTGAATGAGAAACAACGCTCCTTCGGCTTCGCGATGCAAAGCATGTTTATTGGTCTCGCTTCTTTTATCGCGGGATATCTTCCGCAAAAACTGGTGGAATGGTTTGGTGTATCGAGAAATAAGACCGGTGGCGCCATCCCGCAGAATATCATGCTGTCTTTTTATATCGGCGGCGCCGTTTTCCTGCTGTCTGTTTTGTATACGGTTTTCAGGAGCAAAGAATATCCGCCTGCCGACCTGAACTGGAAAGAAAAAGTAAAAGAATCCAACAAGGGATTCGGCGGTGGTGTAAAAGAAATATTTTCTTCCATCGCCGGGATGCCTGCACAGATGAAAAGGCTGGCGCTTGTGAATTTTCTTACCTGGCCCGGTTTGTTCCTGATGTGGTTTTATTACAGTACAGGTGTGGCTGCCGATATTTTTGGCGGCGATCCCAAAACAAACAGCGAAGTATACACAAAAGGGCTTGAATATGCCAATACCACTTCTGCGATATTAAACCTGGTAACTTTTGCTTTTTCATTCACACTCCCTTTCTGGGTAAGCAAACTCGGGAAAAAATATACGCATACTGCCTGTCTTTTATTGGGCGGTATCGGGTTGATATCGGTGAATTATATCCACGAACCCGCCATGCTGTATGTAGCCATGAGTATGGTGGGTATAGCCTGGGCTTCTATTTTGTCGATGCCCTATTCCATGCTGGCCGGTTGTTTGCCTGAAAATAAGATCGGTATTTACATGGGGATCTTTAATTTCTTTATCGTATTGCCCGAGATCATCGCATCCCTTTTCTTTGGGAAGATCATGGAAAATGTATTGCATAACAACAGGTTACTTGCCGTTCAGATCGGTGGCTGCCTTTTATGCATCGCTGCTATTGCCTGTGCCATCATCGTGAAGGAAAATAAAACGGAGTGATGCGGATAAAATCAATCTTCTTCTTTCTTGCAAATTGTTTTGCCCTTTTTGCTGCTGCACAGCAAGTGGAATGTTACCCTGTTAACTGGTTCACAGGAATGAAATGGAACAAAGTGCAGGTATTGCTCAAAAGCGACCGGGAAAATTTCAGCGGTGAAAAAATCAGGATCCATTATCCCGGTGTACAGTTACAGCAGGTACATCGGTTTGAAAACGGCAAATACCTTGCAATCGACCTTTTGATACAACCACAAACCAAACCGGGCAATGTATCGATCGAATGCAGTGATGGAAAACAAACCCATACCATTCAGTGGCCTCTGAAACCCCGGCGGGAGGGAAGATGTAAAACTTTTGCGCAAGGGGTGAACTCAGCCGATTTTATTTATTTTCTCATGCCCGACAGGTTCAGTAACGGCGATGAAAGCAACGACCGTATCAGCGGTATGCTGGATCAGAGCTTGAACCGGGATTCTATTTTTCACCGGCATGGCGGGGATCTCCAGGGCGTGATCAATCATCTCGATTATTTACAAAACCTCGGTGTAACAACTGTATGGTTAACACCCGTGATCAAAAATGATATGCCCGACAGGACAGAACATGGCTATGCATTTACAGATCACTATGCAATTGAACCCAGGTTCGGCGGCGAAAAAGCATATCTCGCTTTGAGCGATGCTTTGCACAAACGCGGCATGAAACTGATACAGGATGCGGTGTACAACCATGTAGGCAGTTATCATTTTATTGCGAAAGATGCACCTTCGAAAGACTGGCTGCACCAATGGCCTACGTTTACACAAACCAGTTATAAAGACCAGCCCCTGTTCGATCCGTATGCTGCTGCTTCGGATGCAAAGAAAACAGCCGATGGATGGTTCACAAAGCAGATGCCCGACCTGAACCAGCAAAATCCGTTCGTTGCGGATTTCCTTATCCAGCATGCAATATGGAGTGTGGAAACTTTTGGAGTGGATGGTTGGCGCATCGACACCTATCTCTACAACGATCTCGCTTTTATGAACCGCTGCAACAAAGCACTTACAGATGAATACCCGCACATGACGATGTTTGGTGAGGTTTGGGTGCATGGCGTGATCAACCAGGCATATTTTGCTGAGAACAAACTGAACATTCCTTTTAAGAGCAACTTGCAGGGTGTGGTGGATTTTCAAACCTTGTTTTATGGCATCCTCCCGTCAGTGAATGAAAAATTTGGCTGGACAGAAGGCGTGAATAAATTATACAATACGCTCGCCAACGATATCATCTACAAAGATCCTTCCCGCAATGTCATCTTTCTCGATAACCATGATATGACACGTTTTTTCTCTTCGGTGAATGAAGATGTTGACAAACAATTAATGGGTATTGGCTGGTTGCTTACCTGCCGCGGTATCCCGCAGATGTATTATGGTACGGAGATACTGATGAAAGGCGTTGCTAACCCCGATGGCTGGGTAAGGCTTGATTTCCCGGGTGGATGGAAAGGAGATGTAAAAAATGCATTTATGGGAACAGGCTTGAACGCCGATGAAAAAAAAGTACAGGAATACACGCGTAAACTGGCTTTGTACCGGAAAAATTCAGACGCATTAAAAACAGGCAGGATGATGCAATACCTGCCGCAGGATGGTTTGTATGTGTATGCACGCTATACCGATAAGCAGGTTGTACTTTGTGTGATGAACACTTCTGATAAAGAGAAAAAACTGCGATTTGCCGATTACAGGGAGTGTACCAACGGGTATACAACTGCCAGGGATATAATAACCGGAAACAAACAAAATGACGGTATTGCAGTTTCCCCCAAAAAAATGCTTATATTGGAGTTACTCAAATAAAATACATACCATGCAAACAGGAACAGTTAAGTTTTTTAATGAAGCAAAAGGCTTCGGATTTATCAAATCAGATGATGAACCCTCAAAGGAATATTTTGTTCATGCCACCGGGCTTGCCGAAAAAGTTCGGGAGAACGACAAAGTTAGTTTTGAAGTGGAAGAAGGGAAAAAAGGACCAATGGCAGTACGTGTAAAAAAACTGGCCTGATATCTTTTCGTGATATCGGGATCAGTTATAAACCGAAGTAAAAGTGATACTACAATTTGTAGTATCACTTTTTATTTATAATGATACGATCCACAGGCGTTTGGCAGCTTCTTTGCCCCAATCCTTAAAACCCTTTTTCAACTCTGCATACAATTGATCCCAGTTTACTTTCTTGCCTTTTTGTGCAGGGTTCAGTTGCGCAGGCGTGGGATCAACCAGTTCCACTTTTGTTGCGAACCAGGTCGTGTATAATCTCGGAACCGCAAGGCCGAGTATCATCCCGGGTAAGCCGCCAAAACTTTCGGGCCCGGTGCTTACTGGTATCTGATCGGTATAAAATGCAACAACATATACCGAGTCGCAGATTTTTGTAACTGCTTTGCGGCACTCGAACCCGGCAATCGTGCGGGTTTCATCGGTGATACGCCATTCCAGGTTGCGTAAACTGTCTTTGATGAGATACGTATTTTCAAACACTTCCCTTTGTACACTCACGGTTTTGTTATCGATGTCCTGTAATACCCCATCGGTTTCCGTAGGCCTGGTTCCCCACATGATGTATTTATTATCCGGGTTTTCTTTAGCCAGTTTATAGCGGGAATGTTTTTCATCGAAGCGCAACTCATAAATGTCTGTCACAAATTTTGGATAGGCTTTCAGCATGGTTTGCATCCATATATTGTTTTCTGCTTCTTCTTCAATGCCTTTGTGCTGGTTGATCTTTTTTTCAAATTCAACCCTTCCTTTTGTTACGAACTGTGTTTGTGCACCGGCCTGGTACATGGCTGCACAAAAAAGGAATACAAATATTTTTCTCATATTAAAAACCATTGGTTTGTGGTTTACCGTTCTTACTGAAATTATAGATAAGCGAGAAAAGAAAATACCGCTGGATGGTCTGGTTTACCGTTTCGGAAATAAAATTGCTTGATGCGTTTCGGTTAATTCCCTGGTTCTGGTTCAACAGGTCGTTCACCATCAGCTTTACTTCCCAGTTATCATTTTTTGAGATCACTTTGCGTACCGATGGACTCAGGATATATACATCCTGCTGATTGGCAAATACGGCTGTTTTCTGGTAGATATTTGCCTGCAGGTTCAGGTCAACATAGGTTTTTGCCTTTTTGAATTTTAACTGGATATTGGAATAACTGTTGTATGACCAGTATTTTGTTACCACATCGGGCCTGATAGAAGATGCCGATTGGGTATACATGGCATTAAAATTCATCCAGAAATTGATCCATTTGTCGGCCCAGTAACCGGCATATATACCAATGTTCATATTCTTATTATCAGTCCGGTTGTCGAGGTTATTGATACGGTTCACATACCTGCTCCAGGAGGGACCCACATTAAAATTGATATTCAGGGAAGGCACAAGGTCAAAACCAAAACTGAAATAGCTGTTGGCATTGTAATTCCCCGAAACATTGATCGCCTGGTTCACCCTGCGGCCAAATGCGTCCACAGTGCTCGCATTGGTGATCGCATTCTCAGTGAAAGAATAATTCGTGTTGAAAGAAATGCTGCGGCTTTTCAGAACTTTGTAATCCGAAGCACGGAAATTAAAATTATGGCTGAACGATTGTTTCAGGTTCGGGTTACCGATCGTAATGTTCAACGGATCGGTATTATCGAGTATCGGCTGTATCTGTGCCAGCGTTGGGTTGCGGGTACTGCCGGTATAATTAAATGTTACGCGTCGTTGCTGTTTGGGGGTATAGTTAAAGCTGACAGTTGGAACAAAATTATTGAACACCACTTCGCGTTCGGTATTTTTCCGCACATCCGAGAGGTGGTACACGGATGTTCCATAGCCAGTACCTACAGAAAAATTCAATTTCTTTACATTGTAGCGGATATTGAATCCGCCCTGGTGGCCCGTTGTGTTAAAGATGAAATGATTGCTGAGGGTATCCACAAAGTTTTCGTACTTGCCCGTGTTATTTTTTGCCAGCGTATTTCTTTCCGCATCATTCCGGTTCAGGTTCAGGCGGTAATTCAATACAAGGAAAGTGTTTTTCCACAGCGGCTCCGTATAGGTAAGTAGTGAATTTACCGAACTCGTATTTTGTTTGTTCACTTTCATCTGGTCAACATTATCCAGTTTTACCAGTGTACCTGATGCATCGTAAAAGCTGTTGGCAGCCTGTAATAACACATTCTCTTCGCGGTTATTAAAATTCAGGTCAGTGTTCCAGGAAATGGTTCTTCCC
This sequence comes from Chitinophagaceae bacterium, assembly GCA_004028765.1. GTDB lineage: Bacteria > Bacteroidota > Bacteroidia > Chitinophagales > Chitinophagaceae > Sediminibacterium. The sequence goes on along the minus strand of SAIX01000066.1, from coordinate 68,507 downwards.
TGTTTTTTGAATTTTTTCCGCCAGAAAATATTCCCACTCACTGTGTTGTTCTTGTCGGTAGAAGTGGTGGTACGGTCGCTCTGGTTGATCAGTTTACCATCCTGGCTGATCGACTGCCCAAGGTATTTTGTAAGCACACTGCTTTGTATGGTGGAAGGTCTTGCTGTTATCTTCAGTGAACTGCTCGAGTCAATCTGCCATTCGTAAATGCTGGTTAGCTTGTGCCTGGTACGCGATGCCACCTGCGATTGGGATGTGGTATTGATAAAACTGGTATCCGGTAAAATATTCTGTGTTTTGCTGATGGTGGTGCTGTTTACATCAAGGTTGTTGTACTGGTAGGTATTGTTACTGTTATGCCTGTCGCGGTCCCATTTGTTGCTGAAGTGTAAACCGCCGGTCAAGGAATTCGGAAAACCTCTTCCCCAACTGAATTCATCACCCTGCGAAAAGATCATGATACCGCCATCATCATTGATCTGTGTGGTGGTATTCGCATCTCCTGCATAATTCCGGTTCTCATCCCAGTTCAATGATTCGAATTTTGTATTGTCTGTTGTGAGATACCCCGATATTTTACGCTTGCCTTTAAAAGCGTTGGCCAGCGCTTTCCCGTAACGGTAATGATCAAAGTCGCTGCCGGCTTCCAGTTTCCCGAAATACCCTTTCTTTTTATCTTCCTTGAGCTGTATGTTCAGCGTTTTTATTTTCTGCCCGTCATCAATACCGGTAAAAGTTGCCTGGTCGCTTTTCTTATCAAATGCCTGTATCTTATCCACTGCATCGGCGCGCAGGTTTTTGGTAACCACTGCAGGATCATCACTGAAAAATTCCTCACCATCTACCAGTACCTTTTCCACTTTTTCTCCCTGGAAATTGATCTCACCTTTGCTGTTCACCTGCATCCCCGGCATTTTGCGCAGCAGTTCCTGCACATCGGCATTGGCGCTTACATGAAAACTGTCGGCTTTGAATTCAGTGGTATCACCTTTTACACGGATGGCGCCCACCCTCTGCCGTACAATCACTTCCTGCAAAAGATTCGCCCGGGTGATAACAGGCAACTGGCCAAGGTCCACCGTTTTGCCCGCATCGATGCTGATCCTGTCAACATAATCTGCATAACCTGGGTAAGTTACCATCACAATGCAATTACCGGCGGGTACATTTTTCACTTCAAAATGCCCCTGTGCATCGGAGCGGGAAAACTTTAGCAGCACTGAATCTTTTGTGCGTAATACTGAAATCACGGCATTGTACAGGTTCTGTTTGTTCAATGTATCAGTGATCGTTCCTTTGAGGGAAGCATTTTGTGCAATGGCCGATACAGAAAAAAAGAAGAGTGGCGGCAGCAGTAGTTTTGGTATTGTTCTCATACAGTAATTAGCGTAAAGGATGCAAGGCCCTTGAAAATCCATAAACCAATTATTATAACTATTTTTTTAGTTATAAATTAATGTTAAACCATTTTGCGATCAGACAGTTACGTTTTATATCTTACAGAAGCTAAACAAAACGCCATGCCATCCGCCTCAGATAAGTCAACGGAAAAAAGAGTGTCAGGTGACAATAAGGTTGGAAAACCAGCTGAAAAAAAGTATGAAGAGCTTCATTTCGTGGATAAGCGGCAAGCAGTATGGAATTATTCTCTCTTCACAGATGAAGACATCCGCAACTTTCAGCAGGGCACACATTATCATCTCTACGATCTTTTTGGTAACAAGCAGTTACAGGTACTGGAAGAATGGGGAACTTATTTTGCTGTTTGGGCACCCAATGCAACATTTGTTTCTGTTACCGGGTATTTTAATCAATGGAACAAAGAATCGCATCCGCTGAAAGTGAGGCTCGACAGTTCGGGTATCTGGGAAGGTTTTATTCCGGGCATCGGAAGCGGCGAAGCATACAAATACCATATTCACGGTTTTAACGGCATCAAACTCGATAAGGGAGATCCTTATGCCCATTTTTGGGAGAAACGTCCTTACACAGCTTCCATCACCTGGCAAACCGATTACGAATGGAAGGATGCGGAGTGGATGCAGAACAGGAAAAAATACAATGCGCTTTCTTCTCCCTGGTCTGTTTATGAAGTACACCTTGCAAGCTGGATGCGGCCCGATAAACACGATGAAGAAACCTATAACACCTATGCGCAGATAACAGAACGGCTTGTTCCTTATGTAAAAGAAATGGGTTTTACGCATGTGGAATTTATGCCCGTGATGGAACATCCTTTTGATGGCAGCTGGGGTTACCAGGGTGCAGGTTATTTTGCACCTACATCACGTTTTGGATCGCCGCAGGATTATGCTGCAATGGTGGATGCTTTTCACCAGGCGGGGATCGGTGTGATACTCGACTGGGTGCCTTCCCATTTTCCTTACGATGCACATGGCTTGTTTATGTTCGATGGCACACATACCTATGAATATGCCGATATGCGCAAAGGATATCACCCCGATTGGAACTCATATATTTTCAATTACAAAAGGGGAGAAGTAAAATCTTTTCTTATCAGCAGTGCGCGTTTCTGGTGCGATCGGTTTCATACAGATGGATTAAGGGTGGATGCCGTAAGTTCTATGCTGCGTTTGGATTACAGCCGCAACGAAGGCCAATGGGAACCGAATGAATTTGGAGGCAACGGCAACCTCGAAGCCATTGCTTTTGTCAAAGACCTTAATGAAACATTGTACCGCGATTTTCCGGATATACAAACCATTGCAGAAGAAGCAACCGACTGGCCGAAGATCAGTAAACCTACGTTTGAAGGCGGACTTGGTTTTGGAATGAAATGGATGATGGGCTGGATGCACGATACACTGGACTATTTTAAACTCGATCCCATTTTCCGGCAGTTTCACCAGGATAAATTTTCTTTCAGCATGATGTATTTCTATGATGAAAACTTTATGCTGCCTTTGAGTCATGATGAAGTGGTGCACGGTAAAAGCCCGATGTTGTACAAAATGCCCGGAGATGAATGGCAGAAATTTGCAAACCTCCGCATATTATACACTTATATGTTCACACATCCTGGTGCGAAATTATTGTTCATGGGCAATGAATTCGGCGCAACCAATGAGTGGAACTATAAATCAGAACTGCAATGGAACCTGCTTCAGTTTAGCAGTCATGGCGGTATGAAATATTGTGTACAGAAATTAAATGAACTCTACCGTTCAGAACCGGCTTTGTATGAAAAGCAGTTTGAGCAGGGTGGTTTTGAATGGATCGACCTGGATCACCGCAGCGAATCCGTAATGGTGTATATGCGCAAAGGGAAAAAAGAGAAAGATAATCTGCTCGTGGTCCTCAATGTTACCCCGGTGGTGCGGCACAACTGGCCGGTGTATGTGCATGGAAAAGAAAAATGGAGCGAGGTATTCAACAGCGACAGTAAAGAATTCTGGGGAACCGGCGATACATTTAACCCGGAGATCCGAAGCGAGCTGGTTGACAAAACAAGCCAATGCTACCGCCTCGACCTGAACCTTCCTGCTCTCGGTGCCATTGTGTTGCGCTAACAATGCCTGTAACATTTTCTGGCGAAGCGCGTTACACCCAAAAACCATTGTATGAAAAAGATACTGACTGCCTTATTCGCAATCCTGATCGGTGTTGCTGGGGTTACCGCCCAGAAAACGGTGTATGATGATCATGCTGAGAAAAGAAATATTTCTTCCTTTCATGCCATACATACTTCTTCCGGTATTGAAGTGATCATCAGTAAGGGCGAAAAAGAAGAACTTGCGGTAAGTGCCAATAACAAAGAATATCTAGACCAGGTACGCACCGTGGTGGAAGGGGGTGTTTTGAAAATATCCCGTAATACCGACTGGAAATTCTGGAACCAGTGGAAAAACTGGCATGTGAAAGTGTATGTATCTTATAAAGACCTGGATGAAATAAAGGCCAATAGCGGCGCTTCTGTAAATGGCACCGACTTGAATCTTTCCAAACTAAATGTTCGGCTGAACAGCGGCGCCTCCATCACACTCAATGGTTCTATTAAATCACTGGATGTGGATGGCAGCAGCGGCGCGCAGTTTCATGGATACGGGCTTGCTGTTGAACAATGCAAAGCCGAAGCCAGCAGCGGTGCGGGTGTACAGATATCTGTGAACAAAGAAATTTCTGCAAAAGCCAATAGCGGTGGCTTCATCCGTTTCAAAGGAGAAGGCCTTATCCGCGATATCAATGTGAACAGCGGTGGTTCTGTAAAGCGTCAAAACTCATAGAGTAGCTTGACGCAGGATAGAATAATGGATTATGATGAAAACCGACATTCATAATCCATTATTCATTATTTCTCTGGTTCTCCCCATCTTATCCACCAGTTTTAGCCGTTAACAATTCGCTAATAAACGAAACGATTGATTTTGTTGTCTTAATACGTAATTGCTGACATAAAAAATCGTTTATGAAAACAACATCGTATGCATTACTGGTGAATGCGGCAGGCCAGCTGATACAGCAGCATGCCTTTGATCACCTGCCCGATGAGAAACTGTCGCGCATGTACAGTTGTTTTCGCTGTATCAATGAGTCGGAAAATTCGGCTGAAATTGCAGATGCCGAATCTGAATTATTGAGCCTTTGCAGCGAAGCAAATTTGTATGTAGAAACGGCAACCCCTCAATCCTTGCACCAATGGCAGGCAGCCATGAGTTATTTCGGGTTAACAGTTAACCCGCCGGCTGCTGTTTCTGCAGAGGCAGAATGATCCGGAACGTGGTTCCTTTACCTGGCTCGCTCCATTTCACAAAGAGTTTTCCTTTGTGATACTGCTCGATAATCCGTTTACTGAGCGAAAGCCCGAGCCCCCATCCCCGCTTCTTGGTTGTAAAACCAGGTCTGAACACTTTACTCACCAGATTTTTCGGGATCCCTTTTCCGGTATCCGTAACATCGATCAGCAGGTAAGCTTCATTTTTATCAGCCGTGATCGTGATCTTTCCGTTTCCTTCAATGGCATCCAGCGCATTTTTCATCAGGTTCTCCAATACCCAGTCGAACAGGGGTGCCGATAATAAAATTTTTATCTCCCGGATACGGCTGTCATCAAAATAAAAATCAACAGAACCCCCTGTTCTTTTTTTCATGTAATCCATCATGTGGTGTACCTGTTCCGCCGGGTTTTTCCATTCAAGAACCGGTTCACTGCCGATCTTTCCAAAACGATCGGTCACGAGTAATAAGCGGTTCACATCTTTCGCGATCTCGGGCACAATGGCCGCATTTGATTCCTGTTCTTTCAGGATCTCCACCCATCCCTGTAAACTTGAAACCGGTGTGCCCAACTGGTGCGCTGTTTCTTTTGCCATCGAAGCCCATAACTGGTTTTGCGCGCTGCGGTAAGAAGTTTGTAAAGAAAGGATCGCAATGGTGATGAACAGTGCCACGATAACCAGTTGAACGATCGGGTAGAGTTGCACTTCTTTCAGCAGCACACTTTCGCCATAATAATATTTATTAGCGGTATAGGGATTTTCTTTCAGCACGAGGATGATCGGCTTATTATTATAGCGACGGAATTCAGCGAGTTTGCGCGACAGGTATTGCTTATCAGCCCTGATCTCGGCCGTATCAAGGTTGATATAATTGCCTGTGATACTGTCGCGTTCATTGGTTTCAATAATGGGTATCTGCGTGTTTTCTGTCGAGATTTTGGTAGCAAGGTTGATGCTGGCACTGTCGGATGAATTCAGGATCGTGCGTTGTGCTTCCACCCATGCTTCAACATTTTTTCTTTCTTCCCTTGCAATTTTCCCTGAAACATACTGCGAATAAAAAATGGTTCCGCTTACCAGCAGGATAGCGATCACGGTGAGAACAATCTTCCAGTTGAACCATTGGGGAAGCATAAACGATTAGTGAATTTTTGGATTACGGATTGGCGGATGATGAACGTGTATCTGTTGTAAATGTAACTGAATAATGTATGCCGTATGTTTTCATGCAGTTCCGTAAAATAAAAAAGCGGTTACACCCGTAACCGCTTTGCATTGATTGAAGAATCTTAACTGAATAATCCGCCTTTCTTCAGTGTTTTCACACCCTGGCCGATCTTAAAACCGTTGTTGTAGATCTCGATCTTATAATCGCCCTCTTTGTATTTTTCGTTTTGCCCGCAGTTAAAACTAACCGGCTGTGCTTTTCCCTGCTCATAATTCACGGATACTTTGCTGGTATATGCTTTTGAGCCTTCTTCACGTGTATTGAATGTGCTGCCATCGCTGCCGATCACTTTTCCATCAGGGCCGGTAACCACTACAAAAAGGTCTTTGTTGCCTGAAGGGGTTACGCGGTTTTCATCCAGCATAAATCCCACACGGATCAGGTTTGCTCTTTTTGCGGTGGTGGTTTCTTTTTCTTTTCCGTTACCGCTTACCTTAATGGCCGCAACGCCGATGGAAGAAGCGTGCAGGGTGGAAGCCACATCCACTTTGTCCTCGAGCTGTTTCTTCTCTGTTTTGGTGGAAGAAAGATTTTGCTCCAGGCTTTGTTTATCTGCGGCCAGCTGTGTTTTTTCGGTATTGAGTTGCTGGTTTGCTGTGGTTAACTGCTGGTTTTCTCCCTTTAGTTTGTCAATCTCCGCAAAAAGCCCGTCGATCTTGCCATTCAGCTCGCCGATCATTTGCTTGGCCTGGGCCAGTTCGGCATCACTCGCATTTTTCTTTTTTAAGATGCCGCTGATATTACTTTTCAGTTTCTGGATCGCTGCGTTTTTATCCGCGAGATCACCCTGTAATTGTACGTTGTTCTGCGTAAGTGAATCCGCTTTTGCCGACACGGCCAGGAATTCCTGTTGTATGGCATTGCGGGCACTGTCTACATTGGATATCTGCGTTTGCAGGATCGTGACTTTTTCGCGGGTCTGGCTCTTGTCGTAAATAATATAACCCCAGGTTCCCACCAAAGCGGCGATCAGTACGCCGTAAATCAATTTCCGGTTATCTTTCTGCTGGGGTGATTGATCGCCTGCACCGGATGTGGTTGTGTCAGTGTAACTCATGTGATTGCATTTTGATTGTAAAAATTTTCATAATACGCTTATGCTAACAGAACTTTTATTACTCGATATCGAAACCGTACCCGCGTTTTCTTCCTTTGAAGAACTGCCTTTGCACTGGAAAAGCCTGTTTCTCGACAAAAATGCCAAAACCATGCCAGACGGCATAACCCCCGGGGAAATTTATCGTAAAAAAGCAGGGATACTGGCCGAATTCGGCAAAGTGATCTGTATTTCAACGGCCTGTTTTTATGAACGGGAAGACCATAGCCTGGGGCTAAAACTGAAAAGTATCTATGGAAATGATGAAGTGCAAATACTCCGTGTTTTCACTGAATTGTGTGAAAAAATGCAGAAGCTGCATCCGGATTTCCAGTTTGGCGGGCATAATATTAAAGAATTCGATATCCCGTATATCTGCCGCCGCTTACTGATCAATGGGATCCCGCTTCCGGCATCGCTTCGCCTGCACGATAAAAAGCCCTGGGAAGTAAAAATGTTCGATACCCTGAACTGGTGGAAATTCGGTGATAACAAGAATTATGTGTCGCTGCACCTGCTTTCGACGGTTCTGGGTATCCCAAGTTCCAAAACCGATATGGATGGCAGCCAGGTGCAGGATGTGTATTACCGTGACGATAACCTGCCCCGGATCGTTGACTATTGCCAGCGGGATGTGGTGGTTACGGCGAATATCATCCTGCGTTTTCTCGACAGGCCCTTGCTGGATGAATCGGGTATTTCCGTTGTGCCATAACGCATTCTTTGTGATAATCGTATATATGCAATCATCAACAGCTGTTAAAAACTTCCGGCCCTGTTTTTTCTGATTTCGTATTTGCTGGCCCATCTTTGCAGCCATGTCGGCGGAAAAAATTATTTCTGATTGGAAAAAAGGGCAATTCAAGCCTGTTTACTGGCTCGAAGGCGAGGAGTCCTTTTTCATCGACCAGGTCATGAATTATGCCGAACACAAAATCCTCTCCGAATCGGAAGCAGGGTTTAACCTCACCATTTTTTATGGGAAAGATGCGGAATGGGCCAATGTGGTAAATGCCTGCATGCGTTACCCGATGTTTGCCGAGCGGCAGGTGGTATTGCTGAAAGAGGCCCAGCAGATGCGCGATATAGAAAAGCTGGAAGCTTATATTGAAAACCCAACCCCAAGTACAATTTTTGTAGTAAGCTATAAGGATAAAAAAGTGGATGGTCGCCTGAAGTTCGGGAAAATGGTAAAACAGAAAACCGAATTTTTTACCACCAAAAAACTGTATGACAGTCAACTGCCTGAATGGGCTTCGCAGATGGTGCAGCAGCATGGCCTTTCGATCAATCCCAAAGCCTTGCATTTACTGGTTGACCATATCGGGAACGACCTGAGCCGAATCCAGAACGAGATCGAAAAACTGGCAGTGAATCTTGGTGCGAGAAAAAATATCACGGAAGATGATATTGAAAATTATATCGGCGTAAGCAAGGAATACAATGTATTTGAACTGCAAACCGCCATCGCACAGAAAGACCTCCCCAAAGCCATCCGGATCATTCATTATTTCGAGGCCAATCCCAAAGCAGGGCCGATTCAAATGATCTTGCCAGCTTTGTATAATTTTTTCAGTAAGGTATTTATGATCTTCAGCGTTCCGCAGCCGGATGAAAAGTCGGTGGCCGGTGCGATTGGTGTAAACCCTTATTTCGTGCGGGATTACCTGGGTGCCGCACGCAAATACGACTATGCAGGCGTGGAAAAAATATTGTTGTTACTGCACCAGTATAATCTTCGCGGTGTGGGTGTGCATGATGGCGGTACCAGTGATGCCGGCCTGATGAAAGAGATGGCGGTTAAGATGATGGGGTAAACATTAACTTCTTCGGTAAAACTCCGCGAAACCTCTGCTTCTCCGCGCCTCTGCGGTGAATACAAGACTCAAATTTGAGTCTGTTGCGTTTGTTTTATTATAAGGAACCTGATTACGATTGTAAAAACTTAGCGAATCATCAGACAAAAAAACCAGGGATTTTTCCCTGGTATAGTTCAAAATTCAATTGTGGTTTTCTCATTGATCTCCAAACAAAAGCCTTGTAGAATGGCATTGCGCTTATGCAAGATTTTAAATTCTCTTACGTATAATTCAAGTGATACATAAAAAAACATCAATGCACATCCGAAAGTATTCCTACCACCAGATATATAACCGGTAATACAAGCATTAGTACCAAAATAATAATACAGAAGCTGATCATCAATCGGAATAATAAATCCTTTCTGTTCAGTAGTAGGGCTTTTGCCACGAGCCAGGCGTAATTAACTGCGGCCAGCCAAAAAATTGCAAAGCAAAATACTGTATTTAGGTAGAAACTCGTTTGGAATGAGCGAATAGCAATAATGACGATAATCACAATTGCCATTAAGAGTCCGAAAAGAATTTTTACTTTTTTTTCTGAGCGGCTCAGGATTTTTTCCTGCAATGATTTTACAAAACTCATAATGCTATTTTTTTTCTTTTATACATGCATCATATTTTGCATTGCATATATCTTTATTTGTTGAATAAATATTATAAGCGATACTGGCTCCTAAAGAACCTCCAGCCGCAAAACCAAATCCTCCAAAAAAAGCCATTGAAAACATGGCAAATTCAGGTGATCCAGCCAATATTGCTGCTTTGAAACCAATACCACCCGCTGTCGTACCTGCTCCAACGGCCATGCCTCCGCCGTATGTAATTAAATCAGACCAAAATTTATTCTTTGCCTCAGCCAAACAAACATATCTATCTATGCAACACTTCTCTCCATTACAACCATTGTCACCACCACCTCCATCTAATGCAGGAGCAAGCTCCTGATCGTATATGTATGTATTATAATCAAATTCGCTGAAATAGGTATCTACGAAATCGGTCCACAACCCGCTTGTCTGCCGGCCGTTATTGGGATAATTGTCCAGCCTGTCTTTCGCCCATTGTTTTCGCGCCTGCGAAAAAATCCTTGTTGCCGTTCCATCCGAAAGTCCTTGCTGCAGGTGGTATTTTTTATCCACTGCCTGCAGGCTGGAACTGATATCTGCAGAAACCTGTTTCAACTCATCCACCGACCTGAAATGATAAAAGGCCGCCAGTTTTTGCTGTATCCCGATATTATTCGGATCATTCCCCAACTCCTGTAACAATAACAGGCTTTCTTTTGTGATATCTTCTGTACTTCTTTTATCCTTATATACCAATTGAAGGTATTTGGGATCAAAGCGGCTGATAGAACTGTTCAGTTTCTGAAAAACCTCATCTTTTCCCGGATCTGCCGGTGTGGCTTCAATGGTTACCTGGTTTTTTGTGCTGTCAATATTTTTTTTGCAACTGATCAGCCCGATGGTGCCGGTGACCGCGATAACGAGCAACCAGCCATATATCTTTTTCATAAGTGTTGATTTGATAACACCTCCTCAGTTTCACAAAGGGTATGGGTATCGGAGGAATTTGTTGTCCCATCTCATTGGCCAAATGATGGGATAAAATTCCAATGCACAACATCCGTTTCCAAGAAACCGGCCCGACACTATGTTATCTGCACTGACACTTATTTACGGGGTTGAAAATAGAAAGTATCTACGGAAGAAAACAGCGTGTTTTCCCCGTTTTTTCAGATCGCTTTCATCTGAATCCTATTATTGTGTAACCACACCATTATGTATAAAAGATCCGAAGAAAGAATGCGTATCGCCAGGAACATCCGCCTCATCCGCGAACTGAGGAATTACGGGCAACGGTATGTGGCTGCAGAATTGAAAGTGGGGCGCTCTACTTTATCGAGCTGGGAGAACGGGGTTTCGGAAGTGAGGATCGAAACACTGATCCGCCTGGCAGAAATATTCGGCCTTACCAATTACCGGCAGATCATCGATTTTGATCCGGATGAATTATTCAGAAAAAAAGAAACGCCTGCAAACTAATCTTTCAATGAGGCTTTCGCAGCCATGGCATCTTTCTGTAATTGTGCCTTTAATTCTTCGAGCCCGTTGAATTTTACTTCACCACGCAGGTAATGATGCAGGTTCACCTGTAATGTTTTGCCGTATATGTCTTTGTCAAAATCAAAAATATTTACTTCAATCACTCTTTTCTTCCCGTCCACCGTTGGCCTTACGCCGATATTCATCATCCCCTCATAATTTTTTTCAATCTCTTCTGCATTTTCATTTTCAATACGCACTGTAACAGCATATACACCATTACCGGGTACCAGCTTTTCTTCACTGCCGATGTGGAGATTGGCCGTGGGGTAACCGATGGTGCGCCCCAGTTTATTTCCTTCGATCACCGTTCCTTCAAAAGAATAAGGCCTGCCCAGCAATGCATTCGCTTCATCGATCCTGTTTTCACTTACCGCTTTTCTGATCCTTGTGGAGCTTACAACGGCTTCCTGCAGTAATTGTTCGGGGATCTCTTTTACTTCAAAACCCAGTTCAGCACCATAAGACTTTAACAAATGATAATCGCCTTCTCTTCCTTTTCCAAAACGGTGGTCATACCCAATGATCACGGTATGTGGTTTGAAATCGTGGTAAAGGAAATCCTTTACATACTGTTCGGCGGTTTGGTTGGAAAAGCGATGATCGAAGGGAACAATTACGAGGTGATCGATGCCGGCGGCGGATAACAACCCGGTTTTTTCATCGAGTGTGCTTAACAGTTTCACATCACCCGGAACGGATGAAACCACTTTTCGCGGATGCGGATGAAAGGTAATGATCACGGTTTCGCCGCCGATGCGGGCAGCTTCCGCTTTCAGGTGGCCGATAATCTTCCTGTGCCCGAGATGCACACCATCAAATGTTCCGATGGTTACCACCGCATTCCTGAATCCAGGCAAAGCCCCCGCCAATTCCCGATGAACTTTCATAATGAACGCAAAAGTAAGGGAAGGGGGGATAAGTTAGGAGTCTGGAGTCTGGAGTTTGGAGTTAGGAGTTGGGAGTGGATTGGAGAAATTCCAGACTCCTAACTCCTAACTCTTCACTACCCAAACCCCCTTATCTTTGCGGCATTTCAGGGTACAATTACGGATCTCAAAAAAATCAGATGTCTTTATACGCAAAGCGCGGTGTTTCGGCTCAAAAAGAAGAAGTGCATGCAGCCATCCAGAAACTGGACCAGGGCCTCTATCCCCATGCATTCTGTAAGATATATGCCGATTTTTTATCCGGAGATGATAACTGGGTTAATATCATGCATGCCGATGGCGCTGGCACCAAAAGTATTCTCGCTTACCTGTACTGGAAAGAAACCGGTGATGTTTCGGTTTGGGCCGGTATTGCGCAGGATGCCGTTGCGATGAACCTCGACGACCTGCTTTGTGTGGGCGTTACCGATAACCTGTTATTTTCTTCCACCATCGATAGAAATAAAACCCGGATCCCCGGCGAAGTTTTACAGGCTATTATCAATGGCACACAGGAATTCTTCGATCAACTGCGTTCTTATGGGGTCCATATCCATTATCTCGGTGGCGAAACAGCCGATGTGGGCGATGTGGTACGCACCATCGCCGTAAACGGCACGATGACGGCACGCTGGCCTAAAAATAAACTTATCACTAACGATAAAATACAGGCAGGTGATGTGATCGTTGGTTTTGCAAGTGCAGGGAAAGCAGTCTATGAAAATGAATATAACAGCGGACTGGGAAGCAACGGGCTTACAAGTGCGCGCCACGACGTACTGGAAAAATACTACGCCGGAGAATACCCCGAAACTTTTGAACCCGGACTTTCAGATGCGGTTGTTTATATCGGGAAGAATAAAATGACCGATACGATCAAGATCGGCAATGACGCGATCCCTGTCGGGAAATTGCTGCTTTCGCCCACACGCACGTATGCACCGCTGGTGAAACAATTGCTCACCGATCATTTCGAAAACATTCATGGATTGATCCACTGCAGCGGCGGCGGACAAACTAAGTGCATGAAATACCTGCCGCATCCGTTTGCGGTGATCAAAGACAACCTGTTCGAAATACCACCCGTGTTCGATCTGATCCGCCAGAATTCAGGCGCCGATTATCGCGAAATGTACCAGGTGTTTAATATGGGCCACCGGCTGGAAGCGTTTACGGATGAAGCAACCGCTGAAAAAATGATTCAGACCTCCACGGCATTGGGTATCGAAGCAAAAATTGTAGGAAGGGTGGAATCGGCAGCGACGCCTTCCTTGCTGCTGCAAGGTTCTTTTGGAGAAGTAAAATATGCATACTGACGCAGCTTGCTGTTAGCGATCCGCTAAAATCCCCTGCCGGTTACAGGTCTTGCCAACAATTCGTAATTTAGCACCATGCCAGATTTTGTTGTATCCATCCACAATGCCAATATTTACCAGGGAGATAACCTGGTATTGCAGAATGTAAATTTTGATATCAGCCGTGGCGAGTTCGTGTACCTCGTTGGAAAAACCGGTACGGGTAAAAGCAGCCTGCTGAAAACGCTGTACGGCGAACTGCCTTTGCAATCCGGTGAAGCTTCAGTGGTAGGGTTTGACCTAAAGACCGTGGACTGGAAAAACGTACCCTTTCTCCGCCGCAATCTCGGTGTGGTATTCCAGGATTTTCAGCTGCTGACAGACAGGAATGTCCATGAAAACCTCCGCTTTGTTTTAAAAGCAACGGGCTGGCAGGACGAAAAATTAATGGAAGAAAAGATCAATGATGTATTGGATAAAGTGGGTTTGAAAAGCAAGGGATTCAAAATGCCTTTTGAAATGAGCGGTGGCGAACAGCAACGGGTGGATATTGCGAGGGCATTGCTGAATTCTCCCAAACTCATTCTCGCAGATGAACCTACCGGCAATCTTGACCCGGAAACCAGCGATGAGATCATGCAGTTACTGATTCAGATCGCAAAAGATTATGGCACCGCAGTATTGATGGCCACACATGACTTTATCGTGATCAACCGTTACCCTTCCCGTATGCTGAAAACGGAAAGCGCCCGCGTGATCGACAGTGCGGCAGTGCAGGTTTGATTGGTTGATTTGTTTATTGGTTTCTTGGTTTCTTGGTTCTTAGTCCTGTTAACTATGGCTCTGTTTATTATTTGTAGGTGTATAATTTACGAAGATAGTACCTGCTTCTGCTTGCGATACCCGATAGAGTAGCCACCAATAAACCAATAAACAAGCAAACCACTAAACTAAAATCACCCCCAGATCCACTTCACCTGTTTTGCAGCATTCACATCATTATTAAAAAGGCCGCTGAGTAATTTTTTCCGCAAAGTGATTTCATCCTGTGTAAAAGGCTGGTGGTACAATTGGGCAATGATATCAGTGAATGCTTGAGCAGTGTTGGCGGAATGACAGGCGGCTTCCAATCCGCTCCCTGCAATAGTGGCGTCATTCACTACACAATGCCTCCCATGAAAAAGCGCATTCACCAGTTTTGTTTTCATTCCGGTTCTTGTAAAAGAAGGCAGTACATTGATATGCGCTTTGGTGATCATGTCTTCAATTTCACGGTCGGATGGATTGGCCACTAGACAGGTATGGTTTTGTGCATGTGCCAGCTCCATCAGTTTTTCTGAAGGGTTTTTACCGGCAATTACAAAAGGTATCTTCAGTTTTGAAAAAATATGTTTTAATAACCAGGTAGCGGCTTTATCGTTGGCATCCACACTCAGGTCGCCATGATACAAACAGTAAGTACCCATGCCTTCCTCTGCGGTAACTTTCCAGTCGGGCAGGTAAAGAGACAGATGTTCAATATCCGGGCAGCCCAGTTCATTCCGGTAGGTTTCATCATCTTTCTCCGTAGTTCCCCAGAAAACAGCTTTTGCAGCGATCTTTTTTTCATACGCTTTTAATAAGCGGCTTTCCATCCAGTAATATATTTTTTTTAGCGGAGAGCTTGTACTGCGGTACAGGTCATGGTAATACTGGAATTCAACATTGTGCACCCGAACAAAGCACCGGCGGCCTGCAAATCTTTTATCCAATAAAGGATAGGTGCAATGAACCCCTTCCATAAAAACCGGGTGATCGTCCTGTAAAAGATTCTCCAGTAACTGTTCATTCCTTCGGCTCGAAACGATATAGGGAAGCGTATTCGAAATCCCTTTGTGCCCGGTATATCGTTCATAATAATTTACGGAAGCACAATACTGGTTAAGGATGGGCTGCTCTTCCCGCCCATAGGTAAAACAATGCAGGTGTATTTTTACCCCCTGTTTCTGCAGGGCGGGTAGTTTATAAAAAACATCCATCACCCCGCCATAATCGGCCGGGTAGGGAACGTTGAATGAAATGATATGAAGGTGCTTTTCCACTATGGTATTTTCTGATAGAATGCCAGCAATTTCCCCGATTCTTCTTCCCAGTTTAAAACTTCACGTGCTTTAAGGCAATTGTTGGCAAGTTCCTCACATAAAACAGTATCGGTGCGCAATTTGTTCAGCGCTGCTGCGATACCGGCACTGCTGGTGTCATCAATCAGTAAAGCCACGCCATATTCTTTGTTCAACTGTGCGTAGGCGGGATAATTCACACAAACCTGCGGTATACCGGCCATGATATAATCAAAAAAACGGTTGGCAAGCGAATAATACTGGTTCATGCCTTCGCGTTCAAACAGGGTAAGTCCGATAGCTGCATCCGGTGTTACCTGGGAAAGTTCTTCCGGCGGCAGGTAGCCCTTCAAATGGATCTTATGACCGAGTTGGTATCGATCGATCAATGCACGGGTTTGTTCAAAAAAATTACCTTCCCCGCAGATCACAAGCTCCGTATCCACATCCTTCATCGCGGGCACCAGTGTTTCAAAACAACGCCCTTCATTCACTGATCCCTGATACAGGATATGTTTGCCGGAATTTTTTTTGGGGGGAGTAATGATCTTTTTGGGCAGGTTCCTGATCACTTCATAACGCACCCCATACCTTTTCTGGAATTCTTCCTGTAAAAAATGATTCACCGTATAGCCCAGTTGAAAACGCGGAACTGCAAACCGTTCCACTGCAAGCCAGAAGCGGTGCACCTGTTTCCTGCTTAATACTTCTTTCTGTTCGGTAAACAGTTCATGGGCATCATACACCCTTTTTTTGTTGCGGAGAACGCTTGCCAAATAAACGGGAAGGATGGTATCCAGATCGATCGCACAAAAAATATCCGCTTTCTGCCACAACAAATACCAGAAGAGACGAAGATTATAAAACGCATAAAAGAGGAACCCTTTTTCAAAAGGCTGCCATAAACGATGTTGCCTGAAAGAGGTAGTCCTGAGAGGTATCGAACCTTTTCGTTTCCGCCCCACGAGCAAAACATCATAACCTGCTGCAGCCAAACTGCCGGCTATCCGGTTCATCCGCTGGTCGTAACTGAGGTCGTTGGTAACTGTAAAAATGATCTTCTTCAAAAAAACAGCTTATCCGGCAAAGATATCTTTCCGCCCCAAAAATGATTGGCTTATCCGCAGTTTATAAAAATTACCCTCTCTGATAACATTGATTTTCATTGATTTAGAAATTCAATATGCCCTGGTCATTTACCTCAGTTTTTACTTCTCCACTTATTATACACAGGATTTTTTCCTCTATCGTTTTTCCAGCCCATTTACTGTATGTTCGCAGGTACTAAACAGGAAAATTTGTGAGATTAAAGTCGTTAGAAATCAAAGGGTTCAAAAGTTTTGCTGATAAAACTGTAGTGAGTTTTGATGAGGGTATCACCGGTATCATCGGCCCGAACGGTTGTGGCAAAAGCAATATCATCGATAGTATCCGCTGGGTAATCGGCGAACAGAAAATATCTGCACTGCGTAGTGAAAACCTTGAAGCGCTTGTTTTCAACGGAAGTAAAACCAGGAGCCCGAGCGGTTTGGCGGAAGTAAGCCTCACTTTTGAAAACACCAAGAACCTGCTTCCAACCGAATTTAATACGGTTACCGTAACCCGTCGTTTTTATAAGAACGGGGAAAGCGAATACAGGCTGAATGATGTTACCTGCCGTTTAAAAGATATCCATAATCTTTTCCTGGATACCGGGGTTAGTACCGACAGCTACGCCATCATCGAACTGGGAATGGTGGATGATATCATCAAAGACAAAGAGAACAGCCGTCGGAGAATGCTGGAGCAGGCTGCCGGTATCACCATCTATAAAACCAGGAAAAAAGAAGCCAAAAATAAATTGGATGCTACCGAGCAGGATCTTGCCCGTATCGAAGACCTTTTGTTCGAGATCAATAACCAGCTGAAGACACTCGAGAACCAGGCGAAGAAAGCAGAGAAGTTTTACGAGATCAAAAAAGAATACAAGGAAGTGGCCATTGAACTGGCCAAAGCGGCGCTCGAAGGGTTTAATATCACCTACAAAGACCTGAATGAGCAGCAGGAACTCGAAACCAATAAACGCATACAACTGGAGGCGGAAATTGCCACCGAAGAAGCTGCTGTTGAACAGGAAAAAGTAGGGTTTATTGAAAAAGAACGTGCCCTGCAAAGCATGCAGCACGAGTTCAATGATTTTTTACAGGAACTGCGCAGCAAGGAAAATGAGAAAAACCTTGCTACACAGAAACTGCATTACCTGAAGGAAAAGGAAACCAACCTGAAGGATTTTTTACAGAAAGCAGAAGGCCAGTTAAAAACCATTGGCGATTCGATACAATATACCCAACTGCAGGTAGGCGAGGAAGAAGCGCGCCTACTCGAATTACAGGAATTGGTTGAAACCGGTAAACTAGCCGTAGAAGAGAAGCGCCGCATATTTGATGAAAAACGAAGCGGGCTCGATAGCCTGCGTACCCGTTACCAGCAGATACAACGCAGTCAGTTTGATGCAGAAAAGAAAGTGGCTGTTGCCGATACTTCGATCATGAACCTGCAGCGTGCGCAAACACAACTGACCGAAGAAAAGCAGAACCGCGAAGCGCAGATGGCGCAACTGGGTATTGAAGTGGAGGAAAAAGAAGCTACGCTTGAATCAAAACGCATCGACCTGCAACAGTTGCAGGAACACCAGCAGAAAACCAAGGAGCAGATCTTTGAAACGCAGGCACAGCTTGAGGTATTGCGCAATGAACTGAATGAAGAGAACCGTAAACTCGATGCCAAACGCAATGAGTACAACCTGCTGAAGAGCCTCATCGATTCGATGGAGGGCTACCCGGACAGTATCAAGTTTCTGCATAAAAACCCTGAGTGGAATCACGGAGCGCCCATTCTCTCTGATATCATTTATGTAAAGGAAGAATTCCGCTCAGCCGTGGAAAATGTGCTTGAACCTTACCTGAACTATTATGTGGTAAATAACCTCGAAGAAGGACTACAGGCAGTTCACCTGCTGGATGCACACAAAAAAGGGAAGGCCAACTTTTTCATGCTTGATAAGTTTGCCAGTCACCGCGTGGAAACGCATCAGCCTGCTGACACCATTCCCGCCATGCAGGTGATTGAAGTGGATGAACAATACCGCAAACTGGCCGAATACCTGCTGGCCAATGTATATATCGCCGAAAATGAATCGGCCATCAGCAACAGCAATGGGGCAGTGGTAATTGAAAAGAGCGGTAAATATGTAAAAGGAAAATACACCCTTACCGGTGGTAGTGTTGGTTTGTTTGAAGGGAAAAAAATCGGCCGCGCAAAAAATCTTGAAAAACTGGCAGAAGAAATTGCCGACCAGGAATCGGTGGTTAGCCTGCTGAAAGCAGATATCCAGGCGAAGCACAATGAAGTGATTGCTTTCAACGACCAGTTGAAAGAAAACCTGATCCGCCAGACGGAAACAGAAATCAACCAGCTTACCAACCAGGTATTTGCATCACGCAACAGGCTGGAGAACCTCCAGTCGGCACAACAAAACGGTTTACAGCGCCTGGAAGATATTGAGCAACGTTTACAGGCAGAGCACGATGCCATTGCCGCAACCCGCGAAGAGTTTCATTCACTCAATGAACAACTGCAGGCGACCAGCGAAGAACTGAAATCGGTTGAGCAGGATTACCAGTTATCGGAGCAGGAGTATAATTATGCCAATGTTCAGTTCAACGACACCAACCTGCAGCTCACACGCCAGCAGAGCAAGATCACTACGCTGAAACAGGAACTGGTCTTCAAAGAAAACCAGCTGAACGACCTGCACGTACAGATCAGCAGCAATACCACACAGCTTGGAGAAGCCAGTGCCAATATCGAAGAAGGCGAGAAAGCCCTGATCGGTTCGGAAGAATTATTGCTTGAAATGATGCGGCGCAAAGAAGAGGAAGAGAAAAAACTGAATGAGGCCGACCAGGCATATTATAACCTCCGCAATGCCCTGCAGGAAAAAGAAAGCGAACTGCGGCATAAGGTGAAAACAAAGGAGATGATCGATCATCTTGTCAATGAGATCAAGGATAAACTGAATGAACTGAAGCTGCAGCTTGCAGGAATGAAGGAAAGATTGAGTGTTGAGTTTAAAGTGGAACTGGATGATATCCTCGACCAGCCCAGAACCGGAGAAACACCATTGGAAGAATTGCAGGCCAGTTCCGACAGGATGAAAAAGCGCCTCGAGAATATGGGTGAAGTGAACCCGACAGCCATCGAAGCATTTACGGAAATGAAAAAGCGTTACGAATTCATACTCGAACAAAAGAATGATCTCGTAACTGCGAAGGAAAGCCTGCTGCAAACCATCCAAGAAGTGGAAGCCACAGCCAACCAGCAATTCCTCGATACATTCAACCAGGTAAGGGAGAATTTCCAGAAAGTATTCAAAGCGTTATTTACGGAAGAAGATACGGCGGATATGATCCTGATGAACCCGGAGAACCTGGCCGAAACAGGTATTGAGATCATCGCGAAGCCCAAAGGAAAAAGGCCTTCTTCCATCACACAATTAAGCGGTGGAGAAAAAACACTTACGGCCACGGCTTTGCTGTTCTCTATTTACCTGATCAAACCAGCCCCGTTCTGTATCCTTGATGAGGTGGATGCGCCGCTGGATGATGCCAACGTGGGTAAGTTCACGCAAATGATCAAGAAGTTCAGTGACAACTCACAGTTCATCATTGTTACGCATAACAAACAAACCATGAGCGCGGTGGATGTGATCTATGGCGTTACCATGCAGGAACCCGGGGTAAGTAAACTGGTTCCGGTGGATTTCAGGAGTCTCGCGAATTAAGGTTAGTTAATACATCAGTTACTGCGCCTTTGCATCTTTGCAAACAATCTGTTCGCTGAGATGTGAAGGCGTAGTTGTAAAAGGAATTTTAAGCCATACCATGTCGCTCTATAAAAAAATCAATCCCTTTTCCAAACTGAATAATGATACAGGGTTCAGTACACACAGTAATGATGTGGGCGGTGGGCGTTTTATCAATAAAGACGGCTCATACAATATCGTAAAAGAGGGGATGCCTTTCTGGAGAAGGATCAGCATTTTTCACGATATGCTGAACCTGCCCAAATGGAAATTTATCGCAGTGGTACTGCTTTTTTATATCGCGATCAACCTTGCATTCACTGCTGTTTATTTTTTGATCGGCCCTGCGGAGTTCGAAGGCTTGCCTGCCACTGCTTCACCATGGCGTATTTTCCGCGAACTGTTTTATTTCAGCACCGAAACCTATACAACAGTAGGTTATGGCAGGGTGAACCCCAAAGGTGATTTCGCCAACCTTGTGGCAGGCCTTGAATCGCTCACCGGTTTGTTATCACTCGCCATTGCCACAGGTTTGATATATGGCCGTTTTTCAAAACCGAGGAGTTACCTGGTGTTCAGCAATGAAGCGGTTATCGCCCCTTATAAAAACGGCACAGGTTTGATGTTCCGGTTTGCGGCTTATAAAGATAAACACGCACTCACCGACCTTGAGATCAGGGTGAATGTGGGTTTGCGGGTATTGGAAAATGAAAGACCCGAATACAAATATTTTGCGCTTGAACTGGAAAGGACGCGTGTGGAAACCATGCCGCTGAGCTGGACGGTGGTGCATCCCATCAACGAGCAGAGCCCTTTTTACGGGTTCACAAAAGAAGACATGGAAACCGGTGATGTGGAACTCTATGTAATGCTTCGTGGTTTTGATGATGTGTTTTCGAATTATGTGCAGCAGCGCACATCTTACACTTACCGCGAGATCCTCTTTAACCGGAAATTTATTCCCATGTACCGCGAAAGCGAGGATGGATTGACCACCATCCTCGAACTGCATAAATTAAATATGCACAAACCCGTTTAACAGAAATACCGGAACTTGCAGCACAAAGCTTCTACTTGTACAAATCAATTACGATCCTATACATTGTTTGTTTTGCCTGTTATGTGTTTTTTACAAGACAGCCTGATTATCTCGACGGAGAAAAATCACCGGCCACCATCCATTTTGTAAAAAATGCACCTGGAAAGATTGAGATCCCCATGGCGGTTTTTAACGATGGGCATAAACAGTTTTCCATAGATGCCAGGTATTTTTTCCGTGAGTTATCAGAGGGGGAGAAACTGGAAGTGATCTACGAAACCGATCATCCGGAAAAAGCGGTGGTTTACCGTTTCTGGGGTTATTGGCTTACCTGGGGCGAATTGCTTGCAACGGTTTTGATCTATATCGGCTTGTTCCAGGTGGCAGTTTCGGTTACAAAAAATCCCACACCGGAAGCAGTGATGGATCAACTGGAATATATTCCTGAAAAAAAGAAAAGGTATGATGAGTAAACGGATCTGTCCACCTTTTTACTCTCTAATCTGATCTACACGCTTTGCCCGAAGGTGAGCAGGTTATTATCCGGGTCAAGCAAGGCAAATTCAATTTGCCCCCAGGGTTTCTTCTGCAAATGGCCCGAAGGATGTACCCTGGTATTTTTTTCCAGGAGTGAATGATAATACGCTTCAATATCATTGGTGCGGATATATACCTGTCCGTAATTTTCTTTCGGGTCAAGCGCTTTGAATTCGAAGAAATGGATTTCAATGTTGTCTTTCCTTACAAGTAAATATCCATCATAATCTGCTTTCCCGATATCGGTAAAACCTAACTGGCTCACATAATAATCCCTTGTTATCTGCTTGTCCCGCATCGGGAGTTTTGGCGCGATACCTGTCAGCATAAAATTAAGTGGGGTAATTGTATGTTATGGCTTTAACCAGCGCTTGATCTCTTTCTCCACATCCCTGTTCTTGATGGTTTCGCGTTTGTCGTGCAGTTTTTTCCCCTTTCCCAAACCGATCTCGACTTTTACAAGATTTCGTTCTGTGAAAAAAACGCGCAAGGGAACCAGGGTATATCCTTTCTCTTTGATCCTGGATTGTATCCGCTTTAATTCCCTTTTTGTCAGCAGCAGTTTCCGGTCATGCACTTCAATATGGTTATTGGAGGTTCCATGCGAATAACTTGCGATAAACAACCCCCGGACCCATAGTTCATCATCATCAAACAAACAGAAAGCATCATTAAAACTCAGTTTCCCTTCGCGGATCGATTTTACTTCTGTTCCCAGCAATACAATACCGGCCACATATTTGTCTTCTATGTAGTAATTAAAATAAGCCTGCCGGTTATTCATCTCTGCCAAGGAGCAGTAATTAAAAATTAAAAATTAAAAATTAAAAATGCCTAAACACGGATGCTGGCCTTTTTAATTTTTCTTTTGCTATATGGCTGCAACTAACCGGCTTGCAATGGCCGGTATTGCTGATGCACAGAGGGTTGGTTCAGCTTTTGAAAAGCATTACGAGTTGTGCCAGTTTTTCCTTCAGGCTTTTTCTTTCCACGATAAAATCGAGGAACCCGTGCTCAAGCAAAAACTCACTGCGCTGGAAACCTTCGGGAAGGTCTTTTTTAATGGTTTCTTTGATCACCCTGGGTCCTGCAAAACCGATCAGTGCACCCGGTTCGGCAATATTCAGGTCGCCGAGCATACCAAAGCTTGCAGAAATACCGCCAAAAGTTGGGTCGGTGAGAAGTGAAATATAAGGCAAACCTGCATCGCTGAGTTGCGAAAGCTTACCGCTGGTTTTGGCAAGCTGCATCAGGCTGAAAGCACTTTCCATCATACGTGCACCACCGCTTTTGCTGATCACCACATAGGGCAGTTTGTGTTCAATGCAGTAATCCACCGCGCGACTGAATTTCTCACCCATCACACTGCCCAGCGACCCGCCGATAAATTCAAAATCCATACAGGCCACCACCAAACCCTGGCCATTTGCATTACCGGTGGCAACGCGCATCGAATCTTTCAGGTCTGTTTTGGAATGGATATCATCAAGCCTTTTCTGGTAAGGTTTCAGATCGGTGAACCCCAACGCATCAATGCTCTGGATCGATTCAAAAAGTTCGGTGTATTGTTTCTCGTCGAAGATCAGGTCAAAATATTCATCACTGCCAATGCGATGGTGATAATTACACTTAGGGCAAACATAGAGGTTCTCCCTGAGTTCGCTGGTGGTACAGATATAATTACACTCGGGGCATTTGTTCCAGAGGCCTTCGGGTGTTTCTTTTTTGTCGGCGGTCGAGGTCAGGATCCCTTTCCGGATGCGCTTGAACCAGCGCGGTTTGGCAGCATCTCCACCCTGGCTTTCATCTCCGGTGAGGTTGACTTCAAAATCTTCTTCACGTTCTTTTTTCATACGGGTCAATTGCAATTGGGGCGGTGAAGATAATCATTTTTAACCAGCGGTTTTTCCAGTTGCCTGTTTTACAATACGGGATACAGGGAAATGATTCAAATACTAACGATCATTAGCTTTTGCATACAATTCATCCACAATCGATTTTCTCCGCTTATGTAAATAAGTGTTCTACCCGTTGCTGGCTATTGTAGTTTTAACCATCCCGCTTCAACCAGCTTTTTTCATTTTAAAAACAGTTGTATGAAGCAAGTTTCTTTTCGGGAGCCCCATTCGGGGTTGATCCGGTTCTGGCACTGGGCCAACATGTTCG
Source organism: Chitinophagaceae bacterium (assembly GCA_004028765.1). Taxonomy (GTDB): domain Bacteria; phylum Bacteroidota; class Bacteroidia; order Chitinophagales; family Chitinophagaceae; genus Sediminibacterium. The sequence continues at coordinate 44,572 of SAIX01000066.1, read as the reverse complement.
TGGTAGGCTTACTCCTTTTCACCGTTTTTGTTACCAAAACTTATCTGAGTGTTTTTTCAGCAAGGGATATCCTGTACGGGTCGCTGATCAGATCGGGTGCAACCGTCAGCAAAGACCAGGCTTTCGGCGCCGTTTTTGCCCTGCGCGATCATATCTGGGTATGGCATACGCGCTTCGGATATGCATTGGCCTTTCTTTTCTTTTTCCGCGTATTCATTGAAGTATTACAGGTTAAAGAAGAAAGGTTTTTTTACCGCATGCGCAAAGCATTGCAACAGGTAAAACAAAAAGAATTCAGGCCCCAGGCAAGGCATTACCTGGTGGTGAAAATGATCTACGCATTTTTTTATGTGTTACTGGCCACCATCGTATTCACCGGTTTGTGGATGGCTGCCAATACCGATTTGAAACAAACTGCAGGAGAAAAATTTCATTCCGTAAAAGAGATCCACGAAAACGCATTCGTGGTACTGCTGCTTTTTATTTTGGTACACATGGTCGGTCTTGTGAGGGCCGAAAGAAAAAAATACAAAGGGGTGGTATCCGATATGATCAATGGCGGGCCTAAAGATGCATAAACAAAAAGAGCAGCGTAATGGCTGCTCTTTTGTTTTTATTTTCCGGGCGACTGTCTTTTATGGCATCGCCTGTTGCGTCGCACTTCTTTCAGCTGCTTGTTTTCATGGCAGCTGTCTTCATACTGAGACATTGCTACTGCTTGATTCAAACAAGCCCCGAACAATTCAATCAGGCATTTCGGTTGATGCAGTTCAGGTCTTCAAAAGCCTGCTCTAATCTTTTAGAGAAACTTTCTTCACCCTTGCGCAGCCATACACGCGGATCATAATATTTTTTGTTGGGTTTCTCCGGCCCTTCGGGGTTTCCGAGCTGGCCCTGCAGGTAACCTTCATTCTTCTGGTAATACTGGTGGATGCCTTCCCAGAAAGCCCACTGCAGATCGGTATCGATATTCATTTTAATGGCACCATAGCTGATCGCTTCCCTGATCTGGTGCTGCGGCGAACCACTGCCACCATGGAATACGAAATAAACAGGCTTAGGGCCGGTCTTCAATTCCCGCTCGATATAATCCTGGCTGTTCTTCAGGATCTCGGGACGCAACTCCACGTTACCCGGACTGTATACCCCATGTACATTTCCGAATGCAGCAGCCACTGTAAAAAGATTGCCTACTTTGCCAAGTTCGGTATAAGAATAGGCAACATGCTGCGGTTGTGTGTACAGTTTTTCATTTTCCACACCGCTGTTATCAACACCGTCTTCTTCACCGCCAGTAACACCGAGTTCTATCTCGATACTCATACCAAGCGGTGCCATGCGTTTGAAAAATTCAACAGAAGTATGAATGTTCTCTTCGATGGGTTCTTCTGACAGGTCGAGCATGTGCGAGCTGAAAAGGGGCTGGCCTTTCTCTTTATAATATTGTTCGCCCGCATCGATCAAACCACTTACCCAGGGTAACCATTTTTTTGCGGCATGGTCTGTATGCAGTACCACGGGCACGCCATAATATTTTGCCACATTATGGATATGCAACGCACCGGATATACCGCCCGAAATATTTCCCTGGAGGTTATCATTGGGCATCCCTTTGCCGGCAATGAACTGGGCACCGCCGTTGGAAAACTGGATAATTACGGGCGAGTTTACTTTCGCTGCCGTTTCAAGCACTGCGTTAATGGTATTCGTGCCGATGGTGTTTACGGCTGGCAGTGCAAATTCATTGTTTTTTGCATCGTTATACAATGCTTCGAGTTCTTTGCCGAACAATACGCCGGCGCGGTATTTTTTCATGTGTGTGAATTGAAAAAAAGAATTGCCTGTATGGCTTGGGTTGCCGCAAGATACTTTACTTGCCCCAAACATCTGTTAGGTTTCTCCACAAGATATCCTATGGGTTTTAATGCAATAAATTTAATGCAATAGAGATGGCAGGTATTGCAGGTAATCTGCGGCATGCTGCATCCGGCTTCCATACCAGCTGAACATTTCTCCGTCTGCCAGAACTACTTTTGTTCCCGGCATCTGTTCCTGCAATAAGGCAATATGTTTTTCGCTGAAAGGGTAGGGTTCTGATGATAACAGGATCAACTCGGTTCCCCTGCGATGTAAGTCTTCGATCGTTGTTTCAGGATAACGTAACTGGCTGGCAAAAACATTTTCCAAACCTGTTTGCTGCATCATGGCATGGATAAAAGTATCACCGCCTGCAGCCATAAGGGGTTTATTCCAGATCAGGTAAGCCGTTTTCGGTTTTGAAGCAAGCGGTGTGATCTTCTTGAACCTACTTTGTATGGTGGTTACCAATGCAGCGGCTTCGGTACTTTTTCCAGTAATCTCACCAATGGCCTGTATCATTTGTAATGCAGATGACAGATCATTCACATCACTTATCCATACCGGAGAGATTTTTTCCAGCTCACTGATCTGTGCCTGCAGGTTCTCTTCCTTGTTCGCAATAACGAGGTCGGGTTTCAGCAGTATGATTTTTTCAAGGGAAATATTTTTGGTGCCGCCGATCTTTGTTTTGGTCTCGAACCATTTCTTCGGGTGCACGCAGAATTTCGTGATACCGGCAACTTCCGTATCAAGGCCAAGTGAAAACAACAATTCTGTTTGCGACGGTACAAGTGAAATGATCCTTTCGGGAGGAGATACGATCTCCACTTGTCTGCCTAACTGGTCCGTAAAAACAGGCATCTTCAAAAATACGGAAGATCGGTCAGGGATGCAGCAAAAGGGATTGTGGCTCCTCTTCGTTACGGAAGTCTTTTTCAACCAGTTTTTTAAAACCGGAATAAGCGGCAAGCCATTCGGGTGTAAGGTACCTGGAAAGCTGCCGGATCTCTGTTCGCCAATTGATATCAAAAACCTGTTGCAGCGAATATACAATATCGGGTTCTGCAGTGAATTGAGTTGTTGTCATACCCCAAAGCTACTGGGATACCCATAACCAATATGATATATAGTTCTTATGAACTATAACTACACATTATATATCTTCTGTGCAAGTTTGATAAAACTTTTATTAAGTTCGCTGTTCTCCCCCTTGCGCTGGATAAAATAAAAATTCCGCTGTATCTGCAGCCCGTCAAAGTGGATCTGCGTTAGGTCACCAAAAGCCAGTTCTTTTTCAACCGCTTTATGCGGGAGGAAACCCAGTGAATCAGACTCAACCAGGAAATTTTTTAAAGCCTCCGTACCGCCAAGCCTTACCTTGATATTCAGATCACTCATTTTGATGCGGTTCTTTTCCAACGCATGTTTTAACGCAGCGAGGGTCCCGCTTCCCCTTTCCCTGATCGCGAGGGGCATGCCTAATATTTCTTTGATCGCGTATTGTTTCTTTTTGGTGAGCGGGCTTTTCCGGCTGCAAACCGCCACAACTTCATCGGTAATAAAAGGTTCATAATCGATATTCGTGAGTTTGGCGCGGCCTTCGATAATGCCCAGGTTGATGTCCTGGTTCAGCAAGGCCTCCATCACAAGTTCTGTATTGCGGTTCAGCAGGCTGATATGTATCTGTGGATAATGCTGGTGAAAGGAAGAAAGCACTTTGGGCAGCGTATACAATGTTATAGTGGTACTTGCACCGAGTTTTAAAACGCCCTTTGCCTGCATCACATCCCGGATGCTTGATATTTCATATTCTGTCTGCTCCTGGATGCGTTTTACTTCCACGAGTTTCTCAAATAAAAGTTTCCCTGCAGGGGTGAGGTCTATCTGTATCCCTTTCCGGTCGAACAGTTTCGCTTTGTAATGTTCCTCCAGCGATTTGATGTGCTTACTAATGGCAGGCTGCGAGATATACAATACCTGGCTCGCCTTCGAAAAGCTTTTCTGCTGCGCTACAGTGAGAAATACTTCGTGTCGGGTAGAGATCATGGCAGTGGTATTCGTGAATGGTGAATGGGCAATGGTGAATTGCTACGTTATTGTCTGTTCACCATTCACCATACTATTTTGCGAGACTTTGAATCACATCATACTTGGTTACGATATGGTAATCTCCTTTTTCATCTTTCGACAGCACAGCGCCGTTCTCTTTGGTGATGAGACTGCTTAACCGCTCAACCGCAGTATCAAATGCCACTACCGGGTAAGCGGGCTCCAGTACATTCTGCACCGTTTCATTCCTGATCTCAGGGTTGCTGAACACTTTCTGAAATAAACCACCCTCACTCACTGCACCGATACATTCATTTTCTTTCATCACCGGGATATGTTCAATATCATATTTCTTCATCAACTCTACTGCTTCTGCAACGGTATGTGTCGGTTCAAGGGTCACCAATCGTTTGGCGCTTCGGCCATTTACGATATCCTTAAATGTTTTTACATCAAGGAATCCCCGCTCCATCATCCACTGGTCATTGTAAATTTTTCCAACATAGCGGCTGCCATGATCATGGAAAATACAAACCACCAGGTCGTTTTTTGTAAGAGATGATTTTAACTGCATTAACCCCTGTAAACAACTGCCGGCACTGTATCCACAGAAAAGCCCTTCTTCTTTCGCAATGCGTCTTGCCATCACTGCTCCGTCCTTATCCGTGACCTGTTCAAACTGATCGATCACACGCATGTCATAATTCTTCGGCACAAAATCTTCCCCAAAACCTTCCGAGATATATGGGTGCACTTCATTCATATCCACTTCACCGGTTCTGAAATATTTTGTGAGCAGTGAGCCGTACACATCAATTGCCCATACTTTAATGTTGGGATTTTTTTCTTTCAGGTACATGGCGGTACCTGTAATGGTTCCACCGGTTCCTGCCGTACATACCAGGTGTGTGATCTTTCCCTCTGTCTGATTCCAGATTTCAGGCCCTGTGCTTTCGTAATGCGCCTGCCTGTTTGCAAGGTTATCATACTGGTTCATGTATACGGAATTGGGGATCTCTTCTCCCAGCCTGCGCGCCACACTGTAATAACTGCGGGGATCTTCGGGCAGTACATTTGTCGGGCAAACGATCACTTCCGCACCAACTGCTTTCAGGATATCGGCTTTTTCTTTCGACTGTTTATCAGTTGTAACAAAAATGCATTTATATCCTTTTACGCAGGCCGCCAGCGCCAGCCCCATACCCGTGTTTCCGCTGGTACCTTCGATGATGGTGCCACCCGGTTTCAGCCTGCCTTCTTTTTCAGCAACTTCCACCATCTTCAAGGCCATCCGGTCTTTGATGGAATTACCGGGATTGAAATAATCCACTTTTGCAAGAACGGTGGCAGGTATGTCTTTGGTTACTTTATTCAGTTTAATCAATGGGGTATTGCCGATCGTTTCGAGGATATTATTCAGCCACATACAATGCTAACAGATGTTTGGGACAAAGGTATAGGTTTGCGCATCCCAAATCCATGCTTTACGCAATTTCAACTGGCGAAAAAAGGAAAAATAAAAGCGGCGCGGCAATTTAGTACCGGCGCCGCTTGGCTTGTTTTATGCTGCTGTGTGCTTTTAAAATGTCCTTACCAGGCGAAGCGTCGTGATCTCATCCTGTGCATTGTTTACATCTTTCACCACTTCGCGGTTATTGGCAGGTGTGGTGGAATCGGTGTGCAGGTAACCCAGGAATACGGCAGGGATCATGGCGATCAATGCGATCAGGCAGGCATTGATGATAAACTTTTTCATAACGGTTATTTTTAATGGTTTTGTTTGATTTGATAAGTCAAAGATAAGTTGCTTTTTAGTACTATGCAACACATAGTACCATCTAAAGGAAAGTATTTTCTATTGAATAGATGCAGTTTATACAAATAAGTATATGTAAATCAATCAATTACCCTGTTTTGGTAGCAAAACCAGGAATTTTGGGATTGTGACGAACGGAAAAATAAAGGGATAAAAAACGGGAAAAGGATGTTTTTCAAAGCCAGATCAGCCTGAAAAATTAAGACCTGAATGATTCAGCCATTTTGCCGCAGAGATCGCTCTGGATCATTTTCTCGGCTACGCCGATCATATTCCGGAAAGCTTTGGCATTGCTGATACCATGACCAATGATAACCGGTTTGGCCACACCGAGTACAGGTGTCCCGCCATAATTTTCATAATGAAAACGGCTGAAATAAGCGTCTTTCTCAAAGCCGCGCTGGGCAGCGACATCGTAAACCGATTCTGCCATTTTGAGGATCACATTACCCGTAAAGCCATCGCAAACGGTTACATCGGTTTTATCGGCAAAAAGGTCGCGGCCCTCCACATTGCCCACAAAACGGATCAGTTGATTTTCTTTCAGCAGGGGATAAGTGGCCTGTGCAAGCAGGTTGCCCTTGCCTTCTTCCTCACCCACATTCAGTAAAGCCACGCGGGGCGAGCCGATGTTCAGGATATACTGCGCATACAAACTGGCGAGAACAGCAAACTGGTTCAGTTGCTCGGGTTTGCAATCGGCATTCAGGCCAACATCTGCCAGTACACCCGTTTCGCCATTGGTTTTGGGAATGATAGTGGCAATGGTGGGACGAAGCAATCCTTCTATCGGCTTGATACTGAACATGGCACCCACCAGCATGGCACCGGTATTTCCGGCACTGATAAATGCATCGATCTTACCTGTTGCCAGTAAATGAAAACCGATGGCAATGGAGGAACGTTGTTTTTCTTTCAGCGCTTTGGTGGGATGTTCGTGGTACCCGATCACTTCGGGGGCATGTGCCAGATGCAAAACAGGTGATGCAACCTGGTGCTCCTCGAGAAGAGGTTTTACCCAGGCTTCATCACCTATGCATAAAAGGTTAGCCGGATTGTTATTGCCCGACAGGTATAGCTGCAAACCTTTCACCGCTTCCAGCGGTGCAAAATCTCCACCCATCATGTCGAGGCCAATAGTCATCGTGGCAGGAAGTAAAAATTTGAACTAAAAGGTTAGGCTTTCAATGGCGCTTTTTCGGCTACCAGTTTCCCTTTGTAGTACAATTTTCCTTCGCTCACGTGCGCACGGTGGCGTACATGTGTTTCACCTGTGGTGCTGTCTTTGCTCAGCGTAACTTCCTGTGCCACATAGTGCGTCCTTCTTTTGGCGCTGCGCTGCTGGGAATGTCTGCGTTTAGGATTCGGCATATCTCAGTATTTATAGATCTTAAAAGTTGTTATTCCAGGTTTTTAAATTTATCCAGTCCCTTCCAAACGGTTTGCGTCCCGTTTTCTTTGCGCGTCTCTTCTTCCATCTTTCTCAGTTTTTCGAGCACTTCAAGGTTGCATTTCGGGCCACCCATTTCCGCTTCACTGCACATTTTCTGCAGGGGCAGACTGAGATTGATGAATTCATAGATCCAGTCGGAGAGATGCAGGTGGCTTTCGCCCCGGCCGATATAATACACATCCGGGTCTTCTTCCTGCTCATTCATGAGTTCGGGCTCATCCACTATTTTTACAATGATGTTGAACTCATCCCATAACTGCAGCGGAAGATTGTTACCGCATTTGTCGCAGGCTGCTTCCACAGTTCCGCCGATATCAAATTTCAGCTGCATAAACCCTGTTTTTTTATCAAGGCTCAGCTTTACATCGGCGATACAGTTTTTGAAATCCTGCTCTCCATAAGGAACAAAGAACTTATCCTCAATGCGGTATTCGTACACATGCACACCCGGTTTCAGACCCACAAATGCTATCTCAAATTCCCGGCGCTGACTCATAACCGCTTTTTAAGGGCTGGCAAAGGTAGGTCAAAACCCCTGAAACACCAAAGGAAAATTGGCATTCCACCTGTTCAGGGGGCTTTGCAGGTACAAACAAAATTATGGCATCTTTGCAGGTATGCGGCAAAAAACCACTTTATCGGGGCAAATTTGGGTAAAGCTTGGGGTTATTTTTTTTATTGCGCTGATTATCAGTATTTATTCTTATTTCCCGGTGCAGGTGGAAATGATTTATTCGAATGGCTTGTACCCGGCCATCGGAACCACACTGCGGATATTTACACGCTGGATACCGTTTAGTATTGGCGATGTCCTGTATATATGGGCAGCAGTTTCCCTCTGTATCAGCCTGGTAAAAATGGTATTGCGTGTTTTAAGGAAACAATTTTCGCGTGAGAGATGGGTTCACTGGCTTTTGGGCTTTGCGGGAAAAGTTTGCTGGGTCTATGTCATTTTTAAACTGCTTTGGGGATTGAACTATAACCGGTTGGGGATCGAATACCAGTTAAAACTCACCAAAAACGCCTGCACCAAAGAAGAAGTACTGCAACTGGCAGATATCCTGATCGATTCAATGAATGCATGCCGGAAAAGGATCGCCGATACGGCATTACCGGTTCAACCCATTGATACGATTTTCCGCAAAGCTTTCCGATCGTATCAGAATTTATCGCTGCAATATGATTTCCTGAATTACCGGAACCGATCAGTGAAAAGAAGTCTGTTTACCCCTGTTGCCGATTACCTGAATTTCACGGGCTATTATAACCCGTTTACGGGAGAAGCACAGGTAAGAACGGATGTTCCCAGCATCCTTTTGCCGTATGTTACCTGTCATGAAATGGCACACCAACTGGGTTATGCCAATGAGAGTGAAGCCAATTTTGTAGGATATCTCGCAGCGGTTTCCTCAAAGGATGTTTTTTTCCGGTATTCCGTTTACCTCGATCTTTTTTCTTATACGCAGGGAGAAGAGATCCGTTTGTTCCTCTTAGGTAAAGAAAATAATTTTCATTCCTTCGACAGTATCATGAAACACAATCGCGCAGCATTGGATACTTTGGTGAAGAAAGACCGGAAAGAGATCAGGGCATTCTTCCTGAAAAGAAATAACAAGTTTTCTCCCGCAGTGTCCAGTTTGTACGACCAGTATTTAAAACTGAATAAACAGAAAGAAGGCATCAACAGTTATAATGAAGTGGTTGCCTGGCTTATCAGTTACCGGAAAAAATATGGATTGTTGTAAGGATGGTGGATAAGCGAATTAGCGAATTAACGGATTGTGGAATTAAAAATTATCAATCCGTTAATCCGCTAATGCATAATTCATTAATCAGGCAATCTTAAAAAACATTCTTCCACATCATGCTCTCCACCGGTTTATCGGGCTGGCCGCTGTATTTGGCATTCCCTTTCTGGTTATACTTGACAGCGATCTCGCCATCAACGGGGAAGTAAATCAGCTGACCGATGGGCATCCCTTTATAAACACGAACGGGCATTTTACAGGAAATTTCTAGGGTCCAGTTGCCGCAGAAACCCACATCGCCTTTGCCGGCGGTTGCATGGATATCGATACCGAGCCGGCCGGTGGATGATTTGCCTTCTAGAAAAGGCACATGCGCGTGCGTTTCGGTGTATTCGAGCGTAACGCCGAGATAAAATGCATGGGGCTGCAAAACAAAACCTTCATCCGGTATTTCGAAGTATTCGATCTTGTTGTGTTTTTTAGCATCGAGTTCCGCATTCACATACGTGGCGAGCCATTTGCCGAGGTGCACATCATAACTGTTGCTTCCCAGATCGGCGCGGTTATAGGGTTCGATCTTGATCGTGCCTTTTTCTATTTCTTCGAGTATGCGTGAATCGGTGAGGATCATTCTTTGTAATTTTATGCTTTGTAAGCGTTCCTTTCTGTGCGCTGCAATCTAATTTCTAAAATACAGCGGTGCCACTGTTTTATCAACAAGATATCAACCTGACAACAAAGCTCGGGATATGGGAGATCGGCGAAGAAGAATCTTTTTTCCTTGCGAAAGTGCCTTTGCAAAGGGAGATCACGCACCCGCACAAAAGACTGCAACATCTTTCGGCGCGGTATCTATTGCTCTGTCTTTTCCCGGATTTCCCTTACGAAGAGATCCTGATCGCAGATACAAGGAAACCCTACCTGCCGGATGAACAATATCATTTTTCCATTTCGCATTGCGGTAATTATGGCGCTGCCATTGTGAGCAGCAGCGAGCGGGTGGGAATCGATATTGAACTCGTGACCCCGCGGGTGGAAAAGATCAAACACAAATTTTTACATGCGGATGAACTGGCTTTTGTAAAAAAACATCCCGCAGAAGACCATATCCGCCTGCTTACGCTTTTATGGAGCATGAAGGAATCGATGTTTAAATGGTGGGGAAGGGGTGAAGTTGATTTCAGTGAGATGCTGCGGATAGAACCTTTTACTTTATCAGCTTATGGACAGGCGCAGGTATTTTTTTATGATGCCGCAAATACGATTCCTCTTCAGATGCATTACCGTGTAATGGGCGATCTGTGTTTATCATGGGTTAGCGGATCTGCGCATTCATAACCATACTGGTTCAGTCGTCGAATTTACTTTTGGTTTTGGGAACGAGTACCAGGTGTTTCTGCAGGGTTTTCTTCAGTTGTAATTTTACAAGCTGCCCCATGGTTTTAGCGCGTTTAAAATAATTGCTGTTCTGGAAATGTTCAGACAATTCGTTTTTGAGTTGTTCCAGTTTTTCGGGTTTGGAGAGATTGTCCGCCGTCATGTTATCCAGTATTTCCATCACACGGTATCGCGAGGACACGAGGCGGAAAGTCATCATGGTCCTTTCCTCTGCCTGGTATTGTGCAATCGATTTCTGGTCGAGGTGTTTCTGAACGATCTCCACCAAAGGACGGTTCTCTTTAAAAAACTGCGGCAGGTACAGGTTTTTTCTGCCTTCGTAAGATTGCTGGTCGAAATCGATGGCGCGTATCCGGTACTGGAAATCTTCGATATCGGGAATGATGTTCACCACAAAATTATAAGAACGCATATCACCGAGTAAATGCACAAAGCAGCGTTCATTGAATTTTACAAATTCTTTTGCGAGGCGGATCAGGTTGGTATTCGAATCCTGCAGGTATTCGTTGATGAAAATATCGCCCGGTATGCCGGGGATATGTTCTTCGATCAAAGTATTCTTATCAGTGAAATAAGTGATGCGGTTGGGTGATAACAGGTGTTCGAGTTCGAGGCCGTAAATGCGGCTGGCATCCGCCTTTTTGATGTAGTAGTGGTCGTAGTTATCGTTGAATTTATTCACGATGCGGATGCGAAAGGGCTGGCTGTTCCCGAAATAGCAGAAATCGATACGGGCCACATCGAGGTGGTTGATAAAACTCAGGTCACCTTCGGTTTTCAGGATCGCATAAATGCGCACCAGGTTTTCGCGGAGGTATTCCCACTCGTGCATATCGTAGGAAACTTTTTCCCATGCGGTTTCTTTTCCGTGTTTGTCTTTTAGTGGAACGGTATAGGTGAAGCGCTGCAGGTCGGCATAGCTTACCGGCAGTTTTACTTCGCGGCCATACTTAAGCAGGTATTGCCGCAGGTGGGGGTTAACTGGGAAGATGGGCTTTTTTTTCGAGGGCCTGTCTGCTTCGCCGCCGGGGAGAATATGGTTAAAAAGGTTACTCAAGCAGTAATGCGTCTTTATCGTCGGATAAATTCAAACTGATGGCATCGGAGCCGGCAATACCTTCAATGGAGCCTTTGATATGTGCGGCATTCAGCAACACTTTCTCCAGTTGTTTTTCGCGGGCTTTCCATAATTTTTCCATGGCATTGCGTTCCTGCTGTATGCTTTGCTGCATGCTGCGGAAGCCTTCGCTGATGGCTTTCCATTGCTCTACAAATTCGCTGCCCGTGAGGTAATTATACAGCATCACCATTTTATCGCCTTTGTTCTCTTCACTTTTTCTTGCATCGGCTATCTTCAGTATTGCATTACGCAATAACAGGGCAACACTTCTCACTTCTGTAAAGGAACAGATGTACACCCCGTTTTTTTCACCAAAGCGATCCATGTCTTTGGGAAATGCCTGTGTAACAATTACAGCCACATCCGCACCTGTGGTGCGCATATCGGCTTTTAATTTTTCGATCCATTCATTCGAAAAATCCTTGGTGCGTTTGCTTTCATAAATAATTTTACCTGCTACGTGGCCAAACTGGTTGCTCACGAGTTGGATGCAATCGGCTCCTTTTACACCTTTGCCCACTTCTTCGATCTTATCGAAGGGGAATGTGGCCGCAAGCAGTTCCTCAAGCATCAGTTCCTGCACTTCGCCCTGTAACTGCATACTGCCCTGATCGGCTTTGCGGCGCATTTCTTCGGCCAGTTTTTTCTGGTCGTCGAGTTGTTTTTCCAGTTCCTTCATGCGAAGCTGGTATTCCTGTTCTTTGAGCGATAATTTTTCGGACTCTTCTTTCTGCAACTGTTCTTTCAGTTTTTCTCTTTCCTCCAGCAATTGTTTCTGTACGGTTATTTGTAATTCTTCTTCCTTTGTTTTGAGTTGCTGTTCTTTCTGTAAAAATTCGAGTTCTTTTTTGCGGGATTCTTTTAGTTTCTCTTCTGCATCGCTGGCCGATTGCTGTAATAATTTCAACTTGTTCTCATAATCCCCGGCCACAGATTTGCGGATGGATTCGCGCAATTCTTCCTGCAGTTTTTTCTTTTCTGCTTCGATGACCTTTTTGTTCTCTTCTTCTTTTGCCTGCAGTTGCTGCTGGAAAGCAGTTTCTTTCTGCCGGAATTCTTCGTCTTTCTTTTTTTGCCAGTCTACCATTTTCCCGCGCAGTTCTTTTTCGATCTCTTCACGCATGGAATCGCCGGGTTCGAACTGGTGGTTACAATTGGGACAGGTTATGATAAAGCTCGACATGCTGTATTTTTTTACAAGGTAAATCTAAGGCCGGAAAAGAAAAAACCCGGCTCAGACTGAACCGGGTTTGTGCGGAAGAGGAGATTCGAACTCCCACGGCTGTTACCCCGCTACCACCTCAAAGTAGTGCGTCTACCAATTTCGCCACCTCCGCATTTGTTGTGGGCTGCAAATGTAAGGGAAAAACTGAATCCGGATCGCTTCATCATGCGAAAATTGCGGTCACATTCTTTCCGGAACCCGGATACCCAATACCTGCATCCCGCTTTTGATCACCCTTGCTGTTAAGCCTGCCAATAACAGGCGCAATTCCTTTTTTTCGGGGGTTTCGGCATGGGCAATGGAGTGTTCGGTATAAAAAGAATTGAATGCTTTTGCGAGATTGAATACATAGATCGCCAGTTTGGAGGGATCGTGTTCCGATGCCGCATCGGCGATCACTGCAGGAAAAGTTTCCAGCAATACCAGCAGTTCTTTTTCGAGCGGCAGCAAGGGCATATGGAATGAAACATTGTTGCCAGGCTCCCCTGTTTTCCGTAGAATGCTTTTGATGCGGGCATGGGTGTACTGGATGAATGGACCAGTAAAACCATGGAAGTCGATGCTTTCTTCGGGGTTGAATACCATTTTCTTTTTCGGGTCCACCCTTAAGAGAAAAAATTTCAACGCGCCTAAACCGATGGTTTCATAAAGTTCTGCCAGTTCGCTTTCGGTAAAGTCTTTCACCTTACCGAGCTCTTCGGTTTTCTGTTTGGCAATATTGATCATTTCCTGCACCAGGTCATCGGCATCCACCACGGTACCTTCGCGGCTTTTCATTTTACCGGTGGGCAGTTCCACCATCCCATAGCTGAGGTGGTAAATACCATCGGCAGAAGGCAGTTGCAGTTTCTGGCAGATCAGTTTCAAAACTTTGAAATGGTAATTCTGTTCATCGCCCACCACATAAATACTCTGGCTGGCGTTGAATTCTTTTTGTTTCTGTTCGGCAAGACCGATATCCTGCGTGATATAAACAGAGGTGCCGTCTTTTCTTCTTACCAGTTTTTCATCCAAACCATCTGCGGTAAGATCAATCCATACACTGCCGTCTTCTTTCTGGTAAAATACGCCTTTGGCCAAACCGTTTTCAACAAGGTCTTTGCCGAGCAGGTAGGTATTGCTTTCGTAATAAGTTTTGTCAAAGTCGCTGCCGATCTTTTGATAAGTTTCCTCAAAACCCTTGTACACCCAGCCGTTCATCGTACGCCAGAGTTCCATCACTTCCGGTTTACCGGCTTCCCAGTCGAGCAGCATTTGCTGTGTGGCTTTCATGATCGGCGCTTCTTTTTCCGCAGTTTCTTTATCCATGCCGCCCGCCACCAGTTCATCCACTTCACGTTTATAGGCATCATTGAATTTTACATAATAGTCGCCTACAAAATGATCGCCTTTGGTACCTGTAGATTTGGGTGTTGCACCCTCACTAAAAAGCTGCCACGCGATCATACTTTTACAGATATGGATACCGCGGTCGTTAACTATGCAGGTTTTCACCACTTCGTTACCGGTGGCTTTGAGGATTTCCGCTATGCTCCATCCCAGGAAATTATTGCGGAGGTGACCGAGATGCAAAGGTTTATTGGTATTGGGAGAAGAATATTCCACCATTACTTTCTGACCGGTTAATGCGCCATAACCGAAATTGTTTTTTGAATACGCATCCTGCAGAAAAGGGATCCAGTAACTGTCGGAAATGGTAAGGTTCAGGAAGCCTTTGATGATATTGAAGGAAGAAAAAAGCCCGGGATTAGATGCAAGGATGGCCTCGCCCAGTTCCTGCCCGAGTGCATCGGGTGATTTTTTTAATTGCTTTACAAAAGCAAAAAGCACAACAGTATATTCTCCTTCAAACTCGGGTTTGGTGGCATTAACGAGTACATCGTTTGGTTGTATATCAACTGAATACAAACGGTTAATGGCTTCTGCGGTAACTTCTTTGATCCGGGCAACAACACTCATTTCTTAACATTTTCGGCTGGCAAAAATAATCATTTAAGCCCTACCTTCGGCCCGGATGCGGAACTTGCACAACATGGTACGGGCACTGATACTGCGGGTAGTGGATTTTTTTTATCCACTTTTCCGGCGTTTTATGCCTTTACAAACCTTCCGGTATGCGGCCTGCGGCGGATTTAATACCTGTCTCGATATCACACTTTTTTTTGTGTCGTATAATTTTATTCTCGCGAAACAGCCGGTTCATCTTCCCTTTCTTACCATCGGTCCGCATATTGCAGCTTTCCTGATCGGGTTCTGTGTTACGTTCCCCATTGGTTTTTACCTCAGCCGTTACGTGGTTTTCCAGGAAACCTCGGTTGCCAAGCGTGAGCAACTGGGTAAATATTTTATGGTGGTATTGGGTTGCCTGTTCCTGAACTATGGGTTCCTCAAACTCTTTGTGGATGTTTTTAAATGGTATCCCACGCCTTCCAAACTGCTCACCACTGTTTTTGTAGTGGCCTTCAGTTATGTTTCGCAGAAAAATTACACATTCAAGGCTGTTGAAGCGCAGTAGGGGTTGAAGGCCGTATATAAAACTGCAGGGTGGCCAATCCTGTTTTTTCGGCATGTACAATGCGGAAATTATGTTCACCCGCTTCCAGTTTTAGCTGTACACGGTGGTGCGTGTTTTCATCGAGTTCGGTATAGTGACTGTCCCATGCATCAATCAGTTCTTTTCCATCGACAAATACTTTAACAAAATCATCGGCTGTGATCCCGATCTCATAACTGTTTGCGGCAAGGTTCATTTTTGCAGCGGCGACTGTGGCGAAGGAATCAGCCGGCAATCCTTTTCCGATCGCTCCCCACCAGGTATAATCAACAGACGGTGTTACAGCAGTTGATACAGGGTTTTGTGCAGCTAATTTTTTTTCAAAAAGTTCAAATCCTTTTCCCGGATCGTTCTCAGCAGTCCATTGGTACCAGTTTACGGTCCATTGCGTTTGCGGATCCCATTCTTCATAGAAAAAAGCGGGATGGGAAACGCCTTCTTTTTTTCTGCCGAATGCATCTGTAAAATCATTCCCTGTATAACTCAAAACGATATTTCTTTCCTGTGCGGAACTGTCAGCTTTTGCAATGAGATAAGAAGGGAAATGGTCATTCCCTTTTTCAAGGATGGAAAACCCCTGCGTGGATTTTATTTCCCAGCCACTACCTGCCGGACCGAGTATTTCAAAACGACAGACACCTGCGGGTTCTTTTTTCTGCAACCATAATAAAGGGTACCTGAAATCATAAGGTCCCCAGCGGGTAATGCGGATTTCCTTTTTTCCCTGCGGGAAGGATGGTGCGGGATAACTGGTATCTTTTATTTTTTTCAGTCGCTCATCTTTCTGGTAATCCATGTCGAGAAATTCTGCTTCGCGCGAGGTGTCGATATTGTCTACCCTGTCGCCGAGCACCAGTGGTTCTGCAACACCCAGTTTGATATTACCGCTGAATACAACGGTATCGGTGCCCATGATATCAAATGCTTTTTCGTTGCCCGTAAAACGGTTGGCAGCGATCCAGTAATTTCGGCTTTCGGTATTTCTTTTTTGCGGATAGATCCAGTCGGAAGGCTGCTTTTCGCGCGACCATAATTTTATCCCCGTTTTATCATTTGTAAAACTGTTGAGCGCAATATTGATATTCTGCCCGTGTTCGATGGCGATGCCGATCCGGTTGTTTTCAAAACGGTTGTCGGTAATATCTGTATTGTAACTATAGCCCCCCCAAACGCCGTGGTCACAATCCCGGATATTGTTTTTCATTACGAGGTTTGAGCTGAATGTAATTTCAACACCATTGGTGGGTGCGTAGGAAAAATCATTTCCATAAATAAAATTGTCGTTCGATCCGCCTTCGCCTGTATCCATGGTATGCTGTCCGGCCCAGAGAAAAAAACCATCGCCGCTATGCGTGGCGCTGTTGTACACGATGAGGTTATTGCTGCTCTGCTCAAACAGCAGAATCGCAGCGCTGTCCTGTCCGCGCTTGTATTTCCCATCGCTGTAGCCACGCACATTAAAATCAAGTTTATTATGAACGATGCTGTTATTGCTGCTCCTGTATAAACCGATACCGATGCCCGAGTTAAAAGAAAAATCATTGTCAGATACCCAGGCTTTTTCGCAGGAGGTCATCATGAGCCCGCATTGCCCACCGGTCACAATATTATTCTGGACGGTAGCGGATATGCAGTTGCGGAGATAGATTGCAGCGCCATATCTTTTCCATTCATCTTTTTCATTTTTGTGATAACTCATCCAGTCGCTCACATCTTCCCGGTCAAGATTGCTTTTCAGTTGCTGCCGGTAGTTATAACTGAGGTCACAGTTTTTGATGGTCAGATTTTTCACATCTTCCGCCAGTATGGCGATCTTATAACCATGAACAGCCGCATTCAGTATTGTGATATTCGACGCCCCTTTTCTGATGCGGATGGCGATGCCGGTAAACTCATCGGGTTTCTCTGTATGATCGGATCCCTGTAATACTGCATGGTTAAAATCGACAACAATATTTTTTCCTTCAACCTGGATCAGTGGTATTGTATCTGCGGTTACATCGAGCCGGTAGGTTTTTGGAAGAATGGTAACCGATTGACTGATCACCATGCCCGCTTTGAGTTCGGTTTCAGCCGCCATTAATGAACCGGTAAAAGAGAACAGCAGACAAAGCAGCAAAAAATATTTCATATCTCTAAAGATAATAAACCCATATCCCTTCCATAAAAACCATGGATAAAGTTTTGTAAACAAGTAACGGATCAGAACTGCAGGCGCACACTCCCGAAAATACCAAAGTCGTTGGTGTTCGATTTAAAAAGGTTGGGATTGAGCCCCGGGGGGATATTGCGGAGCGGGGCGTTTCTCCAGACAAGATCGATACGCAGCAGTTTGAAAATATTTTCAAAACCGGTTCCGATCTCTGAATAAATACCACCACGCAGTGAGCGCAAACGATATTCATTATAATATTCGATCCTGTTCAGTGCGCGGCTCATATCGCTCAGGTCGCCCCACACTGCCTTGAAATTCCAGAACTGGCGCATATTTGATTTGCGCATAAACGGCAGGAGGTTGAGGAATTTTTTTTCAAGATTGTGTTCAATATTCACCCCGGCAAATTTATCGCTCACATATTCAAAGCGGTTCATCAGGTTGAAGGATTGCTTATTGTAGTAGTAAATCTCATTACCCGGGTGCATTTCAAGTAACATAAAAGGCAGCGATTCACCGGTGAATATTTTACCCCCGTATACCATGTAATTGAGTTTGCCCCATCGCGGAATGCGTGCGGTTTGTGTAATGTTAGCGCCAAGGCGGAAATACTGGTAATCTGATTTAAAAAGGTTCTGGACACTCCATGCGCCCCGTACTTCAAAAACCGGCTGGTTGCTTTTGAGCTTTACTTCTTTGCGGTGACGCGAAAAAGTTCTTTCACCCGGCGCATAACGCAAACGCATACCGAGTTCTGAACTGACGATCTGGTCCTGCGCGGGATGGCTTAACAAAGTTCTTGTGGCAGGTAATGGGTTAAAGGTTTCGTAAGCGGTTCGTGTAAAGAACGGCTGGATTGAAAACTTGGTTTTCCATTCTTTTGTCACTGCGATCTTCGCTTCTTCCACACCCAGGAATTTTTGCGGGATGCCGGGCCGGCGGATCAGCTGACTGAAAATATTATCCGTAGTGATATCTTCATCATTGTAACGGGTACGGCCATTGTCAAGATCGTGGGTATAAGAGGTAAACAAGGTAATCCCTTGGTCTCCCGGAAGGCGATAAGTTACATCAAGGCGTCCTTTGAACCGGGCATCATTAAATCCATAGGCAAGGTACCCATGCAAACGCAGGTATTTACTGAATTTTTCGGTGGTGCCGAGATCAAAACGCATCCGGAATTTTTCAAGCTGGTTTCCGCTTACCCATTTGTACCAGGGGCCGATCTCGACATTGCCGAATTTTTTGTGCCCGTCAAAAATAAAAGTGAGGGTATTGGTGTATTTGATGAATGCCGGGATCGTTTTGATGGTATCCATCATCTTATACACTTTCTTTTCATTTGCGGTCAGCTCTTCATGCCTTTGTTCCTCCCAGAATTGTTTGTCTTTATCCCTGGCCGTTTCCGAAACGATCACTTCTTCCTTGCTGGCATTCATGTTGAGTTTTGCAAGAATCGAGGAATCATTTACCCTGACATTTTTGTAAGTGCTGGTCCGCCTGGCGATAAAAGATAATTTTTCTTTCCCGAAGGGGGTGAAGTCGATTACGGTTTTGTCTTTCGCAAACATCCACGCACTATCCGGCCGCAGGCTGAATTCCTGTACAATGCTGAGACGGTTTACATAGTTGATATTTGCTGTTGCAGAAATATTCAGTTCAATGCGGTAGATGCCCCAGTTGCTTCCATGTATCCAGCAATCGCCGCTGAATGTATTTTCACCATCTCTTTTCGGCGTAAACAGCAGGTGCAGGTACCGTTGCCCCCCGATATACTGTGTATCGGCACCTTTGTAATTATAATATTTATCACCCACATCACTCAGCGGACTGATAAACTCTTTACCCATTGCATTGGTAAAATTCTCGTACACATTTACTTTCTGGTTCATGCCGCCGATGAACTGGAGCATGCTTTCATTTTTGAGCCCGTCTGTTTTAGCGGCTTTGATCTCTTCCCGCACTTTGCGCGGATCAATGGAATAATAATAATCAGAAAGTGCTTCCGTCATGTATACGGGCAAAAAAGGTTTATGGTCGGATACACTGTCGATATTATCCAGCAGAAATGCAAAGGGCTTCAGTAATTTTTTATCTGTAAAATAACGGCGGCTTACATTGTTGATGTCGAGTTCCATTTTATTATAGAGCTCGTAAGCATAGTTGTTATACTTGTAAGGATTATTCCTGTATTTATTGGCAACGATCAGTTTCCACCAGCGGAGGCCTTTGTTGAATTTTGATTTTACTTCTACGGTATTGGTCTTTTTCAGGTCGCGTAAAACCATTTCAATAAAAGCTGTGTCAGAACCATTGTTGCGGATCGGCTTATAAACATCGGCGAAACCGACATAACTTACCACGAGGGTATCGAGCGGGTGGTGGCTGAATTTGAGAAGGAAGTTTCCCGCACTGTCGGTAGTGACCCCGCTGCCGGCTTTTTTCCAGTAAACGCTGGCAAATGATACTGGCTCTTTGGTAAAATCGTTGATCACTTTACCACGCAGCATTATCCTTTGCGCCCAAACTGGAGAGCTCAACAATAACAGTACGCACAGGACCAGGTACGCTCTATGAATTGGATACACTGATATATTCACACAAAGTTTTGACCGGGGGTTAGACAATACTCTGGTTTTCGATAGGATCGGACGTAAAACTCCCGGGAAACATTTGACAGTTTGCAGGGCAAATAAAGCTACGAAATACCTGCTTATTGCAAACGGTCTGCCATTAATTCCTTGCAAATTAACAGCTCCTGTAACATTGTGTAAAAAGCCGGGACAGGGGCTGACAATTTTACACTTCCGTGACAGGTGGCATAATGATTGACGATTGTTTGCTGATTATTCACTGAAATTCAACAGATATGGGCAAAATAATTGGAATTGACCTCGGTACCACCAATAGTTGTGTGGCCGTAATGGAAGGTAATGAGCCGGTAGTGATTGCCAATGACGAAGGGCGCAGAACAACCCCTTCCGTGGTGGCATTCCTGAAAAACGGGGAGCGTAAAGTTGGGGATCCTGCGAAAAGGCAGGCCATTACCAACCCCCAGAATACCATCAGCAGCGTGAAGCGTTTTATGGGCCGCCGTTACGACGAAGTGACGGAAGAAATCAGCCATTGGAGTTATAAAGTGGCCAAGGGTGACAATAATACCGTTCGTGTAGCGATCGAAGACCGTTTGTATACCCCGCAGGAAATCTCTGCCATGATTCTCCAGAAGATGAAGAAGACCGCAGAAGATTATCTTGGCCAGGAAGTAAATGAAGCCGTAATAACCGTGCCTGCCTATTTTAACGATGCGCAGCGCCAGGCCACTAAAGAAGCAGGCGAGATCGCCGGTTTAACCGTTCGCAGGATCGTGAATGAACCCACCGCCGCTGCACTGGCTTATGGCCTTGATAAAAAACATGCCGATCAGAAGATCGCCGTGTTCGACCTTGGTGGCGGTACTTTTGATATCTCGATCCTTGAACTGGGTGACGGGGTATTTGAAGTAAAATCCACCAACGGGGATACACACCTTGGCGGTGATGATTTTGACAAAGTGATCATGGACTGGCTGGCAGACGAATTCAAATCGCAGGAAGCGATCGATCTGCGCAAAGATCCGATGGCATTGCAACGTTTGAAAGAAGCCGCTGAAAAAGCAAAGATCGAACTGAGTTCTTCTTCAGAAACAGAAATTAACCTGCCATATATCACCGCTGTGGACGGCGTTCCCAAACACCTGGTGTTGAAACTCAGCCGTTCAAAATTTGAAGCGCTGGCTGATAACCTTTTCGCACGTTGCTTAAAACCTTGTGAAGCTGCTTTGAAAGATGCCGGTTATTCTACTTCACAAATCGATGAAGTGATCCTCGTGGGTGGCTCTACCCGTATCCCCAAAGTACAGGAGATCGTTGAGAAATTCTTTGGTAAAAAACCAAACAAAGGTGTGAACCCTGATGAAGTGGTAGCCATTGGTGCCGCCATACAGGGAGCCGTCCTTACCGGTGAAGTGAAAGATGTATTGCTGCTTGATGTAACACCACTGAGTCTCGGTATCGAAACCATGGGTGGTGTAATGACGGCGATGATTCCATCCAATACAACCATCCCTACCAAAAAAACAGAAGTGTTCTCAACTGCCAGCGATAACCAGCCGGGCGTACAGATACATGTATTACAGGGAGAACGCCCGATGGCCAACCAGAATAAGAGCCTCGGTGTATTTAACCTGGATGGTATCCCGCCGGCACCGCGCGGTGTTCCGCAGATCGAAGTGACTTTCGATATTGATGCCAATGGTATGTTGCATGTAAGTGCAAAAGACAAAGGCACAGGTAAAGAACAGAAGATCCGGATCGAAGCAGGTAGTGGTTTGAGCAAGGAAGAAGTAGAGAAAATGAAAGCTGAAGCCAAAGCCAATGAGGCTGCGGATAAAGAAGCCAGGGAAAAAGTGGACAAACTGAATTCTGCCGACAGCATGATTTTCCAGACGGAAAAACAACTGAAAGAATTTGGTGAAAAAATATCCGCTGATAAAAAAGCGCCGATCGAAGCCGCACTGGGTAAATTAAAAGAAGCGCATAAAAACCAGGATATCCCTGCTATTGACGCGGCGCTTGCCGAGATGAACAATGCATGGACTGCCGCTTCTGAAGAGATCTATAAGGCACAGGCCGCTGCCGGTGCCGACCAGGGTGCTTCTGCGCAGGCCAATGGCAGTACGACAGGTAACGCTGCCGGAAGCAATGTAGAAGATGCGCAATTCGAAGAAGTGAAATAAGGAAAGGAAGGATATAGGAAACAGCTAAAGCTCCCGCGAAGGCGGGAGCTTTTTTATAGATAGCTGACAAATGTCATAGTAGTCCGCACTACAGGGATACTAACTTTGCATATCAGTTGAAAGGTAAAAAGAAGGTGCTATGCATTATCTCACTGAAAAATCAGGCGCCAAACAAAACCTGCAAACCAGCCAGGTTTCTGCAAATGTTTCAGAAGCGGATATCCCCGAATCAGTCATGGAAATTGCTTTAGAAAAAGAAACAATTTTTTCACAGGCTGATCTCTGGAATTTGCAGAAACACATGAAGACGATTCATGTAACCGACCGCTTCCCGCGTACCTGGGAAGGGCATTGGTGAGGAGTGATTTTGGTTGAAGAATGTGAAATTACGGTGACCTTTCACCGATGTAAATATTTTATGGCTGAAGTAAAACGGGTCAGAGCATCAACCCACCCGCCACTTCAATTCTTTGCCCGTTGATCCAGCCGGCATCATCTGAACAAAGAAAAGCCACTACGCCGCCGATATCTTCCGCTTTGCCCACTCTTCCCAAAGCGATGGTGGAAGCCAGTGCTTTTTTACGTTCCGGGTTTGAACGGATGGCGGCATTATTAAAATTTGTTTCAATGGGGCCCGGTGCCACCACATTTACGGTGATGCCACGCTGCCCGAGTTCTTTTGCGAGATAAACCGTGAGGGTTTCTATTGCACCTTTCATAGAGGCATATACCGAATAACCCGGAACCGAATGTTGTGTACTTCCGGATGAAATATTGATGATATGACCGCCATCGTTCAGCAAAGGCAAACATTTCTGCGTAAGAAAGAATACGCTTTTAAAATGCACATTCAGGAAACGGTCAAAATCTGATTCGGTAACATCCGGGAAAAAGATCGTGGAGCCCATGCCCGCATTGTTGATGAGGTGATCAAAACGATCTGTACCCCATTTTTCCTGCAGGGTAGCCGAAAGATTTTTTACAAACGTATCGGGCGATGCAGTATCCGTCATATCGAGGGGAAGGATTGCTGCTTTTCTGCCTATTGCCTCAATAGTACCTGCAACAGAAAGGGCTGCTTCTTTTTGTGACTGGTAGGTAATGATCACATCATTTCCTTTTTCTGCGAGACGGATGGCCATATCGCGGCCCAGGCCACGGCTGCCTCCGGTAACAAGGGCGATTTTATTATCTGACATAAAGATTGTTTTGCTTACAGGCATAAATCTAAGCTGAAAGAATTTATTTCTACCTGATAAAACCGATCCTTTGTCTTTTTTGAAAATCTTCTTCCTTTTGTTTTTTATCGACGAGCTAATTCAATGCCTCGTATATTTCGCGGAACTGTCTGTTATTGCTGTTTTCGAGTTTGGCCAGTTTCTCTGCCAGTTCTTTGTATTGCATAGCAAGATGCCTTAATGCAATAAACGCTCTTACGATATGGATATTCGCCTCCACAGCTTTTTCACTGCGAAGTACACTGGCCAGCATGGTGATCCCATGTTCCGTAAAAGCATAAGGCAGGTATTGCTTATTTCGGTTTTTGATTGCACCGGTCGCAAAATGCGACCGGTGCAAGGGAAAAAAGAAACCCGGCTGTTGCTGAATCATTGCCCATTCCTGCTGGCTTAATTGAAACATAAAATCGGACGGGAAACGGGCCTGGTTTCGTTTTACCTGTTCATTTAACCGCTTGGTTTCTACCCCATACAGGAGGGCAAGATCAAAGTCAAGCATTACTTTTTCATCCCTGATTCCAAAAATCTTTTGCTGGATGACAGATTGTTCCATGCCCTAAGCTATCTGTAAAAAGGACGAAAGTATGCAGCACCGTTATAAAAACAGGTATAAACCTGATTGCATTATGTTTTTTAAACGGTATTGCATTTCAGGATTTTTCTTTCTAAATTGGCTATCTGCCCCAAACAAAATAAACCTTTATGAAAAAGATCTTTTCCATCCTGGCGGGTTGTATGTTATTATCATTTACAACCGCCGACACCACCATCTCAAAAGAAGAAAGAAAAACCGCAACCGATTTCCTGAATGAAACCAAAAAGGGAATCTGGGATGCCGTGAACGGCCTCAGCGAAGCGCAACTGAAATTTAAACCCGCACCCGACAGGTGGAGTGTGGAAGATTGTGTTAAGCACATAGCCCAAAGCGAAAATATGTTGTGGGGTATGGTGGCTGCCAGCTTAAAACAACCGGCCACTCCTGAAAAAAGAAGTGATGTAAAAGCGACAGATCAGGATGTAATTAAAAACGTGGAAGACCGCAGCACCAAGGTGAAAACCTTCGCGCCGCTGGAACCGGTAAATACACCGTTTAAAACCATGCAGGAAGCGTGGGCCGCTTTTTCTGCCAGCCGGGATAAACTGGTGGAGTATGTAAACAGCACGAATGATGACCTGCGCAACCATATTAACCAGTTGCCGGTAGGTGTGTTCGACAGTTACCAGATGATCCTGTTTATCGGCGCACACAGTAACCGCCACATGCAGCAGATCAACGAAGTGAAAGCCGATCCCAATTTTCCCAAGCAATAAGTAACGATATCCTGCAATAAAAAAATCCCACACTGTTTGTGGGATTTTTTTATTGCATACCGGAACGATTTCCGGAACGGGTCGTAATTAAGCACCTACCTGTTTGCGGATGATGTTCAGTGCCGCACCGGCTTTAAACCATTCAATCTGCTGCTGGTTGTAGGTATGATTTGCCACGATGGTATCCTTGCTTCCATCCGCATGTGTGAATACAAGTGTAAGCGGCTGACCGGGTGCGAAAGAGGTTAAGCCGATGATGTCAATGGTATCATCTTCCTGGATCTTTTCATAATCGGCTTTGTCGGCGAAAGTGAGTGCCAGCATGCCCTGTTTTTTCAGGTTTGTTTCGTGGATACGGGCAAATGATTTCACCAGGATCGCACGTACACCGAGAAAGCGGGGCTCCATGGCAGCATGTTCACGGGAACTTCCTTCTCCATAGTTTTCATCACCAACAACGATACTGCCGATACCCGCTGCTTTGTAGGCACGCTGTGTTGCAGGAACTGCGCCGTATTCACCGGTTAGCTGGTTTTTTACATTGTCTGTTTTCTCATTAAAGAAATTCACGGCGCCAATGAGCAGGTTATTGCTGATATTGTCGAGGTGCCCGCGGAATTTGAGCCAGGGACCGGCCATACTGATATGGTCGGTGGTACATTTCCCTTTGGCTTTGATCAGCAGTTTTAAACCCTTGAGATCGGTGCCTTCCCATGCAGGGAATGGAGCGAGTAACTGGAGTCGCTTGCTGTCGGGCGCTACTGCTACAGTAACACTGCTTCCATCTGCAGCTGGTGCCTGGTAGCCGGGATCATCTACTGCAAAACCTTTTGCAGGCAATTCATCTCCGCTTGGCGGATCCAGTTTTACCTGTTCGCCGTTGGCATTGGTAAGTGTATCTGTAAGGGGATTGAAACCAAGATCTCCCGCAATCGCCAATGCGGTTACCAGTTCAGGCGATCCTACAAATGCGAAAGTATTGGGGTTGCCATCTGCACGTTTTGCGAAGTTGCGGTTAAAGCTGTGTACGATGGTATTCTTTTCTTTTTTCTCAGCACCCACACGGTCCCACATACCGATACAAGGCCCGCAGGCATTGGCAAATACTTTTGCACCGATATGGTTGAATACATCGAGGTAGCCATCTCTTTCCACCGTAAAGCGAACCTGTTCAGAACCGGGTGTGATGGTGAATTCACTTTTCAGGGTAAGACCTTTTGCTTTTACCTGTTTGGCCAGGCTTACTGAGCGGCTGATATCTTCATAAGAACTGTTGGTGCAGCTTCCGATCAAACCCACTTCAATTTTGGTGGGCCATCCGTTTGCTGCTGCAGCTTCTTTCATTTTTGAAATAGGCGTGGCGAGATCGGGTGTGAATGGACCGTTCAGGTGGGGTTCCAGTTCACTTAGGTTGATCTCGATCAATTCATCAAAATACTTTTTAGGATCAGCGTATACTTCCGGATCGGCATTCAGGTAAGATGCAATACCATCCGCCATCTCAGCCACTTCCGCACGGCCTGTGGCTTTGAGGTAACGGCTCATGCTTTCGTCGTAGCCAAATGTAGAAGTGGTGGCGCCGATTTCCGCACCCATATTACAGATGGTTCCTTTACCTGTACAGCTCATACTGGTGGCACCTTCTCCAAAATATTCCACAATTGCACCGGTTCCGCCTTTTACGGTGAGGATGCCAGCCACTTTCAGGATCACATCTTTGGGGGCGGTCCAGCCGTTTAATTTGCCGGTCAGTTTCACCCCGATCAGTTTGGGCCATTTCAGTTCCCAGGGCAAGCCGGCCATCACATCACATGCATCGGCGCCGCCCACACCAATGGCGATCATTCCGAGGCCACCAGCATTTACGGTATGTGAATCTGTTCCGATCATCATACCACCCGGAAACGCATAGTTCTCGAGTACTACCTGGTGGATGATACCAGCACCGGGTTTCCAGAAACCAATGCCGTATTTGTTAGAAACAGAAGCAAGGAAATCATACACTTCTTTGCTTTCTGAAGTCGCAACAGCAAGGTCTTTTTTGGCTTCATCACGGGCCATGATCAGGTGATCGCAGTGTACTGTGGATGGAACGGCTACTTTTGGCCGTCCCGCCTGCATAAACTGTAATAAGGCCATTTGTGCAGTAGCATCCTGCATCGCCACGCGGTCGGGGGCAAAATCAACATAGGTTTTGCCTCTTTCAAAAACCTGCAGCGCCTGGTCGGTATGCAGGTGGGCGAACAATATTTTTTCACTGAGTGTTAACGGCCTTCCCAAAGTTTTGCGGGCTGCATCTACTTTGGCGGGTAATTCGGCGTACACTTTTTTGATCATGTCGATGTCAAAAGCCATAATTCGGTATTTAGGATTCGCAATAGATTGAGAACTGGATGCCGGGCGCAGAAAGCAAAACGCTAAGGGGCGGGGCCGCATTTAGCGTTTGGCGATAAGCGTTCCGCATGGAGACGCGAATTTACGGAAAAACAGCCGGGCACAGTCAGGCTTTTAAACATTTATTGGCTTGATTTGTCTTATTTTTGATTCATAACCGTGTACCCCCGCCAACCAAAAACAGTATGGAAAAGATCAGGGAATTCCTCGAACTGAATGCATTTGGCGTATGCACCAAAATAGGTGAGAAACTGGGCATCGCCTCCTCTAAAATCAGGATGTGGTTTATTTATATCTCTTTCCTCACCATGGGATCGCCGGTGATCCTTTATATGATCCTTGCCTTCTGGATCAATATTAAAAATTATATCATGGACGGGAAAAGAAACCCGATCAGGAACTGGTAGAAGTTGGTTTAAAGTTGATAGTTAAAAGTTAATAGTAGGTCCAACAAGTAAAGGATCACTTTTAACTATTAACTCCTCACTTTTAACTCATATAGCCGCTTTCCTGAGTTTCACCAGTTTTTCGAGTAATCCTTCGAGCAGGTCAAGTTTGAGCATATTGGCCCCGTCGCTTTTGGCTACAGCGGGATTGGGATGTGTTTCGATAAATAATCCATCGGCCCCGGTTGCAATGGCGGCTTTGGCAATGGTTCCGATCAGTTGCGGGTTACCGCCTGTTACGCCGCTGGTTTGATTGGGTTGCTGCAGGGCATGTGTACAGTCCATCACAACAGGCGCCCCATGTTCCTGCATCCAGGGTATGTTGCGGTAATCCACCACGAGATCCTGATAGCCAAATGTAGTGCCGCGTTCAGTAAGGATAACCTGGTCATTTCCCGCGTTGCGGATCTTATCTGCTGCAAACTTCATGGAAGGCCCGCTGAGAAACTGGCCTTTTTTTACATTCACGATTTTTCCCGTTTCTGCTGCTGCGATAAGCAGATCGGTCTGGCGGCAGAGAAAAGCGGGTATCTGCAGGATATCAATAAAAGGCGCGGCCATCGCAGCTTCTTCATGTGCATGGATATCAGAAGTAGTGGGAAGCTGAAAAGTATCGCCTACTTTTTTGATAAGCGATAATCCGTTGTCGTCACCGATGCCCGTAAATGAATTTGCACTGGTACGGTTGGCTTTGCGGTAGCTGGCTTTAAAAACATACGGTATCTCCAGTCTTTTACAGATAGCAGAAACTTTATCGGCAACCTCCATCACCAGCTCTTCGGTTTCCACTACACAAGGCCCTGCAATCAGGAAAAAATGATCGGGATTGTAGGATTGGTTTTTGAAAAGACGGGAGAGGAAAGAAGGGAGCATAAAAAAAGATTGTGACTCCGCAAAAATAAGGATAATGAATATCGAATACCGATTATCAGCTATTGAATGATGAAGATTATTCGAGTAACCGGCAAGATCGTAAACCCGTTATTCGATATTCCTTGCTCGGTATTCGTTATTTTTTTCGTTTTCTTTGCCATTCAAACAGATTGCCATGTCGGTTACAAAAGATAAAATCCTGGTTATCGGCGCTTCGGGCCAGATAGGTGTTGAGCTTACGCTTGCTTTGCGCAAACAATACGGGAACCAGCATGTGGTGGCTTCCGATCTGCGGGAAGAAAACCCTTTGCTGAAGGGAACCGGCCCTTATGTAAGCCTCGATGTAATGAACAAGGAAATGCTGCATGTGCAGGTGATCCGCCAGAATATTACGCAGATCTATCTGCTTGCCGCGATTTTATCCGCCACGGGCGAAAAAAATCCCAATCTTGCCTGGCACCTGAATATGCAGGGTTTGCTGAATGTGCTTGACATTGCACGGGAAGAAAAACTGCACAAGGTATACTGGCCCAGCAGTATCGCTGTGTTCGGGCCCACTTCGCCAAAACAGAACTGTCCGCAGCAAACGGTGATCGAACCGATCACCGTTTATGGCATCAGCAAATATGCGGGCGAGTTCTGGTGCAATTATTATCACAACCGTTATGGTGTGGATGTACGAAGCATCCGTTATCCCGGGCTGATCAGTTATAAATCAGAACCCGGTGGCGGTACCACCGATTATGCAGTGGAAATTTATGGTGAGGCAATTGAACGGGGCAAGTACACCTGTTTTTTAAAAGAAGATACGTATCTCCCCATGATGTATATGCCGGATGCCATCCGCGCCACACTGGAGCTGATGGATGCACCTGCAGAAAAAATTTCTATCCGTACTTCCTATAATATTTCGGGTATGAGTTTTTCTCCGAAAGAAATCGGTGCGGAGATCCAAAAACATATTCCTGGTTTCGCAATGAGCTATTCGCCCGATTACCGGCAGGATATTGCCAACAGCTGGCCGCAGAGTATCGATGATTCGGTGGCTGCGAAAGACTGGGGATGGAAACCGGAATATGATCTTGCTAAAATGACAACTGATATGTTACAGAACCTGAAAAAATAAAAGAACCATCCGGAAATAAAAATGGTCATGAATACATTCATGACCATTTTTATTGTATGATAACGGATCGTTTAGCGGAAACTGAAAGAAGCGCCAAGACCTACACCGTTGTAATTGGCGAAAGTATAATCGGCAAATAATTTGATGAATAAAAGATTGGCACGAACTCCCCATGTATTCGATACACCGCTGTTTTTATAATTCAGTGAAACAGGGTCCGTAACAGAACCACTCACAGTTGCGCCGCTTGATGCATCTGTATAGTTGAAGTTATACGTTCCTTTCATGTTCGCATCGCACTTACCGCTTGTATATCCAAGTGAAGTATAGAACTCAAGGAAAGCGAGTTTGGCAGAAGCGATCGCTTGTACGGTGAGACCGGAAAGACTAAGCTCTGCACGCTGGTTGCTTCCCGAAACGCCTTTGCCGGTAAGGTCGTACGAAGCATCAATGCTGTTATAACCCACGAGGCCGGAAAGATGCAGGAATGGTGCTTTACCGAGAAAGGGCAGGTAATTGGTGAATTCATGTTGCACAGCCAGTCCGAAAACGCCAACCTTGGTGCCGCCAAAATCTGTTTTGGGGAAATAGCGGAGTTTTACATCCGTATGTTTGATCAAACCGAGTCCTACCTGAATCACCGGGAGAGGAACAGCCGCCTGTCCAATGGCATTTTTAATATCATCCCCCACACCGATGGGTGAATTGAATGTGTACTTTACATTTTTTCCGTTCACGGTTGTATTCACAGTGATATTTTGCTGTGTTTTCCCTCCCATAAAAGTGGGTAATGTGGCACTGGATGCACCACTGGTGAGTGAAAAAGTGGAATAGTCGGCTTTGTTAAAAGTAAAAGCTTCCGCGCCGCTGGGTACCAATCCCATCTGGGCATTTACCGTAATATCCAGACCCAGGAGTTTATGGGTTTTGGCGGTGCTCGTCC
Source organism: Chitinophagaceae bacterium (assembly GCA_004028765.1). Lineage (GTDB taxonomy): Bacteria > Bacteroidota > Bacteroidia > Chitinophagales > Chitinophagaceae > Sediminibacterium. Next base: position 14,086 of record SAIX01000066.1, on the reverse strand, counting down.
AGCCGCGGCCTATATTCATTATTTCGCCTTTTGCGAAAGGCTCGAAATATGCATTCAGGTACTTGTTGGCATCAGCGGTTGAACCAGCGAGGATCTGGCCCATATCCTGTGCCACCGTTTTACCCGATGCAAGGATGAGTAAACCAAAAAGGACTTTCTTCATAAGGGCGATTTTTAGGGTTTGATTTATTTTGCTACAAGGTCATGCACGGTTTTGTGTTCTAAAATAGCGAGTGTGTTGTCGCGTACCTGGATCATCACTTTTTTCAACCCGCATTTTTTTTCATCACAGTCTTTGCATCTTTCATAAAAATTCAGGCTCACACAGGGCAACAGAGCAATCGGCCCTTCAATCAGCCGCATTACCTGCGCCAGTTTTATTTCTGCAGGATCCACATTAAAAAAATAACCGCCGCCTTTTCCTTTTTTACTGTCGAGCAGCCCTGCTTTTTTTAATTCCAGGAGAATATTCTCAAGGAATTTCAGCGGTATTTTTTTTCTTTTCGAGATCTCTGCGATCAGCACAGGCCCTTCTTTTTTCCGCTCTGCCATAAATGTGAGCGCTTTAAAAGCATATTGGGTCTTCTTGGAAAGCATATTCGTTATTCGTTATGGGGGTATTTATATGGGGGCATTTATCTGGTCCTTTTTCACAGGACTGGGATAAATGAATGGTGTTTGGAAACGGGGAGATACACTATAATCCCAACACTTCTTTCATTCCAAATATACCTTTTTTATTGATTGCAAACTCAGCGGCCAGCACAGCGCCGCCGGCGAATCCTGTCCGGTTATGCGCGGTATGAATGATCTCGATATCGTCTACGGCTGAGTGATATTTTACTTTATGGGTACCGGGTGCCGGGTCGATGCGTTCCGAGATGATCTCAAGCTCTCCGGGGTTACTGCTCGGGTGGTTTACCCATTTCTTTTTGCCGGGGATATTGTCCAGTACCTGCTCAGCCAGCGTGATTGCGGTTCCGCTCGGGGCATCTTTTTTCTGGGTATGATGGATCTCTTCCATGGATACATTGTAGGAAGGATAGCCGCTCATAAGTTTTGCAAGCCTTGTATTCAATTCAAAAAAAAGATTGACACCGATGCTGAAATTACTCGCATAAATAAGCGTGCCGTTATTTTTTTCGCAGGATGCTTTTACGGCATCCCACTGAGCAAGCCAGCCGGTGGAACCACAAACCAGTGGGATACCGAGTTCGAGGCATTTCATCACATTGCCGAAAGCGCTGTGCGGCCCGGTAAATTCGATGGCCACATCTGCTTTGGCAATATTTTCCGCATTCAGATCGGATGCATTATCAAGATCGATCTTTAAAACAATTTCATGCCTTTTTTCCAATGCAATGGCTTCAATGGCTTTGCCCATTTTGCCGTATCCGATGAGTGCGATCTTCATAAAAATTTATGCAGGTTGAATTACTGCGGACAAAAATAACCGCATTTGCCGAAACATCAGCGTGTGCTGATACGTTTTGAAGAAGGATTCTTTAAACTCAATGACAAGCCAAGACCAGGCGTACGGGTAACGGGATTGAAAACAGGATTCAGTTCCATTGTGAGGTCGCCGGAAACATCAAATTGTTTGAGGTGGGCAAATACGGTTGCATCCATAACCTGCAACCCCCATGCCAGCAGGAACCAGAGGATTGAAAAATCCCTGTCGCGCCGGAAAGAATTGCGGTAGCTCTGCAGGGAAATGATCCCGAGGTTTTTTAATTCGGGATCTATCAGCGGTACATCGGAACTGTCTTTCAACACCTGTTCCTTATACCTTGCCTCGTATGCGAATTTTGTTTTTTTATAATAACTGTTATTGTAAAAGTAAAGTGTAACCGGAATGGCGAGCACGCCGTAAACAAGGGGTATTTTCCAGTATTCGCGGTTATAAGCCTGGCCCCAGCCGGGTATCAATGCTGAACGCAGGGTGGCAATGCGCGGAATATGTTTTTTGGTGGTATCCTGTTTCATCGACCATTTGGCAGCGGCAGAATCTTTTTTATCTGCAGCGCCGGCGGTTCCGGTAAATACGGAACCCGTTGCAAGCGATTTTTTCTCGTCCTGGGCCGATAAGGGAACTGTGCTAATTGCCAGAAGAAACAGTAATATGAAAGATAAAGAGGATCTCATTTCGGGATCAGCTTACAGAAATATTCATGCCATCAAGTATTTTATTCAATTCTTCGAGTGAAAAATATTCGATGGTAATGCTTCCGTAACCTTTCTTGTTGTGCACCATTTTTACTTTGGTGGAAAAATGCGATGCTAAGTTATCTTCAATCTTTTTGTAGGCAGCGGGCAGTTCTGATTTTTGAGAAGATTTAACAGCGCCGGATTTTTCCGCCTTGTAAAGGTTGCGAACCAGTTCTTCTGTTTGCCTTACATTCAGTTGCCTGTTCACGATTTCTTTGAATACATACAATTGCCTGTCGATCGTGTCGATATTCACCAATGCCCTCGCATGGCCCATACTGAGTGACCCGTTGCGCACGGCAAGTTGTATATCCGGCGGAAGTTTTAAGAGGCGCAGGTAATTGGTAACAGTGGTTCTTTCCTTGCCCATACGTTCTGCCACCTGCTCCTGTGTAAAATCGAGTTCTTCCATCATGCGTTTATAACTCAGGGCAATTTCAATGGCATTCAGGTCTTCCCGCTGCAAATTTTCCAGCAGGGCCAGTTCAAGCAATTGCTGGTCGTTGGCCTGTCGGATATAGGCCGGAACATCGGCAAGCCCTGCAATTTTTGATGCGCGGAAACGGCGTTCACCTGCGATCAGCTGGTACTTCCCGTTCGGAAGTTTTGATAAGGTAAGTGGCTGGATGATATCATGCAGTTTGATGGATGCTGCCAGTTCATTCAATGCCGTTTCATCAAAATCGCGCCGGGGCTGTTTGGGGTTGATCTGTATATCTGCCAGCGGTATGCGGATGGTATGTGTTACCTGTTCCACCACATCGGTTTTTAAACTGCCTGCGGTGGTTTTTAAGTCGGCATCAATATTCTGTAACAGGGAACGGAGCCCTTTACCGATGAGGTCTTTATTTTGTTTGGGAGAAGTCATAATTAGTTAGGAGTTGAGAGTTAAGAGTCAGGAGTTAGGGGGTGATCATGTTTTTCTGACTCCAAACTCCTAACTCCTGATTCCAGACTTTATTCAATGATTCTTTCTTCGTTGCTCATTTTGGTCATGCCGTTTTTCTGCAGGATCTCTTTGGCGAGATTGAGATAGTTTACGGCGCCCTTGCTTTCCGCATCGTAGAGGATCACGGGTTTGCCCACGCTGGGAGCTTCACTCAGCCTCGTATTGCGATGGATGATGGTATCAAAAACCATATCATCGAAATGCCTTCTTACTTCACTTACCACCTGGTTGCAGAGGCGAAGCCGGCCATCATACATCGTCATTAATATGCCTTCGATCTGTAATTCAGGGTTCAGTCGGCTTTGCACGATCTTGATCGTATTCAATAATTTTCCAAGTCCTTCCAGCGCAAAAAACTCACATTGTACCGGAACGATCACACTATCTGCTGCCACAAGTGAATTTACCGTGATCAAACCGAGCGATGGCGAGCAGTCGATGATGATGAAATCGTACCTTTCTTTCACCGGTTCGAGGATGCCCTTTAATACATTTTCACGGTTGGGATAATTGATCATTTCAATTTCAGCACCTACCAGGTCGATATGCGATGGGATGATATCGAGATTGGGCACATCGCTTTTGAGGATCACATCTCCTGCGGAAGTATTGTTCACCATACAGTCGTACAGGCTGCTGGTGATATTGTGCAGGTCAAAACCCACGCCGGTTGTACTGTTTGCCTGCGGGTCGGCATCCACCAGAAGCGTTTTGAATTCGAGCACAGCCAGGCTTGCCGCCACATTGATGGCCGATGTTGTTTTGCCCACGCCGCCTTTCTGGTTAGCCACTCCGATGATTCTCGCCATATCTTTTATTTCCTCAGATTGAAAAATGATGATTAAACTGTAATGCTTTGCCCGATGGCAGGCAACAATAATTCTTTTCCTGCCTTTTCAAAAGTTTTTTTAGCCGCTTCGGTATCTATTTTGATAAACCCGAAGGTGTTGTAATGTACGCCTATCACTTTATTACATCCTGCAAATGCAGCTGCCCGAACCGCATCGGCTACATCCATGGTAAAATTGTCGCCCAAAGGCAATACACAAAAATCAGGTGTTGCCCAGGTGGGTACCAGTTGCATATCGAGCGTAAGGGCCGTATCGCCGCTGTAATAAAAATTACCTTCGCCTGTCATAAACAGGAAGCCCATCGGGTTGCCGCCATAACTGCCATCGGGTAGTCCGCTGCTGTGTTGCGCCACCACACATTTCACTGTACCAAAATCGAATTGCCATTTACCGCCCGTATTCATCGGGTGGGTATTGGCAATGCCGTTTTTATTCAGCCATTCATGGATCTCCCAACTGGCCACAACTTTGCAGCCCGTTCTTTTCGCGATAGAGATGCAATCGGCGATATGATCAGCATGGCCGTGGGAAAGAAAGATATAATCCGTTTTGATGGAATCCACAGAAATATCCTTCGCCAGTTCATTATAGGTGATAAAAGGGTCGAAAAGTATTTTTTTACCCCCGATGGTCACCTGGAAACAGGAATGCCCGAAATAGGTTAACTGCATAGGTTAATTTTGCTCAAAAGTGGTCAAAAATACGTTTTAGGGGAAATCTTCCGAAACAATCTTATCCCATCGCTGTTAACGTAACCAGGGAGCTTTTTTATGACCAGGATACAATATTTTTTACCTGTGTCCGTCTCCCAACACCAATAAATCCTGAACGATGAGAAATTCCGGCACCTGGTGGATCATAGCGGTGATCATGCTCCTGCTAGATTTGTATGTTTTCCAGGCACTCAGAACCGTTACCCAAAACTCGAATGAACGTTTCCGCGTAGCGATCCATATCGGTTACTGGCTGGTTTCGGCCGTTACCTTGCTTGCCTTGCTTTCTTTTCCCTATATACAGGCTTTGCAAACTTCAAAACTTTTCCGGAATTATATTTTTGCGATACTCGTCGGGCTTTTCTTTGCAAAACTGGTAGGGTCGGTGATTTTTCTCACGGATGACCTTCGACGTGGTTCGCTTTTTCTCCTAAGCAAAGTGCTGCCCGATAGCGGCGCCCGTTTCCTGAACGATGAAAATGCCATCCCGCGGTCCACATTTTTGAGCTGGCTCGGGCTCGGACTTGGCGGTGGCCTTTTCGGAACACTTCTCTATGGCTTCAGTAACAAATACAATTACCAGGTAAAGAAAATCAGCCTTGCTTTTTCAAATCTTCCCAAGGCTTTTAACGGGTTGCGTATTGTACATATCAGCGATATCCACAGCGGAAGTTTTCAGAATAAAAATGCGGTGAACAGGGGAGTGGAAATGGTATTGCAGCAGCAGGCCGACCTGGTATTGTTTACTGGCGACCTGGTGAACGACCGTGCGGATGAGATGAAAGAGTATATGGACGTATTCAGCAAGGTAAAAGCGCCGATGGGTGTTTACAGTACACTGGGTAACCATGACTATGGTGATTATGTTTCCTGGCCATCGCCGCAGGCGAAAAAAGAAAACCTCGACAGGTTAAAAACAGTACATGCGAACCTGGGTTGGCGTTTATTGATGAATGAGCATGTATTGCTGGAAAAAGACAAGCAGCAGATCGCTTTACTGGGCATCGAAAACTGGGGTGCCAAAGGGCGGTTCCCTAAATACGGGAAAATGCAGGAAGCCTATCCCGGAACGGAAAAGATCCCCTTCAAAATATTGATGAGCCATGACCCGAGTCACTGGGATGCAGAAGTAAAACCCTTGTATAGCGATATCGACCTGATGCTTGCCGGCCACACACATGGTATGCAGTTCGGTATAGAGAACCCTTATTTTAAATGGAGCCCGGTGCAATGGATGTACCGGCAATGGGCGGGTTTGTATGAAGAGGGGAAGCAGAAACTCTATGTAAACCGCGGATTTGGTTTTATCGGCTACCCGGGCCGTGTGGGTATTTTGCCCGAGATCACGGTGATTGAACTGAGATCGGAAGCCTGACCCGTTAAACCTGCGGGAATACCCGGCGTCAAACCGGCAATCAAAACCTCAATATGTTTTACCGCTGCATAACCGTTATGCTCCTGCTGGGGCTGGTTTTACATTTGCCCGCGCAAACCGGCAATAAAACCGAAAAAGAAAAAGAAGATTCTGCCTCCGGCTATTTTGATGTAAATGCCGGCGTATCGAATGGCTATTTCAGCCCAAAAACCAGTAATACAAACGACCAGCCCCAGTCGAAACTTTTTTATTCGGTCGGCACCGGCTATTTTTCCCCATTTGGGTTGAATCTTTCTGTATTGGGCATGCTTACACAGGACCTTGGCAGTTTTTCACTTTATCAAACAGCCATTACCCCCGGGTTTGATTTTAACAAGGGCAAAACTTGGGGAGGTGGGCTCAGTTATACCCGGTATATCACCAAAGATTCCACAGGATTTTACATAAGCCCGCTTAAAAATGAATTTTATGGTTACCTCACATACAAGCCTGGTTTCCTGGTACCAACACTGGCTGTGAATTATGCGGCGGGAACACAGAAAGATGTGCTTACCACACAACGCAGAACCGTAAGCAAAACCACAAAAGTGCATGATATCAGTATCCTGAGTTCTGTGAAGCATGTGTTTGATCTCGGTTCTGTATTTTCCAGCGATGATGCGATCAGTTTTACACCGACAGTCATGGCTATAACAGGCACCAATACGTATGGTGCCAACCTCTTGGGTTCGAAGCTGGCCAGGTTTACTTCCAACAAACGTGCCGCTACACTGGCAGGCAGCACAACGGCGAGTAAATTTGCCTTACAATATATCAGCCTGTATTTTGATTTTGAATACAGCGTAGGTAAGTTTTACCTGCAGCCGCAGTTGGTGCTCGATTATACCGTACCAAAATCGGAAAGCCAGTGGAACGCTATTTTCGGACTTACTGCGGGGTTTGATTTTTAAACAGTTCTGTATTTTGGCACGGTGCTTGAATAGATTCTGTAAACAAAACAATTTGTATGAAGCGCGTAATTCTGACAGTCATGGTTTTGACATTGTTCATAACCGGTACCCAGGCCCAGGGAGTAAAAGTTGGTATCAAGGCAGGCACCAACCTGAATAAGATCGAAGGTAAATCCTTTAATGATGGATTCGATCTGTCGTATCATTTTGGCGGATTTATGGAAATCGAGTTCAATAAAAAATGGGGGATCCAACCGGAAGTGCTCTGGAACCAGACCAGCAGCAAACCTTCCAGTTTTAATACGGTGTATACAACCGGCGTGAACCCGCTGTTCAACGGAAATGAGCAGATCAAACTTGATTACCTGAGTATCCCGCTGCTACTCCGGTACAATATGCTGGGTGGGTTTCTTACACTGAATGCAGGCCCGCAATTCGGTATCCTGTTAAAAGAGGATAAGACCCTTCTCCAGAACGGGCAATCTGCATTTAAGAACGGCGATTTTTCAATGGTAGGAGGTGTTCAGCTCAACTTTAAGATCCTGCGTATTTATGCCCGTTACAATATCGGTTTGCAGAACATCAACGATATCGACAATAAAGATAAATGGAAGAACCAGCAGATACAGGGTGGTATCGGGCTGCGGTTTTAAGATGGAAGAAAATTCAATGCAAAACGCTTAACGTGGGTCCTGCGTTAAGCGTTTTGCATTCAGCGTTTGGTATTTAGCCCGAATTTCCTTTTGATAGATGCGATCTCTTTTTTGAATTGTTTCAGTTCTTCCTGCTGTTCGCGGATAAAGCCATTGTCTTCCAGTTTCCCTATCACTTCGTTCATCTCCGCCTTGTTTTCATACACCATTTTACGGAAGGGGTTCTGGTAATCTTTCGCCCTTGCATCATAAATCGCATGGGTGATCCATTCTTTTGTACTCACCAGGTTATTCAATAAACTGTTTAATTGCTGAGCATCTATTTTTTTCAGGCGAATGCCTGTGATCTCTGCAAGCGAAGCCAGTGCATGGTTTTGTTTGAGTGTGGCATATTTCTGTCCCTGCTGGCGATAGAAATCGTGGATTGATTCCCAGGAACTGATTTTACCCGATTTGATCTTTTCTTTCAGCAGCGCAATCTCATTTTCAGGGATCAGTTGCCCGCCTGCATTCACCCATTCGTTCCGCGAAACAGAAGCGGGTAACACTTTCCTGAGATCTTCAACAGAGGTGATTTTTTTCTCTTTGATCAGTTGCAATAAATGATTGCCCCCATAGTAGAGGATAAACTGCTGGTACATCTGGTAAGCACTTCCTGTTTTGATCAGGATGTTTTTCCGCTTACTGTTCTCAATATTCTCTGCGATCACTGTCAGTTGGTTTACAACCGGGTCATTGGATTTGAGCAGAAACTTACCGGTATCGGTTGCATCCGAAAGTGGTGCGGCTGTGTGGCCTGCTGCTTGATATGCTTTGCCTACAGCGGTTTCCATCAGGGGCATTGCGCGGAACATTTCATTCACGGTATCGGGTGCAAGAAAATCGTATTCGATATGCTGGATGCGTTCGGTTCTTTTGTCCCTGTCAATGTATTTCCAGGAATTCCGTGCCAGTGCATACATATTGTACATAAACCAATACCCGGGCATGATCACGATACGGTCTTTCGATACATCATGATTCACAAGTGAAAACGGAAACGGGATATCGAGTTCGGCAGGATAATCGCCTTTGGTAAGAATGGTATAGCTGGCGAACCTCGAATTGTGTTTGAGGCTAACACATAAGCCCGGCCAGAAACCACGCCCCATCACAATCTCACCATCTGCACCCCGACTGTTGTGGTTGGAGCCGATGGTGGCGCCTGCGGCGATATTGCTCTGCCCCATTACCAATGCCGCGCACAAAAATGAATTGTTGTGGTGTTGCTCGTGCGCGGGGAAGATGAGCGAATTCAGGACCTCGCAGCAGGAGATGGTGGCATTATTACCGAGGTAGGAGTTGATCAATCGGGCACCATATTTTAACTGCGAATGTGAAGCCATGATAAAACGCACTGCCTTGATACCATAAAACAATCGGCAGCCATATCCGATAATGCCATTTACAATTTCACAACCCTCACCAATCTGTGTCAGCCCTTCGGGCCCCGAATTTACAGTGAGGTTTTTTAGTTTATTGGCGCCTTTGAAATAGGCATCACTTCCCACCCAGACATCTTTGATGATCTTACAGTTTTTGATCACCGTTCTGTCGCCCACTTTTCCATAATAACCCCTGCGGTTATCAAATTTCTGCTCGGTGAATGTTTTGAATTTATCCTGTAATTTTTTGTCATCGCGGTAACGGCTCCAGAGATAAGCATCGCCGGCAAGCATGCCGTTAAAGGGCATCACTTTGCGGCCGGTGTTTTCATTGCAAAGCTCCATCCAGATGCGCACTTCTTCGCTTTCCCCTTCTTTGATGATCCCGTTTCCAAATTTGGCGTGGTTGGTGGTCACCATTTCATTCACGTTGGTGATGATCACTTCGCTGCCGATAATGTAATGGGAGAGATAGTTCACGTTATCGATCACTACATTGTCGCCAAAATCGCAACTGATGATGGTGGAGTTGTACAAACCTACCGGTGCTTTCAGGTCGCTGAAGCCCATATAAAAAGGCTCCAGTTTGCCGATGCGTACGAGCCCGTAAAACTTGCAGTTCTTAACCAGTTCGGGGTTAAATGCATCGGATACCAGAAAATGGTTCCAGTTATCACAGCTATTCCCATTCCGCACCAGCATCTCAATTTCAAAAGCCGTCAGCATCCGGTAATGGATACCGTTCCGGTTTTGCATATTGCGCAGGTAATATTCGTTCTTTCCTTTGGGAAGGTATTCGCTGCTGATGAATTGGTATCCCAGTGTATCCAGCGGCGTTTTGGAGATCTTGTTCTGCTGCATTTGTTTCAGTCTAAGTTCAGCATCTGTAAATGATTATTCAACAGTTACACTCTTGGCAAGGTTCCGTGGTTTGTCTACATCAAACCCTTTTGCTTTGCCTACAAAATAACTGAGCAACTGCAACGGTACCACACTCAGCAATGGAGCGATGGTTTCGTCTGCATCGGGTACAAACATGACATCATCGGCCATGCCGGGAATGATCTCATCTCCTGTAGTGGCAACAGCGATCACTTTCCCTTTTCTCGCTTTGATCTCCTGCACATTCGAAACGATCTTCTCATAATAAGAGTCCTTTGTAGCGACAAATACAACCGGCAGTTTTTCATCCACCAGTGCAATGGGCCCATGTTTCATTTCGGCAGCAGGGTACCCTTCAGCATGGATATAGGAGATCTCTTTCAGTTTCAGCGCACCTTCAAGTGCCACAGGGAAATTATATCCGCGCCCCAGGAAAAGAAAATCACTGGCATCTTTGTATTTTTCTGCGATGCGTTCAATATTGGATGTGTCGTTCAGGATCTCTTTTACTTTTTCCGGAATGGTTTCCAGGTCCTGCATCAGTTGCAGGTAACGTTTTTCATCTAATGTACCTTTTGCGCGGCCGATCTTTAAAGCCATCATTGACAGAACAGCCAGCTGACCGGTAAATGCTTTGGTACTGGCCACACCGATCTCAGGGCCGGAGTGTGTGTAAGCGCCGCCATGGCTCAGTCTTGCGATACTGCTTCCCACTGCATTCACCACGCCGAAAATAAATGCACCTTTTTCTTTTGCACTTTCGAGTGCTACGAGTGTATCGGCTGTTTCACCGCTTTGTGAGATCGCAATGATCACATCTCCTTTATTGATCACTGGGTTGCGGTAGCGGAATTCGGATGCATATTCCACTTCAACAGGTATGCGGCAAAGTTCTTCGATCAGGTATTCGGCAATCAGACCGGCATGCCAGCTTGTGCCGCAGGCAACAATGATGATACGCTGTGCATGAATAAATGCATCCAGGTTGTTTTCGATACCACCCATCATGATCTGTCCGGTCTGAACCAGCAAACGGCCACGCAAACAATCGAAGATCGTATCAGGCTGTTCATGTATTTCTTTCAGCATGAAATGTTCGTAGCCGCCTTTTTCAATGGCTGCCAGTTCCATATCCAGCTTTTGTATAAAGGGAGTCTGTTTTTCGTTACCGAGATTTTTCAGGATCAGTTCATCGGGACGGATAATAGCAATCTCGTAATCGTTCACATACACCACTTCTTTGGTGTATTCAATAATAGGGGATGCATCGCTGGCGAGGAAATGTTCGCCTTTCCCGATCCCGATCACAAGCGGGCTTCCTTTTCTTGCGGCGATAATGGTTTCGGGGTCTTCCGGCGAGATCAGCAGGATACAATAAGCACCGACAATTCGTTTTAATGCAATACGCAAAGCTTCTTCGAGGCCGCAGTTATTGTTTTTTTTGATGTCTTCAATAAAATTCAGCAATACCTCGGTATCGGTATCACTTTTAAAAGTATAGCCCTTTGCAAGCAGTTCCTGTTTGATCTGCGCATAATTCTCGATGATGCCGTTGTGGATCATCGCAAGTTCACCGCTTTGCGATTGATGCGGGTGCGCGTTTCTGTCGCTCGGTTCACCATGCGTGGCCCAGCGGGTATGGCCAATGCCAATGTGTGAGTGAAGGTCTTTCCCGATCACCGATTCCTCCATTTCCGAAACCTTCCCCTTTTTCTTGTATACATTCAGTTGCCCGTTGTTCAGCAGGGCAACGCCGGAACTATCGTATCCACGATATTCCAGTCTTTTTAATCCTTTAACGATTACCGGAAATGCTTCTCTGTGCCCGGTATAGCCAACGATTCCACACATAAAAAAATGATTGGTTTAAAATAAAGAACAAGTTTACTTAATTTGATGGAAAGCAACGTCATTTGCATTGTGAATGTGCAGGTAAAAAAAGAAGAATATTTATTATGGAACCCGTCTTTGATTTGACCAGGGATCATACCCTGGAAGATAATTGCGTTTTATTGCGGCCTTTGACCGAAAATGATTGCGGGAATCTGCTGCATTTTTCTGAAAACGAACCTGAGTTATGGAATTATTCACTTGTGCCAGTGGCAGGCAAAGAAAATCTCGAAGCGTATATAAAAGCAACCATTTCTGCCAGGAAACAGGGAAAAGAATATCCGTTTATTGTTTTCGACAAACGAACAAAGGAATATGCCGGCAGCACCCGCTTTTACGATATCCAGTTAACGCACAAAACACTGCAGCTTGGCTATACCTGGTATGGAAAGAAATTCCAGGGAACGGGGCTGAATAAGCATTGCAAATTTCTGCTGCTGCAATTCGCATTTGAAACCATCGGGATGGAAAGGGTTGAATTCAGGGCCGATGCCACCAATGAAAAAAGTATTGCAGCGATGAAAAGTATTGGTTGTACTGTTGAGGGGATCCTGCGGAGTAATACCATCAAAGCGAATGGGTTGCGGCGCGACAGTATTGTACTGAGCATTTTGCGTAAAGAATGGGAGAGCGGTGTGAAAGATCAACTAAAAAATAAACTCTGAGGGATGCGATTCAGCAGTAAAAAATACTTTGGTGTTTTATTATTTGGATTGACCTGGATTGAAACATCTGCGCAGGGATCACTGCCTTATAAAAATCCCAAACTACCGATTGCAACCAGGGTAGCCGACCTGCTGAAGCGGATGACGCCTGAAGAAAAATTCTGGCAGTTATTTATGATACCGGGTGAACCGGGAATAGATTCTGCAAAATATGCGCATGGTATTTTTGGATTACAAGTGAGCGCAAGTTCATCCGGTGGTGCTGCTAACCAGTTATTGCAATATAATACCCGTGATGATGCCAAAGCACTTGCTGCAAAGATCAACCGGATCCAGCGTTTTTTTGTGGAGCATAGCCGCCTCGGTATTCCTATCATTGCTTTTGATGAAGCATTGCATGGATTGGTCCGAGCCAATGCAACGGCTTTTCCCCAGTCGATCGCACTGGCAGCTACCTGGGATACTTCTGTGATGCGGAAAGTGGCTTCTGCCATTGCTGCAGAAACAAAGAGCAGAGGCATCCGTCAGATATTATCGCCGGTGATCAATATTGCATCTGATGTTCGCTGGGGAAGAACCGAAGAAACCTATGGGGAAGATCCTTTTCTTTCTTCGTTGATGGGCTATGCCTATATTTCTTCCCTTGAAAAAAACGGCATTATCGCCACACCCAAACATTTTCTCGCAAATGTGGGCGATGGCGGACGCGACAGTTACCCGATCCATTTTAACGACCGGCTGATGCAGGAAGTATACCTGCCTCCATTTAAAATGGCCCTACAAAAAGCAGGTGCAAGATCCATCATGACATCCTACAATTCTGTTGATGGGATTCCCGCTACTGCCAGCGACCGCCTGCTGAATCAGCTGTTAAAAAAAGAATGGGGTTTTAAAGGATTTGTGATATCCGATGCCAGTGCCGTGGGTGGTGCCAATGTATTGCATTTTACCGCCAGCGATTATGCAGATGCCGGAAAGAAAGCGATCACAAACGGGCTCGATGTGATTTTTCAGACGGATTATGATCATTATAAACTGTTCATCCCGCCTTTTCTCAATGGCTCCATTCCTGCGCAAAGGATCGATGATGCCGTGAAACGGGTGCTGACTGCAAAGATGGAACTCGGCTTATTTGAAAACCCATATATCGATCCATCACAGGTAAATGATGGATCGCAACACAAAGCCATTGCAAAAGAAGCGGCCACCAAATCGATTGTTTTATTGAAGAACGATCTAAAGCAATTACCGCTTTCCAAATCGATCAATAAGATCGCTGTGATCGGCACCGATGCCATTGAGGCAAGACTTGGTGGATACAGCGGCCCGGGTAATAATAAAATATCTATCCTGCAGGGAATAGGAGAGAAACTTGGGAATAAAACAGTTCTTCGTTTTGCACCAGGTCCCGGCAGGCAGGAAACCATAGATGCTGTGGTACCGGCTTCTTTTTTGCACACAACAAACAATGGGAAAACCGTAAATGGATTAACTGCTTTGTATTATGCTGATCTTTCATTCACAGG
>SAIX01000065.1 GCA_004028765.1 Chitinophagaceae bacterium | reverse complement strand
ATGTTATTATTAGATGGCAAAATCGCTTCCGCAGCGGTAAAAACAGAAATCAAAGCCGAAACCGAACAATTGTTATTGAAGGGGAAGCGTGCCCCGCACCTGGCAGCCATCCTGGTGGGGAATAACGGAGCCAGCGAAACCTATGTGGCCAGCAAGGTGAAGAACTGCGAAGAAGTGGGCTTTGGTTCCACGCTGATACGTCTTGAAAGTGATGTTTCTGAAAGCGAGCTGTTATCAGCCATCGAAAAACTAAATCTCGATGCTGCGGTGGATGGGATCCTTGTGCAATTGCCGCTTCCCAAACATATCAGCGAACAGAAAGTGATCGAAGCCATTGCCCCGGAAAAAGATGTGGATGGTTTTCATCCCAGCAGCGCGGGTAAACTGGTGCAGGGACTGCCGAGTTTTATCCCCGCAACGCCGTTCGGTATTATGCTGATGCTGGAATATTTTGACATTGCCACAAAAGGGAAACATGCGGTTGTGATCGGCCGCAGCAATATTGTGGGCCGGCCGATGAGCATCTTATTAAGCAGCAACCAGAAAAAAGGCAATTGCACGGTAACGATCTGTCATTCGCATACCCATAACCTGAAAGAACTTTGCCTGGAAGCAGATATCATTGTAGCTGCACTTGGGCGGCCTGAGTTTGTAACTGCCGATATGGTAAAAGAAGGCGCTGTGGTGATCGATGTGGGTATCACCCGCGTGGAAGATGCCAGTGCCAAAAAAGGGTTCCGCATCAAGGGCGATGTTTTGTTTACTGAAGTGGCCCCGAAAACCTCCGCCATTACGCCTGTACCCGGCGGCGTGGGTTTGATGACGATTGCAGGGCTTTTAAAAAATACTTTGCAGGCTTATAAAAGCAGGGAAAACATGCTGTGAATATGGAATAATGAAACCATTCCCTGACAGAATTTATCGATCGCAAATAATCATTCAGAACATCCGCATATATGCATCAAAGCAGTGAACAGACCCTTCCGGTAATGGAATCTTTCTATACCCTGCAGGGAGAAGGGTTTCACCAGGGGCGTGCCGCTTATTTTATCCGGCTGGGGGGATGTGACGTGGGCTGTTTCTGGTGTGATGTAAAAGAGAGCTGGGATGCTTCCAAACATCCGCAGAAAAACATCAGTGAACTTGTTGCAGAAGCCTCCGCATACCCGGGGCGGCTGGTGGTGATAACGGGCGGCGAGCCCCTGATGCATCCGCTCGATGAATTGACGCAGGCATTGCAGCAGGCAGGATTTGAAACCAATATCGAAACATCGGGGTCATCGCCATTGAGCGGTTCCTGGAACTGGATCTGTTTATCTCCCAAAAAATTCAAAGCGCCCTTACCCGGGATCGTTCCATTAGCGAATGAATTAAAAGTGGTGATCTATAACAAACACGATTTTGACTGGGCAGAAACTTATGCAGCAGAAGTAAACAGTAACTGCCGTTTATATCTCCAGCCGGAATGGGAGAAAGCTGCAGAGATCACTCCGCTGATCATCGATTATATAAAAGCCAATCCGCGGTGGGAACTGAGTTTGCAGGTGCATAAGTACATTCATGTGCCATAACATCCGGGTTTCAATTTTAACAAAGTGTAGTTCCTGTTTTTGCCGAACTTGTTTGTATGTCTGTATCAATGAAATTATTTTTTTCAACGTTGTTCCTGTTAATGATCGGCAGGGGTTTCTCCCAGACTTATCTCCCTGAAAAAGTAAAACCCAAAACAGTGGAGCGTTATGAAAAAGCGCTCGACCTGTTACAGGATGGATCCTTCAGCCAGGCTGCAGCGATACTGGCAGATTGCATTAAAGAAGACAGCAATTTTGTTGATGCTTATCTCTCGCTCGCCGGTGCCATGGGGCAGATGAAAAAATATGAGCAATCGGTAAAGCTTTA
This sequence comes from Chitinophagaceae bacterium, assembly GCA_004028765.1. GTDB lineage: Bacteria > Bacteroidota > Bacteroidia > Chitinophagales > Chitinophagaceae > Sediminibacterium. Next base: position 114,132 of record SAIX01000065.1, on the reverse strand, counting down.
TGAAAAAGCGCGCAGTAAAGACACTGCTTATTTTTTATTGTACAATCTCCCCTACTCCATCAATCTTGCAGGCCTGGGCAAATTTGAAGAAGCATTAAACGCTGTCAATAAATTTCTCCAGTATCCTAAACTGAATGAACGAAGTATCAAAAGCGGGCAGTACCGGAAACGCTGTTATGAATTTGCGATACAATATGCCTTATCACATCCGGATAACGGTTATCGTTTTGCACCGGTGAATCTTGGCGACAGTGTGAATACCAGTGATGCGGAATATTATCCTTCAGTGACAGTTACTGACAGCTTGCTGGTTTTTACACGAAGGGTTGGAAGAAGGGAAGAGTTTGTGGAAAGCCGCATCAATGGAAAAGAATTCGGCAAATGGAAATTCATTGATGGCGATATCAATATCGAAACCAATAAAGGTGCTTTGTCTGTTTCGCAGGACGGGGAATGGTTATTGTTTGCGGGAGAACTCAGCCGGCAGGCACATAAAAGTTTTGATATTTATATCTCTTATTATACACCCGATGGCTGGAGTGAGCCGCAGAACCTTGGCGAAAATGTGAACTCTGATTTCTGGGACAGCGGCCCGACGTTGAGCCCGGATAAACGCGCTTTGTATTTTGTAAGCAACCGCCCAGGCGGTTATGGAGGAAGTGATATTTATGTAAGCTACCGGCAAGCCAATGGCAAATGGGGGCCCGCGCAGAATATGGGGCCTGAGATCAATACGGCAGGAGATGAACTGGCACCTTTTATCCATGCAGATAACCAGACATTGTATTTTACTTCTGATGGTTTACCCGGTTATGGCGGGTCCGATCTTTTTGTGATCCGCAAAAATGCGGAAGGGCAGTGGGGTAAACCTGAGAACCTGGGATATCCGATCAATACAATCGAAAATGAAGGAAGCCTTGCGGTTTCAGCTGACGGGCTTACTGCCTATTTCGCGAGCGACAGGGCCGATAGCCGTGGCGGGCTTGATTTATACAAATTCGATCTGAGGCCGGATATCAGGCCCAACCGCACACTGTATGTAAAAGGGATTGTAACCGATCAGCAAACAGGAAAGCCTTTGCCATCTGCAGTTGAACTGATTGATAAGGGCACACAAGTTGCATTGATGAAAGTGCAGACCGATGAAAAAGGAGAATATTTTATTACGCTGCCCACCGGAAAAGATTATGTATTTACTGTGAACCGGAAAGGCTATTTGTTTTACAGCGAACTGTATGCGCTTAGTCAACAGCAGCCCGACAGTGTGTACAAAAAAGATATCGCTTTACAACCTGTGGCGCTGAATACGGAAGTTACTTTTCACAATATTCTCTTTGCAACGGGTTCGTATGTATTACCCAAGGAAGCCACTGTTGAGCTCGATAAACTGGTGCAGGTATTAACCGAGAACCCAACCTTACAGGTAGAAATCAGCGGACATACCGATAATGTGGGCAAGACGGAAGATAACCTGCAGCTTTCGATCAACCGTGCAAAATCGATCGTTGCATATATCACGGGCAAAGGCATTGCACAGCAGCGGGTTAGTTACAAAGGATATGGTGCCGCACAACCAGTTGCCGATAATACCACAGAAGAAGGCAGGAGTAAAAACCGAAGGACCACGTTCCGGATCACTGCTTTATAATACGGCAAATACTGCGTATTAATACGGTTTCGCCAAAGAAACATATTCCTGAAATTGGGGTGCGCCAATAAAGAGAATATGCATGAAGAATTGTTGTACCAGGTTGCATTGACAATGATACCTGACCTCGGTGTGATGCGGGTAAAATCTTTGCTCGATCGTTTTGAAAAAGCAAGCGATGTGTTTAAAGCCCGGAAAAAAGAGATCGCATCAACGGAGGGCATCGGAGAAGTTTGTGCCAGGTCGATCCGTGAATGGAAAGATTTTGCTGCTGCTGAAAAAGAGATCACCCTTCTTGAAAAAAACAATATCCGCCCTTTGTTTTTCAAAGACGAGGATTACCCGCAGCGCTTGCTGCATTGTTATGATCCACCTGTTCTGCTTTACTATAAAGGCAATGCCGATCTGAATAACAGCCGTATTGTAAGCATTATCGGCACACGGTCTCAAACTGAATATGGCCGGCAGCTTACCGAACAACTGGTGAAAGACCTGTCAGGCCAGCATGTACTCATTATAAGCGGGCTCGCTTTTGGCATTGATTCCATTGCACACAAAATTGCTTTACAGGAACAGATAGATACAGTGGGTGTACTGGGGCATGGATTGGACCTGGTCTATCCCTGGCAAAATAAAACACTGGTTAAAGAAATGTTGCAGCATGGCGGATTATTAACTGAGTTCAGGCTCGGCACACAACCCGACAAACACAATTTTCCCAAACGCAACCGGATTGTGGCTGGTATGGCAGATGCAACGCTTGTGATAGAAACAGCAATCAAAGGCGGGAGCATGATCACGGCAGAACTTGCCTTCAATTATAACCGTGACCTTTTTGCTTTTCCGGGCAGAACCACGGATAACCGTAGCAGTGGCTGCCTGCAGCTCATTAAACAAAACAAAGCCATTTTGTTGACTGATGGTATACAGTTACTCGAAACCATGGGCTGGGCAGAGAAGAAAAAAAAGAGCAGCAAACAAAAAGAATTGTTTGTTGAATTATCGGATGATGAAAAAAAACTGGTGGCGGTTTTGCGGGAAAGGGGCCCCATACCGATTGATGCGATCTGTTATTATTGTGGTTTAACCAGTAGCGTGGCGGCCGCTGCGATGCTGAATCTTGAAATGCAGGATATCATTATATCAATGCCCGGGAAAATGTACCAGCTTGCCTGAAAAATTATTCTGCGATATCGAAATGCTCTGTTTGTGCCAGGCGCTTGCTGTTTTTTTCTTTACGGAACCATAGAAGCAGTAATACGGTTGCTGAAAAAGACAATAGGGCTGTAAGCAGGAAAGGATACACCAGGTTCTCAATTTTATTCTGGTATAACCAGCCCGAGAGAAGTGCACCGCTGCCGATGCCAAGCTCCAGTGCGATATATACCGATGCAACCGCGCGGCCGCGGTGATCAGGGTGACAAAGATCCACCGCCCATGCCATCAGTGTGGGGCCATTCATACCAACACTCAATCCGAGTACCGACGCACTGACAATAAAAAGCGGGATGGTATGTGTAAAAGCGAGCAGGGTCATTCCCAACACCATTGTTAAGGAAGAAAATACCAATACGATGATCCTTCCGTGACGGTCGGATGCTTTGCCCGCAATGAAACGGATCAGTAAAGAAGTGATGGTATAACAGGCATAGAAAAAACCTTTGTTGTGCATCCCGATCGATTCGCTGAGATCAGGCGTAAGTGTTACCACACACCCGATCGAAAAAGTAAGCAACAGCATGATGATAGCCGGGCGCAACGATGTTTTTTCAAATATTTCTGAACGCTGGATCTTTAAAAGCGAGAAAGAAAATTTCTGCGGCTGTGCAAGCGTTTCACGGATATTGTAGAGGATGCCTACAGAACCCAGTGCCGCAAGCGATGAAATATAAAACATCGTGCTGTACGAATAATGCATCACGATATAACTTCCGGCCAATGGCCCTATGGATGATCCCAGTGAATATCCGATGGCCAATGCACCCAGCGCTTCTCCCCTCCTGGATTCATGCACCACATCGGCACCATACGCAGAAGTGGCAGTGGGTTTGAAGCCGGTTGAGAACCCATGAAAAAAACGCAGCAGTAAAAAACCGGAAACCGTTGTAAGCACCGGGTATAACAAACTGCACACCACACAAACCAGCGAACCAAAGATCATAACAGGCATACGGCCTACGGTATCCGTTAGCTTACCGCTGAAGGGGCGTGAGATACCTGCCATCAAAGTAAATAGTGAGATGATCAACCCTTTGTAATCTGCCCCGCCTAATTGCGTAAGGTACCCTGGCAATTCGGGGATCAGCATACTGAAACTGGTGCTGAACAAAAAGTTGCTGGTACAGAGTAATGCAAACTGGAAATTAAAATAAGGCGTATCAGCCGTGGGTGCCGGTTTTGTCATCCGTACAAAAATACATACAATCCATTCGTTCGCACCCCGATTGTATTATTGCAGATCGGGGCGGGCCTTGGTTTTATCGCTTTGCGAAAAAGTTTTGGCCTCAATTTACCCGCTGCGCTATCTTTGCACATGGCAACAAGTAAATCTTCTCCCCGCAACAAGACGGCAGCAACAAGGTTATTCGGTGAAGGCCTCACTTTCGATGACGTATTGCTGATGCCCGCATTCAGTGAAGTACTTCCCCGCGAAGTGGATATCCGTTCCCATCTTACCAAAGACATCGTGCTGAATGTTCCCATGCTGTCGGCAGCCATGGATACTGTTACAGAAGCAACGCTTGCCATAGCGCTTGCCCGTGAAGGCGGACTTGGTATACTCCATAAAAACATGAGCATCGAACGCCAGGCAGAACAGGTGCGTAAAGTAAAACGAAGCGAAAGCGGGATGATTGTTGATCCTGTTACATTATTGGTGGATGCAACCATCGGTGATGCATTAAGGCTGATGAAAGAAAATAAGATCGGCGGGATACCGATCGTTGATGCGGATCAAAAACTCGTGGGCATCCTTACCAACCGCGACCTGCGATTTGAAACCGATACCAAACGGAAAGTGAAAGAAGTGATGACGAAAGACAACCTGATCATCGCTCCGGAAGGTACCGATCTGAAAAAAGCAGAGAAAATTCTTCGCCAGTATAAAATTGAAAAACTTCCTGTGGTAAATAAGCAGGGGAAACTGATCGGGCTCATCACTTACCGCGATATTTTACAATTGCGCAATTACCCCAATGCGGTGAAAGATTCTATCGGCCGTTTATTGGTAGGTGCTGCGCTGGGTATCACTTCCGACCTGATGGAGCGTGCTGCGGCCCTGCAACAGGTGGGTGTGGATGTGGTAACCCTCGACAGTGCACATGGCCACAGCAAAGGAGTGATACAGGCATTAAAAGCTTTGCGCAAAAATTTCAGGAACCTGCCCATCATTGCGGGTAATGTAGGTACGGCTGTAGGTGCAAAAGCCCTGGCAGAAGCGGGCGCTGATTGCGTGAAAGTAGGGATCGGACCGGGTTCTATCTGCACTACCCGTATCGTTGCGGGTGCCGGGGTTCCGCAATTAACAGCGATCATGGAAGCGAGCAATGCATTAAAAGCAAAAAACATTCCCGTGATTGCCGATGGCGGGATACGTTATACGGGTGATATGGTAAAAGCACTTGCCGCCGGCGCCAATGTGGTGATGATGGGAAGTGTGTTTGCCGGTGTGGAGGAAAGCCCCGGTGATACGATCATTTATGAAGGCCGTAAGTTTAAAGAATACCGCGGCATGGGCAGTTTGGGTGCGATGAGCCAGGGCAGTGGCGACCGTTATTTCCAGGATGTGGAAGCAGATATCAAAAAATATGTACCCGAAGGCATTGAAGGCCGTGTGGCTTACAAAGGTTACCTGAATGAAATTGTGTACCAGTATGTAGGTGGTTTGCGTTCCGGGATGGGTTATTGCGGCGCGAAAAATATCAAAGCGTTGCAACAGGCCACATTTGTGAAGATCACCAATGCGGGCATGAAAGAAAGCCATGCGCATGATATCGATATCACCAAGGAAGCGCCGAATTACAGCAGGAAATAATTGAGTGATTTTTTTGAGTTGTGAGATATATCACTCTCTGTAACTCCCGATCTCTGTGACGCTGTGGTAAAAAATCCAGCCATAAAGGCTGTTTGAATTTTGTGGCATCCATTTTTTTCATCACGGAGACACAAAGAGCACAAAGAAAAACGCTGCGAAATCTCTGCCACTCGGCGGCTCTGCAGTGAAAATAAAAACAACCATTCATTATTGTATCAATAGTAATATCAAGCCAAAACAGCCGTAACTTTCCAAAAAAAGGCTTTGAAAAAATTCCTCTTTATTTTTTCTTTTCTGATTGTTTCCGCTACTGTATTATGGTCGCAGCAGGCCGACAGCAGCCACCACCTGCGTATCAGCATCCTCACCTGTTCACCCGGTGATGAATTGTATTCCACATTTGGCCATACCGCTTTGCGCATTACCGACAGTGTGCATGGAACAGATATCGTTTACAACTACGGCACTTTCGATTTTTCGGATCCAGATTTTTATACCAAGTTCACGCGCGGCAAACTGGATTATTTTTTATCCGTATCAGATCTCCCCTCTTTTTTATATGAATACCAAGTGGAGAAAAGGGATGTAACCGAACAGGTACTGCGTTTGCCGGACAGTGTAAAAATCAAGATCCAGTCTTACCTCAGTCAAACCCTTTCAGGACCCGCCCGTTTTTACAAATACGATTTCCTGTATAATAACTGCACATCGCGGATCCGCGATATTTTATTACAACAAACCGGTTTCAAAGTAACCACACAACTGGTACCGGAAGGAACCAGTTTCCGGGACATGCTGCACGAGTATCTCAACAAAGGCAACCAGTCGTGGAGCAAACTGGGGATCGATATTGTGCTCGGAAGCCCGATCGATAAAAAAGTAAACACCGATCAATCCATGTTCCTGCCGGATTACCTGATGAAGGGGATCGACAGTGCAGCCACCACATCCTTTCTCGAAGAAAAAAAAATCCTCAACAAAGGGGAAAACCGTCAGGAGGCTTTTCAAAACCAGCCGCTGATCCTTTTCTCCGTCTATACTGTATTGATACTTGTTTTATCATTCTCGAAAAAAAACAGGCTCGTAAGATTTATGCGGGTCCATGATTTTATATGGCTGTTACTCACAGGGCTGCTGGGTTGTTTTCTTCTGTTTATGTGGTTTGGCACCGATCACAGATCCTGCGCTGGCAATACCAACCTGTTATGGGCTTTACCAACCAACCTTGTGGCGGCATTCGCATTTCTGAAAAGAAAAAAATGGCTAACGACCTACCTGCGTATCGCCTGGCCACTTACAGCGATATTGGTTGTTTTTTCGGGGAATATTTTACCGCAGGATATCAATTTTTCGTTAACACCCATTCTTGCTTTGTTGATCATCCGTTATCTATCGATCATCAAAAAACAAACCGTCCATGCCTGAACAGTTTGTATACGCTGACACGATCATTTCATACGAAGTGTATGGTACGGGGCAGGATGTGGTTTTACTGCATGGTTTTGGGGAAGACAGCCATACCTGGGATAACCAGGTTTCTTTTTTGCAACCGTATTGCCGGTTGATTGTACCCGATCTGCCGGGTTCCGGGAAATCAGGTTTGCTTTTATCACCCCATAAAAACAAACCTGTAACAATAGATGATTATGCGGCTGCCATAAAAGCACTGTTAGATAAAGAAGCCAAGGCACCGGTGATCATGCTAGGCCATAGCATGGGAGGCTATATCACGCTCAGTTTTGCGGAACAGCATCCTGAAAAAATAAAATCATTCGGATTGGTACATTCCACTGCCTTTGCAGACAGTGAAGAAAAAAAAGCCATGCGCCAAAAAGCGATTGGTGTGATAGAGGGCTACGGTGCGCATGCATTCCTCAAAAACACCATCCCTAATTTATTCGGGAAAAACTTTAAGGAAACATATCCGCATAAGCTGCAGGAACTGATCGAAGCAGGGCAGGGTTTTACCAAAGAAGCCCTTCAGCAATATTACAGGGCCATGTTATTGCGGCCCGACAGGACAGATATACTCAAAGGCAACCGCCACCCGGTACTATTCGTTATGGGTACTGAAGATACTGCTGCACCAATGGAAGATGTGCTGAAGCAATCGATACTCCCTGATATTTCGTATATTCATGTACTTCAAGGTACGGGGCATATGGGAATGTGGGAAGCGACAGACCAACTGAACCAACTGCTGCTGGCATTCATCCACTCCTAATGAATTTTAATCCGGTAGTATGAAGAAAGGGTTCTTCATATGTATATTATTCTGCATTGCATTTCCTGCTATGGCAAGGCATGTGGCGGGTGGGGAATTGTTTTATGAATATCTCGGGCCTGCCGGGGGCAATTCCAGCAATTACCGCATTACGTTACGGCTGTTCAGGGAATGTAATTCGCCGGGGCCATTGCTCGAGAACGAACCCGTTACCGTGGGTATTTATTCCAATGCCACCAATTCAAATGTCACCAACCTGAACCTTACACTTGTTTCAAACGTATCCAGCATTTCTCTGAATACATCCTCTATACCATGCCTGGTGGGTAATGTGAATGTTTGTTACCAGGTTGCGCTGTATTCCAATACCATCGTCCTGCCCGATAATGCCTCCGGTTATACACTTTCACGAAATGGCTGCTGCCGTACAGACAATATCACCAATCTTTCTGTGGCCACCAATGTTGGCAGCAACTATATCACAAAAATCCCCGGCACCAATGTTTTGCCGAACGGGCATAACAGCAGTCCGCAGTTTTTTGTACGCGACACTGTACTCGTATGTGCCAGCAAACGTTTTGTACTCGATTTTGGCGCCACCGACAGTGACGGTGATTCGCTTACCTATACATTTTGTGACGCTTTTACTTCCGGCGGGGCTGGCAATAACGCGCCGCCACCCGCAATACTGAACCTGATACCATTACCCTATGCCGCACCCTATTTTGGTGCATCCCCATTGGGTAGCGGTGTAACCATTAACCGTACCACGGGCATCATCAGCGGCATTGCGCCACCGGCCGGTACCCGTGTGGGATATGTGGTGAATGTATGTATCACCGAATGGAGAAAAGGAATTGCCATATCAGAACACAGGAAAGATTTCTTGTTAAAAGTGCAGAGTTGCGATTTTATTGAAGCGGTACTTCCGCCTAAAACAATTCAATGCAAAGATTCCGTGGTGCATTTTGAAAACCTTTCCACTTCCTCTCTCATTACTTCTTATCAATGGACTTTCGGGGATAAGATCGGGGGAACTTCCGACAAACCTGTTGTGGATTATCATTACCAGGATACCGGCCGTTACACGGCTACCCTCACTGTAAACGGCCCGCAGGGATGTACCGGGAGCGACAGCACGCAGGTATATGTATATCCGGGATTTACGCCAGCATTCACCATCAGCGGAAGCTGTTACCAGAATCCTTTTCTTTTTACAGATAAAACCTTTGCGAGGTATGGAAAGGTGGATAGCTGGCAATGGGATTTCGGGGATCCGCTGGTTGACACAGATACATCATCCATTCAGAACCCGCAGTACAAATACCCGCGGGTGCTTTCTGCAACCGCATCACTGATCGTTACCAGCAGCAAGGGTTGCATCGATACCGTTTACAAAGTGCTGGATGTAAATGATAAACCACAGTTACAATTGCCCTTCCGTGACACACTCATCTGCAGCATCGATACACTCCCGATCAAGGTATCCAATACCGGCACTTATGCCTGGGCGCCCAATAAAAATATCCTTGGCGCCAATACAGCCAATCCTCTTGTATTCCCTAAAGACACAACAAAATATTATGTGACACTGAGTGATAATGGTTGCACCAATACCGACTCGGTGATGGTGAACGTATTGCCATTTATTAAAGTGGATCTTGGCAAGGATACCCTGATCTGCAAAACAGATTTTGTGCAGTTGAAACCTGTGAGTTATGCATTGAGCTATCAATGGAACAGTGTGCCGGCAGGCAATATCAGCGCTGTAAAAAATCCGTTGGTGCAACCATTGGTAAACACGAAATATTATGTTACAGCCAATCTTGGCAAATGCCAGGACAGGGACAGTATGGTGATTACTGTTGCACCCTATCCCATTGCCATGGCAGGGCCGGATACCGTGATCTGTTTTGGCAGCCGGATACAATTGCGGAGTGTGGTGGTGGCAGATAAGATCAACTGGACACCCACCAGCAGTTTACTAAACCCAACCAGTGCCAACCCGGTTGCCGGTCCGGTAAAAACAACAGCCTATTTATTAAAAGTGGTGGATACAAGCGGCTGTTTAAAAACCGTAACGGATACTGTTGTGGTTACCGTAGCGCCCAAAGTACCAGCCAATGCGGGAAATGATACAGTAAGCATCCCTGGTCAGCCGCTGCAGTTACAGGCCAGTGGTGGTTCGAGGTATATCTGGAGCCCCGAAACCGGATTGAGCGATCCATCGATTCCAAACCCAGTTTTCACTTCCGATGGCAGTGCCGATTCGGTAAAATACAAACTGAGGGTATATGATGCCAATGGCTGTTATGGAGATGATGAAATTGTGATCCGTGTTTTTAAATCGGGGCCGGATATACTGGTGCCTTCGGCCTTTACCCCGAACGGGGATGGAAAGAACGATGTATTGCGCCCCTTTATGTATGGGATCAGCCAGTTGAAATATTTTAACGTGTACAGCCGCTGGGGACAGTTGCTTTTCAGTACCACAGAAACAGGCAGGGGCTGGGATGGTACTTTTAAAGGGGCCCTTCAGCCACCGGGTGCTTATGTTTACTCAGCGGAAGGAGCTGATTACACAGGTAAAACCATTTACCGCAAAGGAACAGCGGTACTGATCCGTTAAAACAGGGTCCTGTCATTTCTCCGGGCAACAAAATCGTCCGGTTTCCTGTCTTATTTATTTACTTCAGCACCCTGTTGCAGATGCGTTAAATAAGGCACAGCTTTTTGAAAACAGGCTGCCATCCAACAGATAGTGAGTAAATTGACGACCGAAGGGCATGAAAAAAATTTTTGTACTGATATTGGTAACCCTGTTAGCCGCTAACAGCTTTGCTGGTCATATAGCGGGGGGGGAAGTTTATTATAAATACCTGGGTGCAGGTTCCGCTGCAAATACTTCTTCTTACCAGATTAGTTTACGTTTGTTCAGAGAATGTGGTGCATCCGGTGCAAATATTGCCCCTATGCCAACCAGTGTTGTTATGGCGATTTACAGTAACAGTGCCCCTTATTCGCAGGTTGGTCCGCAAATTACCGTAGCAAGAACAAGTTTTCAGCAACTTCAGCTTACCACACCTAATCCCTGTATCAATAACCCACCCACGGTTTGCTACCAGGTTGGTGTATTTACATTTACACAGGATCTACCCAATTCGGCCGGTGGGTATATCGCTATGTTCCAAACCTGTTGCAGAACTACGGGGATTGATAATATTGTGGCCCAGACTTTTATTAATTCAGGTGGCCAATCACAAACAGGTGAAGGCGCAACCTATACCGGACAGATTCCTGGCACACTCTCTTTGCCGACGGGTACAAATTCAAGTCCTGTTTTTGCATTAAAAGATACAACACTGGTTTGCCAGAACAGTCCGTTCAAACTCGATTTCAGTGCAACAGATCCTGATGCTGGTGATTCCCTTTCATACGGATTTTGTGCTGCTTACGACCGTGGTCAAACCACTGCCGCGGCAGATGTAAATTATACCTCTCCCCCATACAATCCTGTAACCTATCAGCCGGGATTTTCTGGCACTGCTCCGCTGGGAAATGGGGTAACCATCGATCCTGTAACGGGTATTATTTCAGGAACTGCCCCATCAGCAGGCAGGTACGTAGTTTCTGTTTGTATCGGGGAGTGGAGAAACGGCACACTGATCTCCCAACACCGAAAGGATTTTACACTGATTGTATCAAATTGTACCCTTGCCGGAGCGTTATTAAAGCCAACATATATTACTTGTAATGGAACCACCCTTCAGTTTCAGAACGAATCAACCAGTAGCGGAATAGTAAAATACCTGTGGGATTTTGGGGTTCCGAACCTGACAACTGACACTTCCAGCAACCCTTCCCCCACATATGATTACCTGCAGAGCGGCAAAGACAGTGGTACATACACGGTTAAATTAAAAGTAACTTCTGTCAACGGATGCCTTGATTCAGCAAGTTCACAGGTAAAAGTGTATCCCGGTTTTGTTCCTGGTTTTACGGTAACAGGTAGTTGTTTTTTGAAAAACTACCTGTTTTCAGACACAACCAAATCAAAATATGGTTTTGTGAATTCCAGGTTATGGGATTTCGGAGACCTTTCGAGCAACGCGGATACAGCAAGATCAAAAGATACTGCGTGGAAATACCCTGCTCCTGCATCTGTCCAGGTAAAACTAATTGTAGGTAACAGTATCGGTTGTATTGATACAGTTGTGCGATCGGTAACGATTGTAGATAAGCCCACTTTAAGCCTACCCTTCCGCGATACACTGATCTGCAGTATCGATACACTGGCACTCCGCGTTAACATTACCAGCGGAACGGTGCTGTGGACGCCCATCAACGGGCCGAATAAACTGCGGATACTAAACAGCAATACTTCATCGCCACTCGTATTCCCGAAAGACACTACCAAATATTATGTATCTGTAAACGACAATGGCTGTGCCAATACCGATTCGGTTACGGTGAATGTTTTGCCCTTTATTACCGTAAACCTTGGCCCAGATACAGGCATTTGTAAAACCGACAGTTTTACCCTGCATCCCACCAGTGATGCATTGAGTTATGTATGGAGTTCATCCACTGCGGGTGAAAAAATCAGTTCCGTAAAATATCCTTTGGTAAAACCATTGGTGAATACACAATACAAAGTGATCGCCAATCTTGGTAAATGCCAATCGTCTGACAGTATCATCGTGAAAGTGGCGCCCTATCCCGCCGCTAATGCCGGCAGCGATGTAACCATTTGTTATGGAGGCAGAACAACATTAAACGCCAATATCACGGGGTCGGTATTCAGCTGGTCGCCCACATCATCGCTGGTAAACGAAAAAACATTGACTCCATTGGCGGGCCCCACCAAAACAACTGCCTATGTTTTGCGGGTAACAGATACCGTAGGCTGCCCCAAGCCACAAACCGATACCATTGTGGTAACTGTGATACCACCCATACGGGCATTCGCGGGTAACGATACTTCTGCTGTTCCCAATGAACCTTTGCAGTTGCAGGCAAGCGGTGGTGCTTCGTATGCATGGTCGCCGATCAGTTTCCTGAGCGATCCTACGATTGCAAATCCAGTTGCCACTTTTGACAACAGCATCGACTCCATCACATATACGGTTAAAGTAAGCCAGGGGGGTTGTTCTGCTTCAGACAATATCACCATCCGTGTATTTAAAAACGGCCCCGATATTTTAGTTCCCTCCGCTTTTACGCCCAATGGTGACGGAAGGAATGATGTGATCAGGCCAACCCTAATAGGCATCAGTAAATTTAATTTCTTCAGTATCTACAACCGCTGGGGACAGCTTGTTTTCACCACCAATGAAATCAACAAAGGATGGGATGGAAACTTTGGGGGTGTGGCACAACCCAGCGGCGCCTATGTATACCAGGCACAGGGAACCGATTTTAAAGGGCGGGTTGTTTTCCGGAAAGGAACGGTAGTATTGATCAGGTAATGTTCAGCTGTATTCCGTTACGGGCCGTATCCCTTAGTTTTGCATCCACATTTATATCGTATGGAAAAAACAATACTCATTACAGGTGCCACTTCTGGTTTTGGTAAAGCGATCGCAGAAAAATTTGCCGCCAATGGCTGGAATTGTATTATCACAGGAAGAAGAAAGGAAAGGCTTGATGCGCTTTCAACTGAACTGACACAGCAATATGGCGTAAAAATATTATCACTCGTCTTTGATGTACAGAACCGCGAAGCTGTTTTTAAAGCGATCGGATCCATACCAGGTGAATGGCAAACGATAGATGTGCTGGTGAACAATGCCGGCCTTGCGCTTGGCCGCGACAGTTTTGAAAATGCAGATCTCACTGATTGGGAAACCATGCTTGATACCAATGTGAAAGGGGTGATGTATGTAACCAAAGCGGTGCTGCCCTATATGATCAAAAGAAAGAAAGGGCATATCATCAATATGGGCTCTGTTGCCGGTAAACTTGTTTACAAGGAAGGGAATGGTTATTGTGCAAGCAAACATGCACTGGATGCACTCAGCAAATCCATGCGTATCGACCTGCTGCCGCAGCGAATAAAAGTGACTGCGATACATCCCGGTGCAGCAGAAACAGAATTTTCGCTTGTACGTTTTAAGGGGGATGAGGGCAAAGCCAAACAGATATATGATGGTTTTACTCCTTTGTATGCGAATGATATTGCCGATGTAGCCTATTACTGTGCCAGCTTACCGGAAAATATTTGTATCAACGATCTCTCGCTGTCATCTGTTTCGCAGGCAGACGGGATTTATTTTTATAAAGAATAAGACTGAATGCTGAACGCTTGATTTGTTTGCATAGTAGATACACAAACCATTCATGCAAACAAATCAAGCGTACAGCATTTAGCATTTTACATCTTTATTTAACGCAGAACGATTATTCGGTAGGCAGGTATGGCAAGTATTTTTTAAAGGGAAATAATTTTCATTATTGAAGGCGAAAATCTTCACCACAAACTAACCAAGCGTTCAGCCTTTAGCGTTAGGCATTCAGCATCTACTATCATTCATTGATTTTTTCTTCGCCTTACAAAACGATTCCCAGATCTCTTTTACTACATCCGCTGCAGGTTTTATTTCGTGGATCATCGCGCTTACCTGGCCTATTTCCAGTTCGCCTTCGGAAAGATCGCCTTCAAACATCCCTTTCTTTGCACGGGCACGGCCAAGGATATTCTTTAATTCTTCTTCATCTGCGCCACGGGCTTCTGCCTGCTGTATCGCTGTAAAAAAATTATTTTTCAGCAAGCGCACAGGCACCAGTTTTTTCATGCTCAATAAAGTATCTCCTTCACCGGCTTTCATCACAGCTTCTTTAAAAGCAGGGTGAGAGGAAGCTTCCGGTGTGCAAACAAAACGGCTGCCGATCTGAACGCCATCAGCGCCCAATACCATAGCTGCCAGCATCTGTTCTCCGGTGGCAATTCCACCAGCGGCAATAACGGGTATGTTTACAGCAGATCTTACAAGCGGGATCAAAACAAAACTGGTGGTTTCTTCTCTTCCATTGTGCCCGCCTGCTTCAAAACCTTCGGCCACTACCGCATCACAGCCTGCCTCTTCTGCCTTTTTTGCAAACTTGCTGCTGCTTACCACATGCACCACTTTGCGGTTGTGCTGTTTTAAATAACCTGTCCATGTTTTCGGATTACCCGCACTGGTAAATACAACCGGAACTTTTTCTTCCGTGATGATCTTCATGTGTTCCTCGATAGAAGGATACAGCAAAGGAACATTTACCCCGAAAGGTTTATGGGTGGCCGCTTTGCATTTCTGGATATGTTCCCGCAATACATCCGGATACATGCTGCCCGCACCGATCAATCCCAACCCACCGGCATTGCTTACTGCGCTGGCCAGCTTCCATCCGCTGGCCCAGATCATACCTGCCTGGATGATGGGATATTCAATATTGAACAGCTTACAAACAGGGGAGTTCATGAATTTGAAAATTTGAAAATGTGGTAATTTGAAAATGAAGATATTAAACTGTTTGTTCCCGATACATCAAATCGTTAAGGAAGAAAACCTGAAAAGAATTTTCAAATTTTCAAGTCATCTCTTTTTCAAATTGTTTTTATCCGAAATCGATCTCCGTATTATCCCCGATATTCAGGCTTCGGCTAAGGCCTTTTACAGAAGCATCGCTTCCGATCAATGAATTATCGAGCACCACTTCATACAGGTTGGTGTAAGAGCCGATGATACTGTCGCGCACAATCGAATGTTTGATACTGGTATTTGCACCGATGGCCACATGCGGGCCAATGATCGAATTGGAAATTTCACAACCGGGTGCAATACTCACCGGGGGAATAATGATAGTATCCTTGAATCCGTGCGACTCCGTTACATTTCCGCCAAATTTTTTCAGCAGTGTGGCATTGCTCTCAAGCAGGGTTTCTTTTTTACCACAGTCGAACCAGTTCTTCACTTTAAACGCCTGGAATTTCGCGCCGCGTTTGATCATACAATCCAGCGCATCGGTAAGATTGTATTCGCCGAAAGTGCGGATATCCTGCGAAAAAATATGGTGCAGGCATTCAAACAGAAAATGGGTTTCTTTTATCTTATACAAACCCACCAACGCCATATTGCTTTTGGGGATGGCCGGTTTCTCCACCACCTGCTCAATAAATCCATCCTCTCCCACTGATGCCACACCAAAATTGCGGGGATCGTCCACTTTCTTAATACCGAGCATGCTGTAAGGGCTGTTCACCACTTCTTTTACATCGTATTCGCAAATGGTATCACCCAGCGCTACAAAAACCTCATCGGTTCCTACAATATTCCTGGTGAGTTCAATGGCATGACCCGTACCCTGCCGTTCATTCTGAAATACAAAATGGGTGGTTAGCCCTGGATAATTTTCTTTTACATAATCCTGGATCTTTTCACCAAGATAGCCAACGATAAAAATAAATTCATGGATACCAGCATCGTGCAACTGATCCACAATAAAACTCAGGATGGTTTTCCCAGCGATGGGGATCAATGCCTTGGGTTGGGTATATGTATGAGGACGCAGCTTGGTTCCGGCACCGGCAACGGGGATAATTGCTTTCATCGGGGTGATTTGGGTTTGAAAATATTGTTGCAGGTAACCACACGGTTTCTAAAATGTATACCTGACACATTTTCAAGAGGCCGAAAATAGGAAAATCCCCGAACCGGCCAAGTTTTGGGGATAATAAGCCTTTTTTAATCCGTCATTTATCCCCGCCGATCCCCAGAATGCTATTTCAGTGCCTGGCTAAACTGTGGCAGCTTATCTTTGCGGCAAAATCTCCATCATGCAAAAAGATACCCTAGTTTTTGACCTCATCCGTAAAGAACTGGAAAGACAACGCCACGGCATTGAACTGATCGCATCTGAAAATTTTACCAGTTTACAGGTAATGCAGGCCATGGGCAATGTGATGACCAATAAATATGCAGAAGGGTATCCGGGCCGGCGTTATTATGCGGGTTGCGAAATTGTGGACCAAACCGAACAACTTGCGATCGATCGACTGAAACAGGTCTTCGGTATTGAATATGCCAATGTGCAGCCACATAGTGGTGCGCAGGCCAATGCAGCAGTGGCACTCGCCGTACTGCAACCCGGCGATCCTATCCTGGGTCTCGATCTCAGCATGGGTGGCCACCTTACCCATGGCTCAGCGGTAAACTACAGCGGTAAATTATACCAGCCGCATTTCTACGGCGTAACGCGTGAAGGCGGTCTGGTGGATTATGAAATGCTCGAAGCAAAAGCGCGTGAAGTAAAACCGAAAATGATCATCTGCGGTGCAAGTGCATACAGCCGCGACTGGGATTATGCTCGTATACGCCGTGTGGCGGATGAAGTGGGTGCGTTGGTGATGGCCGATATTGCACACCCGGCAGGTTTGATCGCTAAAAAATTACTGAATGATCCATTCGATCATTGTCATTTTGTAACCTCCACAACCCATAAAACATTACGCGGGCCCAGGGGCGGCATTATAATGATGCGGAAAGATTTTGAAAACCCATGGGGATTGAAAGATGTAAAAGGCAATATCCGGATGATGAGTAACCTGCTGGATATGGCTGTATTCCCCGGCATCCAGGGTGGGCCGCTGGAGCATGTGATCGCAGCAAAAGCGATTGCCTTTGGAGAAATCCTCAGTGATGAATTTACGGTATATGCCAACCAGGTTGTAAAAAATGCACAGTCGCTCGCAGCAGAACTGGTTGCCCGCGGGTACCAGATCATCAGTGGCGGTACGGATAACCATCTTGTACTGATAGACCTGCGCAATAAAAACATCAGCGGTAAAAAAGCGGAACAGGCATTGGTGATGGCCGATATCACTGCCAATAAAAATATGGTGCCTTATGACGACAAGAGTGCTTTTGTTACTTCGGGCATCCGACTCGGTGTTCCGGCGATCACCACACGCGGCATGAAAGAAGAACATATGGGATTTGTGGTGAACCAGATCGATAAAGTGCTGATGAATGCTGATGATGCCGCGATCATTGGAGCTGTGAAAAAAGATGTGAATGCATTTATGGAACAGTTCGCATTGTATCCCGAGTTAGGATAATCGCTGCGAAAACGCTGCCTCTCTGCGCCTCAGCGGTGAAGAATGATTTTTATTTTCATCACAGAAATGAATGCCGCAGAACTGTAAGAGTTATTTTTCACCGGAAACTAAACTTTCGTTTATGTTACAAAGAATCCAAACCGTATGGCTGCTGACCGCTTCCATACTTGCATTCGTTACCTTGAAACTGTATTTTTTCAGCGGAAATATCCTTGTGAACAATGTGAAAGAATACCAGCGTTTTTCGGCGATGAGTAACCTTTTACTGATGATTTTAACCGTAGCCGTAGCCATCGCATCGCTGATCACCATTTTTTTATTTAAAGACCGGAAACTGCAGCTGAAGATCGGGATCGTGGTACTGGTATTTTCCATCATCAATATCCTGCTCGCGCATTTTGCCACAAAAAATTTTGTTCCGGGCGAATGGAGCTATGATCTCACATCACTCGTATATATCGCGATCCCTGTTTTGCTGATACTTGCTTTACGCAATATTTATAAGGATGAGCAGCTGGTGAAGAGTGTGGACAGGCTCAGGTAGAATAATGAATATCGAACAAGGAATGACGAACGCCGGAATTGTAAAGCCCTTCTTTATTTGGTGTTCCTTGTTCATGATCCGATATTCTAAAGATATTTTCCGGTGTAACTTTCTTTTACTTTTTTGATCCCTGCAGGTACACCTGCATACACAAGGTTTCCGCCAGCATCTCCGGCTTCGGGGCCAAGATCGATGATCCAGTCGGCGGATTTGATAACATCTGTATTGTGTTCGATCACGATCAGTGAATGCCCCTGCTCGATCAATGCATTAAAAGACGCAAGCAGTTTTTTGATATCGTGAAAATGTAAACCGGTGGTAGGTTCATCGAATACAAACAATACATGGCCGATTCCTTTTCCTTTGCCTAAAAAGCTGGCCAGTTTTACCCTTTGTGCTTCCCCGCCACTGAGCGTATCGCTGCTCTGCCCGAGTTTTACATAGCCCAAACCCACATCCTGCAAAGGTTGTATCGCAGTGCGGATAGGCTTTTCATCTGCAAAAAATTCAATCGCATCATCCACGCTCATCTCCAGCACATCAAATACATTTTTGCCTTTGTACTGCACATCCAGCACTTCTTCTTTAAAACGTTTTCCGCCGCAGGATTCGCAGGTGAGGTGCACATCAGCGAGGAACTGCATTTCAACAATCTGCTCCCCTTCTCCTTTACAGGTATCGCATCGGCCGCCATCCACGTTAAAAGAAAAATGCTTGGGTTGAAAACCCCTTGTTTTGGATAAGGATTGTTTGGCAAAAAGGTCGCGCACAAGGTCCCATGCTTTTATATAAGTGATCGGGTTGCTGCGGGATGATTTACCGATCGGGTTTTGGTCAACCAGCTCTATCTGCGAGATATAATCGATATCGCCGCTGATATTTTTATGCATCCCTACCTTTTCAGAAAACTCCCCTTTCAGTTTCCGCAATGCGGGCACCAAAACCTGCTTTACCAAGGTGGTTTTACCGCTGCCGCTTACCCCACTCACTACGGTGAGCGTGGTTAAAGGGAAAGTCACGGTAATATTTTTGAGGTTGTTTTGCCGCGCACCTTCCACCGTAATGCTCCGGTTCCATATGCGTACCTGCTTCGGGGCTTCGATCAGCATTTCGCCGGAGAGGTATTTGCCTGTGAGGCTTTTTTTGTTAGCGATCAGTTCATCATAATTTCCTGCTGCAACTATTTCGCCGCCGAGATGGGATGCCAGCGGCCCCATATCGATGATATGATCTGCTTCACGCATCATCATTTCATCGTGTTCCACCACAACCACGGTATTGCCGAGATCGCGCAATGATTTTAATACATTGATCAGCCTGTCGGTATCCCTTGAATGCAGGCCGATAGATGGCTCGTCTAGTATGTAAAGTGAATTGGTAAGGTTGCTGCCAAGGCTTCGCGTAAGCTGTATCCGCTGGCTTTCGCCCCCGCTGAGTGAGTTGGCAAGACGGTTCAATGTTAAATACCCAAGGCCCACATCAATCAGTGTTTGCAAACGTTGATGGATCTCGATCAGGATCCGTTTAGCCACTTCCTTATCATGTGCAGAAAGCGACAATGCTTCAAACCATTTTTTCAGGTCTTTCACCTGCCATTCACACAATTCACCAATATGTTTTCCGCCGACCCGCACATACAAAGCTTCTTTGCGCAGGCGGTACCCTTTGCATTCCGGGCAATTGGTTCTTCCGCGGTAGCGGCTCAACAATACGCGGTATTGCACTTTGTAAAGGTTCTGTTCCACTTCTGCAAAAAAAGCGTCGATACCGAGTGCCTGTCCGGCGCCCTTCCATAACTGTTCATACTGCTCTCTGGAAAGATCGATGATGGCTTTATGTATGGGGAAGCTGGATTTACCGGCGTGTTTGATAAACTGTTCTCTCCACCATCCTAATTTTTCGCCTTTCCAGGGGGCAACAGCGCCTTCATACACACTGAGGCGTTTATCAGGGATCACCAGGTCTTCATCGATCCCCAAAACCTGGCTGAAGCCCTCGCAAACCGGGCATGCGCCATAGGGATTGTTAAAAGAAAAAAGATTGGGAACGGGTTCTTCAAACTGGATACCATCCAGTTCAAATTTATTGCTGAAATGAAGCAGTTCTTTTTCGTCCACTTCCACATAAATCTCTCCTTCACCTTCATAAAAAGCAGTTCCTACCGAATCGGTGAGGCGATGGATATCTTCTTCTTCAAAAGTTTTTGTAACGATCCTGTCGACTAAAACAAAATTCTGCAGGTCTTTCTCTTTTGCATGAAATGTTTGTTTCAGTTCTTTGTCCGAAAGCTCCAGCAATTCTTCGATGCGGGCAAGGGTAGCCGTATCGCGGAAATACAGACGGGTGAATCCTTTCTGTACCAGGATATTCAGCTCTTCGCGGGTATCGCGGCGCGCATGTTGTTTAAAAGGCACAATGATCACCACTTTACTGCCTTCTTTCAATTGCTGTATCACTTTCACCACATCGCCCACATCATCTTTTTTTACTTCGCGGCCGCTGATGGGTGAAATGGTTTTACCGGCACGGGCAAAGAGCAGCCTTAAGTAATCATAGATCTCCGTCATACTGCCCACTGTACTCCGTGGCGTGCGTGTGATCACTTTCTGTTCGATGGCGATGGCGGGGCAAAGCCCCTTGATGTAATCCACATCCGGCTTCACCATACGGGCCATAAACTGGCGGGCATAGGCACTCAGGCTTTCTGCATAACGGCGCTGGCCTTCTGCAAAAAGTGTATCGATGGTGAGAGAAGATTTGCCGCTGCCCGATACACCGGTAACCACGATGAGTTTGTTGCGCGGGAATTCAGCAGTTACATTTTTCAGATTGTGTACCCTTGCACCTTTTACGATAATATTACCGGCAGATTCCACTTTTTTTTCCAGGCGGGCCGGCTTTGTTTTTGCAGCCATAAGTCAGCAAAATAAACATAATATCAGGGCGAATGTTCTGAGAAAAAAAACTTTCCCCGGGTGCCGGGATGTGAATAACCCAGCCCCCCCAGAAGATTCTTTTCCACAAAAAAGCAATGGCATTAAAAGATGTATAATTTGTTCCTGAAAGAGAATGAGTTAGTACCCGGGCTTTCAAATAAAATTTCGAAAAGCCGCGGCTTTGCTGCATCCGGGACAACAAATGAGAACTATGCGAGCAGAACAAGCTACTGATAACGACCTGATCAGGGCCTTCCAGGAAGAGGGTGATACCAGCGCCTTCGAAACACTTATCCATCGCTACAAGGATAAGATATACTCTTCTATCCTCTTTTTTGTAAAAGACAGTTACCTCGCAGAAGACCTGTTCCAGGATGTTTTTATCAAGATCATCGATACACTGAACCAAAAACGCTATACCGAAGAGGGAAAGTTTTTACCCTGGGCACTACGCATCTCGCATAATCTATGCGTGGATTATTTCAGGAAAGTGAAAAGGTCACCCATTATCCGCACCAGCGATAACCAGGATATTTTTGAACTGATCCAGGTGGCAGACGATGGGGCTGAAGCCAAAATGATGCAGGCACAAAGCCATGAACGTGTAAGGCGTATGCTGGAACTGTTGCCGGAAGAACAGCGTGAGATCATTATTCTCCGGCATTTTGCGAATATGAGCTTTAAGGAGATCGCACTCATTACCAACTGCAGCATCAATACCGCACTGGGCCGTATGCGTTATGGTTTGATCAATCTCAGGAAAATGATGACAGAAAAACAGATCGCATTATAAGCGTAAAAAATATCATCCATGAAAAACCAGAAACCCCGCATGGCCTGCGGGGTTTTTATTTCCTGGAAAATCATTTCTTTCCGAATGTTTCTTTGCCGCATTGCAACCATTTGAGGTATTCTGCAACATCGGGCGTATAACCAACGGGGTTGTTCAGCAAATGAAGATCTGTATCAAGCAGGCAATAGAGGGGTTGTGTGGTCTGATTAAAATTCTCTGCCTCAAATGTGGCCCATTTGTCACCCACGGTAATGATATCTTTTGTATCCCCTGTTTTGGTTTTATAATTCATGATACGTGCTTCTGCGGGAAGATTCTGCCGGTCGTCCACATACAATGAAACGAGTATATAATTTTCGTGGATATAATTATAAACTTCAGGCTGCGTCCACACATTCTCTTCCATTTTGCGGCAATTCACACAGGCCCACCCGGTAAAATCGATCAGGATAGGTTTATGCTGTGCACGTGCCATCTCAACGGCTTTGTCAAAATCATTGATCACATTTGCTTCCAGTCCCTTGCCGTGTACATTGTTTTTTCCATAAATGCTGTAACTGAATGGCGGCGGAAAACCGCTCAGCAATTGCAGGTTGGCATATTTTGATTGTGTAACACCGGGTAAAAGATAGAGCGTGAAGAGTAATGCCAGTACACCCAGTATTTTTCTGCCGGTTCCGATCTTCATCCCTTTATAATCATGTGGCAGACGCAGGATACCGAAGAGATACAATGTGAGCCCTGCCGAAACCAGGATCCATATCCCGATAAAAACTTCCCGTTTTAAAAGGCCCCAGTGCATCACGAGATCGGCATTGGAAAGAAACTTAAAGGCAAGTGCCACTTCCGCGAATGCAAGTACTTTTTTTACTGTATCGAGCCATCCGCCAGATTTGGGTAAGGATTGTAACCATTCAGGGAACACCGCAAATAAGGCAAAGGGCAATGCCAATGCCAAACCAAAACCAGCCAGGCCTGAAGTTAATTGCCATGCTCCACCACTCAATGAGCCAACGAGCAGCGAGCCGAGAATAGGGCCCGTACACGAAAATGAAACAATAGCCAGTGTTACCGCCATAAAAAATATGCCGCCAATACTTCCGAGGCCGCTTTTTGAATCGGCCTTACTTGCAATACTGCTGGGCAGTGTGAGTTCAAAAAAACCAAAAAAGGAAAGCGCGAAGAAAATAAAGATGATAAAGAAAATAATATTGAGCCAGGAGTTGGTCGAGATATTATTAAATATTTCTGGCTGCACATTTCCCAGCACATGAAAAGGAACGCTTGCCAGCAGATAGATAAGAAAAATAAAAAAACCATACAATGCACCATTGCGGATGGCCCCTTTGCGATTGGGTGCGCGTTTGGTAAAGAATGAAACCGTAACGGGGATCATCGGGAATACACAGGGTGTAAGCAATGCGATGAGACCGCCCAGAAATCCCAGTAGGAATATGGACCACAATCCACCGCTTGCCACATTATTTTTTTTGCCGCAATCTGCCAGCGGTTTATCGATATCAACCGATGCCAGTTTGATCTGCGAAGCGCCTGCAACAACTTGCCCGCCTTCTAGTGCTACTTCAAAAGGCTGCTCGGAAGCAATGAACTCACCCGCTTTCCCGAGGAAAGCATTGATATTTCCTTTGAGTGTAGCGGGAACAAAACCATTGATGCTGACCTGTTGTGAAATGGTAATATGGTTTTGAAACGCTTCCACTTTACCAAAAGCCGCATCGTTTACGGTTCCTGCTTTTTCGCTGTACTGAACGGGCCCCTGTGTTTTTGCATTCTCATAAGCGGGTACAAATTTTACAGGCTCAAGCCCTTCTGTTTTCGGGTTATTGCCATAAACATACCAGCCGGCGGGAATGGTTGACGCTGCCCTCAGTTCATACAGTTTATCACCGATCTTCTTCGCAGAAGTTTGCCAGTGCAATAAACTATCTGTCTGTGCCGACATGCTTTTTACAAGCAGCAGCACAGCCCATACCAGGAATCGTTTTTTCATGGTGATTATTGAAGCTTGAGGTCAAATGTTTTTTTAGTGGGGGGCAGGCACTGGCTATCGTCACAAACCATGTATTCAACCGTTCCGCTCAGGTTGGTTTTGATACCGCCTTTCACCTTCACAGTTTGAACGAACTGAACTTTATCGGAGAAATAAAGCACATCGGTTTTAAAATTTTTGTCGTACACTTTTTCCAGTTTCCCTACTTCTTTTGCCTTACCCTGTTTGGTTACCAGCGGATTGGTTTTAAAACTGATCGCCGTTGGGATAGGCCCTCCTTTACCGGTATTCTGGGAATAGATATGCCAGGGGCTTTCCACTTCAGCTGTTAAAATGATATCGTAAGTATCTGCTGATTTTTTCTGGGCGGTAAAATTCCAGTTTACAGGGTTCTGTCTTTGCGCAAAAAGAAAGGAAGCCGAAACAAATGCGAAAACGGTTAACACAAAACTTTTCATAATCGGTCTAAGTTTTTATCAGTGATAACGACGCAGAAAATTCTGCAGCCTTACAAGGATATTTTAGTTTAATCCTAACAGTTCAAAAACTTTTTTCCCGTCGAGGTTACTCATGGCAGGTGAGGAAGCCCTTTCCGGGTGCGGCATCATACCAAATACGTTATTTGTTTTATTGCGGATGCCGGCGATATTGCGCAGTGCTCCGTTGGGATTGGCATTTGCATCGATCTTTCCCTTTTCATCGCAGTAGCGGAAGATCACCTGGTTATTGGCTTCGAGTTCATCCAATGTATGTTCATCTGCGTGGTAACGGCCTTCGCCATGTGCAATGGGTATCTTCAACGCCTCACCATTGCTGCCTTTGATATATACATTTTTGCAGATAAACTGCTGGTTGGCATTCTGCAGCAGCACGCCGGGTAACAAACCACTTTCGCAGAGTATCTGGAAGCCATTGCAAACACCCAGCACTTTTCCGCCCCGGTTGGCAAAATCGATCACGCTCTGCATCATAGGGCTGAAACGGGCGATCGCACCGCAGCGCAGGTAATCGCCATAAGAAAAACCTCCGGGCAGAACGATACAGTCATCTGTACTGAACATGCCCAGGTCTTTATCCTTATGCCAAAGCATGATCACTTCTTTACCAAGGTCGTAGGCAACTGCAGCATACATATCCCTGTCGCAATTGGATCCGGGAAAAACAACGACGCCAAACTTCATAAATAACCGGTGATTAGAGGGTGGGTACCGGGATTTTCCGGTGCGCCAAAGTTAATGCCTCACCCGTTAAAAACGGGCTAATTTTTGATGAGTACCCAGTTATTCCAGGCGATGATGGCCGCTGAAAGCCAGAAAAGAAGATTGGGCACGAGCAGGCTGCGCGGATAGGAAAAACTATTGCCCGTAAAAGCGGCCATCGGAACGAGGATCATAAAAGCCGATTCAACACCCGCATTAGGGAAAATAAAGGGGGTGGACAGTAATACGAGCAGCATCACGATCATCACCCCCCAGTTTTTGCGTATCTGTATCACCATGCGGTTATTTGATAATTGCCAGTAATACAAACCTGTTATCATTAGGATAAACAAAATAGAGATGCTCACGATCAGCGGGATATTCCATTGATGCAGGGGAAGGTCGATGCGCAGATGGGGCAGGTAACTATTGAATACGCTGAAATGATCGGTGAGGTATAACCAGGCTGCGAGAAAATAAAAAGGAAGCAAAACCCCCATTAGCAGGATCACCCATTCGGCAAGACGGAAAGGCCTTACAACAGTAAGTGCAAACAATACCACCAGTATCAGCAGTGCCATAGGATGGTAGCAGATAATAGAGGCACCCACGATCAGCCCGGTATTAAAGAGCAATGTTTTGGGAGAAGGATGGTTATACAGCCTGCTTAGTTTGATAAAGATCCAGATGAGCAGAAAATTGGCGATCAGTGCCGGTGAAAGGCTGCACCATTGCGGTAAAATACCCGATAAAAGCACATAAGCCATCGCTGTTGTATAGCTGCTGTTCTGGAACATCCGCATATCGGTCAGCAGCATATTCAGCCGGATCGCCTGCACCAGCAGCAGGCCCTGGTACACCATAAACAAAGCTGTTGAGGAAAGGGGCGCAATATAATTGTGCAGAAATTCAGAGAGGATACCATCTGAAACGCCCGTTACCACGATTGGCGTACTCACAAAAAAATGCAGGTGTACGCCCACACTCAGTATCACGAGGAACAGGATGTTGATGATGGATTTGTCGCGGAATAAAAAAACCACTGGTCAGGTATTAAAAGTCAATTTTGGCAAAACAGGTAAACCCGCGGTACTGGCAGGGAACGATGGCCTGGCGGGCCCCCACCTGCTTGGCATGCCGCGGCATAAAATCATATCCTTTGTCGAGGTTCTTGAACGTGGGATTGCGGTCGATCTGTCCTGCGGGCGACATGCTCTGGTCAGAAAGGATCATATTTCTTTTTTCCTGTACATTGAAAATAAAATGCAGCTGGTTGCCGGTATTCAGTAACCCGAAACCGATGAAGTTATCGGTGTTATCATCGTACTGCGATTTCCGCACCACATTGCTCCATTCCACTTTCCCTTTCGGGTCAAAAGAGATCACTGCAATATTATCTGCATAATAACGCGTGAGGGTATTGGCGTTGTTATAAATATTGGAGCGCCACCAGGGATAATACCCGATAGGGCTGTTCCAGCTATAATAATCCACCGGCGACCAGTAAGGCGATCCATACAGATAATCCCAGCGGTTCAGGGTGTTCCCACGGCTGCTGGTATAGGCCGATTCTGACACCACAATAAAACCGCCATCCCTTCGCAGAATGATGTTCTTCAGAAAATAATCGTTGAATGCGCTTTTGATATTGCCCTCGCCCTTGGCATCTTCCCTGAATTCATCTGTGAAAATGGTAGTGGCATTCATGATCTCTTTGTTCTCTGTTTTGTCCCAAAGCACATAATACAAACCTTCGATATTGCCGCGTTTCTGTTTACTCAGGAAAGAAGTAAGTACGTAGTGTTTGTTGATATTGTCCACTTTTACACGGATATCATCCAGGTAGATATTGCCCAGTTTCAGATCGGTTAAAGTATAAGAATCCAGCGATGCGGGTTTTACGATCAGGCTGATCTTATTGATATTGTCGTTCGAAGCAGTGCCGGAGGCGCGCACGCAAACAAGGTCGCCATCATTATCGAGTGAGAACTCTTCGAGAAAATCATTCCGCTGCGGCATATTGATGACGAGTCTCGATTTTTTCAGGAGCGTAAGGTTCTTATCAAACAAACAGGTGGTAAGCACATGAGCTTTGTCGTTCCGCGTGTTGATCTTGAACACCATGATCTTCTGTTTATCCTCGCTGTTCACGAATGAATAGATCTTATTGCTTGCGGAATAATTAATATTCTCCGTAGAATCGAGCAGAACCGGTTCACCCGTTTTTTTACCGGCGGCATCCAGTTTTACCGCCATACAGAAAACCGCATTCTTTTTCTGGAATTCATAGATCATGTAAATGAATTCGGGATATTGAATGAATTCCGTATTCAGTAACCGGTAATTGATAAAATCCATCCGTGTTTTATCCACCAGTTTCATTTCGTTATCATAAGAACAGATAAAATGGAGCTCGCGGTAATTTTTATACACGAGAAATTTGCCGCCCAGTTTCCCCATCACTTCAAAATTGAGGGTGCGGGCATCATCACGGTCGGGTTCGGAGTAAGTGATCTTTTGACCCGAAGCAGTAAACAGGGCAAGCAGCAAACAGGCAAGAAAGCTATAAAATCGGGTTTTCATTTCGGGAAAGGGGTTTGTGTTCCAAAAATAAGGTTTCGGGACCTTATGGGTATGTAAATTAACACCAAAACCGGGGCCGGGCATGTTAAACGATATTTTACAAATGGATGGTTTTTAGGCTACATTTGTCCCACAATCGAGCATTACGTTATAATTCCTTTTTGTGAGCAAGAACATCAACAGGGTTTCCACAGCCGGCCTCATCATCGCGCTTGGGATCATTTATGGTGATATCGGTACATCACCTCTTTATGTACTGAATGAGATCATTACCGGCCGTGCCATTACCGAAGAACTGATACTTGGTTCTCTCTCCTGTATCATCTGGACCCTTACCCTGCAAACCACTGTTAAATATGTGATCCTTACCCTGAAAGCAGATAACAAGGGCGAGGGCGGTATTTTCAGCTTGTATGCATTGGTTCGCCGCAGGCGGAAATGGCTGGTGGTGCCCGCCATGCTGGGTGGCGCTGCTTTGCTGGCGGATGGCATCATAACCCCGCCCATCACCGTAACATCTGCCATTGAAGGATTGCGCCAGTTACAGGCTTTGAAAAATATTGAACAGGGTACCATTATTGCGATCGTGATCAGCATCATTACCATCCTGTTTTTTATGCAGCAATTTGGTACCGCTTCCATCGGTAAAATGTTCGGCCCCATTATGAGTATCTGGTTCCTGATGCTGGCCCTGCTGGGTTGTTTGCACCTGATGGATGATGTGAGCATCTTCAAAGCACTTAGCCCGCATTATGCCATTGAATTACTCACGCATTATCCAAAAGGCTTCTGGCTGCTGGGCGCCGTATTCCTATGTACCACCGGGGCAGAAGCACTATACAGTGATCTTGGTCACTGTGGCCGCGGCAATATTCGTGTGTCCTGGGTATTTGTAAAAACCTGTCTTATCCTGAATTATCTCGGCCAGGGTGCCTGGCTGCTGGCAAATTATCATAACCAAACCATCAGTGCTTCGGTTGTGGCCGATGGGTTCAACCCTTTTATCAGCATCATGCCGCAATGGTTCAAATTACCGGGCATCATTATTTCAACTGTTGCAGCGGTGATTGCCAGCCAGGCATTGATATCAGGCTCTTTCACGCTGATCAGTGAAGCGATGCGGCTGAACCTCTGGCCAAAAATGAAGATCAATTATCCCACCGAGGAAAAAGGACAGTTATACATTCCTGGTATCAGCCTGCTGTTGTTTATCGGTTGTGTGGGTGTGGTATTGTATTTCCAGAAATCCTCGAATATGGGTGCGGCTTACGGACTTGCCATCACCATGTGTATGATCAGCACTTCCATTCTCTTCGCAAATTTCCTGGTGAGCCGGAGGGTATTGCCAGCATGGATCTACCTGTATCTTTTTGTCTATTTAATTATTGAGATCTCTTTCCTCATTGCCAATCTCGAAAAATTCCTGCATGGGGGTTATGTAACGCTGGTGGTAGGCGGCGCCCTTTTCTGTGTGATGTATGTATGGTTCCGAAGCCGTAAGATCAAAAACCGTTACGTTGAATTTGTACGAATGGAACATTATATCCCGATGATCCAGGAGTTGAGCAATGACAAAACCATCCCCAAATACGCGACGCACCTGGTATACATGACGAGTGCCAATAACCCGAAAGAGATCGAGCATAAGATCATTTATTCCATCCTCAACAAAAAACCAAAGCGCGCGGATATTTACTGGTTTGTGCATGTGGATGTACTGGATGATCCTTATACCTGCGAATATTCAGTGGAGCATATCATCCCGAATGATATCATCCGGGTTGAGTTCCGTGTGGGTTTCCGGGTAGAACAACGCATCAACCTCATGTTCCGCAAAGTGGTGGAAGACCTGGTAAGCAATAATGAAGTAAATATCACCAGCCGATATGAAAGTCTCGAGCGGAACAATGTAGTGGGAGATTTCCAGTTCATCGTTCTGGAAAAATACCTGAGCCAGGATAATGAGTTACCGATCTTTGAAAGGATCGTGATGAAACTGTATTTCTGGCTGAAAGAAGTAAGCCTCGGCGAAGAACGTGGCTTTGGACTCGACCCCAGTAATGTTACAATCGAGAAATTCCCGCTGATCGTTGCCCCTGTTGCCAACATGAACCTGAAAAGGGTGTATCATGAAGGTGCAGAAGAGCAGGATTTTTAATACCTTTTTTTTCACAGGAGAAAGAAAGGAGTAAAAGAGATAAAGAGGGTAACCGATCAAACACACGAAGAAAAGTTGCCATCGCCAAACCAACGCTTAACTTTTCACTTTTAACTTTTCATTCCCCCTATTTGTTTCCCCGTGTAAAGTTGTTACATTAGTCAAAACTATCCTTGCCATCCCTGCTCCTATACCTGCTGATCGGTTACATCGTAATCGCCGCGATCGTTTATTTCGTTCAGGAGAAATTTATTTTCAAACCCGAAAAACTGCCACAGGATTTTACCTACCGTTACGATGCCCCTTTTGAAGAATTGTTTTTTGATATAGAGCCCGGGGTACGTATCAACGGGTTACACTTTTTTTGTAACGAACCAAAAGGGCTGATCCTCTATTTTCACGGCAACTCAAGAAGTATCAAGGGCTGGGCCAAATATGCCCGTGATTTCTACCGGTATGGATATGATGTATTGCTGGTTGATTACCGCGGTTTCGGCAAAAGCACCGGCAAGCGGAGTGAAAAAGAAATGTTGTCGGATATGCAGTTTGTGTATGACCGGCTCACTGAAAAATATGAACAGCACCATATCCTTGTATATGGCCGCAGCCTCGGCAGCGGTTTCGCTACAAAAGTGGCGGCAGATAATACGCCGCGCTACCTGATACTGGATGCACCCTATTTCAGTTTTATCAAAGTGGTGGAACGCTTCACCCCCTTTCTTCCGCATCGATGGTTATTGCGCTATCACCTTCATACCGATCACTGGATCCGGAAAGTGAATTGCCATACTTATATCCTTCACGGTACACGCGACAGGCTGATACCGATCCGCCACAGCGAAAAACTGCAGCAGTTAAACCCGCACAGGATCACACTGATCAGGATACAGGGCGGCGGCCATAACAACCTTCCTTCCTTCCCTGAGTATCACAACTTCATCCGTGATATTCTGAAATACTGAGCCTAACTTTAGCGCGTGAAAAACAAAGCCTCTTTTTACAAGAAGATCAAAGTTATCCTCGCCGTATATGCATTGACAGGTATCGCATTGTTTTACCTGCAGGACAAACTCCTGTTTCATCCAAAAATTTTGCCGCCTGATTATTCTTTTCATTTTGCATTACCGCATTCCGAGCAGAATATAGATATGGATGCCGCTACACATATCAACATTGTTCAGTTTACCGTACCCGACAGTATCCGCAAAGGGCTCGTAGTTTATTTTCATGGCAACCGCGAAAATGTAAATCATTATGCAGGTTATGCCATCAATTTTGTAAAACAGGGTTATGAAGTATGGATGCCCGATTACCCAGGATTCGGTAAATCAACCGGTAAACTTACAGAGCAGAGATTGTATGATATGGCATTGCAGGTTTATAAAATGGCAAGGGTGAAATACCAGCCTGCACAAATTGTTTTGTACGGGCGTTCACTTGGTACAGGTGTTGCGGCGCAACTGGCATCCGTACGCGATTGCAAGCGACTGATCCTTGAAACCCCTTATTACAGTTTTACTTCCATGACGAGGTTATTGTTCTGGATGTATCCTGTAAACCAACTGATGCATTTTAAAATACAGACGCATGAATATCTTCCGAAAGTAACGGCACCTGTCAGCATTTTCCATGGAACTGCTGATGGTGTGATCCCTTATTTTAACGCGAAGCGTTTGAAAAATGTATTAAAGAAAGAAGACGAATTCATTACCATCGAAGGCGGTTCGCATAATAACCTGAACGATTTCCCGCTGATGCAGCATAAACTCGACAGTTTGCTGAACCACTAATTTACAGGAGGGTTAATACCCACCCAGAACTGGATAAAATCTGTAACCCTCGATTCGCAGGCAACCAGCATATTTGCATTGCGCACATTGATCAAACCGGGTTTCCAGAAAGGCATATGGTGGATCATATCTTTCACGACCTGTTCGTAATAAGGCCTGTCGCTTTCAAAATGCGCAATGGTTCTCGCTCCTTCTCCCTTGCCATAGGGTGTGGATGCAATCCTTTCGAAATGCGGATCATAGGCGCTGCCATTCTCATCTACGGTAAAAGAAAAATATACCCGGATATAACGGGCCGTATCCCCGGCTTCAATTGCATGGGTAAGTAAACTGTCGAACCCGGCAAAATGTGAGAAATAATAGCGTTGCAGCGAATCTTTCCCAAAAGTAAAAAAAGGGGGTTTCTCCAGGCGCTTTGCATCCACAACATGCTTGTTATAAATACGTCCGGGAAGATTGGTACTGGTTTGCGCTTGTGACAAAAACGCAACAAAGAACGCCAGGCAGAGCAAACAGGTTTTCATAAAAAAGATTATAGAGCAAATAAACAGGGAATTCACCAGCCCGCCAAACAGGACGCGAACTGTCACATTGAGACCGATAATTCTGTCACCGGTTTACAGGCGGTTATTTTTTATTTTATCTTTATTCATAACCTTGAATATAACGCTATGTCTGCCGAAGAAAATTTTGCAAAACTGGGATATACACTCCCGCCTGCCCCCAAGCCACTGGGTATTTACAAGCCTTTCCTGGTTGACGGGAAACACGGCTATGTTTCCGGCCATGGAACGCTGAAAGAAGATGGCACATTGATCGTGGGCCGTATCGGTGTGGATATGAATATAGAGGAAGGTAAACTCGCCGCAAGGCAGGTTGGCCTTGCCATACTCGCCACCCTGAAAGCACACCTGGGTTCGCTTGATAAAGTAAAAAGGGTGATCAAAATACTGGGCATGGTGAATTGCACCCCCGATTTTGAAAAACATCCTTATGTGATCAATGGGTGCAGTGAATTGTTTGCTGCCGTATGGGGCGAAGAAAACGGGATTGGTGTAAGAAGTGCTGTGGGTATGGGTTCGCTGCCGGGGAATATTCCTGTAGAGATCGAAGCATTATTTGAATTACACTAAAATCATTCAACTGTTATGAGTGATCACTGGTACGATATACAAAATATTGATAAGATCGATTCGCCTGCATTGGTGATTTACCCCGACCGTGTAAAAGAAAATATTGCAAAAGCCATAACAATGGCAGGCGGGCCGGAGCAATTGCGGCCCCATGTAAAAACCAATAAGATCGCGGAAGTATGCAAACTGATGCAGCAGGCAGGGATCCGGCAATTCAAATGCGCCACTATCGCAGAAGCCGAAATGCTGGCTGAAATAGACGCAGCAGATGTATTACTTGCACACCAGCCCGTTGGGCCCAAAGCGGAGCGTTTGCTGCAACTGGTGACGAATTTTCCGGATACACAATTCTCCTGTATCATCGACAATAACACAACCGCGAATATTTTGTCAGGGCTCTTCAGTAAAAATAATCTTTGTCTTACAGTATATATCGACCTGAATATCGGTATGAACCGTTCAGGTATTAAACCCGAAGCAGCGCTGGAGCTATACAGAAATATCCGTTCATTGCCCGGTATCAAAGTAATAGGTCTGCATGCTTATGATGGCCATATCCGTGATACCGATCTTACAGAACGCAACCGTAAATCGGATGAAGGCTTTGATAAAGTGGAATGGCTGAAAAAAGAGATACAAGCGATCACTGAGCAAACCATGCAGGTAGTGATCGGTGGCTCACCCAGTTTTCCTACACATACCAAACGGAAAAATAATATTCAATACAGCCCCGGCACTTTTGTGTTCTGGGACTGGACCTATAAAACCATTGTACCCGACGAGCCTTTTGAATTTGCGGCGCTGGTGATCACCCGTGTGATATCTGTAATTGATGAAGAAACGCTTTGCCTGGATCTGGGTCATAAAGCCATTGCTGCCGAAAACCCTTTACCCCGTGTGCATTTTTTAAATGCGCCTGAAGCAAAACCCATCTCTCAAAGCGAAGAGCATATGGTGGTAAAAGTTCCAGGCAGTTCGACCTGGAAAGTAGGTGATGTTTGGTATGGGGTACCCGTGCATATCTGTCCAACCGTTGCTTTATACGATTATGCAAACATTATCCAGCACCATGAAAGAACCGGCTGCTGGCGCGTGATTGCCCGTAGCAGAAAAATCACTATATAAGGGGTGAATCGTGAGTGGGCAGTGGTGAGGAATGTTCATTTAGGAGTTAAGAGTTTGGAGTTAAAAGTTAATGGTAAGGAATAATATTATCTACTTTTTTAACCTCTTTAACGCTATTAAACTGTTTTAACCGGCCCTGGTAAAAAAAGTCAACAGTAAACCAATAAACCATATAACTTTTTCTCTTTCATTCACCACTCACCACTCACCTCCATGTTCATCATCGACGCACATCTTGATCTTAGTATGAATGCCATGGAATGGAACCGCGATCTGCGTTTACCGGTTCATGCCATCCGTGAAAGGGAAAACGGGATGACGGATAAACCCGACCGCAGAAAAGGAACTGTTTCCCTGCCTGCACTAAGAAAAGGGAATATCGGGTTGGTGGTGGCTACGCAGATCGGCAGATATGTTGCACCGGGCAGCACATTAAGTGGCTGGCATTCGCCGGAACAGGCATGGGCACAAACACAGGGCCAGTTACAATGGTACCGTGCAATGGAAGAAGCCGGAGAAATGGTGCAGTTAATTACCAATGAACAACTGGATCAGCACCTGCAGTTATGGAATAATGATGAGCTTTCGGAAAAAAAACCGGTTGGGTATGTGCTTAGCCTGGAAGGCGCCGATTCACTGATCACCCTCGATCACCTGCACAGGGCTTATGCCTATGGCCTGCGTGCAGTTGGGCCTGCACATTACGGGCCAGGACGCTATGCACATGGCACGAATGCAAGTGCAAGGCTGAATGAGATGGGAAGATCACTGATCAGTGAAATGGAGAAACTGAATATGATACTGGATGCAACGCATTTGTGTGATGAGGCATTCTGGGATGTAATGGAATTATATAATGGACCGGTGTGGGCCAGCCATAATAATTGCCGGACCCTGGTTGATCATAACCGCCAGTTCAGCGATGAGATGATAAAAACATTGATACAGAAAGATGCGGTGATCGGCGGCGCACTCGATGCCTGGATGATGGTACCGAACTGGCAGAAAGGAATTTCAGATGCAAAGCAAATGAACTGCTCACTCGAAACCATGATCGATCACCTGGACCATATCTGCCAGATCGCAGGAAATACCTTACACGCAGGCATCGGCACCGACCTGGATGGCGCGTATGGAAAAGAACAATGCCCCTGGGATATTGACAGCATCGCGGATATACAAGTGTTACCGAAAAAATTGATGAAGAGAGGATATTCGCAGGAAGACTGTGAAAATATTTTACACAAAAACTGGTTGAGGGTATTGAGACGGGTGTTGTAATTTTTCACCGCGGAGGCGCAGAGAACGCGGAGTTGTTATGATGGTTAAAAGAGTTAAAGGGGTTAAAAAAATAGATGGTATTATTCCGAACTATTCACTATTAACTTTTAACTCCTGACTGAATATTACTCTCTATTTACAAAAATTTCACGCGAAGACGCAAAGTGTTTCCGCGGAATCATAATGAGATGCCAAGTACAGCAACCCTCGAATTTCATTATTAATTATTAATTTTTAATTCTTAATTCTGTATCCCCAACTCTGCCAAACTCACTTTATTCCGTCCAACCCTGAGCTCGTGCTTCACGCCTACTTTCAGCGCATAATTATTTTTTTCGTGGCTTACGGGGAAATCAAAACAAACGGGGTAATGATATTCCGCAATATGCGATTGGATAATGCTGTAAACATTTGCGCCGAATGGGATCGTGGTATCTTTCATATCAGTAAAACCGCCGATGATCAACCCGGCCAGGCCTTTCAGCAAACCGGCACGTTTTAATTGTATCATCATGCGGTCGATGTTATAAATGTATTCGCCAACATCTTCAAGGAAAAGAATTTTTCCTTGGGTTGGAAAAGCCGATTTACTTCCTACCAGGTGCGCCACCAATGAAAGGTTTCCACCCACCAGTTCGCCCGTTACATTTCCCTTCCGGTTCATGGGATGCGCGGTTATTTCACATTTGCATCGTTTACCACTCAATGCTTTCTGCAGGGATTGTATAAAGGGGTTCTTCCATTCGCCATCATTAAAAGCCGCGGCCATGGGCGCATGCAAGGTGGCTGTTTTACACCGGTTGTATACTTCCGCATGCAAAACAGTGATATCGCTGAAACCGATCAGCCATTTGGGATTTTTTTTGAAACGGGTAAAATCGAGCTGATCGATGATGCGGCTCATGCCATAACCACCGCGGCCGCATAACACTGCTTTTATCCCGGGGTCATCCAGCATTTGCTGCAGGTCCTGTAAACGTTCTTCGTCAGTTCCTGAAAAATAATGAAACTGGTTGCCTAGGGTTTTTCCAATGTTTACTTTATAGCCCCAATCCTGCAGCACTTTGATACAGGTTTCCGCCTTTTCGCGGGGCATATAGCCGGAAGGGCAAACAATACCGATAGTATCTCCTCTGCGCAGGTAAGGCGGCTGCTTGATCATGCAGCAATATTACTGAATTGCCTGCTACGCTGAATTGCTTAATTTTGCAGCGTTTTACAGGGTTTGCCGCCATATGTACCGCTGTACAAGTGAGTGACACAACGAAGATGCGTAAAGAGATAAAGCTGAGAAAAAAATGGATCAACCGAAAAGATACCTGGTTACCTCTGCCCTGCCTTATGCCAATGGGCTGAAACATATTGGTCACCTTGCCGGCGCTTACCTGCCTGCAGATATTTATGTGCGTTACCTGAAAGCGCAGAAACGCGATGTGGTGTTTGTTTGCGGGAGCGATGAACACGGAACCGCCATCCCGATACAGGCCACAAAAGAAGGCACCACGGCCCGCGCCATCATTGATAAATACCATCCCATCATGGAGCAGAATTTCCGTGACCTGGGGATTGCATTTGATATTTATCACCGTACCAGTGAGCCATTGCACCACGAAACCGCGCAGGAATTTTTTACAAAACTGAATGATGCCGGTGAACTGGAAATAAAAGAAAGTGAACAGTTTTTTGATGAGCAGGCCAATACATTCCTGGCCGACCGTTATATCAAGGGCACCTGTCCCAACTGTTCTTTCCCCGGCGCCTATGGCGACCAATGCGAGAATTGCGGGAAGAGTTTGAGCCCGGATGAACTGATCAACCCGGTGAGCACATTAAGCGGTAATGCACCCGTGAAAAAAAATACCAAACACTGGTACCTTCCGCTGAACCGGCATGAAGAATTTTTACGCAACTGGATCTTAAAAGACCATGCGAACGACTGGCGGCCAACCGTACTCGGGCAATGTAAAAGCTGGATCGATGGCGGCCTGCAACCCCGCGCTGTAACACGCGATCTCGACTGGGGTGTAAAAGTTCCGTTGAAAGAAGCAGAAGGAAAAGTATTGTATGTATGGTTTGATGCGCCTATCGGTTATATCAGTGCCACCAAACAATGGGCATTGAACAATGAGAAAGACTGGCGACCATACTGGGAAGACAAGGATACCAAACTGGTGCATTTTATCGGGAAGGATAATATTGTATTTCACTGCTTGATATTCCCGGTGATGCTGAAACTGCATGGGAATATTTTGCCCGACAATGTTCCTTCGAATGAGTTTATGAACCTGGAAGGCGATAAGATGAGTACGAGCCGCAACTGGAAAATTGAGATGCAGGATTATATTGATGATTTCATCAACAAAGAAAATGGCGGCAGCCAGATGGCGGATGTATTGCGGTATTACCTTACTTCGATTGCGCCGGAAACCAAAGACAGTGAATTTACCTGGCAGGGTTTCCAGGATGCAAATAACAATGAACTGGTAAGCATTTTCGGCAATTATGTAAACCGCTGCCTGGTGCTGATGCACAAACTCTGCAAAGGGAAAGTACCACCACTGCACACAGAAAGTTTGACTGATCTTGATAAAGAAACTTTTGCAGAAGCACAGCGTACGAAAGAAAAAGTGGAAGCATTGCTGGAGCAATACAAATTCAGGGATGCATTGTTTGAAGTGATCAACCTTGCACGTACCGGCAACCAGTATATGCAGAAAAAAGAACCCTGGATCGTTGCAAAACAAACGGGCGACAATGGTTTGCCCACGGCTGAAGCACAGGCTTCGATCGATAATACTTTGCATATCTGTTTGCAGTTATGTGCAAACCTCGCCATACTGATTAATCCATTTTTACCTTTCACTGCCAGGAAAATCTGCTACCTGCTGAAAGTGGTGGATAAAATGCTCGACTGGGAAAATGCCGGTAAAATAAAATTACTCAGTACCGGTTATTCGCTCCGTGCGCCGGAATTGTTATTCCGGAAAATTGAAGACAGTGAGATCGCCTACCAGCTGGAAAAATTAAAAGCTGCCGTGAGCAATCGTGAACCGTTAATTGTGAATGAAGAAAAAACGACAGCCGTGGAACCTGTACAAGAAACAAAGTCCGATGTAAAGCCTGAAATCGTATTTGATGATTTTGCAAAAGTAGATTTGAAGGTTGGAAAAATTGTTGCGGCAGAAAAAGTGGAGAAAGCCGACAAGTTGTTAAAACTATCCGTTGATCTCGGATTTGAAACCAGGACCATTGTATCAGGTATCGCTTTGCATTTCAAACCGGAAGAGATCGTAGGCAAACAGGTAACCGTAGTAACCAATCTTGCACCCCGTAAAATGCGTGGTATTGAAAGCAATGGGATGATATTGATGGCAGAAGATACTAATGGTAAACTGCATTTTATTAACCCGGAAACGGATATTAACCCGGGAGCAGGGGTGAGTTGATTTTGAGTTAGGAGTTTGGAGTTTGGAGTTAAAAGTTGATAGTTAATAGTAAGTGATTTTACTATAAGCCCCTTTTAACCTCTTTAACTATTTTAACCACCTCAGCGAAGCTCTGCGGTGAAATTGGTGAATGGTGAGTGGGCAGTGGGGAGTAAGAAATCCACTAATCCGTAATCCGCCAATCCGTGAATAGTGAATGGGCAGTGGGAGTAGTATTCAGTAAAGAGTTAAAAGTTGATAGTTAATAGTAAGTGATTTTACTATATACCTCTTTAACCCTTTTAACTATTTTAACAACCTCAGCGAAACTCCGCGGCTCTGCGGTGAAATAAATTCGTGAATGGTGAGTGGGCAATGGTGAGTAGTATTCAGTTAAGAGTTAAAAGTTGATAGTTAATAGTAAGTGATTTTATTATTTACCTGTTTTAACCTATTTAACACCTTTAACTATTTTAACCATCCCTGCGAAACTCCGCGCCCTCTGCGGCTCTGCGGTGAAATTTGTGAATGGTGAGTAGGCAGTAGTGAGTAATAAATCCACTAATCCGTAATCCGCCAATCCATGAATAGTGAATGGCACCAAAACAAAAACGCTTAACACATTGTTTACCTCAAACAAACGTTAAGCGTTCTGCATTCAGCGTTCAGCTTCTTACGAGAAACTGATACACTCTTTCAGTTCTTTTTCCGTATAGGCATAGCCATATTGTTTCAGCACATCATCCGGTACACCGTTCCATTGATTGGGCGTATTGCCTTTGTAGCCAAGGTCTTTCACACCGATCTCTGAAGTATAGAAACCCGTCATCACCAGGTCGCGCATTTTGCTGAAGAAGGCCACGCCCTGTTCCATACCCGGCTTTACTTTTTTCGGGTTCTTGATCAAGGGGTCTTTGATTTCGGGATACGCGATATCTTCCACGATCTGGATCTGCTGGTCGTGCGAAAGGTCTTTGAACGCTTTTTCAAAACGTTTCAGGCTTTCCATATCCAGCCAGCGCAAACCACCACGCAGCGGCGTTTGGTGACCGGGCATATCTTTTACAATGAATTCGATGAACTCATGCACTTTGGCGTCAGAAGCGCTGCCGCTGACTTCATCTTTCGGAAGGATGATATCTTCCAGCACAATGATGGTTGCCATTTCATGCTCGGTAAAGAATTTTTCACCCGCCTCAATTTTTTTCAGGTATTTGATCTCTTCCTGCATCCTGTCGGCATACAGTGTTGCATCGGGCGAACCGGCAATGGCTTTTTTATCGCTGTTCTTACAGGCTTCCACCAGTACACCAGATGCGGCGGTACCGATAAGAAGCGCTTTGATGGATTTTCTTCTGTCCATAAATATTGCTGATTACAGGATTACAAATTTTGTTTTTTCATTTCATCGATGATGTATTCTGAAGCACGCATGGAAAGTGCCAGGATCGTCCAGGTGATGTTTTTATCTGCCTGTGAAGTAAACTGGCTTCCATCCACACAGAACAGTGTTTTGCAATCATGCGCCTGGCTCCATTTGTTCAGCGCCGATGTTTTGCGGTCGGCTCCCATACGAACGGTACCGGCTTCGTGGATGATATTACCTGGGTTATTCAGTCCCCAGTTATTTTTTTCATTATCATCCCCGCCCCAGGTAATGATCGCGCCCATATTGTGAAGGATCTCTTTAAAGGTTTCCTTCATGTGCTTGGCCTGTTTGATCTCATATTCTGAATGGTTGGTATGAAAACGTAAAACAGGGATACCATATTTGTCAACCACTTTCGGATCTATTTCGCAATAGTTATTGATATTGGGTACGGCTTCTCCCCTTCCTGCCATCCCTACACCTGCTCCATAGAAAAAGC
Source organism: Chitinophagaceae bacterium (assembly GCA_004028765.1). Classification (GTDB taxonomy): domain Bacteria; phylum Bacteroidota; class Bacteroidia; order Chitinophagales; family Chitinophagaceae; genus Sediminibacterium. The sequence goes on along the minus strand of SAIX01000065.1, from coordinate 73,282 downwards.
GGGCATCTTCTTTCAATCCTGCACCATACCCACCGGCAGGTTTTGTTTTCCCGTTTACCACATACCTGCCATTCTGGTTTTCGATACCCATTCCAAAACCATACGCAGGTTGTCCCATGCCACCCCAGTATTCGATATGGTAACCACGGGGGAAGTCCAGTTTTTTATTATCCAGCCACCAGGGAGTATACACGTGCATACCACCTACGCCATCTTCATTATAACGTTTTCTTCCAAACAACTGCGGTAATACGCCTCCAACCGCAGCTCCTGTTGAATCGTGCAGGTATTTACCCACTACATTACTGTCGTTGGCGAGGCCATTGGGATGACGGGTTGATTTTGAGTTTAACAGCAAACGCGCCGTTTCGCAGGTACTGGCAGCAAGTATCACCACACGGCCGCTCACCTGGTATTCCATCATATCTGTTTTATCCACGTAAGAAATCCCTGTGGCCAGGCCTTCGCTGTTGGTGATCACTTCACGCGCCATGGCATTGGTGATCACGTCAATATTACCCGTGGCGATGGCGGGTTTGATCAGAACGGACGAAGAAGAGAAATCGCCATATACTTTACAGCTTCTTCCGCATTGCGCACAGAAGAAACAGGCGCCGCGTTCGTCATTGATTTTTTTGGTGAGGATCGATAAACGGGAAGGGATCACGGGGATATTCAATCCTGTCGCTGCTTTCTTGATCATCAGCTCATGGAGCCTTGGTTTGGGCGGAGGTAAAAAGATACCATCCGGGTCATTCTCCAAACCTTCATTTGAACCGAATACACCGATCAGTTTATCGATCTTATCATAATAAGGTTTTACATCTTCATAACCAATGGGCCAGTCATCCCCTAACCCATCAATACTGCGGCGTTTAAAATCTTTGGGGCCAAAACGAAGTGAGATACGGCCCCAGTGATTCGTGCGGCCGCCGATCATACGTGCCCGCCACCAATCCCATTTGGCACTGCCTTCGGCCATGGTATAAGGTTCACCATCTATCTCCCATCCCCAGTAACAGCCGTCAAAATCACCGAAAGGGCGGAACTTGGTGCTCGCACCGCGACGGGGTGATTCCCATGGATTTTTTAACTGAGAGGAATGTTTGGCAGGATCGTAATCAGGCCCTGCTTCCAACAGGCATACTTTTAAACCTGCTTTTGACAAAACATAAGCGGCCATACCACCGCCGGCACCCGAACCTACGATCACTGCATCGTATTTTTTGGGTTGCTTTTTGATCTGGAGATCTCCCATATAGCAAATTGATTTTGGAATTCGTTGAGGCAATGAATGTACTGCATTTCAGGTATTGCGGGAAGCGCTTTTTGAAAATGGGATAAAAAAGTATCGGAAATGAGCAAATGAAAACAGCTTCATAAAGTCTGTTCACCCATTCATAAAAAAAGAGATATAAAAATTGTACAGGCTTCCCGAATCCCTTAAATTACTATCGCACATGACTAACTGTTTCCATTACAAGTTCCCTTGCCTGGTTTTTGCATGCCTGTTATGGCTGTTTAGGGCGAATGCGCAAGCACCCGTATCCGACAGCAGTCTTCGTTCGGCAGCCATTCATTATGCATCGGGCCAGTATACATCTTATCTTGGTACAGCCGCACCACTATATACAGGGCCGCAATACACCGAATACCACCAAACCATCCAGCAGGGCCACCCTTTTTTTATGGATACTGCATTCCTGCCCGGATCGGTATGGTACGACCATATCCTGTATGAAAATATTTTTCTGCGTTTTGATGTGATCCAGGGCCGTATTGTACTGAATGATGCCACAAAAACATTCCGCATCACTCCCGTCAGTGAAAAGATCGATAGTTTTATTATCAAAGGCCACCATTTTCACCGCATCGATAAAACATCCCTCACACAGGGTTTACCAAGAACAGGTTTCTATGAAATTTTATACAGCAATCAACAGGTTGCCTTACTGAAAAAAGAAAATAAATCGATCCAGGAAGACCTTCGCAGCAGTGCTGAACTTTCCAAACGTTATATCGTGGCTTCTGATAATTATTATATCCAGAGCGGAAACCTTTTTATCCCCGTGAACCGGAAAAACCAGTTGCTCGATTATTGCAAGGACCGCAAAGCGGAGATAAGACAATACATACGAAAACAGCAACTTGATTTTTCGGAAGACAAAGAAAATGCAATGATCAGCGTGATCGCTTATTACCAAAGCCTGCATAACTAAACCCGACCGCCAGCTGCATGAAACGGAAAAAACACTTTATCATTTGCTTCATACTTGCTGCAGGCTCTATGTTCTCCTTTAATGCAGTGGCGCAAACCGATACGCTGGGTCCGCCTGTTTCCGGGGAATACCGGAATATAACCGCCGAACAGTTCCTGCTTTCAATAGAAAAAACGACGGGGTACCGGATCTATTTCAATAAACCTGATATCGACAGTATCCATATCGATCTGCAGGCGAATAATGAACCGCTTTTAAAATTACTCGGAAGGGCTTTTGCTGGTACAGGTATGCGTTTTGCTGCGGGAACCAACCGGGAGGTTTTTCTGACAAAGGGCTCTGCCATCAATACCACACTTGCTGATGAATTGTTTGATGATCTTTTCTCAAAATCAAAGAAACCCATTACGGCTTCAACTGTGAACAATGCCGACAGTATCACCGAAGAAAATAAAATTGCCAAAGCCAGCCTTGAAAATAAATTATACGAGATCGGTCTGCGCAACAAAGGTCCTTTAACAGGCAAAGCCACCATTGCCGGTTACTTACATGATGCCAAGACAGGGGAACCTGTTATCGGTGCTTCTGTGATGATCGAAGGAAGCCGTACCGGTGTGGTGAGTGACCAGTATGGTTTTTACTCCATCACCGTTCCCAAAGGCCGCAACATCATCAATATCCAGAGCATGGGCATCCGTGATACGAGGCGGCAGCTCATGGTGTACAATGATGGCAGGATGAATATCGACCTGCAGCCGCAGGTGATCTCACTCAAAAATGTAACCGTATCATCGGAACGTACCGGTTTGATCCGCGGGATGCAGATGGGTGTGCAGAAGATCGATATCAAAAGCATCAAACAGGTTCCGGTGGCATTTGGGGAAGCAGATGTATTGCGCGTGGTGATGACGATGCCCGGTGTAAAAACCGTTGGGGAAGCGAGCACCGGTTTGAATGTACGCGGCGGATCGGCCGATCAGAACCTGATCCTTTTTAACGACGCCACCATTTTTAATCCGTCGCATTTCTTCGGGCTGTTCTCAGCATTCAATCCGGAAGTAGTGAAAGATATCCAGCTGTACAAAAGCGGTATCCCTGCAAAATACGGCGGCCGCCTCTCCTCGGTACTGGAAGTGAACAGCCGTGAGGGCAATAAGAAAAACATCACTGGTTCGGCAGGGATTGGGTTGCTAACCAGCCGCATCAATATTGAAGGGCCTTTGGCAAAGGAAAAAACCTCATTCATTTTCGGCGCAAGAACCACGTATGCCAACTGGCTGCTTAATCTCTTACCCAATGAATATAAAAACAGTCGGGCTGCCTTTTATGATATGAATTTCAATATCGCCCACCAGATGGGTAAGAAAGACAACTTATACTTTACTGCTTACCTAAGCAGCGATCGTTTTAACCTGAACAATGATACCAGTTATCATTATGGCAACCACAACCTCTCGGTAAAATGGAAGCACGAATTCAACAACAAATGGTATACGGTTTTATCCGGCGGTTATGACGCGTATAATTATGATATCTCCAGCGAAAGAAACCCCAGTAACGCTTATCAACTGGCTTTCGACATCAACCAGTATTATTTAAAACTGCATGTAAATTATTTTGCGAGTTCGAAACATATGTTTGAATTTGGATTGAATAACCAGTTATACAAACTGCATCCCGGCGATTATACCCCGCTGGGAAATAAATCGCTGATCAAACCCGACAGGATCCCTGCCGAGCAGGCGCTTGAATCGGCCCTGTATTTTGGCGATAAGTTTACCGTAACACCCGACTTCTCCATAGAAGGTGCGATCCGGTATGCGGCTTTTAATTATCTCGGGCCTGCCACTGTAAACCTCTACCAGCCCGGCATTCCTAAAACAGAAAACAATATCACAGGCACCGCGAATTATAACAGCGGCAGTTTTGTAAAAACCTATCATGGCCCCGAGATCAGGGCAACAGCACGCTATGTCATCAACCAGAACCTTTCGCTGAAAGCGGGCTTTAACACACAGCGCCAGTTCATTCACATGTTATCGAATACCGCTGCCATTGCACCAACGGATATCTGGAAACTGAGCGATCCCAATATCAAACCGCAATATGGTACACAGGCCTCATTCGGCATTTACCGGAATTTCAAATCCAATACCATCGAAACATCGGTTGAGTTTTATTATAAATCCATGAGCGATTATCTCGACTACAAAAGCGGGGCAGTACTGGTGCTGAACCACCATATCGAAACAGATGTGCTGAGTACAAAAGGAAAAGCCTATGGCGTGGAATTGCTGATCCGCAAAACAACGGGCAAGCTGAATGGCTGGTTCAGTTATACTTTCTCAAGGGTTTTATTGCAGATGAACGACAGTACGCAGGGAGTTCCGGTTAACAAAGGAAACTGGTACCCCGCCAACTATGACAAACCGCATGATTTTACACTGGTGGGCAATCTCCGCATTTCGCACCGTTTCAGTATCTCGATGAATACCACTTACAGCACAGGGCGCCCCATTACATTGCCGATCGGCCGGTATTTTTACGCCGGTGCAGAGAGAACACTATATTCCGACAGGAACCAATACCGCATCCCCGATTATTTCAGGACCGATTTTTCGATGAATATTGAAGGCAACCACAAAGTGCACCAGTTGCTGCACAATTCTTTTACCATTGGGGTGTATAATCTTACCGCTACCAAAAATCCATACTCGGTTTATTATACCACCGAGAATGGTGTGATCAATGGTTATAAGCTTTCCATATTCGGATCCATCATACCTTATATCAATTATAATGTGAGGTTTTAAAACGGGTATATGAAAAAAATAAGCGCTGCACTTTTCGCAATATGGGTACTGGCCTTTGCCTGCCGGGAAAAATATGTGCCTACCCTTAATGAACCCACAACCGGTTACCTCGTGGTGGAAGGATTCATCAACAGCGGAAGCGGGCCTACTGTGATCAATCTAACCCGCAGCACCAAAATATCCGGTGCGGCCAGCATCGTAAAAGAAACCAAAGCACTGGTGCGCGTAGAAAACAAAGCCAATACTACCAGCTTTCCATTAACCGAAACCAGCAGTGGTATTTATACCAACCCACAGCTATCCCTTAACAGCAGCGACCAATACCGCATCTATATCAAAACAACGGATGGCAAAGAATATGTATCGGATTATTCCGCTGTTCGCCGCACACCGGATATCGACAGCCTTTCCTGGCGGATGGAGAATGGCGGCATACAGACCTATGCCAACACACACGACAACCAGAATAAAACAAAATATTATCTGTTTAAGTATGAAGAAACCTGGGAATTTACTTCGCGGTATCCCACGCAATTAAAAATTTATAACGACCGGCAGGGGGTTCCGAACCATGTAGGCTACCGCGATTCTTCCAACCCGATCTATGATCCAAAGTTGTTCCGCTGCTGGAAAACGAATATCCCCACGACGATCATGACATATACAACGGAGAAGCTTTCACAGGACGCGGTTTCATTATACCCGCTCGCTTATATTGAACCTGCTTCCTGGAAACTCGGCATCCTGTATAGCATCATCCTCAAACAATATGCGCTTAGCCAGGAATATTTCAGGTTCCTCGACCAGATGCGTAAAAACACAGAACAACTGGGTTCTATTTTTGATGCGCAGCCTTCTGAAAATATCGGCAACCTTCGCTGCCTCAGCAATGCCAATGAACGGGTGATTGGTTTTGTAGAAGTATCTGAAGAAAAACAGCAAAGGATCTTTATCAGCAATGCACAGGTGCCGGGATGGGGATACAATAACCAATGTGAGGACCAGGTTGCGATCCCCAATCAGCCCGACAGTATCAAGATCGCCAATGGTTTGCCAACAACGGTTGCATTTGGCGGACGTTCCGGTTTAGATGTTGTGTATTTCGCACCGGCCCTCTGCGTAGACTGTACTTTGCGCGGCGTTAACACCAAACCCAGTTTCTGGCCCTGATAGCAGCAACATGAAAAAAATATTGCATTATATCATCCTGATCATTTTCTCGATAATATCCGGAACAGTTTTTCTGCACGCACAATTATCGCAGGAAACGCTTTCTGAGAAATTCAATCAATATGCTCAGAGATCTCTGCAGGAAAAACTGTACATGCATGTTGACCGGAACTTTTATCTCGCAGGAGAAATTCTCTGGTTCCGCATCTATGTTACCGATGCCATGCTGCACCAGCCGCTTGATATGAGTAAAGTGGCTTATGCAGAATTGATCGATGCCGCAAACACGCCTGTGCTGCAGGCTAAAATTTCGCTCACGGAAGGAAAAGGAAATGGTTCGTTTGCATTGCCCGTTTCATTGAATTCGGGTCACTATAAAATCAGGGGCTATACCAACTGGATGAAAAATACCGGTGCCGATTATTTCTTTGAACAGAACATCACCATCGTAAACACACAGAAAAACCGTGAAGCAGCTGCGGCAGCGAATCCGAAAAACAATGAACCTGATATCCGTTTCTTCCCGGAAGGAGGCAGTCTTGTGGCAGGGCTTTCTTCGCGGATGGCTTGTAAAATAGTGGGCGCCGATGGAAAGGGCATCGCTTTCAGCGGAAAAATTATTGATGAGCAACAGAAACCTGTGGCTGATTTCCATTCGTATAAAATGGGTATGGGTAGTTTTGATTTTACTCCGGCAGCAGGTCATCGTTACCAGGCCGCTATTACCATCGCAGATAAAACTTTTACGCAAAACCTTCCCACCATTTTTGAAAAAGGATATGTGCTGCACCTCGATAACAGCAATGCATCTGCAATCCGGGTTGAAATACAAACCAATCTTGCAGGCGTAAGCAAGGTCTGGCTTCTGGCACATACAAGACAATCACTGAAGGAAGCAAAGATGGTTACGCTTGAAAACGGCAAAGCTTCTGTTTCCATAAATCCTGAAAAACTGGGAGAAGGTATTTCGCATATCACACTGTTTACAGCCGAAGGACAACCCGTTTGTGAGCGTTTGTATTTTAGATTCCCGCAGAAAGAGCTTTCGATACAGCTGAATGGTCTGCAGGCTTCTTACCCCACCCGCTCGAAAGTGGATTTTACGCTCGGTACTTCTGTATCAGGGCAACCGGAAAACAATGCAGACCTTTCCATGGCCGTGTACAAACTGGATGAACTTCAATTGCAGAACGAAGATGATATCCGGAGTTATTTATGGTTGCGTTCTGACCTGAAAGGGTATATCGAATCACCGGGATATTATTTTTCTGCCGGCCGTGATGAAGCTTCTGTTGCGATGGATAACCTGATGCTCACACAGGGATGGCGCAGGTTTTCATGGGATGATATTTTACATGATAAAATGCCACCTGTAAATTTTGCGCCGGAATTAAACGGGCATATCATTTCAGGGAAAGTGGTAAGTACCGTTACCGGTAAGCCGCTGGAAAATATCGAGACCTATGTTTCCGTTCCGGGGTTGAATGCCAATTTCAGGACCTATATCAGCGATGCCGAAGGCCGTTTGAAATTCGACTTTACATCCATGAAAGGGAGTTCGGAGATCATTGTACAAACCAATCCGAATGCTGCGGATACATTGTCGAGAGTTGAACTGGCCAATCCTTTTTTGGATCAATACAGTTCGATAAAACTGCCGCCTTTCTCTTTGCTCTCTCAAAAGCAACATCTTTTACAGGACCTGCATACCGGCGTACAGGTGCAGAATGCGTATCATGGTTTGCAATTGAAAAGATTCTGGCAGTCTGCCGATACGGCTGTACTCTTCGAAAAACCGGACGCTGTTTACATGATGGACGATTATACCCGCTTCACAACCGTGGAAGAAGTGCTGCGCGAATATGTAACGCTGATGGATGTACAGAAAAGAAGGAGCGGTTTTTCCATCCAGTTATGGAATAATTTTTTCACTCCGGGTATTGACCTCGTGAACCGGCAGTTTTTTCAAACGGAACCATTAATTCTTGTAAACAGTGTGCCTGTATTTAATGTAAACAGGCTGATGGGTTACGACCCTTTAAAAATGCGTAAACTCGAAGTGTATAACCGCCGGTATTTCCTGGGCAATTCCTTTTTCTCAGGCATCCTGAATTTTACTTCCTATAAAGGCGACCTCGCCGATTTTGAACTGGACCCACGGGCATTGGTGGTGGATTATGAAGGGCTGCAACTGCAACGTGAATTTTATTCACCTGTATATGATGGCAATGAAGACCTTTCGCACCTGCCCGATTTCCGTACATTGCTCTATTGGGCGCACGAAATAAAAGCCGATAAAAAAGGAGACAAACACATCAGCTTTTATACTTCAGATAAAAAAGGGAAATACGTAGCAGTGATCCAGGGCCTCACTGCAAAAGGCAATTGCGGAAGCAGGTACAGTTTTTTTGAAGTGCAGTGATACGTGGAAAATCAATCACTACTTCTGTTCACGGATTACGGATCAACGGATTGATGTTTACCGCAGAGCCGCTGTAGGCGCGGAGTTTCGCGGGGGCTTTACAATAGGTTGTATGATTCTGCTTTAGTTATTATCGACTTTGAACACCTGACTGAATATTATTCACGATGTATGTTGCTGTAAAAATCAAAAGCCCCATGATGGGGCTTTCAATTGATTTGTATATGAGCAAGCAAAGCTTCGTTACTTAACTGCATCCCATACTGTTACCGCAGTTCAAACATTTGTAACAGGTACCGCTGCGGATGGTGATATGGCCACAGGTGTTACAGGCGGGTGCATCGCTCTGCATATTTTTGGCGGCGGCATTCACGGCATCCAGCCCTGTTGAAGTAGCTGTAGTTGCAGCAGCACGCTGTAATTTCTGCGGCTGTGGTGCAGGGGTGGCGTTCGCTGATGGTGCTGTTACACGGATACTGCTGAGTTCGGGTTTACCGAGATAACTGGCATCACCCGGCGCATCATCACCTTCACCGGTATTACCGATGGTTGGTTTATCCAGTACATGCACGAGATCTGTGCGGCCGAGGTATTCAAAAGCAAGTGAACGGAAAACAAAATCAACCAGGGATGTGGTGGTTTTGATATTCGGATGATCCACAATTCCGGAAGGTTCGAATTTGGTGAATACAAACTTCTCAACGAACTCTTCCAGGGGTACACCGTATTGCAATCCCACAGAAATGGCGATCGCAAAACAGTTCATAAAGCTGCGCAGCGTAGATCCTTCTTTTGCCAGGTCGATAAATATCTCACCCAGGGTACCATCACTGTATTCGCCCGTACGCAGGAAGATAACCTGTCCGCCGATCTTGGCTTTCTGTGTAAACCCGCGGCGTTTGGCCGGAAGTGATTTTTTCTCCACGATACCTGATAATGCACGCTTGAATTTGGTGTCAGTGGAAGCCTGCATGCGTTTCTGCACTTCTTCCAGCAGTTCTTCTACTGTAAGTTTACTCAGGTCAACGATCTGCGAAGCAGCTGTTTCTGCAACCGGTATTTCAGCAGCTGCTTCCGAGGTTTCTTCTGTTTTCTTTTTCTTGTCCGATTTATTGCTCAGCGGCTGGCTCAGCTTAGAACCATCGCGGTAAAGCGCATTGGCTTTCAGACCCAGCTGCCAGCTCAGCATATAACAGTCAGCAATCTCATTTACGGTTGCTTCATGCGGCAGGTTGATTGTTTTTGAAATAGCGCCGCTCAGAAAAGGCTGGCAGGCGGCCATCATACGGATATGCCCATATGCATGGATATAACGTTCTCCTTTCTTTCCGCATTTATTGGCACAATCAAAAACAGGCAGGTGTTCTTCTTTCAGGAATGGTGCGCCTTCCACCGTCATGGTGCCGCATACATAATCATTCGCCGCGTCTATCTGCTCATCGGTAAAGCCCAATGCTTCGAGCAGGTTAAAGCCCCAATCGGCATATTGTTCTTCTGTAAAACCAAGGCGCTGCATGCATTCATCGCCCAGCGTAAACCGGTTGAATACAAACCCGATCTCAAATGCAGCTTTGGCGGCACCGTTCAGCTTTGTGATTTCTTCGTCTGTAAATCCTTTTGTTTTCAGTGATTCCGGGTTGATATAGGGCGCGCCTTCAAAGCTGGCCGCACCTACGGCGTATTTTTCAATGGCCGTTGCCTGCTCTTTCGTGTAACCAAGGTTATGCAATGCCTGCGGAACGGATTGATTGATGATCTTGAAATAACCACCACCACTCAGTTTCTTAAATTTCACCAGGGCAAAATCAGGCTCAACACCGGTGGTATCGCAATCCATTACCAGGCCAATGGTGCCGGTTGGAGCGATCACGGTTGTTTGTGCATTGCGGTAACCGTTTTTCTCACCAAGCTGAACAGCTTCATCCCATGCTTTGGTAGCAGCTTTTAACAGGTAATCGGGGCAGTATTTTGCTTTGATACCCTGTGGTTTTATTTCAATGCCTACATACGCATCTTCTGCATCGTAAGCCGCCGCGCGGTGGTTACGCATCACGCGGAGCATATCTTCCTTATTCTCTTCGTATTTGTCAAAAGCCCCGAGGAAGCCAGCCATTTCTGCGGATGTTTTGTAAGCAACACCGGTCATGATCGCACTGATCGCACCTGCGATACCGCGTGCTTCTTCGCTGTCGTAAGAAATACCGCTTACCATTAACATAGAACCAAGGTTGGCAAAACCAAGTCCGAGTGTGCGGTAATCATAAGAAAGCTGTGCCACTTCTTTGGAAGGGAACTGCGCCATCAGTACAGATATCTCAAGAACGGTTGTCCACAGGCGGGTGGTATATTCAAACCCTTCCACATCAAATACATTCGTATCATCATCGTGGAATTTGCGGAGGTTGATAGATGCCAGGTTACAGGCCGTATTATCAAGGAACATGTATTCTGAACAGGGGTTGGATGCATTGATCCTTCCGCCTTTGGGGCAGGTATGCCATTCGTTGATCGTGGTATCGTATTGCGTACCGGGATCAGCGCAGCGCCATGCGGCATAAGCGATCTTATCCCATACTTCACGGGCCGGGATCTTTTTCATGGTGCGGCCATCGGTACGGGCTTTGAGTTCCCAATCTCCGCCCTCTTCCAGCACTTTAAAGAATGAGTTGGGAATACGAACCGAGTTATTTGAATTCTGCCCGGATACAGTAGCATATGCCTCCCCTTCATAACTGTTATCATATCCTGCCGCAACCAGTGCAGCCACTTTATCTTCTTCCGCCACTTTCCAGTTGATGAAATCCATTACTTCGGGATGGTCGAGATCGAGGCAAACCATTTTAGCTGCCCTGCGGGTGGTACCGCCGCTTTTGATGGCACCGGCTGCGCGGTCGCCGATTTTGAGAAAGCTCATCAAACCGCTGGAAGTACCGCCGCCTGATAACTTTTCGCCCCCGCCACGTATCTGGGAGAAATTCGTTCCCACACCCGATCCATATTTAAAGATCCGCGCTTCACGGGTCCAGAGGTCCATGATACCGCCCTCATTCACGAGGTCATCACTCACACTTAATATAAAACAGGCATGCGGCTGTGGGCGCTCATAGGCATTGGACGATTTTTTCAGTTTACCATCCTTGGGGTCAACATAATAATGGCCCTGTGGTTTCCCGGTGATGCCGTAGCTTTCGTGCAAACCGGTATTGAACCATTGCGGAGAATTGGGTACACAGGCCTGGTTCAGGATGCTGTATACAAGCTCATCATAAAATACCTGCGCATCTTTTTCTGAAGCAAAATACCCATAGCGTTCACCCCATACACGCCAGCAGTTGGCCATACGGTGTGCCACCTGTTTTACACTGGTTTCGCGTCCAAGCGACCCATCCGGCTGGGGCACACCCGCTTTACGGAAATATTTCTGTGCGAGGATATCCGTGGCAATCTGGCTCCACTGCTTGGGCACTTCCACATTATTCATCTCGAATACTTTCTCACCATTCGGGTTCTTGATCACACTATCCCTGTAATCGTATTCAAACATATCATAGGGGCTAACATCTTCCTGGGTGAAGCGGCGGTTGAACTGGAGGCCTTTTTTAGCACGGGCGCTGGACATAAAGCAATGGTATTTAGGGTGTTTATATGGGTTAGTGGTATTCGGCCCCGCATTACGGAATTGTTAATGCGGTTGACGAAAATATTCTTCCGTTTTCAGAAATCCGCTGCGGAAATATCAACAGATTGTGGAAAAGGAATTGGAAAAATCCCGTACCTCAAATCCCTGCTGCATTTGAGCGAATACGCACAGGTGTAGATAAGAATTTTCAGGTTTTTCGGTGGTTTCATAAAAAAATTTCCGTAAATGTGGATAGCCTGCAGGCAGCTATCCGTAACGGCCGGGGGTCTTTCAGAAATGAGATTGGGAAGAAACAGTCAATCAACGGGGGAATAAGCAGTTTTAAATAAAAACTTTTCCGCATTTTTGCATAGACCTATTTATTCCGAATGAAGCAGGCTTTGTACCATCAGTTTACCACGAACAAACGCGCAGGGAAAAAATCTTTCGCCGTTCTGATCGATCCCGACAAAGTGGACAATGTCAAAATTGAGCAACTGATCCGGCTCGGTACCGAAGCAAAAGTGGATTATTTTTTCGTGGGCGGCAGCCTGGTGATCTCCACGCATCTGGATGAATGTATCCGCCAGATCAAAGCCGATTGCAAAATACCCGTGGTATTGTTCCCGGGTTCCCCTTCGCAGGTAAGTAAATATGCCGATGCCTTACTGTATCTATCTCTCATCTCCGGGCGCAACCCCGAACTGCTGATTGGCCAGCATGTGATCAGCGCACCGTTTGTAAAAAACAGCGGGCTCGAGATCATGCCCACAGGCTATATGGTAATCGATGGCGGGGCCCCCACCACCGTATCGTATATTTCCAATGCTACCCCGATTCCCGCCGATAAAAATGAAATCGCGATGTGTACCGCCATGGCTGGTGAGATGCTCGGCATGAAGCTGATATATATGGATGCGGGCAGCGGTGCCAAACGCCCCATCACCGAAACCATGATCGAAAAAGTGGCTGCCAGTATCGAGATCCCGATGATTATCGGTGGCGGTATTACAGAACCTGAAAAAGCCTATAGGAATTGTAAAGCCGGTGCAGATGTGATCGTGGTAGGGAATGCCATTGAAAAAGACCCTTCTCTCATCAAAGAAATCGGCGCTGCTGTGCATAGTGCACCTGTGAATGCGTGAGAATGCCAAATGCTGAAGGCTCAACGCTGAAGGCATGATTGATTTATCCAGGGTATTTACTGTATCAACCAGGAGAATATAAACAACACGATCGTACTAAACAAGCGTTCAGCATTATGCATTCTGCATTCAGCGTTACACATTTCACATTCAGCCCTTCTTATCGTAAACTCGAAGTATCCACCCTTGAAGGTGTTTCTTTCCCACTTACGATCCCGCGGGAACTTAATGCAATGGCTTTGATGATCATCGCCATATTGGCCATGTTCAGTGTGCCGATCTCATCACTCACTTTGTGGTAATTGGGTTCACTGTCCATTTTAGATGTGGAGATGGTATGTGCCGGAACGCCCTGTCTCGCCAGTGTGGCATTATCAGAGCGGTAAAAAAGATTTTGTGCCGTATAAGGATCAGGATAAAAAGTAAAACCGGTTCCGGTAAGATTTGCCTGAAGAATTTTACCCATATCCGTTTTTTCGTAACCCGTTATATAAGCTGAGTTTGTTCCCCACTTACTTTCTGTTCCGATCATTTCAATATTGAACATCGCCACCACTTCAGCCGGGTTGAACTGGCGTGAGAAATAGGTTGACCCCAATGCACCTGCTTCTTCGCCGGTAAATGCGGCGAATACAAGTGTACGTTCATTGTTCTTCAGCTCTTTGAAATATTTTGCCAGCATAATCACAGCTGTTGTTCCAGCTGCATCATCATTGGCCCCATTAAAAATGGAATCCGGCAAAATTTTCCCGGAACTGTCTTTCATCTGCCTGATACCTAAATGATCATAGTGCCCTGAAAAAATAACATACTCGTTCTTCCGGCTTTTGCCGGGAATGATCCCTACCACGTTCGCCAGTTTCTGCTCGGCAAATTCATGTTTCGCTTCTACAGAAAATGTACCGGGTATTTTTGCAGAGAGAACAAATATGGTACTGAACTCTGACCGGTAAACCTGGTTTTTAAACCTTGCCAGCCCTGCAAAAAGTTTTGTGTAAGAGGTATCCACCACCACGAGGTAACTTTTTCCCTGGTTAACATATTTCCGAGCTTCGGTTATCAGGTTAAGGCCGGGGGCGATTGAAACTTTTTCATATCCCGATTTTTCATCTGCACTTACCGTTTCTTTTCCGGGGACAACGATCAGTTCTTTTGCAGGGTTCAACGTAATACCGTCCACTACTCCAGTACAACTGATCTGTTTGGGCCTGATCAATGAAAAAGGCTGAAGATAAGTGCTGGTATTGTTCAGTGTCTGCAAACCGATCTTTTTAAATTCCTCGGAAATAAATGCTGCGGCCTTCTCGATCCCGGGTGTAAATATGCGCCGGCCCTGCATCTCATCGGATGAAAGTGTCTGCTCAATCCTTTCCACTTCTTTGGCATTGATGATCTTATCGATATTCTGTGCAAAGCCGATTGCCGACAATAGTACTGCTGCAGAAAATAAAAATGTTTTTTTCATGGTTGCATATTTTGGGGGTGGTGAAGATAAAAGAAAGGCCGCAGTTTGATGCGGCCCTCTACAGCGATTTTTATAAACTCATCATTTCTTTGAACTTAACCGTTTGCCTGCGGCTCACTTCAATTTTTTCACCGCCTTTCAGGTCAACCAGCAGGCCACCATTGAAATAAGGTTCGATTTTTTCGATCCATCGTAGATTGATGATATGTTTACGGTTGGCACGGAAGAACATTCTTTCATCGAGTCTTTCTTCCAATGCATTCAGCGATTTCAGGATAAGGGGTTTGTGTGTCCCAAAAAATACTTTGGCATAATTGCCCACACTTTCAAACAAACGGATCTCGCCCAGTTTTACAAACCAGCAGCGTTCGCCATCTTTTACAAATACCTGGTCTAACTCGGTAAGCGGCCCCCGGTTCAGCGAATTGATACCAACATTCTCTTTGAATATTTCTGCCTGTAATTTTTGAATGGCATCGGCAAGTCGCTTCGGTTCAATTGGCTTTAAGAGGTAATCAAGCGCATTTACTTCAAATGCCTTGATCGCGTATTCATCATAAGCGGTGGTGAAAATCACTTTGGGTGCTTTTTCCACTTCTGCCAGCAGGTCAAAACCGGTTTTGCCCGGCATCTGTATATCGAGGAAAATCAGGTCGGGGTTCAGGCTTTCGATCTTCTCTATCCCATCGTCAACATTTGCCGCCTCTTCGATCACCTCAATATCGGAATGGTCCTGCAAAAGTTTCTTGAGTTCGTTGCGGGCCAGTCGTTCATCATCGATAATAATTGCTTTGATTGCCATGATACGAATGTATAAATTGATTTTAAGAATGTAATTCCTGCACGGGCATTTTTACGGAAGCCTCTACCATATCCCCGCCGATATTACGGATGTCAAAGGCGGCATTGCCCCCAAAAAGCAGTTTTAAACGGTTGCGCGTACTGTTGATGCCAAACCCGTCGGTATTGGAGCTGTTGGCTTCGATATGGCCTGAATTCTGAACAATCAGTTCATGATGGCTGTCGCGGTAATCGGAGATCACTTTTATAGACCCCCCGTTTTTCTGTTTGCTGATGCCATGTTTGATCGCGTTCTCCACAAGCGTCTGCAGCATCATCGGCGGTACCGGCTGGTCAAGGGTATCTTCATCAATATCGTATTCCACCTGCAGCCTGTCTTCAAACCGGATATGTTCCAGTGCGAGATAATCTTTTACAATATTCAATTCCTTCTCAAAAGGAACAGTCTCCATTTTTTCAGCCTGCATACTGCTGCGCAGGATATTGCTCAGTTCCGTAATGGCTGTTCTTGCCCTTTCGGGATTTTCATCCACGAGTGCGCGGATACTGTTGAGCGCATTAAAAATAAAATGCGGGTTGATATGCGATTTGATCGTTTTAAGTTCCAGTTCTTTTACCAAACTTTCCAGCCGCACTTTCTGGATCTCGTTCTTGGAACCCAGTTCCACATAATGCCATACATAATAAATGGAGGCCCATACCAGCACCAGGGGCGAATCGAGAAAAAGATTGGATAAAAACCTTTTCTCCACCGAGATCTTGATCTTGGGATCATACACCTGCAGCCATTCCACGATGGCACTGTTGGCAAGGTTAAAAAGAACGATGATACAGATCACCGTAACGGTTAACAGCCACCAGCCCTGCACCTGGATAGGCGGGCGCAGTTTGAGCCGGATAATGAGTTCGCGCAGCAAATGCGTGAACAGCAACCCGAAAAGGATCGTGATGGCAATACGGGGGTAGAGGATATGGTTGGTCTTGTTCTCGAAAATAAATGCGAAGAACACCATTGTAAGGCCATAGAATAACCAGCCTCCGAGCTGACAGCTCCAGTATAGGGAAGATTTACTTCTCATGTTCCAACAAATATAGAAGGAAAGCCCGCCCAAAGCCCCGCTAAATTTGATTAATGGCAAAATCGGTGTCTGTCTGGCAGAATTTACGGTTTTCATCCCCCGAACCATATTTGCAATCGGGCGTTAAAGGAGAACCAGGCAGTTTGGGAGCCTGAAAAACGTATTTTTACATTTAAAACCATCCCGGATGCAGATTACGCCAGGACCCCTTCTTCAGCAGATCAATGCCCCCGATGATCTTAAAACATTGACCCGCGAACAGTTACACCAGGTTTGCGATGAGTTAAGGCAATACATCGTGGATGTTGTGAGCGTTCATGGAGGCCATTTTGCTGCCAGCCTGGGCGTAGTAGAGCTTTCTGTGGCACTTCACTATGTGTACAATACTCCTTACGATCAACTGGTTTGGGATGTGGGCCACCAGGCTTACGGGCATAAAATACTGACCGGCCGCCGCGATAATTTTGTCACCAACCGCAAATACAAAGGGCTCAGCGGCTTCCCGAAAAGAAGCGAAAGCCCCTATGATACATTTGGGGTAGGGCATTCTTCCACTTCTATTTCTGCGGCCCTTGGTATGGCCATGGCAGCGAAATACAAGGGAGAGAACCGGAAATCCGTTGCCGTGATCGGGGATGGGTCGATGACGGCCGGTATGGCTTTTGAAGCCATGAACCATGCGGGTGTAGCCGATAGTGATGTACTTATCATCCTGAACGATAACTGCATGAGCATCGACCCCAATGTGGGTGCGCTGAAAGAATACCTTACCGATATCAGTACCTCTCCTACGTACAATAAAGTAAGAGATGAAATATGGAACCTGATGGGTAAACTTCCCGTTGGAAAAAATTTCACGCGGGAAATGGCGGGCAAGCTGGAAGCCTCTTTAAAAAATGTGGTAACCAAGAGCAGCAATCTTTTTGAATCATTAAAGATCCGGTATTTCGGGCCCATTGATGGACACAATATCACGAAGCTCGTAGATACCCTTACGGATCTGAAAAAAATACCCGGTCCCAAACTGCTGCATATTGTTACCGTAAAAGGTAAGGGATACGCACTGGCTGAAAAAGACCAAACAAAATGGCATGCACCTGGCTTATTTGATAAAGTAACCGGCGAGATCTTTAAAAAGAAAGCGGATGGCCCGCAGCCACCCAAATACCAGGATGTATTTGGCCATACCATGATTGAACTGGCCGAACAGAATGCCGCCATTATGGGTGTAACCCCTGCTATGCCGAGTGGCTCCTCGCTGAAATTTATGATGGAAAAAATGCCGCACCGTGCTTTTGATGTGGGCATTTGCGAGCAACATGCTGTAACCGTGAGTGCCGGCCTTGCCACGCAGGGAATGCGCGTTTTCTGTAATATCTATTCATCCTTTATGCAAAGGGCCTACGACCAGGTGGTGCATGATGTGGCGATACAGAAACTGCCGGTGGTATTCTGTCTCGACCGTGCCGGACTGGTGGGCGAAGATGGCCCGACCCATCATGGCTGTTATGATATTCCTTACATGCGTTGTATACCGAATATGGTGATCAGCGCACCGATGAACGAACAGGAACTGCGCAACCTGATGTATACCGCACAACTGGAAAAAAACCAATATCCTTTTGTGATCCGTTACCCGAGAGGGGAAGGTGTGATGGCCGAATGGAAAACCGCTTTCGAGGAATTACCTATCGGGAAAGGCCGCAAACTGAAAGACGGCGAAGAAATCGCGATACTGAGTTTTGGCCACCCGGGCAATTTTGCACAGGCTGCCATCCGCGAACTGCGGACACAGGGCATTAATCCCGCACATTATGATCTCCGTTTTGTAAAACCCATCGATGAAGAACTGCTGCATGAGGTTTTCAGCCATTATACAAAGGTCGTTACGGTAGAAGATGGCACGGTAGTAGGCGGATTCGGAAGCGCAGTGCTGGAATTCATGAATAAATATGGCTACAGAGCTGATGTAAAAATACTGGGTATCCCCGACAGGCTGGTAGAGCACGGCACGCCAAAAGAACTGCACCGCGAATGTGCCTATGATGCACAAGGTATTGCCGATGCTGTACGGGAACTGATGAAAGAAAAACTAAAGGTTGAACTGTTACACGGATAATCATTTGCAAAAGATTTATAAAATCCATACTTCGCGGTATGGATTTTTTGTTTTGTCACATCTCTGTGAGAAAAAGAATGTGGCTTTTCACTGCTGCTTTACTGGGGATATTTCAGTTACGCACACCCGGACCCACCAGTACTGATAAAATAACCGCAAGACTGGAAGAGGCTAAAAGGTTCTGCAAAACAAACAAGATGGATACCACTCTCTGTTTTATGCTTGATCTTTCCATTCACAATGGCCGCAAGCGATTTTTTGTTTACAACCTTACCAATGGCAGCTTACTTACCAGCGGACTGGTGGCGCATGGTGCCTGTGGAAACCAGTACCGTGCCAATGTTTTGTATGGAAACAAAGAGGGCTGCGGATGCAGTTCATTGGGGAAATACAGGGTAGGTAATTTTTACAGGGGAAATTTCGGAGATGCTTTCAAGTTACATGGCCTTGACAGCAGCAATAACCTGGCTTATGCACGTTTTGTGGTATTGCATGCACATAGCTGTATTCCTGAGAAAGAAGTATACCCGGATATGATCTGCAACAGCAATGGCTGCCCAACGGTATCCCCGCTGTTTTTACAGGAATTGAAAAAGTACATTCAACAAAGAAAGCGGCCTATTCTGCTATGGGTGGTTCCGTAAAAGCTGTATCTCCATCACCCATATCCACCGGTTCATCCGGACGGATGGCAACGTCTTCTTCGGTAAGTCCTTCCGCTTTTAATTCCTCTTCGCGGTTCTCATTCCACTCAACAATAAAATTATTCATGCCCTGCCCTACCAGCAGTTTCATAAATTTCTGCTGCGCCAGTTCAAGGATAGAGAGGAAAAGAAAAATGGCATGGATACGGTCTTCGCAAACATCAAATACTTTTTCAAATGAAACCGTTTTTTCTTTCTGTACGGTGCTGAGCATATAATCCCGGCTCCCTTCCATCGTATAGTTATACCGGACCACCGTGTGTACCGGGCGGTTCTGCCTGTCCTGCAAACGCTGCATCACTTTTTCAAAAGCTTTCATCAGTTTGAAAAGCGTGATGGTTTGTATTTCGGTTCCTTCCGAAGCTTCTTCGCCGATACGGGCGATCTCACGCTGCAGGTTACCGCGGCGGATCATCAGCATACGCTCGGCTTCCATCTCGGCCATTTTAACGGCGGCTTCTTTGAAACGTTTGTATTCAAGGATCTTGTCAACCAGTTCCTGGCGCGGATCAATTTCATTACCCTGCGCATCCACTTCCTTGCGCGGAAGCAGCAAACGGGCCTTGATACGCATCAGGGTGGAGATAAATAAAATGAACTCGCTGCTCAGCTCGATATTCAGTTTCTCGCCCTGGTGAATAAAATCAAGGAAATCGTTGATGATTTTGGTGATGGGGATATTGTAGATATCCAGTTCATCGCGCTCAATAAAAAACAACAACAGGTCGAACGGCCCTTCGAACTGCTCCAATTTGATCTGGTAACTCACATTGTTCACTGGTCAGGATCTTTAGCTGCAAAGAAAGCCGAAACTGCCCGAAAACGGGCAGCCCGGGAAAATTAGTTATCCACGCGTTTTATCGTGAATCCTCAATCGTCAATGCTGCCTGCAGCAGCTGGGTTCACGATTCACGATTAACGATTCACGGTATAGTCACTTAATCCACTTTCTTCAGCGAATCCCTGATCTCTGCCAGGAGTTTCTCTGCGGCAGTGGGCTCAGGTGGTCCGGCAGGGGCAGCGGCAGCAGGGGCTTCTTTTTTCATTTTATTCATGGCTTTGATCATCAGGAAAACACAAAAAGCCACTACGATAAAATCAAATACATTGGTGATGAATGTGCCGTATTTAACCGACACTTCTGCAACGGCGGGAGTAACCACTTTGCCGGCTGCATCTTTTACCTCGGGGATCGCATCTTTCAGCTTAATCACTTTGTCATTAAAATTCACGCCACCCGTAAGCATCCCCACCAGCGGCATTACGATACCATCCACAAAAGAAGTAACAATCTTCCCGAAAGAAGCACCCATTACAAAGGCAACGGCGATGTCCACCAGGTTCCCTTTCATGGCAAATTCTTTGAATTCTTTCAGCATGCCCATATAGAATTGTTTTGGTTATCCTGAAAATACTATTTCTGCCAGAAATTTCAAAGCCAGGTTCATCAGGGAGGTATCTTCTTAACCCGAAGGCGGGATTATTTTTACGACCGGTAAAGTTTCATACAGGGCTTTATTTATTTTTGCCGCTTCTCTTCTCTGTTACCTGTTAAATTCCGCAACTTGAAAAACAAACTCATTAACTGGGGCCTTTTCTCCATTCTTTCCCTGATCTGGGGCAGTTCTTTTATACTGATGAAAGAAGGGATGAAAACACTTACACCCTATCATGTTGCTTCTATCCGGATATTGAGCGCCGGACTGGTACTGATCCCCTTTGCCTATAAAGCGGTAAAAGCCATCCCGAAAGAAAAAATGCTGCTGGTGATCTTGTCAGGGTTGTTGGGCAGTTTTTTTCCTGCCTATCTTTTCTGTATCGCCGAAACAAAAATCGACAGTTCATTGGCAGGTATCCTGAACGCATTGACGCCATTGTTCACCATATTGATCGGGATTTCTTTTTTTCAACTCAAAGCCAGTACACAAAAAATCATCGGGGTATTGATTGGTTTTGCAGGTCTGTGCCTGCTCATTTCACCCAAAGGGAATTTTGGTTTTGAACAGTTTACCTATACCCTGTTTGTTTTACTCGCTACGGTATTTTATGGCATCAATGTAAATATGGTGGGCAGGCACATGCACGGTATCGGCTCACTGAATATTGCTGCAGTGGCTTTTGTTTTTCTTGTGATCCCCACGATCATCATCCTATATTTTACCGGCTATTTTGCCTTGCCGCTTACACAGGGAGCCGTGATACGTTCAACACTCGCCTCATTTGTATTGGGTGTTGGCGGAACAGCGATCGCTTCCATTCTCTTTTATATGCTGGTAAAACGGGCGGGAACGCTTTTCGCTTCGATGGTAACCTATGGCATCCCTTTTATCGCGGTATTATGGGGCGTGATCGGCGGTGAAACTGTAACCTGGATGCAGATGGGTTGCTTAGCCATCATTCTTGCCGGGGTGTATCTTGTCAACAAAAAATAATGCAATCATGAAACTGGATCTTGCAGCATTCCGCTCATTGAATACACAAAGGGCCATCGGGGGTTTTAAAACTTACGATAACCAGCCCCTCAGTTACTGGACAACTGCTTTGGCTGGCGAAGTTGGCGAGTTATGCAACATGATCAAGAAAATGCAGCGGGTACAACTGGGGGGCATCGATGGCGGCAGCAGTTATACTGCAAAAGATATTACGAAGGAAATGCTGCAGGAAGAGATCGGCGGTATCGCCATCTACCTCGACCTGCTGGCTTCTTTGCTGGGTATTTCGTTGGAAGAAGCGATCATCAAAACATTTAACGACAAATCTGAAAAATACGGGTTCCAACAGTTTATCACAGAAGATGCCAAATAAAACGGGTATCTTTTCCTTTTCCTGAAAACGATACCCGTTCACTACAAACAGCAGATAATTTTATACGGTCATGATCTCTTTCTCTTTTACAGAAAGATGTTTGTCTACCAGTGCAATATATTTATCTGTCAATTCCTGCACACTGCTTTCGCCGTCTTTTGCCGCATCTTCGCTTAAGCCGTCTTTCTGCAGTTTCTTTACCTGTTCAATGGCATCACGGCGGATACTGCGGATCGCCACTTTTGACTGCTCCCCTTCAGCACTTGATTTTTTCACAAGTTCCTTTCTTCTCTCTTCAGTAAGCGGCGGCAGAAAAAGCCGTATCTGGTTCCCGTCGTTCTGGGGTGTGATACCGATATTGGCCTGCATGATGGCTTTTTCAATGGGCCCGAGCATATTTTTTTCCCAGGGCTGGATGCTGATCGTGCGAACATCGAGCACGCTGATATTGGCAACCTGCGCGATGGGTGTGGGTGATCCATAATATTCCACCGTAATGCCATCCAGCATAGTGGGATTGGCCTTCCCGGCCCGGATCCTGGTAAGTTCCGCTTCGAGGTGATTGATCGCCTTCCGCATGGTTTCTTCCGCATCTTCGATGATCATGGACAATTCTTCCGACATACATTCTGGTTTTAAGTGGGGCGAAAATAATAAATAGTTAGGAGTTGGGGGGCTGGAGTTATACGGGGATGGTTCCCGATAAAAAACAGGCTTGTTATCCGGCTTTTCATTTTACCGCCTATCTTCGCACCCATATAATTCAGATACAGATGGCAAGTATACAGGAACTGAAAGATGTGGCCACGCAAATGCGCCGCGATATCGTAAGAATGGTGCATGGCGTGCAAAGCGGCCACCCGGGCGGTTCACTCGGATGCGCCGATTATTTCGCCGCATTGTTTTTCCAGATCATGAAACATAACCGCGATTTTTCGATGGATGGAAAAGGAGAGGACCTTTTCTTTCTTTCCAATGGACACATTTCGCCGGTTTATTATTCCGCATTGGCCCGTTCCGGTTATTTCGATGTAAAAGAACTCGCCACTTTCCGCAAGATCAATTCACGCCTACAGGGGCATCCCACCACGCATGAGCATCTTCCCGGTGTTCGCGTAGCAAGCGGATCACTGGGACAGGGAATGAGTGTTGCCATTGGCGCTGCCCTCACCAAAAAATTAAACGGCGACCCGCATCTCGTGTTTTCCCTGCATGGCGACGGGGAACTGGATGAAGGCCAGAACTGGGAAGCCATTATGTTTGCAGCGCACCATAAAGTGGATAACCTGATCGCTACCATCGACTGGAATGGCCAGCAGATCGACGGACCTACCAATAAAGTAATGGGGCTTGATAATCTCCCTGCAAAATTTGACGCCTTTAACTGGACCGTTCTCGAAATGAACGGCAACGATATGGATGATACCGTTGCGATGCTCGATAAAGCCAAATCAATGACCGGACAGGGAAAACCGATCTGTATCCTGATGAAGACCGGGATGGGTAAGGGTGTTGATTTTATGGAAGGAAGCCATGAATGGCATGGCATCGCACCAAATGATGAACAACTCGCCAAAGCGCTTGCACAATTACCAGAGACGTTAGGAGATTATTAATAAGAAATGTAAACCAGGTTGAAACCCGTCATACTTGTGGCGGGTTTTTCTTTTTTTCGCAGGAGAAAGACAGGAGGGAAAGAGACTATAATAGTTTTACATTGTTTACGCCCCATTATATTCCGCAGTACCCAAACCATCATTGATAATTTTACCGCAGAGTCGCAGGGGCCGCAGAGTTTCGCGGAGATGGTTAAAATATTTTTAGAGGTTAAAGAGTTTGAAAAGTATTTGGTAGCATTCTTTACTATTAATTTCTGACTCCAAATTCCTAACTCCAAACTGAATAAGCTAAATTCCCCTCAGCTTTTCAACGAGAATAATTGCTGCGCAGCTTTCCTCGAAGGGATCCATGCAGCACCAACAGCGATGATTGTAACGGTGATGATCACCAGCAGAAAATCCGCAGGCAGCATTTTTACAGGGTAATAATCGATGATAAAAGTATTGCCGCCAAGTTTAACGGGTTTGAAATGCAATTGTATCCAGCAGGTTAAGAGTGCTATAGAAATCCCGGCTGTAGCCCCGATACCTGCCAGCAGCAATCCCTCTCCAAGAAAAATTTTCTGCACCAGTTGTTCATTTGCACCCATTGCTTTTAATACGGCAATGTCTTTTTGTTTTTCCAGGACCAGCATGGTTAATGCGCCGATCATATTAAAAGCCGCAACAACCAGGATCAGCGACAGGATCCCATAGATCACCCATTTTTCCAATTGCATCACACCATACAAACTTTTATTTTGTTCATACCTCGTCTCAATAATATAAGAGGTACCAAGCAATGCCTGCAGCTTCTTTTTCACTTCATCTGCAGGCCTGTTGATCTTCATTTCCACCGAACTGAATTCATCCGGCTGCATATCGAGCATATATTTTACAAAACCAAGGTTGGTAAAAATATATTTATTATCAAAATCCTGTTGTATCAGAAAAACACCAGAGGGTTTGATGCTGAAAGAATTCAACCCGTCTTCAGAAAGTAATTTACCTGCTTTGCGGTTCGGCATATACAAAGTGGCGGGATAAAGGTTTTTTTCCACTTCCACTCCCGCGGCATTTTCGATACCTGCACCCAGAACCATTTCAGGTTCTGCAGCCGTTCCGAGAGAGAATTTTCCCTTGGGGATATGTTGCGGGGTATTGATATTCGTTACGGATGTGTACTGTTCATCCACACCTTTTACTGTAACGATAGTTTGCAAAGCACCGCTTAATACTGCTTTTTCTTCTGCAGTAAAACTGATGCCGGTTATGCCTTCTGTTGCCCGGAGAGAATGGATGGTACCGGCAGAAAGATGAATCGTTTTTCCTGTTGCAGGAACGATGCGCATATCGGCATAGAAATCGGCATACAACCCTTTCACCAATCCTTCAAAACCATTGAACACACTTAACACAATGATGAGTGCCGCACTGCCTACCGCAATCGCTGTAATACTGATCCACGCGATCACATTGATGGCATTCGTGGATTTGCGCGACCGGAAATAACGCCATGCGAACAACAGGTTCATGCGTAAAGATTATTTTGATTTGCGGATTTGTGGATTTCGAATCTGCGGATTGACGGATCAATGAATTTTGGGTTTGAATGATCGGGTCGAAGCATTACCGGTTAAACATTTGTACCGGATACCGTTAAGGTTATGATACAAATCCGCCAATGCGAAATCCGCTAATTTTCTGACTTATCCCCGTCTTGCTTTTTTTCATCAATCTGCTTAAAGATCTCTTCCATCCTGAACACATAATCCAGCGTATCGTCGAGGTAAAAATGCAATACCGGGATACGGCGCAGCTGGTGTTTCATTTTATCAGCCAGTTCCCGTTTGATTTCCCAGGCACGCGATTCAATGGTTTTCATCACAGCTTTGCTATTTTTTACCTGGAAAAGACTCAGGTAGATCCTCGCTTCCAGCAGGTCGGGGGTTACTTTCACAGACGAGATCGAGATCATTCCACCATCCAGCATCGACAGGCCGAGATGACGGAATATATTATTCAGTTCTTCCTGCAGGGCACCTGCCACCTGCCGCTGGCGCTTACCTTCCTCCATATTCTAACATTTGATTGGCGGTAAAATTACTTACTTTGCCTCGTTTTAACGGTTTCCAGTTATGAAGCGATTTGCGCGTATCCTTTTTTATCTCCGGTCACAAAAGCGGAACATCGCACTTTACCTGCTGTTTAACCTGCTTTCCATCCTGTTTTCGCTCGTATCACTGGCTATGCTGGCGCCATTTTTACAGATGCTTTTCGGGAAAGAAAAATTCCTCCAAACTGCACCTGTCCTTTCCTTTTCTGCTGAAAGTGTACTGAATTACCTGAAATATTATATCGGGCAACTCATCGTATTGCATGGTGAAGTTTACGCACTCGGCGCCATCTGTCTGATCATTATCCTTTCCGTTTTTTTTAAAAACCTGTTCACTTATCTGTCGTTCCGGGTACTGGCACCGATGCGGAATTATGTGATGACGAAACTCAGGTCCGATCTCTATTCAAAGATCCTTGAACTGCCCATTGGTTTCTTTACCGAGCAGCGTAAGGGCGATATCATCAGCCGTATGAGCAACGATGCAAACGAAGTGGAATGGAGTGTGATGAGCACGCTTGAAGGGCTGATCCGCGACCCGCTGAATATTCTCATCATCCTGGTATCATTGGTGTATCTCAGCCCGGCATTGTCTTTATTCCTGCTCGTATTGTTACCACTTACAGGTTTTATTATCGGCCGTGTAAGCCGTTCTCTCAAAAAACAATCCACTGCTTCGCAGGAAACATTGGGAACACTGATGTCGATACTCGATGAAACACTGGGTGGTCTGCGGGTGATCAAAGCATTTAATGCGGAGAAACTATTGCGTGGTAAATTTTTTACAACAAACCATACCCTCAACCACATCCGCAACCGGATGAATTTCCGCCGCGACCTGGCTTCACCGCTTTCCGAATTCCTCGGGGTATTGGTATTGAGTTGTATTCTTTGGTTCGGCGGTAAACTGGTATTGGGTAAAGAAGTGGGATTAACACCGGAAAGTTTTATTACGTATATCGTTTTCTTTACACAGATCATCAACCCGTCCAAATCATTATCCACCGCATTCTATAATGCACAAAGGGGCAGTGCGGCGATCCAGCGTATTGAAGAAATTTTGCAGGCCCCTGTAACCGTTACTGATCCTGCAGATGCTGCATCCATATCCGAATTCAGGGAATGTATTGAATTCAGAAATGTTTCTTTTTCCTACGATGATAAAGTGATCCTGAAAAACATCAACCTGAAAATTGAAAAAGGAAAAACCATTGCACTTGTTGGATCCTCTGGCGCGGGTAAAAGTACCCTCGCCGATCTCGTACCGCGGTTTCATGATGTTAGTGAAGGAGAATTACTGATCGATGGGGTAAATATCCGCAACTATTCGCTGCAATCTGTTCGCGCACTGATGGGTATCGTAACACAGGAACCTATTCTATTCAATGACAGTATCGCCAACAATATCGCACTCGGCGTTTCGAATGCTACATCAGAGCAGATCAGGCATGCAGCACTGGTGGCCAATGCATTGCATTTTATTGAGCAGAAAGAGGACGGCTTTGATTCGAATATCGGCGACAGGGGCAGCAAACTGAGTGGCGGCGAAAGACAAAGACTCACCATTGCCCGCGCTGTATTAAAAAACCCGCCCATACTCATCCTTGATGAAGCCACTTCCTCGCTCGATACCGAAAGTGAGCGATTGGTTCAGGATGCGATCAATAATATGATGCAGAACCGCACATCGCTTGTAATTGCACACCGGCTTTCCACCATCCGTCATGCCGATGAGATCATTGTTTTACAAAAAGGAGAAATCGTGGAACGTGGTAACCACGAAACCCTGCTCGCCTTAAATGGGATTTACCGGAAACTCGTGGATATGCAGGAGGTGAAGTGAATATCGAACAGCAGAAAAAAGAACAGATGAATGCTGACCGGATTTAAGGACCGGTAGATTTATTGAGCGTTTCCCATTTCAATTTTTCGTTCTTTGTTCCTCTGTTCTACAAGCATAAAAAAAGCCGCATTCCTGCAGCTTTTATTTTAATTGATATTTTCCAGTTTATTGCTGATCCGGTGCAGGTTTCACAAGGCCCAGTTTTGCTTCAAGGCTGAGCGTTGCATGCGGCACAGCGCGCAGGCGGGCTTTATCGATGAGTTTTCCTGTTACTCGACAGATGCCATATGTTTTACTTTCAATACGCATCATCGCTTTTTCAAGATGGTCGATATAAGTGATCTGGCGGCTGGCCATCTGGCTTAGCTGCTCTCTTTCCATGCTCATACTGCCATCTTCCATCGTCATATAACGGGCATCATCGTTATCGCCACCCATATCGTCTTTACGGGTAATGAGCCCCTGCAGGTAAGCCAGTTCTTTTTTAGCGGCTTCCAGCTTGCGGCCGATTAGCTCACGGAATTCAGCCAGTTCAGCATCGCTGTAACGAACAAGCGGATCGCCGTTCGTACGGGCGGCATCGGCCCTTTTTTCCAACTGGGTATACCCGGGCTGGTAAGGAACGCTGGTTTTGGTATTGATCTTGGGAACTTTTACTTCTTTAATGGGTTCGGGTTGTTTCTTCACGGGTCTAACATAGGGGGCCGGAGCCGGTTTAACTTCAGGTTTCACATGCACAGGTGCGGGTTTGGGCGCAGGCGCAGGGGCGGCCGCTTTGGCAGGTGCCGCTTTTACAGCCGGTTTGGCAACGGGTTTCGGCGCCGGCTTAGGGGCGGGCTTTACCGCTTTTACAGGGGCAGCTTTTTTAGGAGCCGGTTTTGCCACTACTTTTTTCGGGGCCGGCTTGGGAGCAGGTTTTGCTGCTTTTTTTGCAGGGGCCGCTTTTTTTGGAGCCGACTTTGCCACTACCTTTTTAGCAGGCACAGCTTTTTTTGCCGGTTTTGCCGCAGGCTTTACAACCTTCTTGGCTGGTGCCGCTTTTTTGGGAGCTGGCTTAGCCGTTTTTTTTGCCGGAGCGCCCTTTTTGGGAGCAGGTTTCTTAGTTGGCATACAATGTTATCCTTTTTTATTAACTGCCACTTTTAACAGCACATCATTGATCTCAATTTCAGTGCCACCGGCTATTTCAGTGGCCCATTCAATGGTATCTGCCAAAATTTCGCGGCAAATATAGTCGTTATATTTAATTATGGACGGCTTAAGGCTTTGGGCCTCAAGAACGGTCACGAATATACGGTCTGTGAGTTCAAAACCGCTTTCTTTTCTGATATTTTGGACCCGGTTCACAAACTCGCGTGCATCACCTTCCTGGCGGAGTTCGTCGGTAAGGGTGATATCCAAAGCCACGGTCAGGCTACCCTTGCTTGCCACACTCCAGCCGGGGATATCTTCGGCAATGATCTCTACATCAGACAAACCAATGGTAAGTTCCTCGTTATCAATCAATAAATTGAATTTTCCCTCTTTCTCCAGCAGGGCGATATCCGACTGATCAAACCCATTGATCGCAGCGGTAACGGCTTTCATTTTGGCCCCCATCCGGTTACCCAGGGCCTTGAAATTGGGCTTTACCTTCTTACTGATCACGCCTTCCGTTTCGGTGATATATTCCATTTCTTTCACATTCACTTCCGCCTTGATCAGGTCTTCGATACGCTCCAGTTGTGTTTTCATGCCGGCATCCAGTACGGGAATCATCAGTTTTTGCAGCGGCTGGCGTACTTTGATATTCACTTTTTTCCGGAGCGAAAGTACCAGCGAACAAACATCCTGCGCCAGTTGCATCCTTTCTTCCAGTGAAGCATCGATAGCAGCTTCGTTTACAACCGGGAAATCGGCATGGTGAACCGAACCAACTTCAAACCGCCCGGTTACCGCATTCAGGTTACGGAAAACCGCATCGCTGAAGAACGGCGAAATCGGCGCCATCAGCCGTACAATGGTTTCGAGGCATTCATACAGCGTTTGGTAGGCGCTGATCTTATCCTGTTCATATTCACCTTTCCAGAAACGGCGGCGGCAAAGGCGTACATACCAGTTGCTGAGGTGTTCATCGAGAAATTCTTCGATTGCACGGCCGGCAAGTGTGGGTTCATAATCATCCATGAACCGGGTAACATTTTTCACCAGTGTATTCAGGGAAGAAAGGATCCAGCGGTCGATCTCGGGTCTTTCTGCCAATGGTACCGGTGCCTGTTCGAACGCAAATCCATCCACATTGGCATATAGTGCGAAGAACTGGTAGGTATTGTATAAAGTACCGAAGAATTTGCGCTGCACTTCCTGTATCCCTGCGATATCAAATTTCAGGTTATCCCAGGGAGAAGCATTGGTGATAAGGTACCAACGCGTAGCGTCGGCTCCGAATTTTTCGATAGTTTCAAATGGGTTCACCACGTTACCGAGGCGTTTGCTCATTTTGTTTCCATCTTTATCGAGAACCAGTCCATTGCTCACCACCGCCTTGTATGCCACACTGTCAAACAGCATCACTCCCAGTGCGTGCAGGGTATAAAACCAGCCACGGGTTTGGTCAACCCCTTCAGCGATAAAATCGGCAGGGAATGCCTGTCCTTTATCAATGAGTTCTTTGTTCTCAAAAGGATAATGCCATTGTGCATACGGCATGGCGCCGCTGTCGAACCAAACATCGATCAGATCCGGGACGCGTTTCATGGGTTTACCGGAAGCACTTACCAGTACGATATCATCCACATACGGTTTGTGCAGGTCGAGGATGCCTTCATGCAAATAATTTTTATTCACCCCGCCACCCAATACTTCATTGGCTTTGCGGATGCCTTCATTGAGTTCGGCAATAGAGCCGATGCAAATTTCCTCGCTGCCATCCTCCGTTCTCCATACCGGAAGCGGCGTTCCCCAGTAACGGCTGCGGCTCAGGTTCCAGTCTACCATATTCTCGAGCCAGTTACCAAAACGGCCCTCTCCGGTTGAACGCGGTTTCCAGTTAATCGTTTTGTTCAGTTCCACCATCCTGTCTTTAACCGCTGTGGTTTTAATAAACCATGCATCCAGCGGATAATACAATATGGGTTTATCGGTGCGCCAGCAATGCGGGTAACTGTGTTCGTATTTTTCTACTTTGAAAGCGCGGTTTTCTTTTTTCAGTTTTACACTGATATCCACGTTCACATCCACATACTCTTTCTCGTCTTTGTAATTTTTTACATAGCGGTTACTGAATTCGCCGAGGCCCTCTACAAATTTTCCCTGCCGGTCTACCATGGTCAGTATCCCGATATTGTATTTCTTTCCAACACGGTAATCATCTGCACCAAACGCGGGTGCTGTGTGAACGATACCGGTTCCATCTTCCGTGGTAACGAAATCGCCGAGGATTACGCGGAAAGGTTTGGCACCGGGTGTGGTTTCAAGAATTTTTTCCAGTGAGTTGGCTTCGTAAGGGAGCAATTGTTCGTATTCACAGTTTTCGAGTGCTGAGCCTTTGCAGGAAGTAAGTACCTGCCAGGGAAGGATCTTCGCTTTCTCATTGTATCCTTCAAAATCGCCATTCTCTCCTTCGGGTTTAAAATATTTTCCCAGCAATGCTTTTGCGAGTACCACATGAACGGGAAGATGCGTATAAGGGTTGAATGTTTTTACCAATACATATTCAATCTCCGGACCTACTGTTAAACCCAGGTTCGAGGGGAGTGTCCAGGGAGTGGTGGTCCAGGCCATAAAAAATACCTCACCGTTTCCCTCACCCCGGCCCTCTCCACTGCGTGGAGAGGGAGTAATTTCTTTAAAAAGAAATTCACTCTGCTCATTCCTCACCGCTTTGAACATGGCAACAGCGGAAGTGTCTTTTACATCTTTATATGTGCCGGGTTGGTTCAGTTCATGCGAGCTTAATCCGGTACCCGCTGCAGGGGAATAAGGTTGGATACTCACGCTTTCGTAGAGATATCCTTTTTTATACAATTCGCTCAACAGCCACCAGAGCGATTCGATGTAATTGTTTTCGTAAGTGATATAAGGATCGTTCAGATCGACCCAATAACCCATTTTGGTGGTGAGTTCATCCCATTTGCCCTTAAAGCGCAGAACGGCTTCGCGGCATTTCTGGTTGTATTCCTCAACGCTTATTTTTTTACCGATATCTTCCTTTGTAATACCTAATTCTTTCTCTACGCCCAGTTCAATAGGGAGGCCATGCGTATCCCATCCGCCCTTGCGTTTTACCTGGAAACCCTGCATGGTTTTATAGCGGCAAACCATATCCTTCAAGGTCCGGGAGATCACATGGTGTATGCCGGGCATACCATTGGCGCTGGGTGGCCCTTCATAAAATACAAACGGGGTTTTGCCTTCGCGGAGACTGACACTTTTTTCAAATGCCTGCCCTTCGTTCCATTTTGCCAGTATTTCCTGTTCGATCGCCGGGAGGTTGAGCCCGGAGAATTCGGCGTATTTCGCACTCATATCCTGTAAATCGCTTGAAAGTTGCTACCCGCCGGGTTTCCGGCAGGTTTTAAAGGCAGCGAAGGTAAGAAATATAGGGATGTGAGTGGTGCGTGGAGAATGCTCAGTTTTTGATCAATAAACACCTTTCACCAATGAATAACAACCCGCCTTATTTTTCACGGAGAAGCTTATAGATCCGGATGGACGCCATCAGGAGGGCAATGAAGAGCACCAGCCCAACCAGCCCCCAAACCATGCTGATGCTTTGTTTTACTACCACCAGCATTACTACGGCGATGAGGATAATGGTGGCCACTTCATTCCAGATACGAAGTTGCTGAGAACTGTAACGATACTCCCCTTTTAATTCCTGCTTCAATATGGCCTGCAGGCTGAAATGATAGGCATAAAGTAATACCACGAAAACCAGTTTAATGAGCAACCAGCGCCCCCCGGGCTCAAAAACCTGTTTATACCAGTTGCCTTCAATCAATACCCAGGTACCAAAAATCAAGGTAAGGATGGCGGAAGGCCAGGTGATGCCATACCAGAGGCGCTTCATCATCACCGATAACTGTGCACGCAGAATATTTTTTTCTGCCTCGGATTTATCCCCGGCTTCGGTAGCATAAATAAATAAGCGAGGGATATAAAAAAGCCCCGCAAACCAGGTAACGATGAAAATAATGTGAAGTGCTTTGATATAAGCGTACACGGATAATTAAAATTAAGAATTAAAAATTAAGAATTATCGTTGGACGGCTGAAATTACTTTTCACTATTCACTTTTAACTATTAACCATTCACTTTTCACTTCTCTCCCACCATTTCCCTGTTTCCGTTCTTAACCGCATCCACCCATTTTACCAGTGTGTTTACCCAAAGCGGATGGATATTCAGGCAGGGGATCATGGTATAAGTTTCGCCGCCTGCTCCGAGAAAACTTTCTTTCCCGCGTTCTGCAATTTCTTCCAGTGTTTCAAGGCAATCACTGATAAACGCCGGGCAGATGATGAGCAATTTTTTGATGCCTTCAGCGGGCATTTGTTCCAAACGCTTATCGGTAAAAGGCTGCAGCCACCCTTTGCCCAGCCGCGACTGGAAAGAAACACTGTATTTTTCTTTTGGCAGACCAAGTTTTTCCGCAACCATTTTTGTGGTTTGCATCACCTGGTGCCGGTAACAGGTGGCATGAGCAGGCGATGCGGTTTCGCAGCAATTGTTTACCTGCAGGCAATGGCATCCCGTGGTATCGCTCTTGCGGATATGCCGCTCTGGGATACCATGATAACTGAAAAGGAGGTGATCATAATCCTGCTGCAGGTAAGGACGCATACTTTGAGCAAGGGCTTCCAGGTAATCTGCATCATCATAAAAAGGTTTTATAAAAGAGATGCGGAAAGGATAATTGCCTTCTGCATACTGTTCTTTTGCAAATTCCACAGCGGTTTCATAACTGCTCATGGCATAATGCGGATAAAGCGGAACGATGAGGACTTCCTTGAGGCCGGGATGCTCTTTTAGCAACTCATCATAGGCCTGTTTGGGAGACGGATTGCCGTAACGCATGGCAATGGCTACCGGCTCCTGCACCTGCTGTTGCAATGCGGATTGCAACTGTTTGGTGAGAACGATCAGCGGTGACCCTTCCTTTGTCCAGATGGTACGATATGCTTCCGCGGATTTGGGTGCCCGGAAGGGAACAATAATGCCCCGTACCAGCAATGCCCTGGTTAAAAAAGGCATATCGATCACCCGCTCATCCATCAGGAATTCGTTCAGGTATCTTCTCACATCTTTTACTTCTGTTGAATCCGGTGAACCGAGGTTCATGAGGAGGATGGCGCTTTGTACGGGCTGTTGCATGGTCATAATATGTTGCAAAAGTAAACAACAATGCTTGCACAGCCTTGTTCGCGAACAAATGTTCGTAATATAGGGTCTGCGGATAAGCGGGTATATTGAAGGATGAATCGATTGTCATGACGAAACATGACAGAGAAATGACAATAGATTGACGAATCTCATATTTTCGTCGGGATATCCGCGGATACCTTTGCAGTAGAAACAGGATATTCACGAGAGCCACTGTTATGCAGATCAATCAATTCTTTACAGCCGGGATCAACTATAAAAAATCTGATACGTCTATCCGTGGCGAATTCGCCATCGGCCCCGATCAATATAAACGTTTGCTTGAAAAAGCCCGTACAATGGGTTTGCAGGAATTATTTGTATTGAGCACCTGCAACCGGACAGAAATTTATGGCATTGCCGATGATGTGAACGACCTGATCCACCTGCTCTGCAGCGAAACCAACGGTGATGCAGATACTTTCCGCCAGCTTTCTTATATCAAACAGGGCAACGAAGCCATTCAGCATATGTTTGAAGTGGGCGCCGGGCTCGATTCACAGATACTTGGTGATTATGAGATTGTGGGACAAATGAAACTGGCCGTGAAATTTGCACGCGAAAACGGATGTATCGGTGCATTTTTGGAAAGACTGTTCAATACTGTGCTGCAATCTTCTAAAGCCATTAAAAACAATACAGAATTAAGCGGTGGCACCATTTCGGTTTCTTTTGCCGCCATCCAGTTCTTAAAACAGCAGCTTGCTGATACCAGTGATAAAAAAATTGTACTGGTGGGCACCGGTAAGATCGGAAGAAATACCTGTAAAAACCTGGTGGATTACCTGCAGAATACCGATATCACCCTGATCAACCGCACCGATGAGAAAGCCTTTGAACTGGCATCTGAACTTGGATTGAAAACCGCTTCCTACCAAAACCTGAAAGCGGAAGTGGCGGCAGCCGATATCGTGATTGTTGCCACTAATGCCGACAAAGCAGTGATTACGCGCAATGATCTTGCAGACAGCCATCCTAAAATCCTGATCGACCTCTCTATCCCCAATAATATTGAGCCTTCTGCGGCCACACTGCCGCATATTACTTTGGCGAATGTGGACGACCTCTCAGCCATTAATGATATCACTTTGCAAAAAAGGCGCGCAGAAGTGCCCAAAGCCATACAGATCATCCATCAGTACCGGAATGAATTCAGCGAATGGTTCCTGCTGAGAAGCCATGTACCCGTATTAAAAGCGGTAAAACAAAAACTGCACGATATGCATTCCTGCAGCATGTACCTTGCCACTGCTACCTGTACCACCATTGACCAGGTGGCCATTCAAAAAGTGGTAAATACCGTGGCTGTAAAAATGCGCAGCCAGCATCAGCCGGGATGTTATTATATTGAGGCGATCAATGATTTCATGACGAGTAATTAATCCATGAACCAGTTAGTACGTATAGGGACACGCGACAGTGAACTGGCCGTGTGGCAGGCCACATTGGTGCAGGACCTTCTGAAAACAAAAGGCATCGGTTCAGAGCTGGTGTATATCAAAAGCGATGGGGATATCGATCTTGTTACCCCTTTATATGAACTGGGTGTTCAGGGCATTTTTACCAAAACACTGGATGCTGCTTTACTGAATAACCGCATTGATATTGCGGTGCATTCGATGAAAGATGTACCCACACAACTCGCAAAAGGATTGCAGCAGGCAGCTGTGCTGGAAAGGGCTTCGTTTAAGGATATCCTTGTTTATAAGGGAGATGAAAAAATATTGTTTGAAGAACTGGGTTTTGTGAATGGTCAATGGTCGATGGTGAATAGTGAAAAAAAATCACTCACCACTCACCACTCACCCTTCACAATAGCCACCAGCAGTGTACGCCGCAAAGCGCAATGGCTGAACCGCTATCCGAATCATTCCCTCGATAACCTGCGGGGCAATGTAAATACACGTTTACGCAAACTGTCTGAAAGCAATTGGCAGGGGGCGATTTTTGCGGCGGCCGGTTTGGAAAGAATCGGGTTAAGACCCGAACATTCGATCGATCTCGACTGGATGTTGCCTGCACCCACACAAGGCATCATCATGATTGCATGCCGTGAAAATGATACGGCAGTTTTTGAAGCAGCGGCACAATTGAATCATGCAGAAACTGCGCTATGCGCCGGCATCGAAAAAGCATTCCTGCGCAAACTCATGGGCGGATGCAGTACACCAATCAGCGCTTTGGCAACGGTGAAGGGTAACCAGGTTTTTTTCCGCGGCAACCTTTTATCACTAGATGGAAAACAAAAGATAGAGATCGATAAAACGGTTGCACTTGGCAACGCAGCAGGATTAGGAGAAAAAGCCGCGCAGGAATTGCTGGCAAACGGAGGGAACGAAATCATTGAAAGCATCCGCCATGCCTGAAACAACTATCCAGATATTAAGCACAAGACCTGTTCCGGAAGAATGGGTTGAAAAAGCTTCCGCTGCGGGGATTGGCCTTGATATCATTCCCTTCATCGATACACATGCAATAACCGATTACACCGTACAGCAGGAAGTGGAATGGGCAGCAACAGAGGAAGCAGTTGTGGTTTTTACGAGTATGAATGCTGTGGAAGCAGTGACCGGTCTGCTGGAAGAGCAGGTGCCCGACTGGCAGATATACTGCATGGGAAATACAACAGAACAACTGGTAAAAAAATATTTCGGAGAAGCATCCATTGCCGGTACAGCCCGTGATGCATCTGAACTGGCAGAGCTTATCATCGAAACCGGAGACTGTGAGGAACTGATTTTTTTCTGCGGAAATATCCGCAGGGATGAACTGCCACAAAAATTACGGAAAGCAGGCATCGGTGTATCCGAGATCATCGTCTACGAAACCGAAGCCTTGCATCACCGTTTGCAAAAAAAATACGATGCGGTATTGTTTTTTAGTCCGAGTGCTGTGGAAAGTTTTTTTCATGATAACAAACCATCAGAAAAAACCGTGCTCTTCGCCATCGGCAATACTACGAAGCAATGCATTGAAAAATATTGCCGAAATACAGTGATCGTCGGGAACATGCCGGGAAAAGAAAACCTGGTGGAGAAAGCGATCAATTGGGCAATGCGGCGGGTTTAAATCCTCAACCATGAATTTGATAAGGTGCGAAAAGGTTTATTGTCCGCGTCTTTCATGAATGAGTAACTTAGAATAACCACCATTTATTTGATACAACAGATGCAACTGAAGAACGATCTTTTATTAAGAACACTGAATGGGGAAACCACCGAAAGAACACCGGTATGGATGATGCGCCAGGCAGGAAGGTATTTACCTGAATACAGGGTACTGAGAGAGAAATATGGCTTTTTCGAAAGGTGCCAGACACCCGAACTCGCCTGTGAAATCACCTTACAGCCGGTTGATATTGTGGGGGTGGATGCCGCCATTCTTTTTTCGGATATCCTGGTTGTACCGCAGGCCATGGGCCTGGAAGTGCAGCTGATCGAAAGCAAGGGGCCTGTTTTACCTGATCCTATTAAAAACAACAACGACCTGCAACGAGTGAGGGTACCCGATGTGAACGAAACGCTGGGTTATGTTTTTGATGCCATCAAACTCATCAAACAGGAACTGAATGGCCGCGTGCCACTGATCGGTTTTGCCGGAGCGCCCTGGACCATCCTCTGTTATATGGTACAGGGCAAGGGTTCCAAAACCTTTGATGAAGCCAAAGCGTTTTGTTATACACAACCGGAACTGGCGCATCAGTTACTGCAGATGATCACCGATACCACCATCGCATACCTGCAGCAACAGGTGGCAGCAGGTGCAGATACAGTTCAGATATTCGACAGCTGGGGTGGTTTATTAAGTCCGGCTGATTTTGAAGAACTTTCACTCCAATACATCCGCCAGATCGTTACTGTCTTAAAAGAAAAAATACCCGTGATCATTTTTGCAAAAGGGGCCTGGCACAGTCTTGAGAATATGGCCGCAACAGGTGCAAAAGGATTAGGGATCGATTGGTGCATACAGCCAGAACGCGCAAGACAGTTTGCCGGAAAAGACGTGGTGCTGCAGGGAAATTTCGATCCTGCAAAATTATTATCCCCCATTCCTGTAATACAAAAGGAAGTGAAACAAATGCTCGATGCATTTGGCCCGGGTAACCATATCGCCAATCTCGGGCATGGCATTTTACCCAATGTGCCGGTTGACCATGCCAGGGCATTTGTAGATGCAGTAAAAAATCACAAACACCATTCATGAGTGAACTGGCTTCCATAGCAACCCGGGATTTTCGCGGAAAATGGATCGATTATATCCATGCATTGCAGGATTCGATCTGTGATGCACTTGAAAAAGAAGATGGCAAAGCCAAATTCATAGAAGATGAATGGCAACGCGCAGAAGGAAACGGTGGCGGCGGAAGAACACGCGTGATCAGCAATGGAGTTATTTTTGAAAAAGGGGGCGTGAACACTTCTGTTGTATATGGCAATGTTACAGATACCATGCGCCGTGCTTTAAAACTGGAGGGAGACAAATGGTTTGCCTGCGGTCTCTCACTGGTATTGCATCCACAGAATCCTTATGTACCAACGGTTCATGCCAACTGGCGGTATTTTGAATTGTATGATGCAGAAAAAAATGTGATCGACCGCTGGTTTGGTGGCGGCGCGGATCTTACACCTTATTATCTTTTTGAAGAAGATGCCCGGCATTTTCACCAGGTATGGAAAGATACTTTGGATCTGTATGGAAATGATCTCTATCCTTTGTACAAAAAAAACTGTGACGAATATTTTGTAAACGCTCATCGCAGCAAAGAAACCCGCGGTATCGGCGGTGTATTCTATGACCATCTGCGGCCATCTGAAAGAATGGATGCAGAAGCCCTGCTTGGTTTCCAGCAGGCAAACGGGAATGCATTTCTGCACGCCTATCTTCCCATCGTTTCAAAAAGAAAAGACCATTCTTTCGGAATAAAAGAAACCGAATGGCAGGAGATCAGAAGAGGGCGGTATGTGGAATTTAATTTACTGCACGACAGGGGAACTGTATTTGGCTTAAAAACCAATGGCCGCACAGAAAGCATATTGATGAGTTTGCCGCCCCGTGCAAGATGGGTATACGACCACCGGCCTGAAGCGGGCAGTGAAGAAGAAAAATTATTACAGGTATGTTTGCAGCCTGTTAACTGGATATAAATTTTGTAACCATGTACCTTCAGCGAAGAAACCGGATACTCCGCAGCAATGCAGCCATCCGCTCGATGGTGGCAGAAACCATTTTACGCCCCAGTGATTTTATTGTCCCGCTTTTTATTGATGAAGGCGAGAATATCCAGGCCGAAATTGCATCCATGCCCGGTTATTACCGCCGCTCACTGGATCTTACGGTAAAAGAAGTAAAAGAATTGTGGGCGATGGGATTGAAATGTGTTTTGCTTTTTATCAAATGCAAAGACGAATGGAAAGACAATACCGGCAAAGAAGCCTGGAACCCCAATGGTTTGATGCAGCGCAGTATCAAAGCCATCAAAGAGGCTGTTCCGGATATGCTGGTGATGACGGATGTGGCACTCGACCCCTACTCTTCTTATGGCCATGACGGCATTGTAAAAAATGGTGAGATCGTAAACGATGAAACCGTGGAAGCATTGGTGAAAATGAGTGTAAGCCACGCAAAAGCCGGAACCGATTTTGTGGCACCCAGCGATATGATGGATGGCCGTATCGGCGAGATACGCCGCGGCCTTGAGGAAAACGGTTTCACAAAAACGGGTATCATGAGCTACAGTGCCAAATATGCATCCTGTTTTTACGGCCCGTTCCGCGATGCACTCGACAGTGCACCGGGTTTTGGCGATAAGAAGACTTACCAGATGGATTATGCCAACCGCACCGAAGCCATCAAGGAAACGTTGATGGATGTGGAAGAAGGGGCAGATATCGTGATGGTAAAACCGGCGATGGCTTATCTCGATATCATCCGCGAAATCAAAAATTCGGTTGAAGTACCGGTAAGTGCTTACCAGGTAAGCGGGGAATATGCGATGATCAAAGCCGCTGCAGAAAAGGGATGGCTCGATGAAAACAAAGCCGTTCTTGAATGCCTCAGTTCCATCAAACGCGCCGGTGCAGATCTGATCGCGACGTATTTTGCGAAAGATGTGGTGAGATTGATAAGTGGATAATATCAAACTGTAGAAATACGGTGGAATATTGCGTTTTTAAACAGATTCTTGTGAATGGGCAATAGTGAATGGTGAATTGGATTTGTTTTGCTGTATCAAAACAAGTTTCTATGTTTCTTGAGCTTAATCACCAAAAACTGGATGTGTATATAATTTCACGGGAGTTCATTAAAAATTGTTACAAAATAACCAGGATGCTTCCCTCTGATGAAAGATTTGCTTTAACTGGACAAATCAGGAGAGCTGCAGTGTCTGTTCATCTCAACATTGCTGAAGGGGCTTCCCGTTTTTCAAAGATGGAAAGAAAAAGGTTTTACGAAATAGCCAGAAGTTCTGTTATCGAAGTTGATGCAGCTATGGATATAGCAGTAGACCTCACTTATTTTACAGTAAATGATATCTTATTAATTAAGGAATCAACTATAAAATTATTTAAAATGTTAACCGGAATGATAATGGCAAGCTACTAAGGTTGCCCATTCACCATTCACCATTCACAAAAAATGTATTCAAAAAGCCAATCCCTCTTCTCCCGCGCGCAGCAATCTATCCCCGGTGGCGTGAACTCGCCTGTACGGGCATTTAAAAGTGTGGGCGGAACACCTTTGTTTATTGAAAAAGCAAAAGGAGCCTATTTGTATGATGCAGATGGAAACCAATACATCGATTATATCGCATCATGGGGCCCCATGATCCTGGGCCATGCACATGAAACCGTTATCAAAGCCATACAGGAAAGAGCGGTGTTCTCCACTTCTTACGGCGCGCCAACCGAACTGGAAATTGAAATGGCCGAACTGATCAAATCGATGGCGCCAAACGTAGATCTGGTAAGAATGGTAAGCAGCGGAACCGAAGCCTGTATGAGTGCGTTGCGTTTGGCAAGAGGATATACGGGCCGTAATAAATTTATCAAATTCGAAGGTTGCTATCATGGCCATGCAGATGCGTTTCTTGTAAAAGCAGGGAGCGGTCTTGCCACTTTCAATATTCAGACCGTACCAGGTATTACCGGTGGTGTTTCGAATGATACCCTTACCTGTGCCTATAATGATATCGAAGCGGTTGAAAGGCTGGTGACAGAAAATAAAAATGAAATTGCCGCCATCATCATTGAACCCGTTGCGGGGAATATGGGTTGTATTCTTCCGGCAACTGGTTTCCTGGAAAGAATACGGGCTATATGCGATGCAGAAAAGATCGTATTGATTTTTGATGAAGTGATGACAGGCTTCCGTTTGGCACCCGGTGGCGCACAACAAAAACTGGGTATCGATGCCGATCTTATCACATATGGAAAAGTAATCGGTGGCGGTATGCCGGTTGGCGCATTTGGCGGGAAGAGAAAGATCATGGAACAGATCGCACCGCTTGGGAATGTGTACCAGGCCGGAACGCTAAGTGGTAACCCCCTTGCAATGATCGCTGGATATACCACACTTTCTATCCTGAAAGAAAACCCTTCCGTTTATTCAGAGCTTGAAGAAAAAACAAATTATCTCCATAAGGGATTGGCCAGGGTTTTACAGGATTCAGGGATTCCGCATGTGATCAACCAATTGGGTTCCATGATCAGCATTCATTTCAGTGATCATCCGGTAACCGATTTTGCTACAGCTGCATCAGCAAACAATGAACGCTTCAAAAAATATTTTCATGCCATGCTGAAAAGAGGGGTGTACCTGCCCCCATCGGCTTTTGAGAGCTGGTTCCTGAACAATGCACTTTCTTATGCCGATCTCGATAAAACGATTGAAGCCACGGCGGAGAGTTTGCCAGAGATTGGATAAACAAGCACCCGTGAATGGTGAATGGTGAGTGGTGAGTAAACTATCATATTTTAGAAACACTCACCATTCACCATTCACGTTCCTTCCGTAACTTACACCTGCTATGAAAATCATCTTTTTTTCTGCACAGCCCTACGACCGGGAATTCTTCCAGCGGTATAACGACAGCCATGGTTTTGAACTCGTATTCCATGAATCGCAACTCAACGAAAAAACGGTTGGACTTGTTGGCGAAGCGGATGCTGTTTGTGTTTTCGTAAACGATAAAGTTACCGCCGGAGTATGCGATCAGCTTTTCAAAAAAGGAATCAAGATCATCGCATTGCGTTGCGCAGGTTTTAACAATGTTGATCTCGAAGCCGCTAAGAATCTCGGTATGCATGTATGCCGGGTTCCTGCCTATTCACCCGAAGCGGTGGCCGAACATGCGCTTGCACTGATCATGACCCTGAACCGGAAAACACACAAAGCCTATAACCGTGTGAGAGAGCAGAATTTTTCACTGCACGGGCTGCTCGGTTTTAACCTGCATGGAAAAACAGTTGGCGTAATTGGTACCGGCAATATCGGGAAAGCTTTTTGCCGGATCATGCTGGGGATGGGTTGCAAAGTGATGGCATTTGACCTTGTGGCCAATAAAGAACTGGAAGCAATCGGTGTAAGCTATCACCCGCTGATCGAAGTTTTAAAAGCAGATATTGTTTCACTGCATTGCCCGCTCAATGAGCAAACCCGCCACCTCATCAACGACGAAACCATTGGCATGATGCAGAAAGGCGTGATGCTGATCAATACCAGTCGTGGTGGCTTGATCGATACCAAAGCTGCCATTCAGGGATTGAAGTCCGGACAGATCACTTACTTCGGAATTGACGTATATGAGCAGGAAGAACACCTGTTTTTCAGGGATTTATCCGGTACCGTGATACAGGACGATCAGATCCAGCGGCTCATGAGTTTCCCGAATGTGTTGATCACCGCCCACCAGGCCTTTTTCACCGATGAGGCACTGGGTCAGATTGCTACAACCACGTTAAATAACGTACAGCAATTGATAAAAAGCGGTAATTTGAACAACCGGGCAGCGTTACTGGTATAATTTTTATCTGATATTCGTACATAGCGTCAAAAACATGCGAAAACCTAGTCTATTCAGAACGTCCTTTCTCATGGCCCTGCTGCTGGGAACAATCTTCCTGATACAGGCATGCCAGAAGGAATACAGTGTAGAAAAAGGCGGTTACTCAGGTACCGCACAGGGTGAGTTGGTAGATTCACTGGGCAACTGTAAAGCACCGCAGATATACGGCACTTATTCCGTTGATACACCATTGGTAACCACCAAAAACTATGTGATCGTTAATGTTAACATCACCAGTCCGGGTAAATACAAAATCTACACCGACACCGTAAACGGCATGTGGTTCATGGATTCGGGCTTTATTGTAAGCTCAGGTGCCACCACGGTTAAACTGAAAGGGTATGGAACGCCTATCCTTCCGAAAACCACCGATTTTGCATTGCTTTTTAATAACACGATCTGCAGTTTTTCTATATCAGTGAATGGCAGCGCTACGGGAGGAGGTTCCGGAGGCGGTGGCGGTACAGGAACAAACAGTGATTATTTTCCGGATACCCAGGGTTCGAGCTGGACTTACCAATACGTTCCGAAACTGGGCAACATCGATACATTTACATCCAAAGTGGTAGCCGGTCAGGTTACCGTTGACACCCTTACTTACTCGAGATTTGCCACCAGCATTGGTGATACTTTCTATTTCGCAAAAGATGGCAAAGGAACCTATTATGCATTAAGCACCGTTGACTTTGATTATACGTTTGTTTTTGATTCCATACCGAACGGGTTTATCAGTTATCCGTTCCTGAAAGATTTTGCAAACGTGGGGGATAACTGGACCACAGGAAATTATATCGGGGTCAAATACAACGGGCAGGTAGGTTCTGCCAAAGCTGTTTTCACCATCATCACAAAAAATACGGTGCCGTATACCATTGGCGGCAAAACCTACTC
This sequence comes from Chitinophagaceae bacterium, assembly GCA_004028765.1. Lineage (GTDB taxonomy): Bacteria > Bacteroidota > Bacteroidia > Chitinophagales > Chitinophagaceae > Sediminibacterium. The sequence continues at coordinate 29,007 of SAIX01000065.1, read as the reverse complement.
CAATGTGATCAATGTGCAACGTGAGATATTCTTTACACCTACTTTAACACCCAACAGTTCTTCAACGTATACAAGTGTTTTAAAAGGTAACTCATATTATGCCAAAGCATTTGGTTTAATTGATCAGGTATTTGTGGTAACACCGTCGCAAAGCTGTTCATTGTATCAAACACCTGTTATAAAGTAAGCCATTATTCAACCTCTTGATAAAGAGAAAGCCCATCCATAATCCAGGGATGGGCTTTCTCTTTATCAACAATATTATTTTCAGAAGATCTGTGTTTTATCATTCACCACCGAACCGGTTTCTACAACTGCATGTTTGGTTTCTTCGTGTTTTTTAAAGAAGCGGTTCTGAAAAACCAGGATCACGATCACACCCGTGGAAATAGATGCATCTGCCAGATTAAATACGGGGCGGAAAAATTCAAAATCATCCCCGCCCACAAAGGGAACCCAGGAAGGATAATGCGCATTGGTGATCAGCGGGAAATAAAGCATGTCCACCACTTTGCCATGCAAAAAACCCGCATAGCCGCCACCCGGCGGAAAAAGACGCGCAATATTTTGTGAGAAAGGATTGCTTTGCTCGAAGATCAGTCCATACACCAAACTATCGATCAGGTTTCCCAAAGCGCCGGCATAGATCAGTGCCGCGCAAATGATAAAACCTTTGTGGTATTGTTTGCGGATAAAATCGCGCAGCAAAAAACTACCCCATATCACCGCCACAAGGCGGAAAAGGGTAAGCGCTATCTTCCCGAAACCACCGCCGAATTTCCATCCCCATGCCATTCCCTCATTCTCTACAAAATGCAGCCTGAACCAGTTGCCCAGTATCTTATGTTCTTCCCCTGCATAATAATGCAGCTTGATATAAAATTTCAGTGCTTGGTCGGCAAAAATGATAAGGAGTATCAGGAATACGATCTGTCTTGCTTTCACAGCTTTTGTTTATGGTGCTCAAAGATAGGGGTTTGACCAGTTTTGGGATTTCAGGCTGCAGAATTTGGGATTTTTTTACAGCCTTATTCTTCGAGATAAATACGCTTTACACGCTGGCTGATGCCGGTCAGTATCTCATAGGCAATGGTGCCGGCCCAGGATGCCACCTGCTGCACAGGCAGGTTGGGGCCAAACACTTCCACCACATCTCCTTCTTTACTGCCGGGTATGTCCGTTACATCGATCATCGTCATGTCCATACATACATTACCGATCACCGGCGCCAGTTTTCCGTTCAGGTACATGCAGGCCTTACCATTGCCCAGTTCGCGGCCAAAGCCATCGGCATAACCTATGCGTACTGTTGCCACATGCGTGTTGCGGCCAAGTACTGCTTTTCTTCCATAACCAACCGTATCGCCTGCTTTTACCCAACGCAATTGCGCGATCGTGGTTTTCAGGGTGGCAACGGTTTGTAATTGCAGTTTACCTGAATCGGCACTTTCCACTCCATACAGTCCGATACCAAGGCGCACCATATCAAACTGGTATTCCGCTTTGCGGAAGATGGCAGCTGTATTCGCAATATGCCGCAGAAAGTGGTAGCCGGTTACTTCCTGCAACTGATCACAGGCTTTTGTAAACAGCATTACCTGCTGGTCGGTAAAGCCATCCTGCGCTGCAGACTCACTTGCCGCCAAATGACTGAACACTGATTTGATGGCCATTGTTTTTCGTTCATGGATCAATGCGGCCAGCACTTTTGCATCACTTGTTTCAAAGCCCAGGCGGTTCATCCCGGTATTGAATTTAATGTGAACGGGATATTGCTGCAGGCCCTGCTTCCTGAGAAATTTTTCAAAAGAATGATACAGGCCAAAAGAAAATATTTCGGGTTCGAGGCTGTAATGCACAAGGCTTTCAAAAGCCGCTTCATCCGCATTCATTACCATGATGGGTAAACTGATACCGGCATTGCGCAGTTCCACCCCTTCATCTGCATAAGCGACAGCGAGATAATCCACTTTGTGAAACTGTAACAGTCTTGCCACTTCCGCACTGCCGCTGCCATAACTGAATGCTTTTACCATCGCCATCAGTTTTGTGGCGGGCCGCAACAATTGCTGGTATTGTTTGAGGTTATGCCGCATGGCCGACAGGTTGATCTCCATCACGGTCTGGTGCACTTTCTGTTCCAGCCATTTTGATATCCTTTCAAAAGAAAAAATACGGGCGCCTTTTAATAAAATATATTCATCCCGGAATGATTCCTGCGGCAGCTGTTCAATAAAATTTTCCGTGGATAAATAAAACGAAAGCTGAACGGAGCTTAGTTTCTCTTCCAGTATTGCCCGGTGCTGCAGCATGGCGGGACCGATACAGATCATCCGGTAAATTTTTCTTGCTGCTACCTGTTCTGCGATCGATTCATACAGTTTTTTATCCGGTAAGCCCGATTGAAGGATATCCGACAAGATCAGGGTTGTTTTTTGCGTGCCTGCCTGTTGCAAGAGGTAATCCAGTGCAAGACCGAGCGAAGAAAGATCGTTGCTGTAACTGTCGTTCAGCAGGTAACAATTGTTGACAGCTTTCTTTAGCTGCATCCGCATCTCAACCGGTTCAAGCTGCTGAATGCGCGAAGCGATCAGCGGCGCCTCATACCCGAGATGGAACAAAACCGAGAAACAGGTAACCGCATTATCGATCGATATCCTGTCGGAAAAGGGAATGGTAAGCTCGGTTTCCTCGCCGTTCAGCAGCAGCTTCAATGATGTCCCGTTTTCTGTTCTTTCTTCCTGTATGATACGGATCGTTGCATCTTCCTTACGGCTCCACGAAATTATTTTAGCGGAAGAGGGAATCATTGATCGCTGGGCTCCTTCAACTGAAAGAAATGGTTCGATCGTATCTTTTGCGGCCACGAGCGATCCCACTCTGGTAAACAGCTTTATCTTTTCAAATACCTTTTCCTGCTTATCCGCAAAGCCTTCATCATGTGGATCGCCGATATTCGTAAAAACACCGATCACCGGCCGGATCATTGCTTCCAGTTTTTCCATTTCCCCTTTTTGGGAAATACCCGCTTCAAAAATGGCGAGTGTATGCTGCTCATTCATCTGCCAGATACTCAATGGCACACCAAGCTGTGAGTTGTAACTGCGGGGGCTGCGTACAATATTGTGTTCGGGACTTAACAACTGGTACAACCATTCTTTTACAATGGTTTTTCCATTACTGCCCGTGATGCCGATAACAGGAATTTTGAATTGTTGCCTGTGCCAGCGCGCAAGCTGCTGTAAAGCATCGGTAACATCGTTTACGAGGAGAAAATTCCCAAGGGGAAAAGGGCTTATGTCAAATGCTTTCTGTACAACAAAATTCCTGATACCGTTTTCATACAATTCACCGATAAAACCATGCCCATCCCTTCTCTCCCCACGGATTGCAAAAAAAAGAGAAGTATTTGGGAATACGGTTTTGCGGCTGTCGATCACAAGCTGTTCGATCGCATTATCCGAAACAATCCTGCTCTCCGCACCAATGATCCCCGCGATATGTTGGATTGTGTACAGCATGTTTCTCTCTGTTTACAGTGAGCCGTCTTTCACATCTGCAGGCGCACCTTTTTTATTCCGGTAGATGGAATACAGGATCGAGCCGGTAATGCATACCAGTATCACACCCAGTGATACAAAAACCTGTTCCTGTTTACCCATGAATTGGTTCAGGTAATGTTCTCCCAGCATTTTGATACCGATGAATACGAGTACGATGGCGATGCCCTGCTGGAGATAATCAAATTTACTCACTGCACCTCTCAGCAAAAAGAAAAGTGACCGCAAACCCAGCACCGCAAAAATATTGGACGTATAGATCACGAGCGGATCTTTCGAAATACCCATTACTGCCGGAATGGAATCCAGTGCAAAAACAAGATCGATCGCAGCAAGTAAAACCACTACCACGAAAAGAGAAGTATAAGAAGGTTTCCCGCCATGGCGGATGATAAACTTCCCGTCACCATCATGGTTTACCAGCGGAAGGAATTTTTTCAGGAAGCGGTACACTTTTGAATCATGCGGGTCAAACTCCTCCTCTTCATTACTTACAAACATTTTATAACCCGTGTATACAAGGAACACACCAAACAAATACAGTATCCATGAAAACCGTGCCACCAGTGCCACACCGAGTGTAATAAAAACGATCCTGAAAAGGATTGCCATCAGGATACCGATCAGCAATACACGCGGATAATGTTTTTCTTTTACAGCAAATGAAGTAAAGATGAGAATGAATACAAAAATATTATCAATGCTCAAACTCCACTCCATCAGGTAAGCACTTAAAAATTCAAACGCCAGCTGCGGGCCACTCACTGTATTTTTACCGGTAATATTTTCTGCGGCAAGAGAAGGCCCTTCTATCCAGATAAATCCAAAGAACAGCAAAGCAAGCACTACCCAGAAAGCAGTTTGAAACAATGCCTGCCGTATGGTGATGGTTTTATTCTTTTTACTGAGTAACCCAAGGTCAAATACCAGTGCCAGTATCAATACGAATGCAAATACGATATACACTAACTGGTGGGTCGACATTCGTTTTATTTATGTTTAAAGATACTCTGCAAAGGCAAATCAGGGGTTTGTTTTTCTTCAGCCCTGGTAGCGGCGTTTGCGCAGCCACTGCATCAACACCCCGAAAAACACAACCAGTGCTACCGGTAAAACAATATTCATAAACTGCCAGAATGTTTTCTGGTCTTCCACTTTTGTTTTATCGAGCAGTCGCAGCACAAAATCCTTGTTACGGCTTTCAAATAAATGATTCCTGCTTACAAGGTAATCCACGGAGTTTAAAAAGAATTCCCGGTTGGCAAAGCGATAATTCTCCATCGGCAGCACGCCCATCGGTAAGGGGCCAGTGGTGGTGCTCACTGCATTCGTAACGATATCCGCATCCGCCACTACGATCTGTTTCGATTCTTTTGCGCCTGCGGCCAGATAAGGTTTGCCTGTAACCCTTTGTACAGAATCCAGCACCTCTTTGGGTAAACGGTTACTGTATAAAGAATGGAATTTCCCTTCAAGCAATACCGCCACCGGCACATAACTCTTATCGAAGGTTCGCAGGTCTTCTTCTGTTTTTACACTGTTGATAGATACAATTGCAGGCGAACTGATGCGGCGGCTGTTTGTATCACTCGCGAGCAAAACGGTTTTATGAATACCGGGTGCTTTTACCGTATCGATGCTCGAAGGAAATATCGGCAATACCCTGTCAAGATTTTTTGTGACCGGGTTATCGCCATGTGCGGCAAGGAACGGGTAATAAGGAAAAGGGATGCGCTGCATCTTCGGGCTGCCATCTGCATTTTTCCCGATCACGATCGGTATTTTGGAACAGTTCAGGTCCTGCAACAGATCTGGGTTGATGCGTACCCCATATTTAAACAACAATTCATCCAGTTGCAAACCCCGGTCGAATGCAGTGTATTCTGCCTGGCTGCGCATCAGGCTGTCAAGTTCTGCATGCAGTTTATCAATGAACCAGATGATCTTACCGCCATTCATTACATACTGGTCAAGTTTCAGCTTATCCTCGTCTGTGAAAGCCTGTGTGGGTTTTACGACCATCAAAGCATCGATCATAGCGGGATCCGGGTATCCCTGTTTTAAATCAAACACGGCCAGCCTGTATTCATTTCGCAAACTTTCACCAAGATCATTCACTTTATAATCGATCGGTTCACCATTACCTACCACATAAGCCAGCGTGGGAACATATTTTCTTGTAAGCTTGTCAATCGCATCTGCAAATTTGAATTCGAGTAAGGCTTCTGCGGCATTGCGTGTTGCTTCCACATCTTCCTGTGGTGCGTTATCGGTTACTACATTGAACTGTTTGTAAATTTTCCGGCTGCTGCGCAGGTCGATGGCGATAGGTTTCTGCCCCTTCCGGAAACTGACAAGCGCAGAAGGGATGATCAATTGGTTGGTCGATTTTTCGTTTTTGGAAGAAACCTGTTCCGACTGTTCAAATACCACACCCAGGCGTGCGAGGCTGTCGTAAAAATGTACTTTGGCAGAATCGTTTCGGATATGTTCACCCGGCTTTTCAAAACTTACCTGTACAAGGCTGCCGGATATGGAACGGAACTCATCGAGCAGGTCGCGTGTGGCGATGCTCAGTTTTTTATAATCTGCCGGAAGATCGCCGGTAAGAAATACGCGGATGGTAACCACGCTGTCAATATTCTGTAACAGTGTTTTGGTGGCAGGTGTAAGACTGAAACGTTTCTCAGCGGTAAGATCGGTCCTGAAAAAAAAGAAACCGGATATATAAACAGCCGCTGCAAAAAAAAGGACGGCCATCCATACACTGTATTTATGTTGCCACAATCTGCGCATCGCTTATCTTTTGGCGAGGTTTTTCTGGGTGATAAAAAGAAACAATACAATGATACCGGTAAAGTACACCAGGTCGCGCGAATCCACCACACCGCGACTGATGCTGCGATAATGAAAATTGATACCCAGCATTTCAATATAATAATCCAGTCCGGCGCGGAACAAGGGCAGCTTACTGATTGCATCAAACCCATTGTATAAAAAAAAACAGGTGAAGGCCCCCGCAATAAAGGCGACAACCGTATTATTGGTATAGCTGCTGGCGCAAATACCAATAGCGGTAAATACAGCACCCAGCATGATAAGCCCAAGATAACTGCCGATGGTTCCACCCATATCGATCCCGCCTGTAATACTGAGGGCCTGTATCGATATGGCATAGATTAAAGTTGGCAAAAGGGCGGTGACCACGATAATGATCGCCCCGAAAAATTTCCCCCATACGATCTGGACGGGTGTAAGGGGTAATGTTTTCAGCAATTCGAATGTGCCGGTTTTGTATTCATCTGCAAGACTCCGCATTGTAACTGTGGGCACGAGAAATAACAATACCCAGGGAGCGAGGTTAAAAAAACTGCCCAGGGAGGCGTAACCAAAATCGAGGATGCTGCTGTCGGGAAATACGAAGAGGAAGAGCCCATTCATCAGCAGGAATACCACCAAGGCAATATAGCCGGTGAGGCTGCTGAAAAACTGCTGCCATTCTTTTTTGCAGATCATCCACATGGCTTCAAAACTAACTGATATTGTGTTATGCCAAGGCAGTATGGATTGTTTTATGGCCACTTTATGGATTTTCTCACATTTGGCATCTCATTCAAAACTGTTATATGAAAAGGAAAGTTTTATTATTGGTGTATTTCCTTTTGGGTATCGGGTCGATGGGGCATACACAGGAAAAAAACAAGCCCGCTTCCAAACCGGTGGTTGAAAACGGAAAAGATGCCATACCCATTGTGGTAACGAGTAAGAAGAAGGCAAGAAAGCCACCTCCCCCACCTCCCCCTATTGCCGCTAAAGAGGTTAAAAAAGCAAATGAGCTTCCACCGCCCCCTGCTCCGCCATTAAAAAGCAAAGCCGATGTACCCAAAGCGGATGCGAAAGAAGTAAAAAAACTTCCGGCACCTCCGCCACCTCCGAAAAAAGCAAAAGCCGATTTGCCTGCAAATCCAGATGCCCCGCCACCTGTTGAAGAAAGAGCCTGAATGTTCATTCGATTCTGCTGCATAAAAAAGCCGCACCTGTTGGTGCGGCTACTATTTTTTGAGGGGATTGAATCTTATACTGCAAAACTTTCCCCACAGCCACAACTCCTGCTGGCATTGGGGTTATTGAAATAAAAACCTTTGCCATTCAAGCCATCTGAAAAATCGAGCTCGGTATTCACGAGATATAAAAAACTTTTCAGGTCGGTCACCACTTTTACGCCATTGTCTTCAAACACCTGGTCCATCGGTTTTACCTCGTTATCAAAATCAAGCTTATAGCTTAAGCCCGAGCATCCTCCACCCACAACCCCTACACGAAGAAAGTAAGAAGGATCTTCTCCGATTCCTGCTTCCTCCATCAGTTGCTTCACTTTGCTCTTCGCTTTTTCGCTGACGTAAATACTATTTTCGGTTGCTACCATGCTTGTAAAATAATTAGTGGATTTTCGGATTGCCGGATTAACGGATAAAGAGACTCTGTAAATTCGCTAATCCAATGATTCAATAATCCGCCAATTGATCAATGAATCCTTTCTTCAAATACCAGTTCTTCGAGGCCGTTCTTTTTGCGGTAATCGTTAATAGCTGCTTTGATCGCATCTTCGGCGAGAACGGAACAGTGTATTTTAACGGGAGGCAGATTCAGCTCTTCCACCAGCTCCATGTTATCGATTTTAACTGCTTCATCCACGGTTTTTCCTTTCAGCCATTCTGTAGCGAGTGAGGAAGAAGCGATGGCAGAACCGCAGCCAAAGGTTTTGAATTTAGCATCGGTGATCACACCGGTTGCATCATCCACTTCTATCTGCAAACGCATTACATCGCCGCATTCAGGTGCGCCTACAAGACCCGTACCTACATTGTTTTTCGATTTATCGAGCGTCCCTACATTTTTCGGATTGCTGTAGTGATCGATCACTTTTTCTGAGTAAGCCATATACTTAATTTGAAAATTTAAAATTGGTCAATTTGAAAATGAGATTTTTGATATAATTAAGTTGTGTGATTTGAATTCATTTTCAAATTTTCAAATCAACACATTTTCAAATTTTAATGATGTGCCCATTCGATCTTATCCATATCCACCCCTTCTTTGAACATTTCCCAAAGCGGACTCATTTCCCGCAGTTTGATCACCGTGTCGCTTACAGCTTTGATCGTATAATCAATCTGCTCTTCGGTGGTAAAACGTCCCAGTCCAAAACGCAGCGAGCTGTGTGCAAGGTCATCCCCCAATCCCAGTGCTTTCAATACATAACTGGGTTCCAGTGAAGCCGAGGTACAGGCCGAACCAGATGATAATGCGATATTTTTATTAAAGCCCATCAACAGGCCTTCACCTTCCACGTATTTGAAAGAGATATTGGCAACATGCGGCAAACGGTGCTCACGGTTTCCGTTCACATAGGCTTCCTCCAGCTGCATCAACGCATTTTCGAGTTTATCACGGAGTTTGCTCAGGCGGGCTGCATCTTCTGCCATTTCCAAACGGGCCAGTTCACAGGCTTTTCCAAAACCAACAATGCCCGGAACATTCAGCGTACCGCTGCGCATACCTCTCTCATGACCGCCGCCATCCATCTGTGCGGTCAATTTTACACGGGGGTTTTTCCTGCGCACATAAACCGCACCTACCCCTTTGGGTCCATACATTTTATGCGCGGTAAAAGCCATAATATCGATTCCATCCTTATTTACATCAACCGGGATTTTTCCAACGGCCTGTGTGGCATCTGTAAAAAACAGGATCCCGTTTTTACGGGCCAGGGCACTGATTTCTTTCACGGGCTGTATCACACCGATCTCATTGTTCGCGTACATCAGGGCGATGAGGATGGTATTGGGTTTGATAGCAGCTTCCAGCTGTTTCAGGTCAACCAGCCCATCTTCCTGCACCGGCAGGTACGTTACTTCCCCACCCAGCCTTTCGATGTGTTTGCAGGTATCGAGAACCGCTTTGTGTTCTGTAACACAGGTAATGATATGGTTGCCTTTGCTGGCATACATTTCAAATACACCTTTGATGCCCAGGTTATCCCCTTCCGTAGCACCGGAAGTAAAAATAATTTCCTTCGGATCGGCGCCAACCAGTTTGGCCACCTGTTCGCGGGCGTAATCAACCGCTTCTTCCGCTTCCCATCCAAAGGGGTGGTTACGGCTGGCTGCGTTCCCAAAATGTTCGGTAAAATATGGGAGCATTGCTTCCAGCACACGGGGATCCATGGGTGTGGTAGCGTTGTTATCTAAGTAAATCGGTAATTTCAACATAATGCATTAGAGATTTATCAGTGTATTAAACGCAAATTTATGCCAATAGGTTCTATAAATTTGAGCGTGCGCAGTACCCCCATCGGGTTTTTCCGAATTTCGTAAAGGGGGTGATCGTAAATAAGAATATATGTTAAAAGTTGAGCATATCGGTATTGCGGTAAAAGACTTTGCCGAAGCCATTCCCCTCTATGAAAAACTGCTGAACACAGGCTGTTACAAAACCGAACTGGTTGAGTCTGAGAAAGTAAATACGGCTTTTTTCCGCCAGGGCGATACCAAGATCGAATTATTGCAGAGCACCGAAGCCGGGGGCGTTATCGAGAAGTTTATTGAAAAAAAGGGGGAAGGCATCCATCATATCGCTTTTGAAGTGGCGGATATCCATGCGGAGATGGAAAGGTTGCGCAGTGAGGGCTTTGTTTTGCTCAACGAATCACCCAAAGAAGGAGCCGATAACAAGCTGATCTGTTTTGTACATCCTAAAAACACAAAGGGGGTTTTGGTGGAGCTGTGCCAGGAGAGGAAATGAGGGCAGAGTCAGGAATGAGGAATTAAGAATCAGGAGTTGGCAATCAGGACTTGAAGTGATACGCTAAACAGAGGATGGTGAGGATGCCTATGAGAAGAATGGATCCAAAAAGAAGGGCTTTCTTTTTGATCTGGAACCTGAATTGGTTTTCGTCCATTATTGCAGGCTTAGTTTTTCCACCGCTACTTGTGCGGCTACCTGGCTGGCATCTTTTTTATTGTAGCCTTTTCCCTGCGAGAGAAGTTCGCCATCCAGCATGGCATTGATCGTAAATAAGCGGCGGCTGCCTTCCATCCTTTCTTCCGCCAGTTCGAATGTGAGGGTTTTGCCATTTTTATTGGCCCAGCCGATCAGTTTGTTTTTGAGGTTGATATCGATGGCTTCCAGGTCATCCACAAACATATGAGGTATCACGATCTGCTTCAGCACCCATGTATGGGTTTTTACATAGCCTTTATCAAGATAAACAGCGCCAACCAGCGCTTCCAGTGTATTCCCGAATATCTGGCTACCCTTCAGGGCATTGTCGAATTTATTGTAGAAAGTGAGTTTGCGAAGACCCATTTTCAGGGCGATATCATTCAATTGCTGACGGTTCACCATTTTGCTTCTCATTTCGGTGAGAAAACCTTCGCCTTTATAGGGGTATCGTTTAAAAAGATAATCGGCAACGATGGCACTTAATACAGCATCACCGAGGTATTCAAGCCTTTCATTGTTTTCATCAGGGGTTTCTTTCACCGAACGGTGGCTCAGCGCAGTCCGGTACAGCGCGATATTGGCCGTTTTGATATTCAGCACATTTTTAAGCTGCTTCTGAAACGACGATTCTCCGGTTTTTTTGAATAAATTCTTCAGGACTTGCACAAAATCAAGCTACGAATTTTTTGACAATCACACAAGCGTTGTGACCGCCAAAGCCGAAAGTGTTGCTGAGTGCTGCACGAACGGTTCTAGCCTGGGCTTTGTTAAAAGTGAAGTTCAACCGTGGATCCAGGTCTGGATCATCCGTAAAGTGATTGATCGTTGGCGGTACGATATCATGTATCACACTTTTGATACAGGCAATGGCCTCGATCACCCCTGCTGCTCCCAAACAGTGGCCCGTCATGGATTTGGTGGCGCTGATATTCAGGTTATAGGCATGTTCGCCAAACACATCGGTGATGGCTTTGGCCTCTGCCCCATCGCCCAGTGGTGTGGAAGTACCGTGGGTATTGATATAATCGATTTCTTCAGGCTGCATGCCGGCATCTTTTAATGCGGCAATCATCACATTGCGTGCACCGAGCCCTTCGGGGTGCGGCGCCGTTAAATGATAAGCATCGGCTGTTGCACCGCCACCTGCGATCTCACAATAAATTTTTGCACCCCGTTTAATGGCATGCTCATATTCTTCCAGCACCAATACTCCCGCAGCTTCTCCCATCACAAAGCCATCACGGTCTTTGTCGTAGGGCCTGCTCGCCGTTTTGGGATCATCGTTGCGTTCGCTCATGGCTTTCATGGCATTAAAACCACCTACACCAGCCATACTGATTACCGCTTCGGATCCACCGCTCAGTATGATATCGGCTTTGCCCAAACGGATCGTATCCACAGCGGCGATAATGCCATTGGTGCTCGATGCACAGGCACTTACCACGGCATAATTGGGCCCACGGAAACCATGGCGCATAGAGATCTGGCCTGCGGCGATATCGAGGATCATTTTTGGAATGAAGAAAGGATTGAAACGCGGCGTTCCGTCTCCCTGTGCAAATGCAACCACTTCATCCTGGAAAGTGGTTAAACCGCCGATACCGCTGGCAAAAATCACCCCGGTACGGTCGATGTCAACATTGTCTTTATTGATACCTGCATCCTGAACGGCCATATCACTGGCCACGAGTGCGATCTGAGCAAAACGGTCGAGTTTACGGGCTTCTTTCCTGTCCATAAACTGTGTCGGGTCAAACCCTTTGATCTCGCAGGCAAAACGGGTTTTGAATTTGGATGCGTCGAATAAAGTGATGCTGTCGGCACCGGAAACGCCATTCACCAGTCCATTCCAGTAATCATCGAGATTATTACCAAGTGGGGTGATGGTACCGATACCAGTAACAACGACTCTTTTCAATTCCATATTCTAACCTGTTTAAGTGATAATCCGCCTTTTGTGGCTGGGATGCCGCAAAAAGGCGGATTAAAATATTCCATTTTGGAGGAGAGATCTTACTTGGCGTGTTCTTCAAGGTAAGCTACGGCCTGACCTACAGTAGTGATGGTCTCAGCCTGCTCATCGGGGATGGAGATGTTGAATTCTTTTTCGAATTCCATAATCAACTCAACGGTATCGAGTGAATCGGCACCGAGATCATTGGTGAAAGAAGCTTCATTGGTTACTTCTGCTTCATCCACGCCTAACTTGTCAACTATGATCTTTTTTACTCTTGTAGCGATGTCTGACATTGTAAAAGTTTTTGTTACAGCCGCAAAAATATACTTTTTGTCAAATAAGCAATTATTTCAGCCATTTTTGTTTCCACAGGGATAAGGCCTTCGAAACGCTTAAATATGCTTTCGGGCCTCTATTTTCCGTAAAATGATATTATCTTGTAAATCCTACTAATCGAGATATGGCATTAAAGATTATCGATCACGGTTCAAAAGACTATGCGGAAATGGTGGAACTGCGCAACCAGATCCTCCGGAAACCGCTTGGATTAACCTTTACACCCGAGGAACTGGCTGCTGAAAAAAAAGATATCCTGCTGGGTTGCTATGATGATGATATATTAGAAGCTTGTTGCATACTTACCGAAACCGAGCCTAAAACGGTTCGGCTCAGACAAATGGCCGTTAGTTCGGGTTTGCAGGGAAAGGGAATCGGAAGGGTGTTAATGACCTTCGCCGAAAATATCGCCCGCGATCATGGCTACCGCCGCCTCACCATGCATGCGCGTAAATCCGCTGTCGGCTTTTATGAAAAAAGCGGCTACCGCATCTGCAGCGATGAATTTACCGAAGTCACCATTCCGCATTATGTGATGGAGAAAGAGCTTTGAATCAGTTAAAAGTTAATAGTTAAAAGTTAACAGTTGGTCGGAACCCGGCAACCACTTTTAACCTTTAACTCCCAACTATTAACTCTTAACTTTTAACTCTTGTATTCAGCATCCCCCTCAATTCATGCAACATCTCCTCGCTCATTCCTGTTTTGGGGACGAGGAAAAATGATTTGGGGTCGAAGTAGAGATGAAAAAAATGCGGACTTTCAAAAAAACGGGAGAAGCGTTTCCATTCCCAGTCAACATAGCCACGTTCTGTTTCCAGCCTCACACAGGCATCATTGAAATCAATGATAAATGAATCCCTGAATGTAGCGGCTTTTTTATAGATACTGTTAGGCAGGATATACCAAAATGCGGCCATCAGCAACAGCCATATCACCGAGCCGAGTAAAAATGGTTCGGGGCGGATCTTTTTAAAATAAAACAATGCAGCGGAAAGTATGGCGAACACATTCACCATTACCACCATTACCCGCACTTCGGGGCGTTGCACAAAATGATAGCGCAAAGCCTGGATCACTTTTTTCTTGTCGTAGGAAAAACTGTGCTGCATAGGCCGCAAATGTAACCAAAAACACTAGCGGTGTTCGTGGAAATCGATCACAAGCGGGTCGAGTTCCGCAATACCCATGCGGTTTTTACCGGAAGCGATCACGATGCGGTGGCGGAATATTGCCTGTTGCCCTTTCGCGAGTTTATAATTCAGTACCAGCTTGCCATCTGAAAAAGCTTTCTGCCCAATCGGGTTTGCAGCGAACAAACCATAATTACGTGCATGCCAGAATGTGGGATAGCCCGGGTTTTCAGGATGGTCGATGATAGCGATGCTGATACTGTCGCCGCCTTTTTTCCCATACAGCATACACCAGGTTCCGCGGGTGCCCCAGGCTGCATCCCCTTGTTTGCCTTCGGAAGTAAGGTAGTTACCGGTAACTGTTGAATCTTTGGTGGCCAATACTTTTGTAACGATGCCTTTATCGTCTTTGTATTCTTTGGTTTGTTTCACAGGCAATTCCAGTTCATGCGCCACACGGAGGCCCAGCATCCCGTCTTTCGCATCAGGCATTGCTACATCCTGCACAGCAGTAAGCACGGTATGTTTGTCGATGATGCGTTTCCCATCTGCCACCGAAAAAGTATAAGTGGTTTTTTCGCGCAGTAAAATATTTTTCTGCTGATCGGTCCAGTTCGCAGTATATACCAGTTTTCCCTGTGGGCCGCTTGCCGTTTCCACAATCGCATCGGTGCGTATCCAGCCGTATTGTTTTTTCTTTTCGGGTGCGATGGCAAAAGAATTGTTCCAGAAATCAAGGCCGTTTACATTTTCATAATTAAACCATAACCCGATATGATGCGGGTGATCAACGGGATCATTGGGTTCGGGTTTCCAGGGAAAGCCGCGTGTGATGGCTTGCCCGTTGGGCGCATAGATGGGGTAGAGAAAAGGCTTCTCCATTGTATCGGTGAATACAAATTCCGTGAAAGATTTTCCATCAATGGTGATGGAATATTTTTCTGCACCGGCCACTTTTTTTACATCTACTCTTGTTCTTTTTTGTGCAACTGCATACCCAGAGATGGCCATGATCAGCAGCAGCAGGAAGGGTTTTATCTTTTTCATTGGATCTGAAATAATCTTATCTCTTTTTCTACCTGATCAGCAGCTATATTACCGGTTTTGATTTATCGGTAAGTACACGAATAATCACCCAGGCAAGCAGGTAGGCAACAGCACACACAAAAAACATGATATAATAAGCTGTTTCTATCTGGTTGATGGCGCGGTAATGCAGGAACAGGTTTTTTTGTACCAGCCATGTGAGAAAAATACCCCCAAGAGACCCGAACATACCACCAATACCCGTTACAGAAGCGGTACATTTTTTGGGGAACATATCACTAACGGTCGTAAATATATTCGCGCTCCAGGCCTGGTGTGCCGATGCAGCGATACCGATCACCAGTACAGCCAGCCATTTGTCGATAGAACCCAGGATAAGGGCTGACAGGATCGGCACCACACAGAATGCATAGATCAGCATCGCTGTTCTTCTCGCCTTTACAACCGTCCAGTTTTTCTTATTGATAAAATACATCGGGAGCCATCCACCGAAAACGCTGCCAAAAGTGGAGATCACAAATACAACGGCAACATAAGGCGCTGCATCTGCAGTTGAGATTTTGTACTTGCTCCCAAAAAAATCCGGGAGCCAGAAAATATAAAACCACCAGATCGGGTCGGTCAAAAATTTACCGATGGAAAATGCCCATGTTTGCGGGAAGGTGAGCAATTTACCCCAGGAAATTTTCGGGGAACTATCGTCTTCAACAGGCGCTTCATCCTTATCACTTTCTATGTAGGCAAGTTCTGCTGCACCCAATTTTTTGTTTTTACGCGGTACTTCATAGAGGATGAACCAGAATATCAACCATATAAAACCCAGCAGGCCGGTTACGATAAAAGCAGACTGCCAGCCCCAGCGGTTCAGCATATATGGCACCACCACCGGTGTTACGATGGCACCCACATTTGCGCCGGAATTCAGGATGCCAAACGCATAAGCACGTTCCTTTTTGGGGAACCATACCGATACGGTTTTATTGGCTGACGGAAAATTACCCGCTTCAGCAAGACCCAATGCCCCCCGTACAATCTTAAAACCGAAAACAGTATTGACAAAACCGGTTGCCACACCGGCAATGCTCCACAGGCCGGTAGCTACCGCATAGCCGATTTTGGTTCCCAGTTTATCGATCACGCCGCCTGCACCTAAAAGACCGATGGCATAAAATATCTTGAAAGTAATCTCAACGTCTGCATAATCGCCATCCGTCCAGCCATAGGTTGTTGTGAAAGTGGATTTCAGAAAACTGATGACACTTCTATCGATATAATTGATCGTTGTGGCAAAAAACAGAAGCCCGCAAATTCGCCAGCGATACTTACCGATTTTTTCTGCAGTGGTCATGGAGGTTAGGATTTGATTGACTGAATAGTGGCCAGTACCTGTTTGGTGGCTGCAGCGATAGCGGCATAATCCTTTGCTTCGAGCAGTTGTTTGGTGATCAGTTTGCTTCCCATGCCCACCGCGCAAACACCGGCTTTGAACCAGCCTGCAATATTATCCTTCTCCATTTCCACCCCGCCGGTGGGCATGAAGAGTAAGTTAGGGAAAAGTTCTTTGATGGCCGACATAAACCCGGGCCCGAGGATATTACCCGGAAAGAGTTTGATCATTTTGGCACCCAGGGTTTCGGCTTTGATGATCTCTGAAGGCGTCATGCAACCCGGCACCCAGAGCATATTGTTTTTATCGGCAACAGCCGCAACGGAATCCACCAGTCCGGGGCAAATGAGATAATCGGTGCCCGCATCAATAAAAGTCTGGGCCATTTCCCCGTTCTTGATCGTACCGATACCGAGGTACATGCCTTTCAGTTCGGTGTCGCAAACTTTGCGCATTTCCTTAAAATTCTGCAGAGCGGCTTCACCGCGGTTGGTATATTCCACAGCACGGATGCCGGCTTCGTAAAGGGCTTTCAGCACTTCGATACTAACCGTGGTGTCTTTGTAAAAATAGAGGGGAAGGATACCCTGTTGGGGTATGAGTTCAAGAATGGCCTGTTTCTTTTCCATATGGCTTTGTTTCGTGTAGCAATGTTATCTGAAAAGGGTTATACAAGGTTAATTTATTACGCAAACGTTTGCGTATTTTTTGCATAGAAAACAGGGTTGTTTTCTTCTCCCGCCACTGATTATTACCCAATTTCGTGCAGGTTATGTTAATGGCCCGTTCCGGGAGATTTTTTATTTTTCACCAATCCGATTGATCATGCCACAAAAAGTAGTTACACTGGGAGAGATCATGATGCGCCTCTCCACACCAGGTTTTGAAAGATTTGTTCAGAGCGACAGTTTTGATGTTACCTATGGCGGCGGCGAAGCCAATGTTTCCGTTGCCCTTTCCAATTACGGTTTGAATGGTGTTTTTGTTACCAAGGTTCCGGATAATGCGCTGGGGCAGGCTGCGATCAACCATATCCGCCGTTATGGCGTGGATACACAGTTTATCGCCCGTGGCGGAAAAAGACTGGGGATTTATTTCCTTGAAACAGGTGCTTCCATGCGTGCCTCGCAGGTGATCTACGACCGTGCCGGTGCTTCCATCGCCGATGTGGAGATCAGTGAATTTGATTTTGATAAAATACTCGATGGCGCAAGCTGGTTTCATACAACCGGCATCACACCCGCGTTGAGCGATAAAGCCGCAGCGCTTACTGAAGCTGCATTAAAAGCTGCCAAGGCGAAAGGCATCACCACCAGCATCGACCTGAACTACCGTAAAAAACTATGGAGCAAGGAAAAAGCAAGGGAAGTGATGAGCCGCCTTTGCCAGTATGTGGATGTATGTATCGGCAACGAAGAAGATGCGGAAACCACGCTGGGTTTTAAAGCCGAGGGTACCGATGTTACAAAAGGTGAACTCAATCTCGATGGATACAAGAGTGTTTTCAAACAGATGAAAGACAAATTCGGTTTTAAATATATCGCTTCCACGCTTCGCGAAAGCCATAGTGCTTCTGATAACGGCTGGAGCGCTCTCGTGTATGATGGCACCGAATTTTACCATACCCGCCAGTATGAAGTGCGTATTGTTGACCGTGTGGGCAGCGGCGATTCATTTGCCAGCGGATTTATTTATGGATTGGTTACCGGTTTGCCGATGAATGAAGCGGCCGAATTTGGTGTGGCGGCATCTGCATTAAAACACACCATCCCCGGCGACCTGAACCATGCAACACTCAGTGAAGTGCGCGACCTGATGAAGGGTGATGGTAGCGGGCGTGTGCAGCGGTAAAATTTGAAAATTGCTGAATTTGAAAATTTGAAAATGACCGATCATGGTTTTAGATAATCTTGCCAATGCTTCAAGATATGCGGCGCTGCATCCTTTGTTTGCAAAGGCCTTTGCGTATATCCATTCCGTTGATCTTGCTGCACTCGAAGTAGGAAAATTTGATATTGACGGGGATCTTCTCCGTGGTATTGTATCCGACAAAGAAGGAACCACTGCCGAGGCTTCTACAGCCAAATTTGAATGCCACAATGCACATATCGATATCCAGGTTTGTATCCGCGGCAAGGAAACGATCGGCTGGAAGCCACGCGGAACCTGTATTTCACCCAAGGGTGATTACAACCCCGAAAAAGATGTACAGTTTTATAACGATGCCCCGGATATGTTTTTTGGCATGACGGATAACCAGTTCGCTATTTTTTATCCGGAAGATGTGCATGCACCGATGATCGGTGAAGGGATGATCAAAAAGCTGGTGATCAAAGTAAAGATCTGATATTTATTTTTTGTTGTGTGTGTAACCGCATCTTTAAAGGATGCGGTTTTTTTTGCACAAAGGGGCAGATCTTCGCTGAAATGAATCAACTTACTGTTATCAATCACAAATCATTTTTTGTAAGTGAACACCGCAAAAACAGCCATAATCACCGGGGTTAGCCGTGAGATGGGGCTTGGCTTTGAAACAGCCCGCCAATTGATACAAAAAGGGTATCACGTAATCATCACCGCCAGAAATGCTGACAGCGTAACGGAAATCGGTAAAAAACTGGATCCTGACCAGGAAAAGCTGAGCTGTTATGAATTAGACGTTACAAACGATCTTTCGGTAAACGACTTTGCAAAAAAGCTGCAGCTAAAGTTTGGTACCATTGATGCATTGATTAATAATGCCGGTGCTTTTTTTGATGCGGGAGCTGAGCCACTTTCAGCCGAAATGGAATTTATTAAACAAGCCCTTGATACAAATTTGCTGGGTGCATGGCGTATGTGTAAGGCTACGATTCCATTTCTATTGAAAAGTGAAGCAGGGCGGATTGTGAATGTATCCAGTGGCGCAGGCTCATTTCATGATCCCGTATTCGGTCTTTTTAAACACCCGAATAAGGTCCCGGTTTATGCCATTACCAAGCTTGCTTTAAATGGTTTTACCGTAAAACTTTCCAAACAATTAGAAGGAAGTACAGTGAAAGTAAATTCTGTGTGTCCGGGCTTTGTAGCCACCTATCCCGGAACAGCCGATTGGGGCGCACGACCGGTCAGCGAGGGCGCTGCCGGTATTGTTTGGGCAGCTACGCTTCCACCTGATGGACCGACAGGTGGTTTTTTCAGAGACGGATCACCACTGGAATGGTAAACGAAACTTAGCTATTGGCGTGTACCAGGTGCTTTAAAATTCATCGTGCGCAAAACCGAAAAGAATCAGCTTTTTCGAAATTCCTGCTCCACTGACAATACATCCTGGTCGGTGGCATCGCCCTGTTCCTGCAGCTTTCCGAATGCGGCTGCAGTGGCATAGTTCAATAATTCCTGCGGGTTGCCTGCATTCGTAAGCAGGCCATAGATCAGTCCCGCCATAAAACAATCGCCGCTGCCTGAACGGTCAACCACACCGGCACAGGTAAACTCGTTCGAAACATAATGCCTGTTATTCATCAGCAGCGTGGTATAATATAATATGTGGTCGTTCTTACTGTCGAATCGGAAAGTATTGGCCACCACTTTGCAACGCGGAAATTTTTGTATGATCTCTTCTGCTGTTTCGGCAGCATGGGAAGTATAGGCTTCTTTAGTTCCTTTACCGTGTATCGCCTCATCAATACCGGTGCCGAGTAATGTATTCGCACTCCAGATATTTCCCATGATCACATCACAATAACTTACCAGTTGCGGCATGATCTCCTGCGGATGCTTTCCATATTTCCAGAGTTTGGAACGATAGTTCAGATCAACCGATATCGTCATATTTTTTGAAGAAGCCACTTCAAGCGCTTCAAGACAAACATCGGCAACATCGGCATTAATCGCAGGACTGATCGCAGTAAAATGGAACCAGTTCATCCCTTCAAATACTTTTTCCCAATCGATCATTCCTCTTTTCAGTTCAGAAAAGGAAGAACGTTCGCGGTCGTATACCACACCGCCTTTGATATCCGCACCGGTTTCGAGGTAATACAAACCAATACGGTTACCCGAAAAAAGAACAGGGGAAGTATCGATGTTTTTTTGCTGCAGGTATTGGATCACATACTGCGACATAAAGTTATCCGGCAGTACGGTACAATAGGTTACCGGGATACCCCATCCCGCCAAAGCCGTTGCCACATTGGCTTCGGCGCCGCCCACGAATAAGAGCATGGGATGTTTATCCGCTCTATCCCCTTTGGGAGAGGGGGATAAACGGAGCAGGAGCTCGCCCATGCACAATACTTTATTCATCTGGAGGCATTTATTATTTGCCACTGAGTACACTGGAATACACTGACAAAATACTAACGCATATCTGCGATGGCCACGGGATCCATATCTGTGAACGTATAATTTTCGCCCGCCATTGCCCAGATAAAACCATAGTTGGTGGTGCCCGGACCGCAGTGAACCGACCAGGGCGGAGAGATCACCGCTTCGTGGTTAGCCATTACGATATGACGTGTTTCCTGCGGTTCGCCCATCAAATGAAATACCCGTTGTTCCTGGGGTATATCAAAATAAAAATACACTTCCATGCGGCGGGTATGGGTATGTGGCGGAACCGAATTCCATACACTGCCTTCTTTTAAAACGGTTAATCCCATCACCAGCTGGCAGCTTTGGATACCATCTGCATGGATGTATTTGTATAAAGTTCTTTCATTGGCCGTGCGCTTTTCACCCAGCTCAAGCGGAGAAGCTTCTTCTTTTGTCATTTTACGGTTCGGGTGTGAGGCATGGGCCGGTGTTGACAATAAAAAGAATTGTGCGGGTTGGTCTGCGCTGTTGCTGGAAAAAGAAACCTCTTTTGTGCCTTTGCCGAGATACAATGCATCCAGTTTATTCAATTCATAAACAGTATTATCCGTTGTTACTTTACCGGGCCCGCCAACATTGATGATCCCGATCTCCCTGCGCTGCAAGAAATAATCGGCACGCAATTCTGCTTCATTGTGTAATGGAACAGATACAGCAACCGGTTGTACACCGCCAACGATCACGCGGTCGTAATGCGAGTACACAAGGGTGAGCCAATCTTTTTTCATTAAGCCCTGTACAAGGAAATCAGCACGCAATTCTTCCGTGCTCATTCTTTTTACTTCTCTCGGACTGGCCTGGAATCTTATTTCCATTTTTTATCGGTTTATTCGTTCATTGGTTTATTCGTTTATTGGTTTGCTGGTTGCCGGATTTCCTATTTCCTGATAAACCCGTCTGCCAATAAACTTTTCTATCTACCCATCCATCCACCATCCACCACGAGTATCGTACCATTTACATAGGCTGCTGCATCTGAAGCGAGAAAAACAACGGGGCCTTTGAAATCATCCGGCTCGCCCCAGCGGCCTGCGGGTATGCGCGACAGGATGGAAGCGCTTCTTTCCGGGTCGTTACGCAATGCCTCGGTATTATCGGTGGCGATATAACCTGGTGCAATCCCATTAACATTCACGCCTTTTGATGCCCACTCGTTGGCCAATGCTTTTACCAGACTACCCAGGGCACCTTTGCTTGCTGCATAACCCGGAACATTGATGCCGCCCTGGAAACTGAGCAGGGAACAGGTGAAGATGATCTTCCCGCTTCCGCGTTCAATCATTTTTTTCCCGATCTCTCTCGAGAGAATAAAAGGCGCATCAAGGTTAAGTGCTAAAACGGGATCCCAGTATTCATCCGGGTGTTCTGCTGCAGGCTTGCGCATGATGGTGCCGGCATTGTTCACGAGAATATCGATCACCGGGTTTTCTGCCTGTACGGTTTGAATAAAAGAATAGAGTGCGGTTCTGTCGGAGAGATTCGCAGCATAGGCTTTGAAGTTTCTGCCCAACGCCTTTACTTCATTTTCAATATCACTTCCTGATAAAACCAATGAACCGGATACTCCGATGATATCGGCACCTGCTTCTGCCAGCCCGATGGCCATGGCTTTACCGATCCCTTTGTTACAGCCGGTAACGAGCGCAGTTTTCCCGGAAAGATCAAATGCAGTACGGGGCATATTCAATCGGAATTTATGGTATCAGCAGATACCGGTTAATTACAAAACTGATCAATTTTTATGGTAGCAGGAATGAATAGTTACGAAAACGATTACTTAATTTTTTTCTGCTGATCACAGTTCACCGCTGATAGGCAGCGTTTTTACAACTCAGTTACACATCTGCTAACACCTGCTGCCAGCCAAAATAATTACGGGCATTGCGGTAACAGATATCCTGTATCACTTTTCCCACCCAGGGGATATCATTGGGTAGTTCTCCTTTTTCAATTTCATCACCGAAAAGGTTACAAAGGATCCTGCGGAAATATTCGTGCCGGGGATAAGAGAGAAAACTTCTCGAATCCGTCAACATCCCTACAAAACGGCTCAGCAATCCCATATTGGAAAGTGCATTCAGTTGTTTGATCATCCCGTCTTTCTGATCGAGGAACCACCAGGCCGAACCAAACTGTATTTTACCTGCAACAGACCCATCATTGTAATTGCCGATCATCGTGGCCATTACCTCATTATCTGCGGGGTTAAGGTTATAGATAATCGTTCTGGCAAGTTTGTTATCATCATCAAGTTTGGTGAGAAAACCGGCCAGCGATTTTCCCTGCTGAAAATCACCGATCGAATCCCAGCCTGTATCAGGGCCTAACTGCTGCATCATCCGGGTATTGTTATTGCGCAACGCTCCCAAATGAAACTGCTGCACCCATCCTTTTTCCCAGTCCCATTCTGCAAAATGCAGGAGCATGGCCGATTTGAATTTACGCTGCTCGGTAAGGCTCAGTTCTTTTCCGGAATGTATTTTATAAAAGATGGCATCGATCTCGGATCCGGTAAAATCTTCCACATATATTTCTTCCAGCCCATGATCAGATACGCGGCAGCCGACCGACGCAAAAAAATCATGCCGGTTCTGCAAAGCATATAAAAAATCATCGAAGCTGGAAACCGTGATACCGCTTACCGCTTCCAGTTTTTTTACATAAGCATTGAAGCTGGCCGCACTAGTCACATTCATTGCATTATCCGGCCGGAATGCAGGCAGGATCGGGATTTCGAAGCCTTCATTTTTTAGCTGGATATGGTATTCCAGTGAATCCACAGGATCATCGGTTGTGCAAACCAGTGCCACATTCATCTTACGCAAAAGATTGCGGACACTGTATTCTTTGGTTTGTAATAAAGCAGTGCAATGACTGTAGATATTTTCAGCAGACTGCTCATTCAGGATTTCATTCACGCCGAAATAACGCTGCAGTTCGAGATGTGTCCAATGGTATAACGGGTTGCGCAAAGTATAAGGAACCGTTGCAGCCCATTGGTCAAATTTTTCACGGTCGGTTTTATCTCCGGTACAATAACTTTCATCCACCCCGTTCGTCCGCATTGCCCTCCATTTGTAATGATCGCCATAGAGCCAAACCTGGGCCAGGTTTTTGAACTGGTGGTCACCCGCGATCTCTTTGGGAGAAAGATGGCAATGATAATCGATGATCGGCATCTGCTTTGCATATTCATGGTACAGCTTCTGCGCCGTAGCCGTTTCCAGCAAAAAATGCTCATCTAAAAACTGTTTCATGCTTGCTATTATTCTGTTGGTTGCTGATCTGTTTACAGGCTCACCCCTCTTTTCCAGGGGATAAAATCGTCCTGGTTCAGCAATACCGCTTTGGGTATCACTTCACCGCTCGCCGCTTTGATACAATATTCCAGTATCTCTTCTCCCATCTGCTGTATCGTTTTTTCTCCTTCGATAATGGCACCGGTATCGATATCGATGATATCAGCCATCCGCTTTGCCAATGATGAGTTGGTAGCCACTTTTATCGTAGGGCAAACAGGATTTCCTGTAGGTGTTCCCAGCCCGGTGGTGAATAATATCAGGGTTGCTCCGCTTGCCGCTTTACCGGTAGTGGCTTCCACATCGTTGCCGGGTGTGCAAACAAGGCTTAAGCCCGGTTTGGTGGCGGGCTCTGTGTAGTCCAGCACATCGACAACAGGGGATTCGCCACCTTTTTTAGCGGCCCCATTGCTTTTGATCGCATCGGTGATCAATCCATCGCGGATATTCCCGGGCGATGGGTTCATGTCAAACCCCGATCCTACTTTCACCGCCAGGTTATTATAAGTCTGCATCAGGTGAATAAATTTTTTGGCGGCCGCTTCATCGATAGTTCTATCGATCAGTTGCTGTTCTGCCCCGCACAGTTCCGGGAATTCCGCCAATAAAATTTTCCCCCCCAGCGCCACCACCAAATCGGAAGTATAGCCCACAGCCGGGTTTGCGGAGATGCCGCTGAAACCATCGCTGCCGCCGCATTTCACGCCGATACAGAGTTTATCGAGCGTTGCAGGTTTTCTTTCGATTTGATTGATCTCAATCAACCCGAGAAATGTTTTCCGGATGGCTTCGGTGATCAGTTGTTCTTCACTCTGCGATTGCTGCTGTTCAAAAACATATAAGGGCTTATCGAAAGAAGGATTGTGTGCTTTGATATCATCCAGCAGGTTTTGCGTCTGCAGGTTCTGGCAGCCGAGGCTCAGGATGGTGACACCCGCCACATTCGGATGATCGGCATAGGCAGCAAGCAGTTTGCTCAGCGTTGCCGCATCCTGTCTTGTTCCGCCGCATCCGCCCTGGTGGTTCAGGAATTTAATGCCATCCACGTTTTTAAACAAGCGGTTTGTGGGAACAGAAGATTCTTTGATGGAAAGATCGGCAGTATCGATGTCTTTACCCTGCTGATACAACTCAACGAGCCATTGTGTTTTCTGTTTGTATTTATCCGTAACCGCATAGCCCAGTTGCGAATGCAGGGCTTCTTTGATGACATCGAGGTTCCGGTTCTCACAAAAAACCGTTGGCATAAATAACCAGTAATTTGCCGTTCCTACACGACCATCAGAACGATGGTAACCCATAAATACACGGTCTTTGAACTTTGAAACATCCGGTGCTTTCCATTCGTATTGATAAGGCCTGTATGTATAAGGGTCAGCCGCATGTTTTGTATTCGAAGTGCTCATGAGACTGCCCGCCTTCAAAGCCGTTTGCGTTCTTCCCACCAGTACACCATACATGATGATCCCATCACCCGGCTGCATATCAGTGAGAAAAAATTTATGTTTGGCATGAATGTCTTCCTGCAGCACATAGGAGGCATTTTCATAAACGATCTCTTCTCCTTTTCTGAGATCGGTAAGTGCCACCAGCACATTATCCAAAGGGTGTACCTTAATTACTTTATGCCTGTTGCCCATAGCTTTGTTTTTTTGCTAAGATAGCTTTAACCAGATTTATCGCACCGGATTGCTGCAAAAGCAAAAGTTTCTGTGCAACATCCTCTGCAAAAAGGGGCTGGTTGATGAGATCGGTTCCGAATAGTTGTGTATCGCTGAGACAGGCTTTCACTACCATTTCATTTTCTTTCCGTTCCCAGTGTGCCGCAACAATCGCCGTTTTATCGTCCTGTATCTTATAGGTTTTCCCCTGGTTAATTCCATACCAGTTACCATCGGTTCCTTTTTTGGCATGCATAAACTGCAGGTAAGCGGCATAGCCCAGGCTCATCCATTGCGGCACATCATCGAAGTATTCAAAATATTTCACCACCAGTGGTACCGTTCGCATCTGCATTTTGGAACTGTACTGCATTGTAATGCTCAACCATGCATGGTCGATATACGGGTTGGCAAAACGATCGATCACCTGTGCGGCAAAGCGCCCTGCTTCATCCTGAGAAATATGCTCATCCACTATGACAGGAATGATCTCATCATGCATCAACCCATGGATCATTTTTTGAAAAGAAGCATCCCGCATCGCTTCTTTTACGGTAACAAAACCGGCGAGATGCGCCAACCCGCAACTGAGTGTGTGCGTGGCATTCAGCAACCGAAGCTTCAGTTCACGGTATTTATTGATATTGCCTGCAATTATCACGCCTTCATCCGCTCCGCTGAAACTGAGTATCTGCCTCGTTCGTTGGTTTTCGGTTTCAATGGCCCATAAACGATACGGCTCCGATGTGATCAGCAAACTATCTGTGTAACCCAGTTCTGTTTCGAGTGCAGCTAGCTCTGCAGCAGAGGGTTTACCCGGAACAATCCGATCGACCAGTGAATTACAGAAATCATTTGCATCAGAAATCCATTGTATAAATGCATCACTTTTCTTCGCCAGTTTCGCGAGTATAATAATGATCTGTTTTAATGTATGCCCATTGTCGACAATCAGTTCTGTTGGTATGATCGCCATTCCTGCATCAGCGCTTCCATTGAATACCCGGTATCTTTCTTCGAGGAAGCGAAAGAGTTTCCCGGGGAATGAAACCGGTTTTTCTGCAAGGGCATCAGACTCCTGCAGCGTAAGACCTACTTCCGTTGTATTGGAGATGATTACCTGCATCAACGGATTTGCCGCACAGGCCAGCACATCGTCCCACTGTTCGTTTGCCGATAGTACGCGGCTGATCGAAGCATTCACCTGTACGCGTTCAACCGGAACGCCGTTTTCGATGCCTTTTTCAATGATTGTATACAAGCCATCCTGTACTGTAAAATCGCTGGTATCTCCCGGGGAAGTGGATTTCACCATCACCACCCTGCCATTGAACAGGTTTTGTTTATTGGCTTTGTCAATAAAATAATCCGGCAACCCGCGCAGCAATACACCAGTGCCAAACTGCAAGACCCTTTCGGGTAATCTCAACAGATCCTGGGAAGGCAAACTGATTCGATTGCCATTGAGTTCCTGTAATATGTTTCCCTTCAATCGCATTGCTTGCGTATATTTTTATTTCAGGTTTTTTTTTGCCCATTGCGGGAATTCATTCTCTAAAAGTTTTTGCGGCCATACGCCATACCATCCGTAACCATTTCGTCTTTCCCATTCTATTTCACGGAGGTCGTATTTCTTTTTACTGTCGCGCCCGCTGAAAAAAGGGCGGTTAGTCCCGATCTCATAAAACCTGGCCCACAAAACACCATCAGCATCAGGTTGTATTACCCTGTCTTTTCCTTTGGGTTGATCGGGGGCAGCTATATCAACGTATTTAAAACCTTTGATCTTTACTTTATCCAGCCATTTCACAGCCGATACGATCGCAAATTTTATTTCCGGCGAAGGGTTTGGCAGTCGCATCAGGAAGCGAACGATGCCAACGGATTCATTGCCGCTGATGGATACCAGTTCAAATTTTCGTGCCATCTCAGGCTGAAATGTGACATGATTGTATTGCGCGCACCAGGCAGTGAGTTCATTATTCACAAGGATCTGCGTCCGCAGGATACATTGTACACCGCGTTTTACCGCATCGCGGATCTGTGGCAACAGGCTTGTATCAATCACATCAAATCCATTTTTCTTTTCAATGATATCCTGCAACACATTCAGCACATTCACCATTGCATCGTCGTTATAGGTGATCTGGCTGCGGTATAATGCCGAATCAGGATAAAACTGTGGCCAGCCTCCATTGGCATACTGTGCTTTCAGGTAATACCGTATCCCTTTTTCCGCTGCGCGGAGATAGGCTTTGTTCAGTGTTTGTGCATAGGCTTTTACGAGATACCGGATCTCGCGTGTAGTGGCATTGTTATCGATCGTTGCATCGATATGTTCTGAATCGTTGCGGATGCTCCGTTTCTCCGCTTCAGTAAGCGGCGTATTGTAATCCACTTTTATTTCATTCACTGCTTTTGGCCAGCCGCCCACTGCGCGTTGGTACACCAGCATATTTTCAGCGATCGGATCAGTTGCGGTTCCGCCGGTATTGTGCGGTGCTTTATCCTGTTTGTTTTTTGTGATACCCGGAATTTTTACCTGCACCGGTATAGTATCGGGGAGCCATTTTCCTTTGAATGTCCAGGCAATATTGATCTCATTTACTTTGGGCGACCCTTCTGCTTTCTCAAGATTATCTGCAAACCATGCATAATCGCCACCGGCTTTGTGGCAGTTAGCAAAATAAACACGATGACCCCATTGAATGGTATTCGGCGGGTTAGATGCATTGAGGTAAACAGGTGCATCCGCCATATCCGTTGCAAAAAAACAATTGATGAGATAAAACTGAGCATCACGGTGGTAACGCCCAAGTTTAAAACCTTTGTCGCCGCGGAAAACACAATTCTTTAAAACCGTTTTTGCATCCTTGTATTTCGATCCGTCATGCCATATTGCCGCAGTGGTACTATGTGCTACAAATTCACAGTTCTCCGCATAGGCCCATCCACGCGGGCAATAAAAATCAACACCTCCTTCCATCAGGCAGTCTTTAAAATAAAACATCCCGTCTTCCACATTCCAGGGACTTACCGTATCGCCGCCATAAGCGCGCAAAATGCAATTGCGCACAATGAGGCGTGTGGTTGCAAAACTTCGTAAAGCCATCTGGTGACCATCTTTCTTCACCGTTTTAAAATGATTGAGACTGTCGCCCGGGCAATCAATATGCACCCCATCCACATCGTTGATATGATCGAAACCAAAATTGTTGGTAATGCTGAGGTTTTCAAGAACAATATCATTTCCTTTCAGGTTCAGG
>SAIX01000064.1 GCA_004028765.1 Chitinophagaceae bacterium | reverse complement strand
GACAGTTACAGTAAAGCTTCCTGTAACTGTGTTTCCAGAAGCATCTTTAGCAGTGTAAATCACTGTCGTTGTTCCGAGAGGGAACTGGCTGCCGGATGCAAACGTTGAAGTCAATGTAGCACCAGGGCAGTTATCCGTTACGGATACTGTATTCCAGCTCACTTTCGCTCCACATGCACCAGGATCATTCGGCACACTGATGTTTGCAGGTAATCCCACAATCACAGGGTTTTCTTTATCAGCAACCGTTACCGTAAAGCTGCATGTTTTCGTTCCGCACAAACTTGTCGCAGTAAGGGTAACCGTTGTTACTCCTTTATTGAATGCAGTGCCTGTTCCTGTTCCATCGCCACTTCCTGTGGTTGCTCCGCTGAGGCTGTAGGTAAGACCTACCAATCCTGTTCCTGTAGCCGTAGCTGTGTACTTCACAACCGCTGTACAGCCGCCTGCATCCGTAGTTGTATTGATATCTGAAGGCTTGGTGATGAATGGACCATCACAAGTCACAATCACATTGAACTGACAGGTTGATTTATTACCCGCTGCGTCCGTTGCCGTTACTGTTACCACAGTTGTTCCTGTCGGGAAGAAACTTCCTGAGGCAGGGCTGTATGTGATCGTTGGTGTACCACAGTTATCCGTAGCAGTTGCTCCCGTTAAGGTTACGTTCGCACCTGACTTACCACCAAATGTCGTATTCGCCACAACCGTTATATCAGCAGGGCATTTCACAACCGGGTTCTCATTATCTGTAACGGTTACCGTAAAGCTTCCGGTACTGCTGTTACCTGATGCATCCGTTGCAGTGTAAACCACTGTCGTTGTTCCAAGCGGGAACTGGCTGCCGGATGCATACGTTGAACTTAATGTAGCACCAGGACAGTTGTCAGATACTGTTACTGTATTCCAGCTCACTTTCGCTCCGCATGCACCAAGGTTATTCGGAACACTGATATTCGCAGGTAATCCCACAATCACAGGGTTTTCTTTATCAGCAACCGTTACCGTAAAGCTGCATGTTTTCGTTCCACACAAACTTGTCGCAGTAAGGGTAACTGTCGTTACTCCTTTATTGAATGCAGTGCCTGTTCCTGTTCCAACACCACTTCCCGGAGTTGCGCCGCTCAGGCTGTAAGTGATACCTACTGTTCCTGTTCCAGATGAGGTAACATCATAGTTCACTACCGCGGTACAGTTACCTCTATCCGTAGTTGTATTGATATTTGATGGCTTGGTGATGAATGGACCATCACAAGTCACGATCACATTGAACTGACAGGTTGATTTATTACCCGCAGCATCCGTTGCAGTTACTGTTACCACAGTTGTTCCTGTCGGGAAGAAACTTCCTGAGGCAGGGCTGTATGTGATCGTTGGTGTTCCGCAGTTATCTGTAGCAGTTGCTGTTCCGAATGTAACATAGGCGCCGGATTGTCCGCTCACAACCGTAGTTGCAGAGGTAGTAACATTAGCCGGGCATTTCACAACCGGGTTCTCATTATCTCTGACAGTTACAGTAAAGCTTCCTGTAACTGTGTTTCCAGAAGCATCTTTAGCAGTGTAAATCACTGTCGTTGTTCCGAGAGGGAACTGGCTGCCGGATGCA
>SAIX01000063.1 GCA_004028765.1 Chitinophagaceae bacterium | reverse complement strand
CATGTCGTGAATGCGTAGTATATTTGTAGTGTAATCACTACTAAAGAGCAGGGCTCGGTATTACAATCCAATCCAAATATCCTTGTAAAGCTGTCTTTACAATCCAATCTTCACATTCTTTGATTTCAAGGGAAACGCTTCTATTATCCGGGCAAAATTTTCCAGGCCCCAAACTGGATCCGCCCCATGCGTTTTTCCAATCAGGAATGTATCATCCTCTGTTAGCCCGTTTACAACAGGCAGGCCGCAACAATAAGCAGCTAAGTATCTGGAAGTAAATGCGAATCAAAAACGTTTCGGAAGAAAAGTTTATTATGAAAGCTAGCATTACAATCTTAATCATCGCAGTTCTGGTAAGCCTGGGCACAGGTTGTTCCAAAACGCCTGATGTACCCGAGACCCGCGAGGAAAGGGTGGTTCGTTTACTTACGCAATTGGGGAACCGTTACTGGCACCTTGGCGAAGTGTATGTGAACAGCGTTAAGCAGGTACTTACCGACAGCCAGCTCAAATACACCATTACTTTTACTTCTGATCCTTCTAATTCGGATCCGAACAATCCCAAAACCGGGACTTTCACAGATTCCGACGGATTCAGCGGGACCTGGCGCTTAAGGGATTCCGGGAATATCATCGAGATCAAATACGCCAATAACCCGGCCGGTACCATCGCTATACCTTATACCATCAATGCCATCAGCGAAAACTCGCTTGATATTGAATATGTAAACAACCAGATACTGAAATCCGATCGCAAAGTGTATTATGCCTACTAAGAAAGTGACATACCTGCTGATCGGACTGATGCTGGCCTGCAGCACAGCTATGGCGCAATTTTCGGCTCCATTTAGTTTTGTGCCCATCGCCAGTTCTAACGGCACCACTGTAATGTCGGGTGGTAACCCAATCATCCTGGATGGCTCCGGGAAGTGCCTGAATGTAACTTCTGGTCTTA
Source organism: Chitinophagaceae bacterium (assembly GCA_004028765.1). Taxonomy (GTDB): domain Bacteria; phylum Bacteroidota; class Bacteroidia; order Chitinophagales; family Chitinophagaceae; genus Sediminibacterium. The sequence continues at coordinate 635 of SAIX01000063.1, read as the reverse complement.
GTGCTTTGAATATCAATAATAATGGCAAAGGCGTGTTTGGCGCTTCCTGTGTTGAAAATGCACCTGCAGCAGCTGTGGTAACACTTACGTCCCTGAACCTGTTCCCCAACCCGACCCGTGCGATTACTGTTTTGAAATGTGAGGGACAGTTTGATGCCAATCTTTCGGCGATGGTAAGGGTAATCAGCATCGATGGAAAAATGATGATGAGCAAAATGGTTCCGATGAAAGAAATCGCAGCCGGTTACCAGATCGATGCTTCGGCATGGGCAGCTGGAAATTATGTGGTAACGCTGGATTTCATGAGTGAGCACCACAGCAGAAAATTGATCAAATTATAATCAGTTTTCAGCAAGCAGGCCTTGACAGAATAGTATCTTTGTAGTAGATAAACTACGGATTTTTACAGTTAGCTCCCTGTAGTAATACAGGCAATATTCAGGAGCTTGCAGTAAAACCAAGGTTCATGTGTCCTAAGAAAACCCGACCTGTTGAAACCATATATCCTATGAAAAACCATTTTAAAGGACCTATCCTATGAAAAACTATTGTAAAACCACGTGTCCTATGAAAAACCATTGATTTTAAACGTAAATTGAAATATTCAGAGGACATTTTTCGTTTATATATAATAT
>SAIX01000062.1 GCA_004028765.1 Chitinophagaceae bacterium | reverse complement strand
TAGTGGGTCAGTTTCAGGTGGATGACATGGGTCAGTTTCAATCGGAACTCATTGTAACATCAAAACCGGAATCGGTTGATCTGTGTGATCGGATTTTGCAAATGGCAAAAGCTATCAATCCTAAGCCCCCTAAAATGACTAAAAAGGCTCTCGCAGAAGAAAAGCCTTTAAAAGTTAATATGACGGCAGATGAACTTTTAAAATTGGCTTTAAATACACCGATTAAAAAGAAGAAACATTAACTTAATTAATTAATAAACATAACATTAATAAATAAAAAAAGACTATCATTTTTAGTGATAGTCTTTTAATTTTTTTTTAACTTGCAATAACACCTAACAAGCCAAAATAAATACGGGTTTACCAAAAAAGAACAGGACTTAGAAACGGCGTAGATGTCCAAAATCGTAAATCGTTCTTATCGCTATCCACGTTCTCCCGGTACTGACACTACCGGGTTTTTTATTTCTATACCTTAAAATAAAGAACTTTTTATCTAATAAGCAATTAAAATTCTATTGTAATTACCCATTTTATCCCTTTGTGTGATTCGATACCGTTCATCAAACATACTTTGCCACTTATGAAAGCGCAAGTCCCGCTTGACACGGTTCCGCTTTTTACATAGCATCGCTCCATTATATCTTTACGCTATCAAAGTAAATGGAGCCTCGCTCCCATGTAATATGAACCACTTGCCCGAATCGCTGCTTTTCAGATTCCGACAACACATCAAACCACCGGGCTGTTAAAGTCCATCCGTTCCATCCCATTCCAGGATCAAAAAGTATACAGAGATGTACAGGTTTTTGGTAATGCCTGTCGTAAACCCGTATACCTTATCTTTCCAATGGCAACCGCAGTGCGGTAATGGAACCGTATTAACCATTTCAACTGACTGATTATGCAAAACAAAATGAAACCGATCGTATTGGCGATTCTGGGAGGCGCCGCACTACTGCTGCTTTTCTCCTGTAACAATGAAAATGAAGACATCACCCAGTCTGTAAATAAAAACGGATCTGTGGAAACTGCTGTGAAGGTGGAACACCTGGACAGTATGTATGATATCCTGGTAACCACACACAAAATATGGGTACGCAATGAAGAATACAAAACATTTACCTACCGCGATACCATTCCTTCACTCGGCATTATGAATACCACTGCTGAAAACCAGGATGGCGATACCAAAGATGTGAGGGTGAGAAAAGACTATGAGATCTTCATCACCGTTAAATAAGAGAAGATGAAAAAATCGAATTATATAGAACTGGTTTTGATCACCGCTGCACTCGCCAGTTGTAACCAGCCCAAAAAAGACTGGGATGACAACGGCAAAGTTCACCTGCGCAGCGATTCAACAGCACCCTATACGCGCGTTTATCACCACAGCGGCATCAGTCCTTTGTTATGGTATTATGCTTTCCGTCCCTATGGAAATTACCGTGATGGTGAATACCAGCGGGCGGGTTACTATTCCGGGGGCATCAGTCATTATTCCAATATAGGAAGCAATGGTTTTAAAGCGGCTGTTGCAAGAGGTGGCTTTGGCAGAAGCGGGTTTAGTGTGAGCAGTTAATTTTATTTTGAAAAGAATTTACGAATCAATCATTCCTTTTCGGGAATCATATATGAAAAGAAATACAATCACGCCCAGGAATAACTGGCAGGCAGAAGTGGAAAAACTTGGTTTTGGTTTTCACAGCACCCATGTTCCGTATTGGGATGAATCGGTGTATTACAGTTTTGAGATGAATGAAATTTTATTCATTGAAAAAGCAACGGCCGAGTTATGGGATCTTTGTCTTGGTGCGGTACAGCATGTGATGGATAACAACCTGTATGCAAAATTCGGGATACCGGAATGGATCATTCCGCAGATCGAAAAAAGCTGGACAGAAGACCATCCCGCTATTTACGGTCGTTTTGATCTCTGTTATAAAAACGGGGAGCTAAAACTGCTCGAGTTCAATGCCGATACACCCACCAGTTTGTATGAAGCCGGTATTGTGCAATGGTTCTGGCTGCAGGATTTTGATAAAAACCGCGACCAGTTCAACAGCATCCATGAAAAACTGATCGCTTACTGGAAATACCTGAAGAATTACCTCAATGCAGGCAAACTGCATTTCAGTTGTTTGAAAGAAACACTTGAAGATTTAACCAATACCGAATACCTGCGCGACTGCGCAATTCAGGGCGGCCTTGATACAAAGCTTGTGTTTATTGATGATATTGGCTGGGACAGCAATGAGAACCAGTTTGTTGATCTCGAGAACGAGCCAATCCGGAATATTTTCAAACTCTATCCCTGGGAATGGATGCTGAGTGAAGCTTTTGGCAAACATATCCCTGAGGACCGTAACCGTGCACTCTGGATCGAGCCTGCCTGGAAGATGATCCTTTCCAACAAATCGATCCTGCCGGTTTTGTGGGAACTGTACCCGGATTGTCCTTACCTGCTCCCTGCTTATTTTGAAGCGGGCAGGTTAACCAATTACGTGAAGAAACCCATTCTCTCTCGCGAAGGTGCGAATATCGACCTGGTGATGAAAGAAGTTTCCTTACAAAGATCAGAAGGTATGTATGGTGCAGAAGGATACATATACCAGGAATTATTTACACTGCCTAATTTCTCAGGTCATTATCCTGTTATCGGAAGCTGGGTGATTGGCCAGGAGCCCGCAGGTATGGGCATCCGTGAAGCGGATAGCCTGATAACAGATAACAAAAGCAGGTTTGTACCGCACTTGATTGAGTGATGTTCTTTCTTTATATCAAAACACGTCGATCAATACCTCCTGAACACATACCGCGAAATGGTTGAGCCATTGTAATTCGTGGCAATGATCCTGTTGCCGGTAAATACTGCATCATCAAAATACAGATCGGCAGCCGCGTGGGTAACGTTATCATACAGGTGTATCTCAAAACTATCGTGCACATCGTTGTAATAATTCCCGTACTGATCGTAATAACCGGCTGATACCTGCCTGATATTCCAGCTTCCACGCATCAGGTTATAACCATCATCGTACTGTGCTGAACCATTGTTATAAAAATCAAAAACACCCGCTTCCAGACCGGTATTGAAATAATTCCATCCACTCCCGTTATTCCGGGAAGACTCGCTCAATACCCATGAGCCATTTACAGGTGCATCCGGAACCCATACCGACTTGATACAACCCTGGAAAGAAATGAGGATAATAAACAGTGAAACGGTTAAGTAAATTTTTTTCATACAAATGGTTTTGGTGAACGGATATTTATCTTATCCATTCAATTCTGTTACCAAACCATTTTATTACAGGAAGAAATACGGCTTTTAAAAAATATTTAACAGCGGTTATGATTCATCCCAGTTGATCACCGAGGCAAGTATGGTTGTAAAAAAACCAAGTGCAGCAATCAGTGTGAACGACCATCTCAGGCTGAATGCCTGTGCCATAAAACCCACTACGGGTGGCCCCATTAAAAAACCGAGAAAACCGATGGTGGATACTGCAGTGAGTGCAACACCGGGAGAAAGTGTTTTTGATTTCCCGGCCGTACTGTACACCAGCGGCACTACCGACGAAACCCCAAAACCCACCAGTAAAAAACCAATCGTTGCAGGAATCACTTCCGGAAAAATAACTGCCGTAAGCAAACCTGTCACAATCAATATGCCGCTTCCCTGTAAAACCCTTTGCTTGCCGAAACGGGTTACAAGCCTGTCGCCTACAAAACGGCCGCCTGCCATCGTACCCATAAACGCCGCATATCCCAACGTGGTCATCGATTTTGGAACCGCCACCACTTTCTGAAAATATACCCCGCTCCAGTCGAACATTGTACCCTCACAAACCATACAACTGAAAGCGATCAGCCCGAGCTTCAGCAGCATGGGGTCTGGTTTAAAAATGAGTTTTTGTCCACTGGCGCCGGTATCTGTTGCAAGTGTAAATTTCTGAACCAGTAATACAGCACTTACTGCAATTGCTGCGATCAGCATAAAATGATACAAAGGGATCACCGTTTTAGATACCATCAATGTTCCAATAGCGGCACCCGTAAAACCTGCGAGGCTCCAGATACCATGAAAAGAAGCCATGATAGAGCGGCCGTATAAAGCTTCCACGCCAACGGCCTGCGTGTTGATCGCGATATTGCACATATTCCCAACCAGTCCAAATAAAAACACCACCGGTACGATTTGCCAGACACTGGCGCTGAGCCCGATCAATACAAGAATAGAGGGATAAGCTATCGCGGCAATGCCGATTACTTTGCGGCTGCCAAACCGCGCTACCAGCCATCCTGCCAGGGGCAGACTGATCATGGAACCGATCGGCAGGGCGAACAATACGCCACCTAGCGCTGCATCGTTCAGTTGCAGCTTCATTTTGATATCGGGGATACGGCTCGCCCAGCTGGCGAAACTAAGGCCTGCCACAAAAAACAAAGCCACCACCGCCAGCCGGTGCGCCCTTCGGGATATCTGGTTGCCCTGGTTCATCCCGCAAAGATGCTGCAAATCGGGTTTCGGGCCTTGTCTTTTGCCACAGCACAGGGGCTTCGGGCATTTCGGCTATATTTGCAGCCCGTATCGGAATTAAGAATTAATAAGTAAGAGTGAGGAATTTTAGTTGCGATTACCAGGGAAGCAAATCATCGAAAAAATAAGCCTATGTATCGCTCGCACAACTGCGGAGAATTGAGGGTCAGTGACGCAAACAAAGAAGTTACCCTCGCAGGATGGGTTCAGACAGTCAGGAAATTCGGCGCTATCACGTTTGTAGATCTGCGTGACCGTTATGGCATTACACAATTGTTATTCGGCGAAGAGCTGAATACCGAACTCGATAAGAATCCGCTTGGCCGCGAATTTGTACTGCAGGCGAAGGGAACCGTAAACGAGCGCAGCAATAAAAATCCGAACATCGCCACGGGTGATATCGAGATCAATGTGCAATCTTTTACCATCCTGAACAAATCTGTCGTACCGCCTTTCACCATCCAGGATGATACCGATGGCGGAGATGATCTACGCATGAAATACCGTTTCCTCGATCTGAGAAGAAATGCAGTAAAGAAAAATCTTGAACTGCGTTATGCGGTAAACCGTTCTGCCAGAAATTATCTCCATGAAAACCATTTCATGGATATTGAAACGCCTTTCCTGATCAAATCCACACCCGAAGGTGCAAGGGATTTCGTGGTTCCTTCCCGTATGAACCCGGGGCAGTTTTATGCGTTGCCACAATCGCCACAAACATTTAAACAGTTGCTGATGGTAAGCGGGTACGACCGTTATTACCAGATCGTAAAATGTTTCAGGGATGAGGACCTGCGTGCCGACAGGCAGCCGGAATTTACACAGATAGATTGTGAAATGTCGTTCGTGGAACAGGAAGATATTCTCAATATGTTTGAGAATCTTATTAAAAGGATCTTCAAAGATGTAAAAGGGATCGACTATACCGAAAAAGTGGAACGCATGAGCTGGGAAGAAGCCATGTGGCAGTATGGAAACGATAAACCCGATATCCGTTTTGGTATGAAGATCGCCAACCTGAAATCGGCTTTCCTGAAAGAAGGAAAAATACAGGCTGCCGGCGAACGGATCCATGGCGCAGGTTTCGGTGTTTTTGATAATGCGGAAACGGTTCTTGCCATTGCAGCACCTGGCTGCAGCGAGTATACACGCAAACAAACCGATGAACTGACGGAATGGGTAAAGCGTCCGCAGATCGGTATGCAGGGACTGGTATACATCAAATGCAATGCAGACGGCACTTATAAAAGCAGCGTTGATAAATTTTATACGGAAGAAAAACTAAAAGCCATTGCAGATGCGGCCGGTGCCAAAGCAGGCGACCTGGTGCTGATCCTTGCAGGCCGCGAAGAAAGAACACGCAAGGCCATCAGCGAACTGAGGCTTGAAATGGGCAAACGCCTCGGTTTCAGAAAAGAGGATGAATTCAAATTATTGTGGGTACTCGATTTCCCGCTGTTTGAATATGCAGAAGAAGAAAACCGCTGGGTTGCGCGGCATCATCCTTTTACATCGCCCAAACCTGATCAGATCGCCACCATGATCAATAACAACCCGGTTATTGAAAATGCAGAAAAATATTTAGATCATCCCTATGCCAATATCAAGGCCAATGCATACGATATGGTACTAAACGGGAACGAGATCGGGGGCGGTTCGATCCGTATCTACCAGCGCGAGCTCCAGGAAAAAATGTTTGCCGCACTGGGCATGACAGAAGAAGAAGCGCAGCACAAATTCGGTTTCTTACTGGGTGCATTTGAATATGGCGCGCCACCGCATGGCGGCATTGCATTTGGCTTTGACCGTTTGTGTTCGATACTGGGTGGCAGCGAAAGCATCCGCGACTTTATCGCCTTCCCGAAAAACAACAGCGGCCGTGATGTAATGCTCGATGCACCCAGCGCCATCGATAATAAACAGTTTGACGAATTACAGATAAAACTGGATCTGAAGGGATAGCATTTGTATCTCAAAATACTGTATCTTAGAAAAGTTGCTCCCATATCCGTGGAAGCAACTTTTTTGTTTGTAACTGACCTTACAGATACCGCTTATGACAGGAGATACCCTATTCCGTGAATATCATGCGTACCCAAGCAGCTGGGACGAAATGAAAGAGTCCGGTGAAATCAGAGAACCCTACCAGCACATTTTTGATGCCATCCGGAAACTGGAACTTACCGATCTGCAGCAGAAACACAAACGCGCCGGTGAGTTATTCATGAACCAGGGCATTACGTTTACTGTGTACAGCGACAATGAAGGGATCGAACGTATTTTTCCTTTCGATATCATTCCCCGCATCATCACTAGCGCTGAATGGGCCCATGTGGAAGCCGGTATCAAGCAGCGGTTAAAAGCGCTGAACCTTTTTCTCAAAGATATTTACCATGAACAGCAGATCGTAAAAGACGGTGTGATACCCGCGGAACTGATTGTCAGCTGCCCGCATTTTACAAGGGAAGCTTATGGGATCGCAGTTCCCTATGACATCTATGTGCATATTGCCGGTATCGATCTGATCCGTGGCGACGAAGGCGCTTTTTATATCCTGGAAGATAACCTGCGCACACCTTCCGGTGTATCTTATATGCTGGAGAACCGGGAAGTGACCAAACGGATATTCCCCGATCTTTTATCAAACAGCCGTGTACGGATGATCAATAATTATCCCCTGATCCTCCATGATAACCTGATGGCCCTGTCGCCAAGGCAAACCGAAAACCCGGTCGTGGTATTACTTACGCCAGGCGTATATAATTCAGCTTATTATGAACACACATTTCTTGCGAGGCAGATGGGTATCCCCTTAGTGGAGGGCCGCGACCTGGTGGTGGATAACCATCGCGTATTTATGAAAACAACTGCGGGCTTGCGGCAGGTAGATGTGATTTACCGGCGAGTGGATGACGAATTTTTAGATCCGCTTGTGTTCCGCCCCGACAGTGCACTCGGTGTACCCGGTTTGATGAGCGCTTACCGCAAGGGATATGTTGCTATTGTAAATGCGGTGGGCAATGGCGTTGCCGATGACAAAGCCGTATATGCCTATGTGCCCGCCATGATCAAATATTACCTGAACGAAGAACCTGTTTTGCAGAATGTAACTACGTACCAGTTGGGGAATGTGGAGGAGAGAGAATATGTATTTGCGAATATGCAGAAAATGGTGATCAAAGAAACCAATCAATCCGGCGGGTATGGTATGATCATGGGGAACAGTGCTACAGAAGAACAATTTACAAAGGCAAGAAAAGCGATTGAAGCAAACCCGAGAAATTTTATCGCGCAGCCGATCATTTCCTTATCTACGGTTCCCTGTTTACTCGATGGAAAATTGCAGCCACGCCATGTGGATCTCCGCCCCTATGCGCTTTGCGGACCCAATGGGATCGATATTGTTCCCGGCGGGCTCACGCGTGTTGCATTACGCGAAGGATCGCTCGTGGTAAATTCATCCCAGGGAGGCGGCAGTAAAGATACCTGGGTAGTGGAAACGTGAATGGTGAGTTGTGAGTTGTGAGTGGTCAGTTATAAATTGATTTCAGAAATATAAATCACTCACTCCTCACCATTCACCACTCACCCAAATCATTCATCCCAACAAAAAATACAATGCTTAGTAGAATTGCCGACTCACTTTTCTGGTTGCACCGTTACATGGAGCGGGCCGATGGGATGTTGCGGCTTTTAAAAACATCCTATATCCTCTCCTTCGATAAAACACAGGATAGCGGTATGTCGTGGGAGCCCGCCCTGCAGATCTTTACATTATTATCCCCGGAAGAAATTGCATCGCTTAAAAAAAACGATACCAGTGTATTGAATTATATGATGATGGACACCAGCAATATGAATTCATTAAAAGTAATCATCACGCGGGCCAGGGAAAATGCAAGAGGTGTGCAGGATCAGATCACAAAAGAAGTGTGGGAGCAGGTAAACCAGGTATATCATCTCGTAAACAGCGCAAAATTATCTGAGCGGCTCAATGGCCCTGGTGCACTTTCCGCTATGGATGAACTCATCAGCAGCTGCGATCGTTTTTGTGGTATTACCGACAGCACCATGCCACGTGGCCAGGGCTGGAATTATATGAACCTCGGCAAATTCATCGAACGTTCATTGATGACACTCGAATACACCAATGCATTTTTCAGGAAAATAGGTTATGATTTCAGTAATGAGCAGGATATCCTTTTCTGGCGCAGCCTTTTACTCGCATTATCGGGTTATGAACTCCATTTAAAAAACTACAGCAATGCAAACCACAACTGCAATGTGGCGCAGCAGGTGTTGTTTGATAAGAATTTTCCACGCTCATTGTACTATTCATTAGAGCGGGCAAATAAATATCTCTGCGATATCGGGGAAGACAACCCCGTGGAGGGCACATCGCCGCTTTGCCGTTTATTCGGGCGCCTGCACAGTTCTGTAAAATTTTCCGACCTTACGCTGGTGGCTGAAACGGGTCTTGAAAAATTTCTGCAGGAACTACGGCTCGATCTGAACGAATTTGCGAGGCTGTTGGGGCAAACCTATTTTTCTTATGCATAATCTGAACGAATGCCGATTTTCAGGATACACCATATCACCAAATACGAATACGACAGGCCGGTTAAGGAAAGCATCAACAATATCATGATCTATCCTTATTTATCTCCCGAACAGGAAGTATTGCAGCACGAAGTAAATATCACCGACCGGCCCGAGGTTTTTCAGTACACAGACTATTGGGGAAACCGGAATGGTTCTTTTAACCTGCTCCGCCCGCACCGCGAACTGGTGATCGAAAGCAAACTCGTGGTACGTACGCTGGTGCCCGAACAGGTGGCATCGGCACACAATGCCTATGCAAGGGATATGGCGCAGCTATCACAGAATAACCTGCACCTGCTGGAACTTGAAAAAATTTCTGCAGTAAAATCACTCGCACAAATGCAGGAATATGTTGCGCAGTTGTTCGATCCGGGGAAAGACATTCAAACACTTGTTGAAAATACCTGTCATTTTATTTTTTCAGAGTTCACATATATCAAAGGCATTACAACCATCGAATCGACCGTTGATGAGATCCTTGAAAAAAAAGCAGGCGTATGCCAGGACTTCGCGCATGTGATGCTGGAATTGCTACGGATGATGCAGGTACCCGCGCGGTATGTGAGCGGTTATATCTGTCCCAATAAAAACGGCATGCGGGGCGAGGGTGCCACCCATGCCTGGGTGGAAGCATATATTCCCGGCGGAGGATGGATGGGCATCGACCCAACCAATAATGTATGGGCCACCAATCACCACGTAAAACTCGCTGTTGGCCGCGATTTCAGGGATTGCAGCCCTGTAAAAGGCACATTCAAGGGGCCAGCAAAACAGTCTTTGTCGGTATATGTTTCCGTTGGCTATGAAGATGGCGAAACCTTTGAAGAACTTACCCGCGTTCAACTGGAAAAACAGGAAACCAACGATGCAGCAGAAAGTTTAATTGATACCTTTGCCGGTCAGCAACAATAAGCGATATGAAACCTGTAAGTGTTTACCGCGTACTTACTTTTATTCTGATACCGATTGCAGCCATGTTTGGTTTTATGGACTTGCTGTTCCTTATAAGCGCCCTTGCCAATCCTGCCATGCTGCTCATCGTGTTTATGTTTGCGGCTTTCGTGATCTACACTTTTGCATGCCTGAAATTCCTGGGGAACGGGATCGATACCGGAAGACCCTGCAAACCATCCCTTCGTGATTGGATCAAAGTAAATGCCTATGTATCCCTCTTTCTTGGGGCCATGTTTTTTATCAATGCCAATACTATTTTATTCATGGGCGAAACAGGGTTGAATAACCTCATTGGCCAACTGCGCGATGCACAACCGAATATGCCTGCCAGGTTTTCGAATGCTTTTTTTGTTACGCTGTTAAGGGGCATGTCTTGGTTCCTGCTGGTGGTAAGCATTGTTTTGCTGACCCATATTTTTCTCAATTTCAGGGTGCTGAAAATGTACGCGCATCTTTTCAGCGAAGAAAAGCAGGAGCAATAACCACCTGCAAAAGCTGCATTAACAAAGACTGATTTTTTTACTACTTTTCCATTGTGAACAGTAATCATATTCCATTGGCCGAAAGGGTCAGGCCTGTAACACTGGATGATTTAGTGGGGCAGGAACACCTTACCGGTAAAGGAAGTATCCTGCGGCGTTCGATTGAACAGGGCCGCGTTCCCTCCATGATTTTATGGGGACCACCGGGTGTTGGAAAAACAACCATTGCAAATATCATTGCACATAGTTTGCAGGTTCCCTATTTCCAGTTAAGCGCTATCAGCAGCGGGGTGAAAGAAGTGCGGGAAGTGATTGAAGAAGCCAGGTCAAAACCCGGCACCATTCTTTTTATTGACGAGATACACCGCTTCAACAAAAGCCAGCAGGATGCCTTACTCGGCGCGGTGGAAAAAGGTACAATCACACTCATTGGAGCAACAACCGAAAACCCTTCTTTTGAAGTGAACAGCGCCTTGCTGAGCCGCTGCCAGGTATATGTATTAAAAGCATTACAGGAAAAAGACCTGAAAAAACTGCTGGAACAAAGCGTCGCGAAGGACAGTTTGCTGCGCCCGCTTACCATCGTATTAAAAAGTACAGAAGCCCTGTTCAGCATCAGTGGCGGTGACGGAAGAAAATTGCTGAACCTGTTTGATCTTGTGGTACAGACACAACTGGCCGAAACCGGTAAAAAGGAAATCATCATCACAGATGAACTGGTGATGACGGTGGCGCAGAAAAAGATCGCGCTGTATGATAAGCAGGGCGAGCAGCATTATGATATTATTTCCGCGTTTATCAAAAGTATGCGGGGCAGCGACCCCAACGGGGCATTGTACTGGCTGGCGCGGATGATAGAAGGCGGTGAAGATGTAAAATTTATTGCAAGGCGGATGCTGATCTTCGCAAGTGAAGATATCGGCAATGCCAACCCGAATGCCTTGCTGATGGCCAATACCTGTTTTGATGCGGTTGCGAAAATCGGTTACCCGGAAAGCCAGATCATTTTATCGCAGTGTGTGGCATATCTCGCTTCTTCAGTAAAAAGCAATTCTGCGGTAGAAGCCATCATGGCTGCGAATAAAGCTGTTCAGCAGTTTGGCGATCTCCCTGTTCCGCTGCATATCCGCAATGCACCTACCAAACTCATGAAAGACCTTGACTATGGGAAAAATTATCAATACTCGCACATGGGTGAGGGTAATTTTATTGAGCAGGAATACTTACCGGAACAGATCGCAGGGCAGCGCATCTACAACCCCGGCAACAATGCAAGGGAAAATGAACTCCGGAAATTCCTGAAAGAGAGATGGAAAGATAAGTATGGGTATTGACTTCTTTTGGGAATTATATCTGTTCAGCATATTTTTTTCACCGCAGAGCCGCGGAGGACACAGGGTTTCGCAGAGGTTTAAAACAATAATCATCTTTTCGCGCCGGTTATCAGCCATATATTCAGTCCGGCATACAATACCAGTAATACCTGGGCCATTACAAAATCGAAACGGTTGGCTTTTACCAGTTCGTTTTTCTTTACCAGCTTCAGCGAATAAACAGAAGAGGCCACAACCAGGAAAATAAAAAACAGCGTGATGCCATGCAGGGTATCAACAAGCGTAAAACTGGTGCTCTCGGGCAAGGAAGAATCGATGATGTACTTATTACCGATCGCTGCAAAAAGGGAGCCCACGCTCAACCCGAAACGCGAGTCGATATTATCTGCATGGATATAAAAGCAGATATAGGA
>SAIX01000061.1 GCA_004028765.1 Chitinophagaceae bacterium | reverse complement strand
ATTTTTTTGAATTAAATGAAGCCTTCTCTGTAGTTGGAATTGTTAACACACAGAAGATGAACCTTGATCCTGAAAAAGTAAATGTACATGGTGGTGCGGTTTCCCTCGGGCACCCGCTTGGCTGTAGCGGTGCAAGGATACTCGTAACACTGATACATGCACTGAAACAACACAATGGAAAATATGGCGCGGCAGGCATCTGTAATGGAGGCGGAGGGGCAAGCGCGATGGTAGTGGAATATATGAGATAGTTAGGAGTTAAGAGTTAGCAGTTAAGAGTTAGAAGTTGTAGGAACAGAGATAATACATGGGACGTTGGTGAGGAGTTTCTTTACCAACGTTTTTTATTTTTGACAATATGATACGAATACGGCCGGCAGAAAAAAAAGATGCTTCCCTTGTCGCAGCGATAAGCCGCGAAACTTTTTATGATACGTTCGCTGCGTATAACACGAAAGCGGATATGGATAAATTCCTTTCCGAACAGTTCAGTGAAGAAATCCTGATGCAACAGGTAGGCTTACCTGGCTTTTTTCATTATCTCGCCTGCGACAATGATGAAACAGCTGGATATATTTTTCTGAAACAAGGATCCGATGCAGGAACCGGCGCCGTGCAACCTCTTGAAATTGCCCGCCTATATGCCCGTAAATCCTTTATCGGGCAGGGTGTGGGGCGTTTACTGATGCAGCAGGCTTTGCAGCACGCTGCAGAAAACGGCAATGATATACTATGGCTTGGAGTCTGGGAAAAAAACCAACACGCTATCGGTTTTTACCAGGCTTTTGGTTTTGAAAAATTTAGCGAACATGATTTTATTCTTGGCGACGATGTGCAGCGCGACTGGCTGATGAAACGAAGCGTCTGAATTATTTTGTTTTTGGCCAGGGCCCGTATTTGTGCTGCGTTTCAGTCAACCCATCTTTATAAGGACCAAAAGGATGGTCAAATGGTTTCCTGGAAATATCCGGCCAGTCGCTCGCTATGTTCATCGATGGCCTTGGCTGCGAATTGATAAACGCTGCAATATCCCATGCCTGTTCATTTGTAAGTATGCAGGTATGATAATTGGTTGGGTTGGGCATATTGTTTTTCACAAAACCGGCAAGCCTGGATATCCTGTATAAACCGGCTCCTGTATTATAACTGTGTTCGCCCCAGAGCGGCGGATAGAGATATGTGATGCCATCCGGTTGTAACTGTCCTTCTCCGTTTGTTCCATGGCATCTTGTGCAATGATTGGTATAAAGCACTTGCCCCTGTACCGCATCTGCCGGCCGGTTCATCTTAGGCAGATCCATAATACCCGAGCCTTTCGGTTTTTTGCCTTTCGGGATTTCTTTACCGATCCATTTAATGTATGCCACCATCGCACGCATCTCTTTGCTCAAACTGTCCAGTGCTTTCCCATTAAGGCTTCTTTCAAAACAATCGTTGATCCTTTTTTCAATGCTTTCTATATGGCCCGACCTTTCGCGGTATTTCGGATAAGTAGCTGCAACAGCGCCATAATTATTTCCCCAGGGTTTACAGCCTGCCTCGAGGTGGCAGTTTTGGCAGTTCATTCCATTGCTGCTGTGTGCGATCTTTCCTTTTGGGCCAAGATAATACGCGGTATTGGTAATGAGTTCTCTTCCATACCTGATCTCTTCTCCTTCTGCGTCTACGGGTACCTGGTTCAGGCCCGCACCCGTCCAGCAATCTGCCGTATCGCTTTGAAAAGAAACAGCGGGCAACGGGCGGTTGCTGACGGTATCAACAATCATCCAGCAAAGCAGTGCACCCAGCAACAGTAAAAGCCAGTTGGTTTTCATCTATTGTATGAAAAAATCTTTTCAGACCTAAGTTACAACAAAGTGATCAGTGGGGAAGTTTGTCGCGCAGCAACCCATATACCCAGGTTCCTGCAATGGCACTGATAAGGCTCACTGTAATAATCAGAGCGCCATTCCCGATTAATGCAAACAAGGGGCCGGGGCAGGCCCCCGTCATGGCCCAGCCAAAACCAAAGAGGAGGCCGCCGATCACCTGGCCTTTATTAAAAGATTTTGCCTGCAGGTCGATCGCTTCACCATAGATCGTTTTGATCCTGAATTTTTTGATCAGGAAAACGGAAACAGCTCCGGTTACTACGGCAGAGCCGATCACACCATACATGTGAAAACTCTGCAGGCGGAACATTTCCTGGATGCGGAACCAGGAGATCACTTCCGATTTGGTTAAGATAATGCCGAACAATATCCCTGTAAAAAAATATTTGAAGTGATACCACCAGGGATGTTTGAGTTTGCTTTCGTTGATACAAACTGCATCGAGCGACCTGGTTTCAAAATCCGTATTGGTTTCTTTTTTGCGCAGCATGAAAAATTATTTCAGGATATAAGGAAGTACCAGGTTCGACATAATAAAACCACCGGCCATAAAACAGCAGGTGGCGACCAGTGAGGGCCATTGCAGCATACTCAAACCCATGATCGAATGCCCGGAAGTGCAGCCGCCTGCATACCGTGTACCAAAGCCAACCAGGAATCCGCCGACTACCATCAGCAAAAAACCACGCAGGCTTGTGAGTGCCGGCCAGTTAAAAATTTCAACAGGGTAGATATGGCTGAAATCATGGATTCCCTTCTGTTCAAGTGCAGTGGTGAGTGCCGGGTTAAGCTGAATAGGCCCTGCAGGCGATAACCAGTTTGCTGCAATAAAACCACCGGCGAGTATGCCCGCTGCAAAAAATAAATTCCAGGTCTCTTTTTTCCAGTCGTATTGAAAGAAAGGGATTTTTGCAGGGAAACAGGCCGCGCAGATATGTCTCAGCGAAGAAGAAATGCCCAGGCGTTTATTACCCGTCAGCAATAACAGGGGAACCATCAGCCCGATCATCGGCCCGGCCACATACCAGGGCCATGGTTTGTGTAACCATTCCATCATATCAAAGTATTGGTGTTATTACGAAAATATAGAAGCCCGTAGTTTCTGGTTTCTTATTTCAGGAATATTTCATGGATAAGGATATAAATGCCCATCACAAGGATAAACCAGCCAAACCATTTTTTCAGTTTATCACCCGCCATATCCTGGCCCAGTCTCCGCCCGATAAAAGTTCCTGTTACCGCAATAAGAGTAATGGGAACGAGTAATGCCCAGTTAAAGCGGTGATGAAATAAATCGCCCGCAAATCCAAACAATGTATTCATGGCGATGATGAGAAGGGAAGTGCCGATCGCATCTTTCATCGTAAGCCTGAAAGAAAAAATAAGTACTGGTATAATTAAAAAACCGCCACCTGCACCAAGCAGGCCCGTGAGAATGCCCACTTCAATGCCCCTGATCAATGCTTTCCCAAAACGAAACGGGGCTGTATCATCGAAGGGTAGTTCATCCGGGGCTTTCCTGATCATATTCAGGGAAGCAACCACCATTACCACCGCGAATAGAACCATCGTGGCAAGCGCCCTGGAAACTGCAAAACCACTGATGGTAAATAAGTGATCGGGGATAACAGGGATCAGCCATTTGCGGATGGTGATCACAGTGATAATGGAAGCGATCCCGAAATAAAAAGCGGCTTTAAAATGAATATGGCCCCGGCGGTAATATTTGTAAGCGCCGGCAAGGCTGCTGAACCCAACGATACAAAGCGAATACCCGGTTGCAAGTGTAGGCGGGATATGAAAAAGATAAACAAGAACGGGAATGGTAAGAATGGATCCGCCGCCGCCGATGAGCCCCAGCGAAATTCCGATCAGCAATGCGGCAAAATAACCCGCGAGTTCCATTCAGGAT
Organism: Chitinophagaceae bacterium; assembly: GCA_004028765.1. Taxonomy (GTDB): domain Bacteria; phylum Bacteroidota; class Bacteroidia; order Chitinophagales; family Chitinophagaceae; genus Sediminibacterium. The sequence goes on along the minus strand of SAIX01000061.1, from coordinate 2,912 downwards.
AGTTTAGGGTGCAAATATGCCGAATAATACCGCGCAATTCAGCGATAAACTTTATTTCGGAAAAGTTTGCGGGTTTGATTTAATTGGCAGATACTGCTTGCAGTAATTCATCCATACTGATGCCGAGATGGCTCTCATCATATACACATTCGCCTTTTCGGATCAGCAGCAATTGCGGTGATTCATGGTACACCCGGAAATCTTCCGCGATACGGTTGGAAAGTTCGCGGTGTGCAAGCAGGTCGAGAAAATAAAAATCAGCTTCGGCATTTGTTTCCGCTCTTTCCAGCCTGTTTAACACCACGCTGCTGGTACCGCAACGGGTACTGTGTTTAAAAATAACCTGGTCTTTCTGGTGGGACTGTGCTTTAATCGTATCCAATTGCGCCGCGCTGGTAAGGGGTATCCAGTTCATACTAGTATTTGTTTCAACTGTTTAACATCCGGGAAATAAAACAGTTGACTATTACTGCCTGAAATATTTGGGATTGGTGGTGGGGCATCCCTTACGGGTTGCGGCACAGGATACCAGCAAAGTGGTTGCCGTCATAAAGATTATTGCAAACAGGACAATCTTTTTCATGCTTCTTGTTTAAATAAGAGATAAGGCGGTATTTTGCGCTGTACCAAAGATAATCTTTCCACTTTAAACGTTGCCCGGGAGCCGAACAGATTTTGTTAATATTCGGCTTTGGGCATAATAATAACGTATGCGTGTCCATTTTATTTCGATCGGTGGCAGTGTGATGCACCAGCTGGCCATTGCCCTGCACCGAAAAGGCTACCGGGTTTCAGGGACAGATGATGAGATTTTCGAACCTGCATTGGGCAATCTTGCAAAAGAAGGTATTTTACCTGCTGCGATGGGCTGGCAGCCGGAAGCAATCACAAAAGACATCGATGCCATCATCCTCGGGATGCACGCAAAGGCCGATAACCCGGAACTGCAGAAAGCAAAAGAACTCGGCCTGAAAATATATTCGTTCCCCGAATATATTTATGCGGAAAGTGTTCAGAAAACACGTGTGGTGGTAGGAGGGAGTCATGGAAAGACCACCACCACCAGTATGATCATGCATGTATTGAAGAATTGCGGAAAGGCTTTCGATTATCTGGTAGGTGCAAGGCTTGAAGGATTTGATCAGTCTGTAACCATCACCGATGCGCCCGTGATCGTTTGCGAAGGGGATGAATATCCGGCAAGTGTTCTCGAAAAAATCCCCAAATTCCATTTTCTCTACCCGCATATTGCGATCCTTACCGGGATTGCCTGGGATCATATCAATGTGTTCCCCACTTTTGATTTTTACCTCGAGCAATTTGTAATATTTATCAACCGGATCGAGAAAAACGGGATCCTGATCTATAACGAAACCGATCCTGTTCTTGCAAAACTGGTGGAAGAAAACCGGCGGCCTGATATCCGTTACCAACCTTATGGTATTCCGGTTCATTCGATTGTGGAAGGAAATACCGAACTGACAATTGATGGATATTCCGGTATTCTGAAAATATTCGGTAACCATAACCTGCTCAACCTTCATGCAGCATATTATGCCTGTAAGGAACTGGGTGTGGATGCCGCATCATTTGTGCAAGCAATCGCAGGCTTTACGGGTGCTGCACGCCGGCTCGAATTACTTGCTTCCAACACCCGTACAAATGTTTACCGCGATTTTGCACATGCACCCAGTAAGGTAAAAGCCACAGTAGAAGCAGTGAAACAACAGTATCCCGGCAGGAAACTGATCGCTGTACTCGAATTACATACCTACAGCAGCCTGAACGAAAAATTTATGGACGAATACAGAGGGGCGATGGATATGACAGACGAAGCGGCAGTATTTTATTCGGAACATGCGCTTGCACTAAAGCGGATGCCGCCTTTGCCTGCAGAAAAAGTAAAACAGGGTTTTGCCAACGATCGTTTACATGTTTTTACGGATAAGCAAGCCCTTTTACAATGGCTTGCTGTGCAGGATTATGAAAAAAGCAACCTGCTTTTAATGAGTAGTGGCAACTATGATGGGGCAGATATGCTTACATTCGCAAAAAAAATAACCCGCTGACGCAGGATGAAACTTCAACTAACCAGACCAATCGCATTTATTGATCTTGAAACAACAGGAATCAACATCAGCACCGACCGTATCGTGGAAGTGGCCATCGTAAAGATCATGACCGATGGAAGTAAACTGGTGAAAAGAAAACTCATCAATCCCGAAATGCCGATCCCGCCCTCATCCACAGCCATTCATGGTATCAGCGATGAAATGGTGAAAGAGGCACCCACTTTCCGCCAGGTAGCCAACGAACTCAAACAGTTTATCGAGAACTGTGATCTCGGTGGATATAACAGCAACCGCTTTGATATTCCCATGCTGCTGGAAGAGTTCCTGCGCATTGGTATGGATGTAAGTGTGGATGGCCGCAAACTGGTGGATGTGCAAAAAGTATTTCACATGATGGAGCAGCGCACATTGAGTGCCGCCTACAAATTTTACTGTAATAAAACCCTCGAAGGCGCCCATAGCGCTGAAACCGATGCCACCGCTACCTGGGAAGTACTGGAAGCACAGGTAGAGCGTTATCCGCAGATAGGGAATACTGTAGAAAGCATTGTGAAATTTACCGGGGAAGACGATATTGTTGATTTTGCACGGCGTTTTGTAAAAGAAAATGGCGTGGAGATTTTTAATTTCGGGAAACACAAAGGCAAACCCGTTGCGCAGGTATTGAAAGAAGAACCACAGTACTATGACTGGATGATGAAGGGTGATTTTTCGATGAACACCAAACAAAAACTCACAGAAATCCTGAACCGCACATTGCTGAAGAAGTAATTTTAAACGGAATAAATTATTAGTAAAATTTAATATCTGAAAAGCCGCTGAGGACGTAACTTAGTAGCA
>SAIX01000060.1 GCA_004028765.1 Chitinophagaceae bacterium | reverse complement strand
CATCGTTAATGTATCAGAGATCTTCAAGCGGTTTGACAACATAATGGCAGTGTCGGATATCCGCAGGCTGTTCAACAGCATGGAAGAGGTATCTGTCTTACGGAGCAGGTTTGACAACATCGTAGCAGTATCAGATATGCGGAGACTGTTAGACAGCATAGAGGAAGTATCCGTCTTACGAAGAAGGTTTGACAACATCGAAGCCGTATCTGTGTATTGTACTGACTTACCCGTTCTCGCATAACCATTCAACATCGTCAATGTATCAGATATCTTCAAACGGTTTGACAACATAGTGGCAGTGTCAGATATCCGCAAGCTGTTCGACAGCATGGAAGATGTATCCGTCTTGCGAAGCAGGTTTGACAACATCGAAACCGTATCAGCATACTGTACCGACTTACCCGTTCTCGCATATCCCCCCAGCATCGTCAATGTATCTGAAATCTTTAAACGGTTCAACAACATCGTCGCTGTATCAGATATGCGAAGACTGTTAGACAGCATGGAAGATGTATCCGTCTTGCGAAGCAAGTTTGACAACATCGAAATCGTATCAGAATACTGTACCGATTTACCCGTTCTCGCATAGCCATTCAACATCGTCAATGTATCAGATATCTTCAAACGGTTTGACAACATAGTGGTCGTATCAGATATGCGCAGGCTATTCGAGAGCATGGATGATGTATCCGTCTTGCGAAGAAGGTTTGACAACATCGAAGCCGTATCTGCGTATTGTACTGACTTACCCGTTCTCGCATAACCATTCAACATCGTCAATGTATCAGAGATCTTCAAACGATTTGACAACATCGTGGTCGTATCAGATATCCGCAGGCTATTCGAGAGCATGGATGATGTATCCGTCTTACGGAGAAGATTCGACAACATCGAAGCCGTATCCGCATATTGTACCGACTTACCGGTCCTCGCATAACCATTCAACATCGTCAATGTATCAGAGATCTTGAAGCGGTTTGACAACATAATGGCAGTGTCGGATATCCGCAGGCTGTTCAACAGCATGGAAGAGGTATCTGTCTTACGGAGCAGGTTTGACAACATCGAAGCCGTATCTGCATATTGTACCGACTTACCCGTTCTTGCATAGCCACCCAGCATGGTCAATGTATCAGAGATCCGCAGCCTGTTCGAGAGCATAGAAGCTGTATCCGTTTTACGAAGAAGATTTGACAACATAGAAACCGTATCAGCATATTGTACCGACTTACCCGTTCTCGCATAACCATTCAACATCGTCAATGTATCAGAGATCTTCAAGCGGTTTGACAACATAGTGGTCGTATCAGATATGCGAAGACTGTTAGACAGCATGGAAGTTGTGTCCGTCTTGCGGAGCAGGTTTGACAACATCGAAGCCGTATCTGCATAGTGTACCGACTTACCCGTTCTTGCATAACCACCCAACATCGTCAATGTATCAGATATCTTCAAGCGGTTTGACAACATAGTGGCAGTGTCGGATATCCGCAAACTGTTCGACAGCATGGAAGATGTATCCGTCTTACGAAGCAGGTTTGACAACATTGAAGCCGTATCTGCATACTGTACTGACTTACCCGTTCTCGCATAACCGCCCAGCATAGTCGATGTATCAGAGATCTGCAGCCTGTTCGACAGCATGGAAGATGTATCCGTCTTGCGAAGCAGGTTTGACAACATCGAAGCCGTATCTGCATATTGTACCGACTTACCCGTTCTTGCATAGCCACCCAGCATGGTCAATGTATCAGAGATGCGCAGCCTGTTCAACAGCATGAATGATGTATCCGTCTTTCGAAGCAGGTTCGACAATATCGAAGCCGTATCGGCATACTGCACCGACTGTCCCCTTTTTGCATACCCTTTCAACATACCGGTCGTATCCGACCAGCCAAGTTTTGTATTTATTTTATTATTCCAGGCAATGGTATCAATAAAGGGCAGCCAGGTTCCGTTATCACTCAGGTAACGCCCCTGCACTTTTCCCGGTGCAGGCACCAATCCATTCACACCCGTATTAAAAACAACATTTTTATTATCGGCATAAGGCTTCAGCATTGCTGCGGTATCAGCAATATTCAGTTTCTTATCCATGCCCTCTGCCTTTGCTGCATTTAAAGCATAGGGAACCGACCAGAACGGAGAAGTTCCGAGATCAACATAGTTTTGTGAAGGTATCCAGCCGATATTGGCAGAAGCAGGTGCTACTGCCGCTTTTACATTGAAATAATATGGACCTGCCGACCAATCAATATCCCCGATCGTTCCAACACCTGAGGAACGTGTTCCCTGCCCTATCACAATTGTGATCACTCCCTGGTCTGAAGCAGTTACCTGGAAAGTTTCACTGTACACAACGGTACCGTTCGGGGTCTTCTGGATAATCGCATCCTGGATATACACGGTACGCTGCGCAGCCGATATCCCCTTACTATCGGTGATGGAGGCCTGGAATAATATTCCCTTTGGGGTACTGGATATCTGACCAAAAGAAACATTCATCCCGATAACGAATAAACATCCAAGTAAAATCTTTCCGGTGCAGCGTAACTTTTTATTCATCTTATGCAGCTTTTAAAATCTTGAACGTCTGTATTCTTTCCTTGTCCCTGTAAATCGTAACGGTAAAATATCCCATGGGCAAATCGGCCACATTCATGTTCAAACCCCTGTTGATCGCAGCCACATCTGTTTTGATCTCACGGATGGGCATACCCGACATACTCGTGAGTACCACCCTGAATACAGGTTGCCCTGCTTCGGGATAACTTACGAGCGAACGCACTACCAACTGACTGATGGCTGGATTGGGATAAGCATGCAGCATCAATTCCGTTTTGGGCGGGGCTTCGGTGCAGGCAATGGCAAAAACACCTGGTTTGGGTGAACTGAACCTGGTAAGTCCATTGGTAACATCAAAGCATTTGCTGTAATCGATGATCACCGGATCGCTGAGTTTTACCGACGTGTCTCCTGTTACCCCGATAACGCCGATATGAAAAATGGCTTTTATCTGGGCAGAAGCGGTAAAATGTAACAGCAAACAGGTGAACAGGAAAGCAAATACGCTTTTACCTGTTTGCGTCATACACGAATCGGATTTTTTTGTTGTCGGAATCGATACAGGTCAATTGCAAATTGCCCTTGTCGAGAAAGTCGACACGAAAACGGTTCGTTGTAAATGGTGCATTGGGATTCACGCTCGGTCGCGAACTTTCGATAAGGGAATCACGGCCGGAGAAAGACCAGAACCCTACAAAACCGAGATTGTCTGTAAACGTACCATCCGGCCGGTAAACCTTTACGGTTCCGCGGGCAGCCACATCAACCGTGTTGTTTACGAGGATCGTACTAAGTTTCCAATTAACAGAATCGGGTTGCCCGGTCAGCAAATCAATCCTGTCGTTTACCAGGTCACCGGGTTCATAGGCTTTGGTACATCCGGTGGCGAAAGCGAGGGTCATCAGCATCGGCACTAAGGCCTTGCGGAAACCCGGGGGGACGTTTTTCAGCATGGTTTAACAAATAAAGGTTCGTAAATACTGGATATAATATCTACAAACGATTCGTTTGCGATATTGGATTTTGTAATACAAGTTTACTCCAAAGATTGATTACAAGAACAGCTTGCCCCCGGTTTAATTATTCCTTAATAATCATTGCCTTACAAAAGATGATTCATATTACATTCCATTACTTGCACTTGTAGAAATATTTCAACATCTGTAAATAATCACACTACTTTTCAATGATTTCGGGTAAAAATTGGTTCAGCGACGCTCAGAAAATAAATTGGGTTTCCGAATGAAAAATCCGGAAAAGGAAAGCTGCAGTTTTCTGCAAAGATCAGCTGCGTTCTCCGCAAAAAAATACTTTGGATAGCGGGTTCAGGAAGTAAAACAGGGCCTGTTCCCTCCAGGAATTAAAAGAACGGACACTACAAAAATCACGGATAATTCCTACAAATAATTCCGTGTTTTTCTCAAAAAAAATCAACCAAAATATTGGTCAGTAACCAATATCAATTGCTCTTTTCTGCCAATCACTGTGGGTAACGGGTAAGAAGCTTCCTATTTTTCGGGTATAAAATTCAGCAACACAGGTACCGAAGCCAAACTGCGATAAGAAAGTTTTAATTGGGTATCCGACAGTTCCACGATCCTGTATCCCTGCTTTGCGTAAGACCCGCTACTTGTGTTGGTAATGATCTCCAGTAAAGAATCTTTAGATAGCATATTCCACCTGCCACGCAAACCATCACCATCCTGGTAAGCCCCTCCCAACTGGTAAATTTTGTAATAGGGACTGCCGGCAGAAGGGAGTGGTTGCAATACCTGGTTAACATACATCGACTCTAAACGCCATCTGGCAAAAGCCCCGTTTTTACCTGTTAAATCGGTGATCGATTCACCCAGGGGATCTGAGATTGATAAGCTATCTTTTTTGCAGGATCCCCACAACAGGAAAATAAATAAAGCCATAGCAGGAACAAATCCTGTCTGTAAAAACACACGAAAAAATTTCATACAACTGTAAGTCCGGGGCTGCCGATTTTAAAATTTATTTAATTGATTTTTAATCGGATAGAGGACTTTGATTGGTATTCATTATAACGGATGTTGATTGCAAAAATTGTATCCGTCTGCATTTTTTATCGATATGCGCATACAATTGATTGAACCTGTCTGCGATGTTTCTGTAATTTGGCCCTTAAATCATGATTATGCTTTTTACAAGGTATTTCCGTTTCTGGGTAGCTGGATTGCTCCTGTTTTCTTTTGCTGATATTCCGGCACAAAGCCCGTTCCCCATGCCTACGGCAGATCGAGAATTCAGGGCGGCCTGGGTAGCAACCGTAGCCAATATCAACTGGCCCAGCAAACCCGGATTGCCTGTTGAAGAACAAAAAAGAGAAGCACTGGCAGAACTGGATTTTCTCAAAGAGCATCATTTCAATGCCGTGATATTCCAGGTAAGACCGATGGCGGATGCATTGTACGACAGTAAGCTGGAACCCTGGTCCTACTATCTTACAGGTGAACAGGGCAAGGCGCCGGATCCGTATTATGATCCATTGCAATTCTGGGTAGAGGCGGCACATGACCGTGGGCTGGAGCTGCATGTATGGCTGAACCCTTACCGCGCCTATCATCCTACCAGTAAAAACATCAGCGACCAATCGATCGTAAAAACCAATCCTGGTCTTGTATTAAAACTGAAACAGGGCTATTACTGGATGGACCCCGCTAAAAAAGAAACCCAGGATAAAACGGCTGCCGTGGTTCGTGACATTGTAAAACGGTATGATATCGATGGCGTGCACCTCGATGATTATTTTTATCCGTATCCCGAATACAATGGCGGGGAAGATTTTCCGGATGAGGAAAGCTGGAAAGTATATCAGCAGAAAGGCGGAAAATTATCCCGTGGCGACTGGCGGAGAGATGCCGTGAATACGTTAATAGAGCGTTTGTACAAAGAGATCAAAGCAGAAAAAAAATATGTAAAATTCGGGATCAGTCCTTTTGGAGTTTGGCGCCCGGGATATCCTGCTTCTATCGAAGGTTTTGATCAGTATAATATTCTTTATGCCGATGCCAAACTATGGCTCAACAAAGGCTGGCTCGATTATTTTTCTCCGCAGTTATACTGGCCTATCAACCGTCTCAGTGTAAGCTTCCCGGTATTGCTGGGCTGGTGGCAGCAGGAGAACATTTTGCACAGGCATTTATGGCCGGGTATGAATGTAGGCGATACCAGTGCGAAAGGTGTAAATGAAACACTGAGCCAGATCATGATCACCCGGGGGATGCTGCCCCAAAGCATGGGTGCGATCCATTGGAGCCTTTCATCGGTGATACGCAATGCAAACCTGTCCAAAGCGCTGGTAGAAAGTCATTATAAAAAAGACGCACTAGTGCCTGCAAGCCCCTGGCTCGGTAATAAAATTCCGGATGCACCTTCCATATCGGTTGAAAAAAATACAGAGAACATTAGCGTTAACTGGACGCATAAAAATGCAGAAAATATTTTCAGGTGGGTGGTTTATAAAAGATATGGAAATAGCTGGTCGTATGAAGTGGTGAACCGTAAGGAGCGGTCGCTTACTGTGGGTGCTTCCATCAGGGACAAAGCAGGTAAAGATATCCCGCTTGCTGCGGTTGCGGTTACAGCAGTTGACAGGCTGGGCAATGAGAGTGTACAGCAATTGCAGGTGATGCAGTAACAAAGCTTGTATAACATCCTGCGGAGCCTTTGATCGCAATTAATATTGCCATTATTTTACTGAGGCAGTTTCGGCTCGCGGATAAGATAAGGGGCCGAGGTAATTGCATTCATAAAAGCAGCAATATCTTTTATTTCTTCTTTGCTGAGTTTTAATTTATGTAATCTTGGATCAAGCCTTGGCACAACGAGGCCCGCTTTAACAGAGTCTTTCCGGATCCCCTGCGGGTTTCCATTGTTATAGAATGCGATCAATCCTTCCATGTCGTCAAAAAAACCATGGTGCATCCAGGGCCTTGTACGCATCACACTGCGCAGGGATGGCGTTTTGAATTTACCGAGGTCAGCAGTATCTTTTGTAACCTGGTACCTGCCCAGGTCTTCAAAAGGTCTTCCCATAAAACTGAGACCGATATTATGAAAATCACCGTCCGTAAATAATGGGCCATTGTGGCAATTCATACAATTGGCTTTTGTCCTGTAGAGGTGCAGGCCCCGTATTTCCTGGTCGGATAATGCATTTTTATTGCCATCTACAAAAAAATCAAATCTTGTTTTCTGACTGGTAATGCTACGTTCAAATTCTGCAAGTGCGTGAAAGATCCGTTCGTTGGTAACTTTTTCATCCCCGAATGCTGCTTTGAACAAAGGCTGGTAACCTTTAACTGCTGCGATCTTCGCGGGTAATAAAGCCATGTCCTGGTTCATTTCGGTATGACCTGATACAGGACCTGTGATCTGGTCCTCTAAACTGTTTGCCCTGCCATCCCAGAAAAGTTTTTTATAAAACCATACATTCTCGATGCTTGGCGTATTGCGTTTATTCAATGTGCGGTCGTGCCCAACGGCCTGTCCTCTCCCATCTGTCCAGTTGAGATCGGGTACATGACAGCTTCCGCAGGAGATCTGGTTCGAAGAACTCAGGCGCGGATCAAAGAATAATAATTTCCCAAGATCGGTTACAGGTTTCAGTGAGTCGCGGTATTGCGCCAACGGCGACTGGGGCAGACTTCCCAATTCAAGCCATTGCACGTCTTTGTCTACGTTCGGTTTGGGCCATTGCGATGGCGGCTGGCTGTATACAGCACGCAGGCTATCTTCAGGAGAGGAAAAGGTTTTACCTTGTCTGAAAGAAAATGTGGCCATCACTGCCAGTGCAACAAAACCAATGCTTACCAAACGTATCATAGTCAATAATCAATTAGAGATAAAAGTGCAGCCGCAAGTCCCAGTTTACACGGTCTTTGCCCGGCTGGAAATAACTTTGTGCGTACATCAATCCATTTTTACTGTTGCGTGTGTACAAAGAACCCAGTTCAATGCCCCAGCGTAATTTTTTTACCGAGAGGTTATTATAAGCGATCGTGATCCCTGTTTGCCAGTTGCCGGTTGTATAGTATATCGCATCAGGATATAATACCGATGGTACCATGAGGTAGTCAAAACTGCTGGCAGGCATTACAAGCGAGCTGTTGCTGTTTTGCTGAACCGCTCCTTTTAACGTAAGCTGGAACTGTGATGTATTGCCATATAAATTCACCCGGTAAGAAGCAGCATAGCGGTTATTTTTATAATTCGCTACGGCGCTATTGTTCCCGTCTTTCTGTTCGCGGTTATGGCGGGTATATGATAACAACCATTCATGCACCGGCCTTTGTTTATTGTAAGTGCTGTATCCAAAGCTGAATTGATTGCTGTTATCCCAATCGGTATAATTGGTGCCGGAAAGATAATAGTTGTAATCCCTTGCTTTTGTAAGGTGGGCAGTGTACGTGAGCGTAACAAGGCGCTTCTGGTATTTTTTATGCCAGGACAATACGGTTTCATGGTCAAAATAGCCTACTTCAGCGTATACCAATTCGATCGTTGGATTATAAAACCTGTTAAAGTTTTTTTCCCTTGTGTCTTTGTAAGCATATTTTACAAACCAGTTGCCGGCTGATGGCGTATTGAGGTAGTACCCAAAAGAAATGCCTGTATAATTCATCCACTGACTGAGTTGCCTTCTCGATTCTGATGCGCTCGAAACTTCTGCAAGCCCTTCGGCGCGGTACACCTGGTAAGCCGCAGCGTTTACGGAGTCATTGTTTTTACTGTATGCGCCCGAACTTTCTTTGCTGTAACCCACCAGCGGTTCTATGATAAAATAGCTGCTGTTGATAAACCTGTATCCGATTGTTGCTTTTGCATTAAAATCAAAATAATTGATATAAGGCCTCGGGTCAATGGTCCTGTAGTCATCACTTGCATCATAACTCGCACCAGCCCCTGCAATAATTTTATCGGATGCGAGTGTAGTGGCAAACTGTCCATCCAGGTGATAGGATTCATGGTTCATGTCACCGTTTCGCGGTGTCCATAAATAATAAGGAGAACGTGTATCAGGGTTGCGGCGTAAACTGTAACGGATATCTTTATCCCATTCACGCTCATAGGTAAAATTGCCCTGTACCCAGAAATTATCCACTTTCTTTAATCCTTCGCTGGAGAACCCGGCTACAGTTGATTTACCAGGTTGTTGTGCCCTGCGGTAGTCACCGCTGGTGCTGGAAAAATATATACCGGCAGTAGCGAAATAAGGAACAGGGTTCACAAGCATTCCACCTGCCTGTTGCTTGTATATCCCGTACAGTTGTTGCTCCTGCAAACCATTTACAGAACGGACAGATAAACTGTCTTTCTGCGCCAGCAGGCAGGAAGGCAGCAGGCTCAGCAAGAATATTTTATAAAATCGATTGCGCATGGGTTCCTGTTTATTGTATTAGCATGTAATCAAAATCCCCTTGGTACCGCGCGGGGCCTCAGTTCAAAATCGTTTGTGGAATTATTGGTATCCCTCAATACCCTTCGGCCATTCACAGTAACACTATCGGTTTTCCGCATCAGCGCCTGCGAATTGTTGGTACCCGTTGTATAGGCAAATCCTGCATCGAATTCGGCGCTTAGTTTGGCCGGGTATAAATCACTGGGGGAGATCACGGTTGAAGTGGCGAATTGCGTTTCCACCCCGTCGATGATATATTTTTTAGGGATTTGTACATACAATGCAGTTGTGGAAATGATCCTTGTACTGCTGGGATCGGGGTAAGAATTCCAAGCAGCAACATTTTCCCTGGTTTTGAAAATCACAAACCCATTTCGTTGCAGGTTAAGGGTCAGGTCTGTTCCCGTAACTTTATACATGATCAGGTTCGGTGCAGGATTGTCAATATCTGTTGGAGAAGGCGTTGGTATCAATCCCCGCAGGTACACTTCAAAATCGGCACCGCTTAGATCCACCGTCAGATCCGGATTGGCAACCGTGATATTGCTTCCGTTGGCAGCTATATAAGGAGCTTTGTGGTTAACTGCAGACGCCGCAATGATGATGCTGTTACCGGGTGCTACCGGATAGGTTTTTCCATTTCCGGGCACCATAAAAAGATTATTTGCATAAACAAAATTTGTATTGGCATCCGCACCAGGCGCAGGAACACCGGTTGGGATCAGGGATTTTGTCCAGTCGAACTGTCGTGTATCCGGAAGAATATAAGGAGTGGTTGCAGGGTTCAGGTCAGTGTATTTGCTGCTGATACCCTGCAGGGTTCCGAAGTAGAGGCTGTCGGCATATAAGGTATCAGGTGTATTGTTATAGATCTCAACAAACTGGTCTCTCGTAGAAGCGCCCTGCGTGCCGCTGCCGGAATAATACAATTGTTTAAACACAAAGGAGCCAAAGCTACCCGCAGCCAGTGTGATAGTAGCGGCTGTTCCGGATGATTGCACCTGCAGGCTGCTGATCCCGCCATTAAAGGCAACGACTCTTGCAACACCTGTATACAATTGCATTTCACTTTCTGAAAATTTCCGGAATGTGCTGATGATATAATTCCCTTTTTCAAGTTTTGGGAACACCACTTTACCTGAAGCATCAGTATATAAAGTATCGTATCTGAGTGATCTTTCGCTTTTGATCACCACCGGAAAATTATTCAGCGGCATCCCTGCATATCCCTGCGGATATGCAATCGCAATTGTTAAACCACCGGGTACGATATCGGGGCCCCAGCTCTCCTGTATTTTTTTACAGGAAGATAACCCGGCCAGCAGCAGGGCAATCCAGACAAAAATGTATACGGCTTTTTTCATAAGCGGGTTTTAGAATTTCAATACCAGTTCTGCTCCGTAAGATGGTTCCTGGTTTAAAATAATGACGGGTTTAGCAGGATTGGAATTATCGATGTATTCAGGCCGGATATTGAAAAAATTATAAGCATTGAAAGATATCCGCAGGTTGCCGATCTCCTTACTCAGCCGCATGTGAAAATTCGTGTACACGATGGGCATTGTTTTTACAGGTGATTCGCTGGTAAGCTGTACCAGGTGTGCATATTTGGGATCGGTTACTGTTTTGGGATCTATCGGGAAATAATTCAGGTTCTTGTCATAGTACCCAACAGGATAAGTAACACTGCTCTGGTCGATACTGCTGGTATTGCGCCAGAAAAATTCGCCGGTGAAATTCACAATAAACCCAAGCTTCGGAAAATGATGCGTGGTAACCAGTGTGCTTTTTACATTGCTGGTGGTTGCATCAGGTTTTGTATACACACCATACAGCGCTTCTTTATTGATGTTGCTGCTGGATGGCATATTCACATCGGGAGAAGCATCATGGTATTTACCTTTATACCATGCAGTGGTAAAGAAAAAAGAAGTTTGAATTGCTTTGATTTTACGTGTATTGATCACCACTTCCACACCTTTTGTATTGGAGGATAACCCATTTACGGGCAGCGAATAAAAAGACTGATACGTTGTATCCCTGCCGGTATTGTAATATTGCCATTTGTCGCCGGGATTGTTTCTCTTTAAAGTATCATACACTTTCAGGGAAACAGGCCTGGGAGACTGAATCGTTGTAAACCCATCGCTCAATTGTTTCTGGAAATAAGAAACCGAGATATCGAGCCAGGGCGTATTGTATGTTGCCCCGATCTCATAGTTCGTTCCGATCGAAGGTTTGAGGGTAAGGTTTTTATTGTACACCACATCGGTATATGTGAGGTAAAGGCTGTTTGATCCGTTTACGCCATTGAACGCCCGGATCAGTGGATAATCAAAATAAACAGGTCCCGGGTTTGTATAAACAAGTGCGGGTGATTTTGTTGAAATGCCATACGATGCATTCAGTTTCAGATGGGGTGCCACTGTCCAGTTAGTGCTGATCCTCGGGCTCAGTGTATTGTACCGGTTCTGGTTGTCATAACGGATACCGGCCCTGAACTCTAGCGGCCTTTTGGCTTTCAGCATATTGATGCGGTCTTCTGCATAGATGCTGAAATTGGATGCGGCAGGACTGGTTTCGCTGAATGTATAGGGCCTGTCGCTTTTAAAACCGGAAGTGCCTGCTGCGGTTGACAAAGGAGGTTTGCGGTAATCATACAACCATCCGTCGCCTTTATTTGCATCATACGAATAATTTAAGCCGACACTGATGAGGTGCCTGAAATTTCCTGTAACCGCCTGGAGATTGTTTTCAATTCTTCCAAAAAAATTGATGGGTTTCCCCTTGATCTGCTGTGAATAAATATAGTTGTAAGCGGGCACCACTTCTCCTTCATGCACACCAACTGTTTTGGAATCGGTGACGAAGAGCGCAGTGGCCGCATTCAGAAAATTCTGGCTGTAACTGTCCTGTGTACTCTGGCTAAAGCGGAAATTATAGGTAATGCTTTTAGACCATTTGCGGTTAAGCCGGATCTCCCCTCTTTCGCTGACAGCAAAACTGCTGAAATTGAATTTTGATTCCCGCAGTGTTTTATCATCAGGGTCGCTTTGTGTCCCGTCAAGGCTTTTGGAAAACTCAAATGAGAAAGTATGCTTGAATGTTTTTGCTTTGTCGAGAAAGCTGGTCCACATCAACCCGGTATTAATCCTGTTATAATATTTTGTTTTATCACGCGGATCGGCGGTGGAATAGAGGTAATCAAAATTCAGGTTCACCGATCCAAGCCTGCCACCCAGTGCATATCCTTTTTCAATTCCAAAATTCGCGGTACCCTCCCTGAATCTTGCACTAAGGCTGTAAGGTGTTGAACCTGCCTGCCTGTTTACGATCACGGCGCCATCTGTCATATCTCCATATCGCGCAGAAGCAACGCCGCTGACCACTTCAATACTTTCGATATTATTGGCAGGTATCTGCCGGAGGTCAACACCACTTCCTGCATAATCAGCCGTATAGGAAGGCCCGGTACCAGCACTGCCCGTATTTACAGAAGCGCTGATGCTTTTCACGCTGCCCAGTTTACCGATATTGAGCGATTGCATATTCGCGTTATTAGAAACCGGCGAACCATCCACGATAATGGCCGTTCCAAAAGCGGCATTGTTGATAAAAGCCTGGTTCCCTGTTAATCGGGTTTCAGAAAAATTATTCCGAAGGTTAATCGTTTTTGCATTCTGCAGGTCGGGGGCCGTAATGGTTTGCCCGGGCATATATTGCAACACATCTGCAATAGAAGTGGGTTGTGTTTGTTCGATAGCCTGCTTACCAAACACAATGGATGAATTGGATGCGGCTGATGCCTGCCGGAAACCGGTAACCTGAACTTCTTTCAGGGATAAACTGAGATCGGGCATAACGATCTCAACCATCAAAGGCTCCCTGTTCAGAAGAGCTTGTATTTTTGTATCCTGTTTGCCCACATAGCTTGCAACCAATAAAACCGTAGCTGTTTCGGCGGGCACATTGATATCGATCCTGAATTCCCCATTTTCTTTTGTGATCGTATTCGTTTGCAGGTCTGGCAAGGCGATATTGGCAAAAGCAACCGGCTTCCCGCGACTGTCGCGCACTATACCGCTGAGTATTTTGCTTTTCTGCATTCCTGGCGAAACCGGTTTTCCCTTCTCGGTAACGATGATCGAGTTTTTACTGAACTGCCACTGAAGGGAAGTGTTTGCAAAGAGCAGGGTAAGGGTTTGCAAAAGTGTGCGGGTTCCTTTTTCCAGGACCATATCATTGTATGGAGCAATATTTTCTTTGCGGAAGGCAAAACGGTAATTGCACTGGGATTCGATTTTTTCGAAGGCGGCCTGTAAGCTTTCATGCTGTAACTGCAAAGTGATCTTCACATCTGCCAACTGCTCCTGCTGGGCATGAAGCAGCGGCATACTCAAAAAAGAAAGGAATACCAGTGCAGTTTGCAATCCTTTTCTCCCGTAAAAGCAGGTAGTTCTCATTATGATTGGTTTCGATCAATAAGTATCCGGCAGCAGTTCAATGGTTCCATCGTTACGGCTGACAGTCTTTAAATGATATAATTGTTTGATCACATCCAGTACGTCTTCCAGGCTCACAGTTTCTTTGAAACTGGCACTGAAATAAGAGTCAGAAAGTGACTGATTAGAAAGAATTATGTTTACATGGTAATGCTGGTTGAGCCAGCCGATCACTTCTCCCAGCCTGGCATCTTTCCATTTCCATTCCGTAATGTTTTTGGGCATTGCAATCCCGGTGGTATCCACCTCCCGGTTGATGATCACCTGGTTAACCGGTTCATTGTAAAAAAGCGACTGGCGCGGAGTGATCGTTCCGAGCACTTCCTGCTTTTGATTGCTTACACGCACTTTACCCCTGGTAACCGTAACTTCTATCCTGCCATCTGCTTTTTCTGCAACAAGAAAAGCGGTTCCGAGAACACGGACATTCACTGAACTGGTTTTAACTGTAAACGGCCTGTTTGATTCATGTTTTACATCAAAAAAAGCATCTCCGTTTTCCAGCCGCACCACTCTCTCCTGCTCATTAAATGCGACTACGGTTAACCTGGCAGAGCCTTTCAATATTACTCGGGTACCGTCATCCAGTACCTGGACATGCTGCCCGCTGGTGGTAATAATTTTTTCAGGTGCCGCAGGAATATTTTTTGCGATCACTGATTTTGTATTCCCCTGCAGGTAAAACATATATACCGCCGCGATCAGCAATACCGATGCCGCTGCTGCGGATATTGTATAAATTTTGCGGAGTCTTTTTCGTTTTGAGACCGTGGCTGCGGCAATATTTTCCCATAACTGTTTCCAGTCGGGAGGCATTTGCAGAACCGGGGGGGTATGATTACCCTCCCATGCATCTGACAGGCTTTGTTCCACTTCCTGCATCCGCAGTTCTGTTTCTCCGCCCGGCGATTCCTTTTGAAGGGCTTCAAACAATTGATCCATTTCTGCCCGGGAGCAGGTGCCCGCAAGGTATTTGGGCCACAATTGCAAGATGGTTTCCTGGTTCGTATTCATGGTTACAGGTTAAATGACGTATGAAAAGAAAAAAAGGGTGAAGCCTTACAGAAAAAAATGTAAAAAAGGGCCCAGCCAGTAGAGGAGGCGGTAGGGTTCGAGATATGCTTTGATGTCTTTTACGGCAAGCTGAAGCTGGGTTTTCACGGTGTTTTTTGAGATACCCATTTCGGCGCCGATCCGATCGTAGCTGAGGCCCGCTTCACGGCTTAGCAGGAATATCTGCCTGCGTTTTTCGGGTAATTGCCGGATAGCCTGCTGGATCAGTTTCTCCAGTTCAGAAATATCCATATCATTTGTGATCAGCCTGTCTTCTTCCATCTGTTTCCATACCAATTCCCTGAGTTTATCATCGTTCGCTATTTTTCGAAGCATATCCAGTGAACGGTTGCGGGTAATGGTAAAGAGGTAAGCCGGGGGCATTGCAATCGCTTCCAGTTGTTCCCGGTTTTTCCAGATACCTGTAAACACATCCTGCACCACTTCTTCTGCCAGTGTGGGGTCTTTCAGTATCTGGAGAGCCAATGAAAATACTTTTTCTTTATACTGTTTGAATATTGATTCAAAAGCTTTTTCATCGCCTCTTGAAAGGCGTTTGAACAGACCGGAATCGATATGAAAATAATTTTCCTGGGACAATTTTATAATGCGGGCGCTTCATACCCGGTTACTAAAATAAATATTCTTGTGGTAGAACTGTTATACCCAGGCATCCATGCATTGCAAGCGGTTTATTTGATAAGATATGGGCGTAGTTTTTTGTACCATATCTCATACCCCGCTGCCACCATGTGCAGTTGATCATCCCTGAAAAGTTCTGGGCGCGGTTTCCCGTTTTTATCGAGCATTGACTGGTAAATATCGACGAATACAGTATTGGGCTGCTGTTGCAGGAATTCCCTGATCAATTTATTTGCACGCACTGCGATGGGTAGGTACTGTTCGCGTGAAGGGCTTGGCTTGATCGAGATATAGGCAACCGGTGTTTGGGGTAGCCGTGAGCGGATATGTACAAACAGTTTTTGAAAGCCGGCAAAAACACTATCGCCGGAAGGAGCAGAAACAATATCATTCTCCCCTATATACAATACGATCTGTTTGGGATGGTAAGGCAGGATGATGTCTTCCACGTAACGGTCAATATCTTTCAGCACTGCGCCGCCGATGCCCCTGTTCAAAACCTTGTATCCGCAGAACTGTTCCGCAAGATTGCCCCACAAACGGATAGAGGAGCTTCCTGTAAAAAGAATGGGCGAAACCGGTGGTGCAAATATCTGATCATATCGTTTGATGGTTTGTACATCATCCCAGAAAGCCGGTTGTGTTTGGGTTCGGGCCGTAACGGAAATGATGATGAACCCTATACAAAGTAAATACCGCATATCAGCAATTTAAAAGAGAAAGGTAACAATTTTGCAGAAGCTGAATTTTAATGTAGTTTACTATTATGCCCGTTACTGCTGTTGCCATATTGAATAATCCACGTGCAGGCAATGGCCGCCCTCTTCGCATTGCAAACTGGCTGCAGCAGGAACTTACACAAAGAAATATCGCTTACAGGGTTTATACAGAAGAATGGCCGGATGATTTTACTGCTTATTCAGATATCTGGCTGATCGGCGGTGATGGCACGATCAATTATTTTATTAACCGCTATCCCGATTGTAATAAACCATTGGCTCTTTTTAAAGGAGGAACAGGCAATGATTTTGCGTGGAAATTATACGGCGATAAAACCATTGCAGCGCAACTGGAACAGATCCTTTCCGCGGAGCCGCAAAAAGTGGATGCCGGAAAATGCAACGGGCACCTTTTTCTCAACTGTATCGGTATCGGTTTTGATGGAGAGATCGTTCGTTCGATGAAAAATATCCGTTTGCTGGGCGGGCATATCGGTTACCTGCTGGCCGTGATCCGGAAAATATTTGGCTTCAGGGAACATGCATTCACGATCTTTTGCAACGGGGAACAATGGAAAGAAAAATTTCTGCTCGTGATGGTGGTGAATTCATCACGCGCCGGCGGTGGATTCTTTGTGGCGCCGGGTGCTTCCATAAAAGACGGGGAACTCGATATGGTTCTCTGTAAACCCCGCTCACTGTTACAAAGGCTTCGTTACCTACCCGTGATCGAAAAAGGAAAACACCTGCATTTGCCATTTATTGTTCACCGGAAAATACAGGCATGTCTGATAGAAGCGGATACAATCATGGATATCCAGGCAGACGGGGAACTCATCAGCGGCGAAAAGCTATCGATCGAAATATTACCCGGAAAATTCCTGTTTCGCTATTGACCCATCCCCAGTTTTTCCAGTGCATCAAGCGGGATATCGTAGAGATGTTTATTATCTGCCTCAATCTTCAGGCGACCTTCGGGTCCATTATCGCCATGAATAAAATATTTGCGCATGGACAGCACTTTACCTGAATACAACCTGGTTCCTTCCAGTGTTTCATAACTGCGGAGGAAAAGCGGCAGCATCGAAGGATTGGCAATACCCCTGAAAAGATGTAACGAACGCTGGTAACCATTCCCCAACTGGCTTACTTCCAGGTAATGATGTGAACATTCCAGTTCATGATGCAGGCGATGGTTCAGCTTCTCGATATAGACAGAGCCGGAATCCACCACTACGATCTGTATCTCTCCCATCAGCAGGTTTATTAACGTAACAATAATAAGCATAAAGCAGATACAGACAAAAAGCAGGTTCGCATGGAGCGACCTTATACAAAAATGAAGGATGCAATGAAGTGCGCGCAATTCAGCATAGCTAAATGAATATTTTATGACCTACCTGTGATAAAAGCTGCTGTTTTGCGCGGCACAATATGCTAAAATCACTGTAACTTTCTTCTCTAAAATCAACACATGAAAACAAGGCTGCTCACTGTCGTTTTTCTTTTGTTTCTGTCACTTGCTGCAACTGCACAAAAAACAGACAAAGGCTGGATAGAGCTCTTTAACGGGAAAAACCTGGACAACTGGAAAGTGGGGAAAAACGCAGCAACATTTTCTGTTGACAGTGGTATGATCATCGTTCATGGAAACACGGCGCATCTTTTTTATGACGGACCTGTATTGGACCATTCGTTTAAAGATTTTGAATTAAAAGTGGAACTGATGACCTATCCCGGCGCCAACTCAGGTATTTATTTTCATACCGTTTTCCAGGACGGCGGATGGCCTGCCAAAGGATACGAAGTGCAGGTAAACAATTCGCATACCGACTGGCGGAGGACCGGCAGTTTATATGGCATCGATGATGTGAGAGAAGTGTATGTAAAAGATTATGAATGGTACACGGAATATATCAAAGTACAGGGTAAACATGTGACCATAAAAGTGAACGACAAAGTGGTGGTAGATTATACCGAGCCTGAAAATGTTCAGCGCGGCAAGGGCAACGAACAGCGTGTGATCTCCAGCGGCACTTTTGCTTTACAGGGCCACGATCCCAACAGCATAGTTCATTACCGGAGTGTGCAGGTAAGGCCTTTGTAAAATCAGTTTTTCAAAATCACCACCTTTTTTTACTGTGATCGTCCAGGGTTATCCTTTGGGCAGCCATCATTTACCATCGGCTTTTCCCAATGGTACCCAGGGGATGGAACAAAAGATGCTGAAATAAGTTTCACATCTAACGCTGTATCAGGAAAAAGATATCATTGCTTTGATCACACCATTGTCAGGGTCTGAAAAGGACGGGAACTGATCGGCCACTTCACGGAATAAAACCTGATGCGTAATATAATTGGTTGCTTTTACCTGACCGTTTTTGATTGACCGGATCACATGATCAAAGTCTTCGCGTGTGGCATTACGGCTGCTCATCAGCGTTGCTTCGCATTTGTGGAATTCAGGATGTGATACACTGATAGCACCTTTCTGCAAACCGATCAAAATAAAACGCCCGCCATGTGAAAGATATTGAAATGCGCCATCGATCGCTTTCAGGCTGCCTGTCGCATCGATTACAACTGAAGGCATATCACCGCCGGTAATTTCTTTTAATTTTTCAGTGACCGCTTCTTTGGCCGCATTGATCCGGTAAGTTACCTGTAGCTGCCTGATGCAAAAATCCAACCGGCTATCCAGTATATCCATTGCGATCACTTTTGCACCGGCAATCCGCGCAAACTCCATGGTACCAAGCCCGATCGGGCCTGCACCAATCACCAATACAAATTCTCTGGGTTGGATATTAGCCCGCCTCACTCCATGTGCACCAATGGAAAGCGGTTCAACCAATGCAAGTTCTTCCTCACTTAACCCATTGTTTTTTACCAGCGAAGAAGAAGGAATGGTGATGTATTCCTGCATGCCGCCATCCACATGAACGCCGAGCACTTGTAAACTGGCACAGCAATTGGGTTTCCCGTTGCGGCAGGCAATACAGTTTCCACAATTAAAATAAGGGATCACTGTTACCAGTTCTCCCGTTTCAAAACCTTCCGCATCGGTTTGTACGATTTCTGCCGACAGTTCATGACCGAGAATTCTCGGGTAAGTGAAATAAGGTTGTGTGCCTTCAAATGCATGCAGGTCTGTTCCGCAGATACCAATCTTTTTTATGCGGAGTAAAGTATGTCCTTCTGCAATTGCAGGATATTCTTTCTCCTTATAAACAAAGCGGCCGGGTTCTTCGCAGATCAGTGTTTGCATGTTGGAAGATTCTATCGATGATTTTTCACCGCTGAGCCGCTGAAAGGCAGAGGTTTCGCGGAGATTTACTGGTGTTGGTTTTATGCATTCGCAAGTGCCCGGTCGAGATGTACATAGCCGCCATCTACATGAATGATCTGGCCGGTGGTGTGGCTTGATTTATTTGACAAAAGAAATGCCACCATATTCGCGATCTCTTCTGCGGTTGTCATTCTTTGTTCCAATGGTATTTTACTGTTGATCTCTGCAAGTTTTTTATCGGGTTCTGCCAATGTTTTTATCCAGGTTTCATAGGCCGGCGTCCAGCATTCGGCCACAACCACCGCATTTACGCGGATGCCGTATTTAAGCAGTTCCACAGCCCACTCACGGGTAAGTGCATTGCGGCCACCGTTTGCTGCAGCATAGGCAGAAGTATTTCCCTGCCCGGTTTCAGCCGTTTTGGAAGTGATATTCACAATGGCTCCTTTAGCTTTGATCAAATCGGGTAAGGATTCATGCACTACCAGGTAATAGTGAACGAGGTTACGGTGAAGGCTCTGCATAAATTTTTCGTAATCACCTTTGGCTAGTCCCACCCCATCATTTACACCCGCATTATTTACCACAGCTTCTATCCTGCCGAATTTTTCACGGATAGCATCAACCGCTTTTTTTGCTGAAGCCGGATCAGTAAGTTCTGCCACAACCTGCCATGCCTGTTTGCCTTTTGCTTCCAGCTCTTTTACCAGCTGTAGATTATCCAGCTCATTTCTTCCGATGATCACGGGAATGGCATCTTCAGCAGCCAGTACTCGAACGATCCCTTCACCAATTCCCCTGGCACCACCGGTTACAATCACGACTTTATTTTGCAGTTGCAGATCCATACAGTCTTTTTATAAATGATAAAATGATGTTGCATTATTATAAAACAGGTCTTCTTTTTCTGTGCCTGAAAATGACTCGTAATAAGCGATAACGGGTTCCATCATCTTTTGATACGAAGCTGCCACAAGACAAACGGGCCAGTCGGACCCGAACATCAGCCGCTTTGTTCCGAATGCTTCTGTTACGGCATCCAGGTAAGGATACAGGTCTTCCTTACGCCAATTTTTCCAATCTGCTTCTGTTACCATGCCGCTGATCTTGCAATACACGTTCGGATATACAGCAATGGCCTGGATATCTCTTTTCCATTCATCGATTTTTTTGTCTTTGATATAAGGTTTCGCGAGATGATCGATCACAAAGTTTTGCCCGGGATTTTGTTTCACCAACGCCAATGCTGCACCCAGATGATGCGGGTAAACCAGGATATCATACGTAAAATCAAAATCTTTCAGCAAGGCAATGCCTCTCAGAAAATCTGCCTGTAGCATAAAAGAAGGCGGTTCTCCCTGCAGGATATGCCGGAATCCTTTCAGTTTCTGTTTTTGTTTGTAATGAACCAGCCGATCATACAAATCATCCGCCCTCAGGTCAACCCATCCTACAACCGCTTTGATAAAATTATTTTCATCAGCCAGTTGCAGCAGGAAGCCTGTTTCTTTTTCTGTCTGATCGGCCTGCACGGCAATACAACCCTCCACATTGTTTTCATCCAGTACCCGTTCCAGGTGAGCCGGTAAAAAATCGCGCCTGATTGCCGACATCTCATCATTGATCCATCCATGTGTACCGGGATGATAATGCCAGAAATGCTGATGTGCGTCAATTACCCGCATACGCAATTACATTTTGACGGGAGCTGCCGAGTCCATCGATACCAAGTTCCACCACATCGCCGGCTTTGAGGTACACAGGCGGATTAAACCCAAGCCCCACACCTGCCGGCGTGCCTGTGGAAACAATATCGCCCGGAAGCAGCGTCATAAACTGGCTGATATAGGACACCAGTTGCGGGATATTAAAAATCAAATCATCGGTATTACCATCCTGCATCATTTTTCCATTCACCGACAACCACAAACGCAAAGCATGCGGATCAGTGATCTCATCTTTGGTAACCATCCAGGGGCCGAGTGGTGCAAATGTATCACAACCTTTTCCTTTGTCCCAGGTGCCGCCGCGCTCAAGTTGAAATTCGCGTTCGCTCACATCATTGTGCAAACAATATCCTGCTACATACTCCATTGCTGCTGCTTCAGAAACATAGCTTGCTTTTTTACCGATCACAAATGCAAGTTCCACTTCCCAGTCAGTTTTTACCGAGTTCTTCGGGATAACGATCACATCATTGGGCCCTGTCACAGATGTGGTGGCTTTCATGAAAAGGATCGGTTCCCGGGGTATGGGCGCATTTGTTTCTTTTGCATGTTTGGCATAATTCAAACCAACGCAAAGTATTTTGGAAGGCTTTGCCACCGGGCAGCCCAGGCGGCTGTTTTCAGGAACAGGTTTCAGCATTTCCTTGTGTTGTTCCAGCATCCATCCAAGATGCGGTATCCCGCCATTCGCGAAAAAAGCTTCATCATAATCCTGGATAAAACCAGATACATCATAATTTTTCCCGTTGATGTGTACCCCGGGTTTTTCTTTTCCGGCTTCCCCGAATCGAATCAATTTCATGTTTACTTGCTTGTTTTATTGGGAGTGATCTATTGTATGTTCAGTTGTAAAATGGTGTCGATCTTATCTGCCTGGATATTGTCGAGGTATACAAAAACACCTTCAGGCACCTGTGAAAATTTCAAGGATGTTTTAGCAGAAAACAATTCTGCGGAAATAAGTTTTGCCTTAACACCCGGTATAAACACATAACCGCCATTCAGTTTTGCAGGGCGAAGGATATGCACATACCATGTTTTACCTTTTCCTGTTACAACACCCCATTCCTGTTCCGGTACAAGGTTACCTCTTGTGCCGTAAATAGTGGTCCCGTTTGTATGCATCCATTTACCAATGGCCGCCAGCGTATCGGTAAATTCGCGTTGTATTTCGCCATTGGGTTTTGGGCCGACATTCAGCAGGAAATTCGCATTTCTGCCGGCTGCATTCACCATATAACGGATCAATGTGGGAACAGATTTGAATTTGCGGTCGGTCATGTTATAACCCCATGCATCATTCATGGTTTCACAGGTTTCCAGCGGAAGCCTTGATACACTTGCTCCCCCAAAGCCTGTCGTATTTTCGCCTGGCAGGTCTTTTTCAAAAGCCTGGAAATCTTCTCCGGGTATCGGCGCAAGGTGGTGGTTATTGCTGATGAGGCATTGTGGCTGCAGTTTGTGTATCAGGGAATAAATTTCATCATAATGCCAGTTCACTTTCGACTGAAGCGTTTTATCGTGGTCATTGTCTAACTGGTCCCAATGGCCATCAAACCAGATACCCGAAATTTCACCGTAATTCGTCAGCAACTCTGTTAACTGCGCTTTCATAAAATGGATATAGCTTTCCCAGTCACTTTTTTTTGTGCGGCCGGTTCCCTTTCCTGTTTTCCCGGTCTCATATTGGTAATCGTCGCGGTACCAGTCGAGCAGCGAATAGTAACAGAAAATTTTGATCCCCTCTTTATGGCATTCATCCGCCAGCTGGCGAAGCGCATCTTTTCCGTAAGGGGTATTTGTGATTTTCCAGTCAGACTGTTTGGTATCCCAGTTACTGAAACCATCATGATGCCTTGTTATAAAAGTAATGTATTGCATGCCCGCGCTTTTGGCAGCCGCCACCCATTTTTTTGCGTCAAAATCGATCGGGTTAAATACACGCACCAGGTTGGTATATTCTTCAACCCGTATATTCCGGTTGTTCATCACCCATTCGCCGCTGCCCAGTACACTCGAAGCACCCCAGTGTATGAACATTCCAAATTTCATATCCTGGAATTGTTCCCTCGCTTTGAGGTTTTCAGGTGTGGGGGTATAATTTGTTTGTGCAAACGATACTGTTGTAAAAGCAAGGCTGAAAAGGAATAATAGGTTCTTCATATTGTTAACTGTTCAGTTTAATAAATCCGCCATCGATGGGATAGTCGTTTCCCGTAATAAACCCTGCTTCATCACTGCAGAGGTATAAGGCGAGGGCTGCCACTTCTTCCACTGTACCCATCCGGCCGATGGGTTGTGTTTGCGATAGCTTTTCAAACATTTCTGTTTCCCTGCCAGGATAATTTTTCGCGATAAAACCATCCACGAATGGAGTGTGCACCCTTGCAGGAGAAATGGAATTGCAGCGGATATGATCCCCGATATAATCTTTCGCAACGCTGAGTGTCATCGCAAAAACCGCGCCTTTACTCATGCTGTATGCAAAGCGGTCATCGATACCCACCCATGCTGCAATGGATGCCACATTCAGGATAACACCCCCGCCCCTGTGTTGTAAAACCGGGATGGCAGCATGCAGGCAGTTATAAGTGCCTTTTACATTTACCTGGTAAACCCGGTCAAAATCTTCTTCGGAAGTGGTGTCGGCACGGCCTACATGCGCAATGCCTGCACAGTTTACAAGAATATCAAAACCACCGACCGACTGCATCACAGTTGCCACTTCTTTTTGGTTACTGATATTGCATGTATGTGCGATGGCTTTGCCCTGGTTATTCCGGATCTGTTCTACGGTTCCGGCCGCGCTGGTCTCATTCAGTTCAAGGATATGTACTTCTGCACCCTGCCGGGCGAAGCATTCGGCCACTGCTTTACCGATACCGCTTCCGCCACCTGTAATCACTGCTTTTTTTTGGTCTAATCTGAACATATTACTTTATTTCAATGAAAATATTTTTTGCATCAAAACCCATTTCTCCCCCGGTTTGGCAAAAGGTAAAGCCTGTTGAAAATTCCACATCAGGGTTTCCCATTCCTGCACTTTTTCGTTGGCGGCATCCGCTGCTGCTTTGGCTTCGAAACTGAATGTATCATTCACATCCATGATCATGAACAACCGGTTCGACAGGCGATAAATCTCCATCTGTTCGATCCCGGCAGAACGGATACTGTCCAGTATTTCGGGCCATACATGCTTGTGCCACTCTTCATAAACAGCGATCAGTGAAGCATCATCGATCAGGTCAACAGCGAAACAATAACGAAGCATGAAAATGAATTAATAATTAAAAATTAAGAATGGAGAATTATAAGTTTGTATGCAGGTTTACGATTGTTATTTTTCATTTTACTTGTAAATTTTAAATTCTTACTTCATCCTTCTTCATTCTTAATGCTGCTTTACCTCATATCCTTTCCAGCCAAACCAGGCAACATATACAAAGCAGAGCAAAGGCACCCAGTAGCCGGTTTGGATATTGCCGGTTTTATCACTGATATAACCGAGTATCGGGGGCAGTAAGGCGCCGCCAACGATCGACATGATGATCAGGCTGCTGCCAAGTTCAGTATCTGGTCCAAGGTTTTGGATGCCAAGCGAGAATATCGTAGGGAACATGATCGACATAAAAAATGTGATCCCGATCACAGCATAAACGGGCAGCATGCCATTGGCGGTGATGGCAACTGCACACAGTGCCACATTGATCAGTGCGTAAACAGCAAGCAAACGGTTAGGCTTGATATAACGCATAAAAAAAGTACCTGCAAAACGGCCGATCATAAATGCCATACCACAACCCCAGCCAAGATAGTCCGCAGCTTTTACACGGTCGAGACCGGAAGATTTTACTGCGAACAGGATAAAAAAGCTGAACACGCATACCTGTGCCCCCACATAAAAAAACTGCGCCAGTACCGCAAACAGGAGATGTTTGTGGTGAAGTGTATGCCAGATGCTTTTCGCAGCAGGTTGCCTGTCTTCTTCATGTATTTCAGGTAATTTGATAAATGCAAATACCAGCGCGATCAGTACGATACAACATCCTAAAACCAGGTAGGGCATTTTTACCGAAGCGGCTTCGGAAGCGAGCGCTGCCTGCCGGCTAATCGCATCCATCGCCTGCAGCGCGTCATCACTGAATCCTTTTGTGAGGATCACACGCGCACCAATGATCGGCGCAAGTGTTGCCGCAAGGCCATTGAAAGATTGTGCAAAGTTAAGCCGCTGTGTGGCAGTGGCGGGATCACCGAGCAACGATGCATAGGGGTTCGCGGCTGTTTCCAGAATGGTCAATCCACAGGCAATGATAAACAATGCCATCAGGAAAAAAAGATACTGTTGCGTATTGGCTGCAGGGATAAACAGAAATGAACCGATTGCGAAAAGTGAAAGGCCCGTAATGATGCCGGATTTGTATCCGTACTTTTTCATGATAAAGCCCGCAGGCAATGCCATCAGGAAATAAGCAATGAACACGGCGGAATCAACAAGTGAAGATTGCAGTGTGGAAAGACTGAATGATTTTTTCAGGTGCGGGATCAGGATCGGATCCATATTATGGACAAAACCCCACATAAAAAAAAGGGAAGTGACCATGATAAAAGCAAACCTGGTACGGTTGTTCGCCGGGGTTTGCGAACCAAGATTCGCAGGATTAGATGGCTGCATCGATGAGCGGAATTGAATTCGTGTGAAAATAATCCAATTCAGTCAGAAACAACCCCGGAAAGCAGGGAAATTCAGGCTATTAAAAGCTATAAAGTCAAATAATTACGAAAACGATTGAGCATACGAACGATCAGTTGTTTTGTTTGTCGGCACGCCGCGTTCCGGCATACATTTCATACTCGAGTAAACGGCAATCGATCTTTGCATTCAGGAATTCTGTCCGCCGCGAGGGCTCTAAGCGTATTTTTTTAACGAGAGAGAGATTCCCTGTAAAAATGTAGGCCGTATATCCCTTGCATTGGTTTTTGAGAAAATCGCCGATCCTTGCATAAGTGGCCTCGAGTTCGGTTTCATCGCCGAGGCGCTCACCGTATTCTGGGTTGATCATTACAACACCTGTCTCTTCAGGTACGGGTGTTTTGGCGAAATCGCATACTGCATAACGGATCAAATGTTCCACTCCAGCTGCAACCGCATTGGCCTTTGTGGTTCGTATGGCCTGCTCGCTGATATCGGATGCGATAATCTGCAGGCCCGGTACCTCTTTCTGTTTTTGTTGCATCCGTTCCCGCTCTTCTTCATATATCGTTCTTTCAAAACCAAGGATATGCATAAACGCATATTCCTGCCGCAGCAATCCTGGTCTGCGGTTGGTTGCTATCAACGCTGCTTCAATAGCCAGTGTACCCGAACCGCACATCGGGTTGATAAACGGCGATTGCCGGTTCCATTTTGTACTGAGTATTGTGGCAGCGGCCAATGCTTCGAGCATCGGGGCTTTCCCGGGAAGCTTGCGATAACCATGTTTGGCAAGTGTTTCACCTGATGTGTCGATAAAGATCTCCGCCTCCTCCTGTTTCCAGAAAAGATACAGTACTGCACCGGTTAATGCCGCACCTGTGGATGGTCGTTTACCGGTTTTATTGCGGAGCCTGTCTACCACTGCGTCTTTCACCCGCAGGTTGGCAAAAAGATTGGTTTGAATAGCAGGATGAAATACATTACTGGTGACGGAAAAATAACCATCTGCCTGCAAAATATCTTCCCATGCAACTGTCAATAACTCGTTATATAATTCATCCGGGTGATTACAGGGAAAGGATTTCAGTGAATACATTACCTGGCTGGCGCAGCGAAGGTTCAGGTTTAAACGGATGCAATCGTTCAGAGTGCCCTTCATTTCAATACCGGTTGCGAATGATCTGCTGATATCGAAACCGAGTTCACTGGTTTCTTTCTGCAGGGCTGGTGATAACCATTTGTTACAGGTGATAATGATTTTTCCGGGCTGATGAAAAGAAGGCATGCGGCAAATTTACTGCATTCCTGCGGCCGGGCCATTGTCATGTATTTGTAAGAATAGCTGCAAGGGCCGTATCAGTCGCAAACCGAATCATAAATTCAGTATTTTCGGATATCATCCCACCGAATGAATTATTCTGTACTCAACCCCGATAAATGGGTAAGCAATTATGCAGATATCCTGTATGCCTATGCACTGCCAAGGGTGAGTGATACGGTTGTGGCGGAAGATCTTGTACAGGAAACATTTCTCAGCGCCTGGCGCGCACGCGATAATTACAAAGGGGAAGCTTCTGAAAAAAACTGGCTTTTTACGATCCTGAAAAATAAGATTATCGACCATTACCGCAAAAAAGGGAAAGATATTGTACAAAGCATGTCGGACAGTGCCATTACTGAACGGTTTTTTGATGAAGCCGATCACTGGACACAGGACGATAAACCGCTCGACTGGGGCATCGATTACCAGCAGGGTCCGGAAACAAAGGAGTTTTATTCCATCCTTGAAAGCTGCCGTAAAAAACTGCAAAAACTGCAGCAATCGGTTTTTGCGATGAAATACCTGGACGATCTTGATGCAACAGAGATCTGTAAGGCTCTGGGCATCACTTCGTCTAACTACTGGGTATTGATTCACCGGGCCAAGCTTCAGTTGCGGGCCTGTCTTGAAAAAAACTGGATAAACAGTTAATGCATGGGAATGCTGCACATAACCTGTAAAAAAGCCACACTCCTCATTATTAAAAAAGAGGAGAAGAAACTGTCGTGGCTGGAACGATGGCAGTTACGTGGCCACCTTACTATCTGCAGCCTCTGCCGCAAATTCGAAATACAATCTGCTTTTATCAGCCGCATCGCAAAAGAATACCTGCAATCTGTGCATTTGCTGGGCGAAGAAAAAAAGGAAAAAATACAGGAACGATTTGAAGCGGATCGTGCAGGTTCTTGATATTTTCAGGAAGTTCCCTTATTTAGTAATCCGGGCTCTTAAAAAATTATTGCCGCCATCAAAAGAGATCTTAACGACCTTTATTAACAGCGGCAAGTGTACAACCGGGGGGAGTATTTTATTTCTGTTTCTTTATTTTTCTGCCAGTCCATCCGCTTTCCATTGAACAAAAGCTTTGATGTCTGCCTCCGCCAGTTTGGGTTTCCTGTCGGGCATAAAGCCACGGTCGGTCGGGTTTAATTGTATCCTCCGCAGGATCTCGTCTATCTGTGCGCTTACTGCAGCATAGCTGTCAAGTGCTTTTTTACGGCCGCCCTTATCCGGGAAATGGCAGGGGGTACAATTCGCCTGAACAATCGACATAACATTGGCCTGGTAGTTCACCTTTGCAACAGTTGGCGGGGCGGATGCCTTTTTGGTAGAACTGCAATACGTGAAAACCGTTATAGCAGCAATTACCAGTAAACAGGCAGTCATTCTTTTCATAACAAGGATTATGTTTAGTTAAAAAGGTTGTTCTTTCAAATATATTTAAACAGGTACTTGTTTACTGATTATCTGAAACCCTTTCGGGGTGAAACCCGGGTTTTAATCGGCCAAATGCATTAAATGCGCCTTAAAAGGAAAGCATCCGAAAAAATACATCAGAATTGAAGTGTGAAGACGGTGCCCGTTCCCTCGATCGACTGCACGCTGATATTGCCTTTATGAAGCATCATGATCTGTTTACAAAGACTTAACCCGATGCCGCTGCCATTTTTCTTTGTACTGAAAAAAGGAATAAAAATATTGTTCATTACTTCCTCACTCATGCCATGACCATTATCCGCAACCTTTACGGCAACTTTATTGCCGGATGTGGTTACTGCGGAAAGTGTAATGCGCGGTTCGGGCATTTCCTTTACAGCATCAATGGCATTTACGATCAGGTTAATCAGCACCTGTTCCATTAAATTGGTATCAACATCCAGCATCAGGTCGGGCGCTTTTAAAACTATTTCCATCTCGATACCTTTTCTTTCGAGCGTTGGCTCCATCAGGTTATGCATATTCTCAAACAGGTCGCGTACAAAAACCTGTTTCAGGTTAGGAGTGGTTATCTTGTTAAGGTTGCGGTACACTTCCGCGAATTTGAGAAGACCTTCGCTCCTTCTTTTGATGGTGTTGATGCCCACTTCAAGGTCTTCCACTACCCCATTGCTGTTATCAAGGTATCGCACGGATTGCTGTAAACGGGTTTTCAGGGTATCTGCAAGAGAAGAGATCGGCGCCACGGAATTCATGATCTCATGCGTCATCACACTCAATAATTTCTGCCAGGCTTTTGATTCGGTTTCATCCAGCGCCTCATTGATATTCTGAAAAGCGACCAGCTGGTATTTTTTTCCTTCAGTTTGAAAAGCCGTGGCAGAAAGCAATATTTTAAAACTATGCTTCTCGAGATGTACGGTGGCCACATCGCTGCTGCCAGGCTTTAATGCCACTACATGCCTGTACAATTCCTCATCCCGCCGCTGCAGTGAATGAATGGTTTTGAGATAAGGCAACATCAGCATTTTTTTCAACGATTCATTCATCCACATCACATCTCCTGTTTCTGTTTCGTACGAAACGATACCGGTATCCACCAGTTCAAGTATTTTCTGCAGGTATTGGTACTGGGTTTCTTTTTCTTTTGTGATCACTTTAAAAGCAGTATTGATCTCATTAAAACCCTTTCGCAGCATTTTTAAATCGTCAGGAGCCTGTGATACATTGAAGTTGCGCGAGAAATCGCGGTATTGTATCGATTCAACAAATTGCCCCACTTCATATTCTGCCATTTTATGGAAGCGGTAAAAATCGATCACCTGGTAAATAACCACGGGCACAATAACGATCCCGTACACATACCATTCTTTTACCAGCATGAAGGAAGCGGCTGCCAGTGTGGCGAACAATAACAGTACGCGGGTGAGGATATCCCACTGTATTTTTCTAAATGTCATATTTGCTGAGTCTCCTGTATAATGCAGTACGGGTAAGCCCGAGTTCTTTCGCAGCTTTGCTGATATTGCCGTTGTGTTTATCGATCACTTTCATGATCGTATTTTTTTCCATCGTACTTAATTTCAGTACTTCATCTTCCTGGGTTTCGGGTAAACCTGATTCGATTGGAGAAAACAGCAGGTCTGCAGCCTCAATCGTATCCGAATCGGCCATAATGATGGCACGCTCGATGGTATACTGTAACTCACGCACATTACCGGGAAATGGATATTGTTTCAGTTTTTCCAGGGCCGCTTCCTGAAACCGGATATTGGGTTTCAGGTATTTGCCGGAATAGATTTTTGCGAAGTGTTTGGCAAGTAACAGAATATCATCCTTTCTTTTCCGCAGAGGCGGCACCGTGATCTCTACGGTATTGATGCGGTAGATCAGGTCTTTACGGAATCTGCTTTCATTCGCAAGTTCGCTGAGCGGGATATTGGTGGCGCAGATCAGCCGTATATCGATCGGTACGGGCTGATTGGTCCCAAGCTTTGTAACCTGCCGGTTTTGTAACACCGTTAAAAGTTTGGCCTGCTGCTGCAGGGAGATATTGCCGATCTCATCCAGGAAAACTGTCCCTCCGCTTGCAGCTTCAAAACGACCGGTCCTGTCTTCCCGCGCATCGGTGAACGCCCCTTTCTTATGACCAAACAATTCGCTTTCAAATAAACTTTCTGTAAGCGCCCCTACATCTACTTTGATAAACGGCTTTCCTGCCCGGAGCGATTGTTCATGAATGGCCGTCGCGATCAGGTCTTTTCCCGTTCCGTTTTCTCCGAGTATCAGGATATTCGCATCTGTCGGTGCAATCTTATCAATCTTGTGAAAGATATCCTGCATCACATCACTCTCACCGATCATCGGTGTATTGCCGGATGCCTGCTGCATTTTTTGTTGCGGCACCCCGGCTTTGTTGCGCAGTACATTCGTAAGCGTGCTTAGTAATTTTTCGTTGTGCCAGGGTTTTACCACAAAATCAGCAGCCCCTTCCTTTAAAGAGCGGACGGCAAGATCAATATCGCCGTACGCCGTGATCATGATGACTGAAACATCGGGTTTGATTTTCTTGATCCGCTGCAGCCAGTAAATCCCTTCATTACCTGTATTGATAGATGCGTTGAAATTCATATCCAGTAATACGAGATCAAATGCATCTTTTCCCAATAAAAAAGGGATCTGCTCGGGGTTCTTTTCTGTTACCACTTCCTTTACTTCCGTGCGAAGCAATAACCTGACCGCAGTGAGAACATCGGTATCATCATCAATCACTAAAATACTGGCTTTCTTCAGGCTCATATTGGTTTCTTCAGCTTGGTTGGTTTATTTGTTTACTCGTTTATTTGTTTATTGGTTTGTTGGTTTTTCGTTTAGCAGGTTATTGGTTTGTTCGTCTGCAAATGTTCCTGGCTTATTGTGTTCAGGTTTTACGCCAACATAAATAAACCTGGAAACAAATAAACCAATAAACTATAATACAGTTAAACCATACATAACAAACATACCAGCAAGATAATAATTTGAAAAAGAATGCCTTAGCAATTTATCGTTCCGGCATAGTGTATCAAAAGCGGACAGTTTTTGTACCGAATGCGGACAGTACAAATGCACAGCATAAAAAAAGGTATTGATTATCAATAGTATTTTTCTTTGGCACAATCGTTTCAATATACTGCCGGAAACCAAACGGCATGAAAACAATCACTCAACAACAATCCCGCTTACTCGCATTGCTTGTAGCAGGCACACTGGGGTTATTGCTGTTGATGCATGCTACATCGGCTAACCAGTCATACAGTGTTACCACTTCCCTCGAAATAGGACAACTGAAACTCATTTAGATTCCCATACTAAAAAATAAAACTGTGGACAGAGTCATTCAAAAAAAGAAATGGAGCAGCAAAAGGATCATGACCATTGTGATCATAACGGGTATTGCAGCTTTGATTGGTGCAAGCATCTATTTCAGTTCCGGCAAATCGAAACTGAATGTTGACCTTGAACGTATCACCATCAGCGAGGTAAAAAAAGCGCCATTTAAAGATGCCATACCTGTGAACGGGGTCGTATTACCCATCACGTCCATTTACCTCGATGCCACAGAAGGCGGGCGTGTGGAATATAAATATGTGGAAGACGGCGCAATGATGAAAAAAGGGCAACCCATCCTCCGTTTGTCAAATACCAACCTGCAGCTCAGCCTGGTGAACCAGGAAACCTCTGTTTATAACCTGCTTACCCAGATGCAGATCTCGCGGAACGCGGCGCAGCAGAACACGGTTAATAAACTGAACCAGATGACCGATGTGGAAAGCCAGTTAACCGAAGCGGAACGCCTCTACAAACTGAATAAACATTTATACGAACAAAAAGCGATCGGTATGCAGGAGTTTAAAACTTCTGAGAACAATTACAATTACCTGCTCCGGAAAAAACAACTTACCAGCCAGATATTACAACAGGATTCGCTTTCCACGCGGCAACAGCTTGAGCAGGCCAAGCAATCCTACGAAGGCTCCCAGAACGCACTTGCTGTGATGCGCAAAAAAGTGGGCGACTTAATTGTTCGTGCACCTGTGGACGGGCAACTTACCTCGCTGGATGCAGAGATCGGCCAAACCAAACGCGAAGGGGAACGGCTGGGGCAGATCGATGTATTAAGCGGATACAAAGTACGGGTGGATGTGGATGAACATTACATCTCGAGAATCTTTACGGGTTTAACCGGTGAATTCAGTTTTGCGAACAAAACCTATAAACTCAGGATCACGAAAATTTTTACCCAGGTAACCAATGGCCGCTTCCAGGTGGATATGCAGTTTGTAGGAGAAGTTCCGCAGGGTGTACGCCGTGGGCAAACGCTGCAGATATTACTTGCCCTTAGCGATGAAACCACTGCTGTACTGGTACCGAAAGGGGGCTTTTTCCAGGGAACCGGTGGCAATTGGATCTTTAAACTGAACGAAAGCGGAACAACAGCCTATAAAGCAGAGATACGCCTTGGCCGCCAGAACCCTGATTATTATGAAGTACTGGAAGGATTAAAGCCGGGTGATAAAGTGATCACATCAAGCTATGAAACTTTTGGCACCATGCAGGAACTGGTTTTGAAAAAACAGTAACGTTTTGACAGGGAGAACGTTTATGGGGTTACTGGTTTGTCAGTTTCATGGTTTATTGGTTAGTAAAACCTGGCGAGTAAATGGGTTGAAGCAATACTAATAATAAAACACTACAGTTCAGATAACCTGTATAAACATAACCATTCAAATACTGACGACTAAACCAGTAAACCAATAAACAAAAAATATTCAAACAAATACAACCATGATAAAAATCACCGACCTCGAAAAGATCTATCGCACGGATGAAGTGGAAACCATCGCGCTGAACAAACTGTCTATGGAAATTAAAACGGGAGAATTCGTTGCCGTGATGGGGCCATCGGGATGTGGCAAATCCACCCTGCTCAATATCCTTGGTTTGCTCGACGATCCTGATACAGGGAGTTTTCTTTTTAACGGTACCGAAATAGCCGGTTATAATGAACGCCAGCGTGCCGATCTGCGCAAGCATAATATTGGTTTTGTATTCCAGAGTTTTAACCTTATCGATGAACTTACCGTTTTTGAAAATGTAGAACTGCCATTGATCTATACAGGTGTGAAAGCATCAGACAGGAAGAAAAAAGTGGATGAAGTACTGGAAAAAGTACAGATCATGCATCGCCGCAACCATTACCCACAACAATTATCGGGCGGACAGCAACAACGTGTGGCCGTTGCACGGGCAGTAGTGAATAATCCCAAACTGATACTGGCCGATGAACCTACAGGTAACCTCGATTCATCCAATGGAAATGAAGTGATGGAACTGCTTACCAACCTGAACGAACAGGGCACCACGATCATTATGGTAACACACTCTGAGCATGATGCACGTTACAGCCACCGCATCATCCGCATGCTGGATGGACAAACCGTTACCGAAAATATCCTGGTATAAGTTTTCCGGAAATAAATCCGTTACCCGTCACCTCTCCGAAAAATAACAGTATCGCATGTTACGCAACTATCTCAAAATAGCGGTCAGGAACCTCTTAAAGAACAAAGGGTTTTCGTTTATCAATATCATCGGGTTATCCGTAGGGATGGCAAGTGCAATCCTTATTTTTTTGTGGATACAGCACGAAATGAGTTACGACCAGTTCCATGAAAAAAAAGACAGGATCTATGAAGCCTGGAACAAGGATTTTTTCAGCGGTAAACTCCAGTGCTGGAATACCACTCCCAAAATATTCGCAAGAACGGTTGAACGCGAGTTCCCCGAAGTGGAAATGGCAACACGCGTAAACTGGCCAAGCAAATACCTTTTCTCCGTAGGCGAAAAAAGAATCTCCATTACAGGAAATATCGTGGATTCAAATTTCCTGGACGTGTTCACTTTCCCCCTGCTGAAAGGCGATCCGAATAAGGTTTTACAGGATGTGTACTCGATCGTGCTCACAGAAAAAACCGCAAAATCGCTTTTCGGGGATGAGGACGCCATGGGGAAAATGATCCGGATAAATGATAAAGACAATTTCACTGTTACCGGTATCCTGAAAGACATCCCGAACAATACAAGATTTAAATTCGATTATCTCCTCCCCTGGGCATACCTGCGCAAACAGGGAAATGATGATGACAACTGGGGCAATAACTCTACACGGAATTATGTATTGCTGAAACCGAATGCCACACTTGCTTCAATTGCTCCTAAATTAAAACCCCTCAAACGGAAATTTGATGAATCGGAGAAAACAAATGAAATGTTCCTCTACCCCATCAGCCGCTGGAGACTGTACTCTTCATTTGTAAACGGCGTGGAAGATGGCGGACTGATCGATTTTGTAAAAATGTTTGCCGTGATCGCAGTATTCATTTTATTGATTGCCTGCATCAATTTTATGAACCTGAGTACGGCAAGAAGCGAAAAACGTGCAAAAGAAGTGGGTATCCGGAAAGTGGTGGGGGCAAACAAAACTTCACTGATAGGCCAGTTCCTCGGCGAATCGATCCTGCTTGCTTTCTTCGCCGGGTTAGTGGCTGTTTTACTTGTTCAGCTCTCATTGCCTGCATTCGGGCAGCTCACGGATAAAAAATTATTCATCGATTATACCAACCCTTATCTCTGGCTAAGTTTTATCGGTTTTATCCTTTTTACCGGAGTGATTGCCGGCAGCTATCCCGCTTTTTATTTATCTGCCTTCAAGCCGGTGAAAGTATTAAAAGGGACCTTCCTGCAATCGGATAAAGTGGTTACACCCCGTAAAGTGCTGGTGGTATTACAGTTCACTTTCGCGATCATCCTGATTATCTGTACCGCGATTGTGAAAGAGCAGATACAACATGCGCGTGACCGTGACCTGGGTTACAACAAAAACAACCTTGTTTTTCATTACCTCACCGGTGATCTCGAAAAAAATTACCCGCTTGTAAAAAATGAATTGCTGAATGCCAATATCGCAACATCTGTAAGCAAAACGAGCGCCCCTATCACACAGGGATGGAGTGATACCTGGGGAATTGAGTGGAAAGGGAAATCACCTGACGATAAAACAGATTTTGACAGGTATGCAGAAGATGAAGACCTCGGCAAAACAGTTGGGCTCCAGTTTGTAAAAGGGCGTGATTTTGACCTGAAGCAATATCCCACGGATTCAACGGGGATGATCCTGAATGAATCGTCGGTAAAAATTATGGGGTTCAAAGACCCTATCGGGGAGATCGTAAAAGACAATGGCCGCGAATGGCATGTTGTGGGTGTGATCAAAGATTTTATCCTGCAATCGCCTTATCATCCCACCAAGCCCATGGTTATAGAAGGAGCAAAAGCCTGGTTCAATGTGATGCACATAAAGCTGAATGAAAAAAACAATACGGCGGATAACCTGAAGCGGGCAGAAAGCATTTTTAAAAAATACAACCCGCAATACCCGTTCGAATACCAGTTCGTAGATGAAGACTATGCCGCTAAATTCAAAGCAGAGCAGAGAACCGGTACACTTGCCGGGTTATTTGCTGGTCTTACCATTTTTATCTCCTGTCTCGGGTTATTCGGTCTTGCTGCATATATGGCTGAAACCAGAATCAAAGAAATCGGCGTGCGAAAAGTACTGGGTGCTTCTGTTACCAGCATTGCCACCTTGCTCTCAAAAGATTTTGTGGGACTGGTGATTATCGCCTTCTTGCTGGCATCACCGGTTGCCTGGTGGCTGATGCATAACTGGCTGGAGAATTACCCATACCGGGTAACGATCGAGTGGTGGATTTTTGCTTTCGCCGCAGGCATCAGTATACTCATTGCACTGGTAACGGTAAGTTATCACTCCATCAAAGCTGCAACGGCGAACCCGGTAAAAAGTTTGAGAACAGAATGAAATAAATATAGCTAAGGCTCATAATCAAGAACAAGCCCATTTCAAAAAAGGCTTCCAAATTAAAAATCATGATCCGGAATTATTTCAAAATAGGCTGGCGCAACCTGAAGCGGAACCAATCCTATGCCTTTATCAATATTTTTGGTTTATCACTCGGTATTGCCTGCAGCATCGTGATTTTCTGCTTTGTCAGCTTCCAGCTGAGCTTTGATACATTTCACCAGAATAAAGACCGGATATTCCGGATCGTAACGGAATGGCACGATGATGAAGCTGGTTATTCAC
The DNA here is from genome assembly GCA_004028765.1 of Chitinophagaceae bacterium. Classification (GTDB taxonomy): domain Bacteria; phylum Bacteroidota; class Bacteroidia; order Chitinophagales; family Chitinophagaceae; genus Sediminibacterium. The sequence goes on along the minus strand of SAIX01000060.1, from coordinate 12,184 downwards.
AGGCTGTACCCTCCCCTCTCGGAAAAGCATTCCGCACCGAATATCCGCTGGCGGAACAAACAGCACGTGTTATCAATTACAACGACGCACTCGTAACAATTAAAAGAAACGACAACGATTATCAGAAATTCAAAGAGGAAACCGGCTTCACCTACGCCGAACCCGGTTATTTTAACATTTTTGATTACCCGCTTATAAAAGGAAATAAAACCAATTTTCTCAGCGAGCCGAATTCAGCTGCCATAACCGAAAAACTGGCGCACAAATATTTTGGTGATGCGGATCCGATGGGGAAAACCATCCGCATTAATAATAAAACTGATTTTATCATTAAAGGGGTCCTAAAAGACATTCCCGAAAATACCGAGCGGCAGGAACAGATCTATGTTTCGTACCAGAACCTGAAAGACCAGGCACCATGGCTTGCCAACGACAGTAGCTGGGGTGGTGTTTACAGCGGAAGCCAGTGTTATCTGTTGCTGAAGAATAAAGCAGATGCCCCCAAAGTGAACCAGGCGCTCACACAACTCGTGAAGAAAAATTTTAAAGGACGCGATCAGAATGTTTGGGTATTCCGCACACAGGAACTCGCCGACATTCATTTTAATACATTATTTGATGGGAGCAGCGATAAAAAATACTTGTGGGCCATTTCGCTGATCGGCCTCTTCCTGGTTGTAACAGCCTGTGTAAACTTTATCAATCTCGCCACAGCACAGGCATTGAACCGCTCAAAAGAAGTGGGGATCCGGAAAGTGTTGGGCAGTCTTCCCAAACAGTTGTTCTGGCAATTTATTGCAGAAACCGCGTTGATCACATTATTTGCAGTTGTGCTGGCGATCGGTTTAGCCTACCTTCTCATGCCCTATGTGAATAGTTTATTTAAAACACAGATCAAGCTGCACCTGTTCACCAATCTACCATTGCTCTCATTTCTTATTCTGATCGGCGTGCTTGTCACATTTCTGTCTGGCTCTTACCCCGGCCTGGTATTGGCACGTTTTCAACCCGTACTCGCGTTAAAAAGCAAACTGTCGCAGAAACATATCGGTGGTTTTTCGCTGCGCAGGGTACTGGTGGTTACGCAGTTTGCTATCTCACAATTGCTGATCATCGGAACGATCGTGATCGCGAGCCAGATGCATTATGCGCATAATACCGATCTCGGTTTCAACAAGCAGGCAATCATTACCCTGCCGATCCCGCAAAAAGACAAAACCAAAAAAACAACTTTACAATCAAGGCTCAGCACCATCGCCGGCATTTCGAATATTTCCCTTTGTTACCAGGCGCCCGCAGCCAACTCGAATAACAGTACCAATATCCGCTACGATAACAGGGCCGAAGATGAGCATTGGGGAATTAATATGAAAGCAGCAGACGCCAATTTCCTCACCACATTCGGCATCAAACTGGTGGCCGGAAGAAATTATTTCGCATCCGACACCACAAGGGAAGTACTGGTGAATGAAACTTTTGTAAAAAAACTCAACCTCAAATCACCGGAAGAAGTGATCGGTAAAAAAATTTTTACCAACGGTGATAAAAAAGGAGTCCCGATTACAGGTGTTGTAAAAGATTTTTATACCTATTCTTTCCATAACGAGATCCCTGCAATCTGCATTTTCCCGGATAATGACAATTATACAAAATGCGCCGTGAAAATTGAAGCAGGCAATATGCAGGCTACTATGAAATCAATCGAGAAAATATGGAACGAAACCTATCCCGATTTTCTGTATGAGTACCAGTTTCTCGATGAAAGCATCGCAAAATTTTACGAGCTCGATATGACGATCCTCGAATTGATACAGGGTTTTGCCGCCATCGCGATACTGATTGGTTCATTAGGGTTATACGGGCTGGTATCATTTATGGCCGTAAGGAAAACAAAAGAGATCGGCGTACGGAAAGTACTGGGAGCCGGCATCGGGAATATTCTCTGGCTGTTTGGTAAAGAATTCACACGATTGCTGCTGATCGCTTTTTTGATCGCCGCACCGGTGGCATGGTGGGCCATGAGCCATTATCTCGAAGATTATAAAACCCGGATCAGCCTGCAACCCTGGATATTCCTGCTTGCCATAGCCTGTACCTTCCTGATCGCAGCATTGAGTGTAGGATACCGCTCACTAAGGGCAGCCATGGCGAACCCGGTAAAAAGTTTAAGAACAGAATAATGAGAGGATACCGAATCGTAAATGAAAAAAAATTATCAGGTAACGATTTTGGGTTGGCAATCGGTAACTGTGGATTCCCAAAAAATGATTTCATACCGCATTCAAAATAAAAAATATGATCCGCAACTATTTTAAAATGGCCTGGCGCAACCTGATGAAGCACAAATTCATCTCGTTTATCAACCTATTCGGCCTGAGTGTTGGATTGGCCTGTTGTATCCTGATCACGATTTATATCCTGCATGAAACAAGTTATGATACCTATAACAAAAAAGCCAGCCGCATTTACCGGGTTACAAGAACTTTTAATAACCCTGATGGTGCGGTAACACTTCGCCTCGGAACAGTAGCCCCACCCTTCGGGCCGCTGTTACAAAATTATTTCCCGGATATCCAGAAAGTGACCCGCTTGTTACCCAATGGAAAAACACCGGTAAAATATGGCGATAAACTATTTAATGAGAACCAGGTGTTTTTTGCGGATGAGCATTTCATGGAACTGTTTGATGTGAATCTGGTAAAAGGGAACCCGGACAAAGCCCTTGTGGATCCTTTTACGGTGATATTATCCGAACCGATCGCAAAAAAATATTTTGGAGAGGAAGACCCGGTTAATAAAATGATCCGCATCAACAACCAGTTCAACCTGAAAGTAAGCGGTGTTTACCAGCCGCTCCCCTCCAATGCACATGTGCATCCCGAGATCATGGTATCCTTTAATACTTTAAAAGACACCGCGGTTTACGGCGAAAAACAATTACAGACCAATTTTGGCAACAATTCCTTTTTTACTTATTTGCTGTTACCGGAGAATTATCCTGTAAAAAATATCGAGAACCAGTTACCGGATTTTGTAGACAAAAAAATGTTCTCTCCCAGGACACCACCCAATTTCCGATTTTCCACCATTACGCAGCTTCAACTCCAGAAACTTACTGATATCCATCTCCGCTCCCATCTCGATTTTGAAGCGGAAGAAAATGGCGATATCAAAAGAGTGTATATTTTTTCTGTGATCGCCCTGATCATCCTGCTGATCGCCTGTATCAATTATATGAACCTTTCCACGGCAAGGTCAACGCTTCGTGCGAAGGAGATCGGCATCCGGAAAGTTTCCGGTGCAGGAAAAGGAGAACTCGTTGCGCAGTTCCTTTGCGAATCGGTGTTGATCACCTGGATCGCCATGCTGATAGCGCTTGCATTTGTGTGGATCGCTATCCCCTGGCTGAACGATCTTTCCGGTTTACACTTATCTGCAAAAGCCTTGCTGCAATGGAAGTGGATCATCCCCGTTTTGCTTGTTCCTTTTGCAGTGGGTTTGCTGGCTGGTGTTTACCCGGCACTGTTTATGTCATCCTTCCAGCCGGTAAAAACATTAAAAGGGCTTTTCAAAACAGGTGGTAAAAGTATTTCATTCCGGCAGGCACTGGTTGTGGTGCAATTCGGGATTTCCATTGTTCTCATCATCACCACCTCAATCGTATTTCAGCAACTCCATTTTATGCAGAAGGCCAAACTGGGTTACAGCAAAGAACATGTAATGGTATTGCCGTATTATTTCACAAACAATAACCAGTTCGAAGCTTTCAGAAACGACCTCTTAACGATGGCCATCATCAAAAATACCGGCCGTTCTTCAAGGGTACCAACCGGGAGGCTGCTTGATTCACAGAATGCATCAGCCGAATCAGGCGATTCACTGAAACCTGTTACCTCTGAATTAAAATTTCTTGCGGTGGATTATGATTTTATCCCTTCCTATGATATCAGCATGGCCGCCGGAAGAAATTTTTCACGCGCTTTTACAACCGATACTTCCAATTTCGTGATCAACGAAGCCTGTGTGCAAACACTCGGCTGGAAATCGGCCGAGCAGGCTGTTGGCCGCAATTTTTCGTATGGTGGTGTAAAAGGAAAAGTGATCGGTGTGGCTAAAGATTTTCATTTCGAATCCCTGCACCAGCGTATCGCTCCAATGGTGATGGCACTGCCAAAACCGGAGCAGAATGGTTTCTTTAACCAGTTAACGATTAAGATTGCAGCCGGTAACCCCGCAGAAGCCGTAAATACCATAGAGAAAAAATGGAGGACCTATCTCCCTGAAATGCCTTTCGAATTCTCTTTTCTCGATGATAAATACGACGAGCTTTACCGATCTGAAAAAAAGCAGGGCAGCCTTTTCACCATCTTTGCCTGTATCGCCATATTTATTGCATGTCTTGGTTTGCTGGGCCTGTCTTCTTTCGCCATCACCCAACGCATCAAAGAGATCGGTATCCGCAAGGTGCTGGGAGCAGGCACCGGAAATATCGTGATGCTGTTATCAGGCGATTTTATGAAGCTCATTATCCTGGCAGCATTGATTTCTTTTCCCATTGCCTGGTTTGCTATGAAACAATGGCTCGCCGATTTTGCCTACCGCATCGATATCCCCTGGTGGGTATTCCTTGCAGCAGGGCTCGTTACGGCTGCTATCGCACTGATAACCGTAAGCACACAGGCCATCAAAGCAGCCATTGCCAACCCGGTAAAAAGTTTGAGAACAGAATGATGCTGCAAATCGTGAATCGTCCATCAAATTCGTTTTCACCATTCACGATCCATGGCTGCCTTCTTACATAAAGCTTATTAAATATGATCCGCAACTATTTCAAGATCGCCTGGCGCAACCTGATGAAGAATAAAACATTTTCTTTCATCAATATTTTTGGCTTGTCTATCGGGTTAACCTGTTGCCTGCTTATCGCCCTCTACCTAACTTACGAAACAAGCTACGACAAACAGCATCCGGATGCAGCACGCATTTACCAGTTGGGAACCGTTTTTGTAAGAGAGAAAGAAGAACACCCCATGCCAAATACACCGGCTCCGATGGCGGCAATGATGCAGCAGGAATTCCCGGAAGTGGAAGAAACGGTCAGGTTACTGGGATTGTTCGGAGAAGACAAAACCCTTATCAGGTATAGCCCGCAGAACAGTGCTGTCACTTCTTTCTATGAAAACAAGGGATACCTTACCGATCCGGGGTTTTTCCGTTTTTTTAAATACGATTTTACAGAGGGTGACCCGCAGCATGCGCTCGACAATCCCAATACGGTTGTATTAAGTAAAGAGATCGCCGAGAAATTATTCGGTAAGCAACCGGCGCTTAACAAAGTGATCCATATCAGCAGCAGTACAAACGGGGAGAATGAAGTAACTGTGACCGGCGTATTTGTTCCGGGTAACCAACCCTCACATATCAATGGGCGGTTCTTTATGGCATTCAAAGGCGGCGCGATGGAACAATACAGTATCCGTTCGAACAACCTCGCCTATAATAACATGTTCTTTACTTACCTGAAACTGAAAAAAGGGACAGATGCAGCATTACTGGAACAGAAATTCCCCGGCTTTATCCGGAAATACGCCGGAGAAGACCTCAAAGCCGCCGGTTTTTATAAAAAACAATTCCTGACAGCAGTAACAGATATCCACCTGAGCGATAAAACCAAGGACAATGTAACACAGCCGGGAAGCACCACTTATTTATATATTCTCGGGTCAATCGCATTGTTTACATTGTTGATCGCCTGTATCAATTTCATGAACCTCTCAACGGCGCGCTCTTCCAAACGGTCGGCTGAAGTGGGTATCCGCAAAGTACTGGGGGCAAAACAATCCTCATTGATCTGGCAATTCCTCGGAGAATCGATACTGATGAGCCTGATCGCATTTGCACTCTCTTTATTCTTTGCCAGGTTGTGCCTGCCTGCTTTTTCAGCTGCCAGTGGGCGCGACCTTTATCTTTCATTACAGGACCATGCAGCTATACTTGCAGCCTTCCTGGGATTGTCTATCCTAACCGGCTTTATTGCAGGTGTATATCCTGCTTTTTATCTCTCCTCTTTCAAACCGGTAAAAGTTTTAAAAAGCAGGTTCTCTAATTCCTTTGCCGCCGTGTCGGTACGAAAAGGATTGGTGGTATTCCAGTTCCTTATCTCCGCGCTGCTGATCATTTCCTCTGTAGTGATCTCCAAGCAAATGCAATACATGCGTTCAAAAGACCTTGGTTTTGCGAAAGACCAGCAACTCATTATTCCTTTGCGCAGCCAAACCGCAAAAGCGATCTACCTGCCACTGAAATCTTCGCTCACCAAATTGAGCGAAGTGCAATCCATGGGTGCATCCACTTATTATCCCGGCATCTTTAATCCGAGTGATATAAGCCTTTACAAACAAGGCGCCACCATTCATAATGCAGAAGTGGTCCGTTATAACAATGTGGATGAAAATTTTATCAAAACACTAGATATCAGGTTGATCGCAGGCAGGCTTTTATCAAAAGCCTACCCTACCGATACAGCAAATGGTATTATTCTTAACGAAGAAGCAGTGCAGAAGATCGGGTTCAAATCACCGGAGGAAGCCGTGAACCAAACCGTATTAACCGGCGCAAATGCACAACCCATTCATATTGTAGGGGTGGTCAAAAATTTTCATTTCCAGGACCTGCATCTTCCGATCGCACCGTTTGGCTTTGGTTTAAATAGCACCAACAATTACAATTATTTGCTGGTGCATTGCAAAACCGGGGATATGCAGCAACTGCTCGCAAAATTTACCGGTGAATGGCAAAAACTGAACCCCAATGAACCTTTTGAATTCAGTTTCCTCGATGAGGAATTTCAGAAAAATTATATCGCACAGGACCGGCTTGCCGCAATGGTCCGCTATTTCACTTTTATAGCGATCCTGATTTCGTGCCTCGGGCTATTCGGGCTTGCAGCTTTCAGCACTGAACAAAGAACAAAAGAAATCGGGATCCGCAAAGTGCTCGGGGCTTCCGCAGCAAACCTCGTGGTGTTGATCTCAAAAGATTTTATCAGGCTGGTGGTCATCGCACTGCTGCTTGCATCACCACTTGCCTGGTGGATCATGGATCGATGGCTGGCTGATTTTGCATACCGCACATCAATCTCATGGACGGTATTTCTTATATCGGCCCTCATTGCCTGTTTGATTGCATTCCTTACCGTCAGCACACAGGCCATCAAAGCCGCGATTGCAAACCCGGTGAAAAGTTTACGGACGGAATAAGTGTACGGCACCGTAACAAAACTGTCCGTTTTCGTACACCTGTCCTGTTCAATATCTTTGAAAAACCTTACCCGGCAAGGGTTTCAGAAGATGGCACGGGCTTTGAATATAACCAGCAGACAATTTTCTGATATGATCCGGCTTGAGAAAATATACAAATGGCATAATACCGGGAATAACCGTGTTTTTATCCTGAAAGATATCAACCTTACTATCCAGGAGGGAGAATTTGTATCCATCATGGGGCCATCGGGTTCCGGAAAAACCACTTTGCTGAACATCATCGGTATGCTGGATGAGCCTTCTGAAGGCAGGTATGATTTTATGGAGCAGGATGTTTACCGGATCAGGGAGAAACAACGTTCTGATCTTTATAAACAGAATATCGGTTTTGTGTTCCAGGCCTATCACCTCATTGATGAATTAACGGTTTATGAGAATATCGAAACCCCGCTGTTGTATCAGAACATCAAAACTTCAGAGCGGCAGGCCATCGTGGCGGATATGCTCGACCGGTTTAATATCGTAGGAAAAAAAGATCTTTTCCCGGTACAATTATCCGGAGGGCAGCAGCAACTCGTAGGCATTGCACGTGCACTGGTGGCAAAACCCAGGCTATTATTAGCGGATGAACCAACGGGCAACCTCAACTCAAAACAGGGAGAAGAGATCATGGAAATATTCCGGAAGATCAACCGGGAAGATGGGGTTACCATAATTCAGGTTACGCACTCCGAAAAAAATGCCGCATATGGCCAACGCATCATCCACCTGCTCGATGGCAGAATTGAAAAATAAACCGGCAGATAAAACTGAGATCATGAAAAAAGGAATTTTTACAATCGGAACCTTTGTATCAGCCCTGATTGGTTCGATATGTGTTTCTGCACAGGAAAAAAACATGACACTTACTTTACAGCAATGTATCGAAGCGGCTATTCAAAATAATTTACAGGTACGGCAGTCGGAGTACCAGGCACAATCTGATAAAGTGAGCTACCGCCAGGCGAAAGCCAACCAGTTACCGTTCATTGCCGGAAGCGTGAACCACGGCATCAACCAGGGCCGCAGTATCGATCCGTTTACCAACAGCTATGCCAACCAGCAGATCAATTTCGCGAATTACAATATCAATACCAGCATCACGATCTGGAACGGTTCCGCTATTCAGAATAATATCCGGCAGAATGAACTGAATGCGAAAGCAAGTGAAATGGACTGGCAGCAGGCGAAAGATAATATCACCATCAATGTGATACTCGCTTATCTGCAGGTATTGAGTGCACAGGAACAATTAAGCATCGCAAAGAACCAGGTGGAAGTTAGTAAAATACAGGTTGCCCGGCTGGAAACATTGAATGCCAGTGGCGCCATCGCCCCTTCCCTGCTATACGACCTCAAAGGACAGTTATCAGGGGATGAACTGAATGTGATCAATGTGAAGAATACACTTGAATCTGCCAAACTCAGTCTCGCACAATTGATGAACACCCCGTACGCATCCGGTATGCAACTCGAAAAACTGGCAATGCCGGCAGGCGCAATCCTTTACGATGGCAAACCCGAAAATATTTATCAAAACGCAGAACAACAACTAGCAATCATCAAGGCTGCCGACTTCAGGAAACAAAGCGCGGAGAAAAGGGTTTTGTCGGCTAAAGCGCAACTGCTTCCTACGCTTAGCTTTAATGGCGGGTTCGGCACCAATTATTCAAGTGTTGCCACCCGGCAGGAATTGCTGGGCACCTCAGATGTGGCTACCAGCAGTTATGTAAATGTGAGTGGCAGCAAACTGCCTGTATTTGCGCCGCAAAGCAATTACCAGAGTCAGAAAATTTCTTACGGCGACCAATGGACCAACAACCTGAATGCATCGCTCAGCCTGGGTTTACAGATCCCGATCCTGAACGGTTTGAGGGCAAAGAGCAACCTGAACCAGGCGCGGATCGTGGAAAAAAGAACTGCCTTTGAAGCACAAACTGTAAAAACACAGGTTCGGCAGGCGGTTGACCAGGCATACATCAATATGAATACTGCTTTTGAAAGATACCAGGCGCTTACCAAACAACTGGAGGATTTTACCAATTCCTTTCATGCGGCAGAAGTTCGTTTTAATGCGGGTGTAAACACTTCGGTGGAATACATCATTGCAAAAAACAATGTCGACAGAACCAATGCCAACCTAGTTGCTGCAAAATATGATTACCTGCTTCGTACAAAAGTGCTCGATTTTTACCAGGGGAAACCTTTGTGGTAGATTCAGCGCAGGTAGAAATGTTTTTTATCGCTAAGCCGCAGAAGTTGTTTATTGGTTTACTTGTTTATTGGTTCATCGTAATAAACTGTTACCTCCATGAACTATGATCTATGAACCCACTCACCACTGCCCATTCACCCCTTACCACAGAGGCACTGAGTACACAGAGTTTCACAGAAAGTTAGTTGAAGAAGAAAGTACTTCAATATTCCTTGTTCCTTATTCGATATTCAACCATTCGCCTTTTTCAGTTGCACGATCTGCCCGAGATGGTAGGCATCGTGTTGCAGGCAGCCGGTAATAAGGTCATAATAGGTTTGTCCTTTTTTAGGGGAATCGGTATCCAGTTTTGTATCGTCGAAAGCAACCAGTATTTCACGCAGTGCCAGGAACACTTCTTCAAAATGATCTTTCGTGGTTCGCCAGGAAGTTTCGGAAAGATCCGCGGGCAGGTACATATCGGGCATCGGCGGCAATGCATTCTTTCCCTGTAAACGGATGATCACGGTTTTGCGCCAGAAAATAAGATGGTTCACCAGTTGCCAGATCGTATTGCCACCTTTATAAAATTGTGCGGAAGCCAGTTTTGCATCCACCCCCGAAATTGCCTGCTGCATATTCACACCAATCCAGCAATCACCTTTCTGCAGCAGGTCAAATAATTGGATGATCTTGTCTTTTTCCCGCATACTTTTGAGAGGAATTTCTGTAAACATAGCAGAAAACAGTATCGCTTTAAAAAACTTACATGAACGGATACAGGAAGCAGGCAGAGATACGCTGGAGCGACATCGATGCCAATTTTCATCTCAGGCATTCGGTTTATTATGAACTCGGCGCTTTTGCAAGGGTTTCTTTTATGACAGAGAATGGATTGACCCCTTTTCTCATGCAGCAGGAAAAAACAGGTCCCATCCTTTTCAGGGAAGAATGTGTTTTCAAGCGCGAGATCCATTTTAATGATACCGTGGAAATCAGCACTGAACTGCTGAAAGCCACACCCGAAATGGACCGCTGGACAATGCAGCATGAAATATGGAAGAACGGTAATACACTTAGCGCTGTGATCACCGTGGATGGTGCATGGATCGATACGGTGAAGCGAAAACTTACTGTCCCGCCTCCCTCATTCAGGGAAGTGCTTGAACGGGTACCGAAAGCTGCATCTTTTTCATTTATTACGAAAAAAGGGCAATGAAAATTGTTCAGATCGATCATACAGCTGCTGAAGAATTATCGGCCCTCGCCAAAGCCATTTACCGCGAACATTATCTTCATTTATGGCACCCGGGTGGTGCGGAATGGTATATGGATATATATGCTTACCCGGTTGAAAAGATCCGGCAGGAATTAAGTGATCCGCAAAACAGGCATTACATTGTTTATGATGAAAGCCATACAGCGCTCGGCTACCTGAAGTTAAAAATGAATGTTTTGCTGAAAGGTTTTGAAAAAGATTCCTGCATGGAACTTGAACGTATTTATTTGCATCTCCATGCAACAGGCAAAGGTGCGGGCAGTGCTTTACTCAAGTTTTCAGAACAGGTGGCAACAGGTGCCGGGATGAACCGGGTCTTTTTAAAAGCAATGGACAGCAGTACACGCGCCATTTCATTTTATAAAAAATGTGGTTTTACGGAATGCGGGACCTGGGTGCTTCCTTTCCCATTGTTGAAAGAGGAATACAGGGGAATGATCATTTTGCAAAAACCATTTATCAAATAAAAAGAGCCCCTGGAAAGGGGCTCAGGTATCTCACCAGGGGGTACCCAAATTTATTGCTATGCCACCGAGGTATAGATATACTTTAACGGCATAAAAATAAAGCAGGCTTTCAGCGCAAACCTTATTTCTCGGGCTGCACCCGAAATTCATCGGTAAATAAAAAATCCCCCGTGCTTCGGGGGACCTGGAATCAACGGTTTTCCAAAAACATCTTGCTTAAAGCGACCAGCGGTTTGCCAGCCGGGCCAGCTTTGCACCGCGGCGGATATTCCACAGATCAACCACGCTAAAACGCGGGCTGTTTGCTTTGCGGCTGTTTACCTGTACCAAACCGGTAGCCACTGTTTCTTTTACTTCAGTAACCAGTTGTTTTAAATCATTTGCTTCCAACTGGACAATAGAAGGCATAACATTACTCTTCATAATATTTCTGTTTTAATGAACAATCAAATTTTAGCTGAGCGGACAGGGAGAAAACCAGATCAATCGTTAGAAGAGGCTTCAGAAATTATCACCCGTAAGAATTACGATTCCACGCTCAGTTTGAGGCTGCAAAGTTACGGCGAAGCAGCTTCTCAAACAAATAAAACTGCAAATACAATGTTAATGTATATAAATAATCCAACTATCTATATCTTGTTATATCAGTAAGCTTCTCTTTTATTCACCAATATTATCCTGCCGTATTTATGAAAATACTTCAACCCGTTTCTGAATGGACAGCACCGCAAAAAATATGCTTCCGCTTTTTTTGTGTTTATTTTTTACTGCAGACCAGCCCCTGGACATGGTTCATTGCCGAGATACCCGTCATAGGCACTGTTGCCGATGCATGCCAGGAAATAATGAACCGGGTCATTGAATTTTTCAACGACCATTTTTTTCATTTTGCAAAAACAACGGTTGTGAACAATGGCAGCGGCGATACGTCATTGGCATGGGA
>SAIX01000059.1 GCA_004028765.1 Chitinophagaceae bacterium | reverse complement strand
TGAGAGAGGAGGAGGAAGAGGAAGATGGTGATAAGAGCAAGGGTTGATAGTGGCAGGTGCCAGGGTATATTATACCATGGCGCAGGATGGGTTGTTTTTTAAGAAAGCTGCAACGCTCAATAAAAACGCAGTTCCCGAATGGGCGTTATGGGCACAGTGTATTGTGGCATCGCTCCTGTGTTTAAGCGGCAAATACGGCGATCTGCTGGATATGGTATCTTTTATAGTAGTGATCTTTTATGTACTTACCATTGCGGGCATCTTTATACTTCGTAAAAAAATGCCGGATGCGGAACGCCCTTATAAAGCGTTCGGTTACCCGGTATTGCCTGCATTGTATATACTGATGGGCAGTGCATTTTGTGTGATGCTGATTATTTATAAACCCGGGTTTACCTGGCCCGGACTCATCATCACCCTGATCGGCATACCTTTGTATTATCTTGCAGTGAATAATTCGAAAAAACAGGGTGCATGATTTTTCAGGAACTATTTGATCAGTTCAAAGGAATGAAAGTTGCCGTAGTAGGCGACCTGATGCTGGATACTTACTGGTGGGGGAGTGTGGACAGGATTTCGCCCGAAGCACCCGTTCCGGTAGTGGCATTGAAGAAAAAAGAATTGAGGGTGGGCGGTGCGGCCAATGTTGCCCTGAACAGTGTGTCGATGGGTGCGTATACAACAGTATTGTCCGTGATCGGTGACGATGATGATGCGAAAGACCTTCTTCGTTTATTAAACGCCGCAGGCATTGAAACCGGTTATCTGATCAGTTCAAAAGAAAGGGTTACTACGAATAAAACGAGGATCATGAGCCGTAACCAGCAGATGATGCGGCTGGATGCGGAAATGACAAATGATATCAGTCCTGCGCTTGAAGAAACCCTGCTTGCCAATGCGCGTCATTTATTTGCAGAGCAGAAGCCCGATGTACTGATCCTGGAAGATTATAATAAAGGGGTGCTTACTGAAAACCTGATAACAGCACTTGTGCAACTCTGCACAGAATACGGGGTGATCACCTGTGTAGATCCCAAGAAAAAAAATTTTCTCTCCTATAAAGGCGTCACGATTTTTAAACCCAACCTGAAAGAGGTAAAAGAAGGGTTGAATATCACCCTTACAGAAACAGATCTTTCTGCACTTTCAAAAGTGCATGCTGCTTTACATGCACACCTGAAACATAAAATATCATTTATCACTCTGTCTGAGAAAGGTGTTTTTTACAAAGAGGAGGATGTGCAACGGATTATTCCTACCCATATCCGCAACATTGCCGATGTGAGCGGTGCGGGGGATACGGTGATCGCTGTTGCATCGCTTGTATATGCTGCAACAGGCAATATGCACCTTGCTGCAGAAATGGCGAATATCGCGGGCGGACTTGTTTGCGAAGAAGTAGGAACAGCACCTATCAATAAAGAAAAATTACAGGCAGAATGTGAACTGTTGCTGAAGGAACTGGTGTGAGTTGTGATCGTGAATTGTCAATCGCCGGAATCTATAATTATCTTATTGGATTCCGCAACAAAAGAACAAGGGTTTCGGAGCTTTTTTTAACTTTTGCCCCATGCCCACCGAACTGTTGTTTTCTATCAAGTTGGCGTTTTTGCGTGGGAAAAGTAATAATTGTACTAAATCCCTTTAAATACCTCCCCCGGGAGCGCGGTATTTATGGATAAAAGGATTATATTTGAAACAGTCTAAGAACATGAGAAAAAGAAAGGGGCTACTTTTGTGGCTCCTTTTTTATTAACAGGCAATGCATTCGATATGGAAAAATATGCAGTGATTGTTGCGGGCGGTATTGGCAGCCGGATGGGCAGTAATAGACCGAAACAATTCCTGTTATTGGGTGGCAAATCATTGTTATGGCATTCGGTTAATATCTTTGCAAAAACTTTCCCCGGTGTTCACATCATACTCGTGTTGCCTGAATCATACCTGGAGGAAGGCCGGTTCCAGATAGCTGATATTTCAGTTCAATATCCCGTTCAATTTATTGCAGGTGGTGAAACACGTTTTCATTCCGTCCGGAATGGGTTATCACTTGTAAAAAATAATTCCATCGTTTTTGTGCATGATGCGGTGCGTTGCCTTGTAACGCCTGATCTGCTGAACCGTTGTTACGAGCAGGCTTTGGCCAGAGGTTCGGCGATACCTGCCGTAGCCGCGACTGACAGTATCCGGTTGGTAAGAGGAGAAGGGTCTGAAGTTGCTGACAGGGATCATGTCCGTATCATTCAAACCCCGCAAACTTTCAGAAGCGAGGTATTGTTGCCGGCGTTTGCATGTGATTATCGTCCATCATTCACCGATGAAGCCACTGTTGTTGAGGCAGCAGGTACAAAAATATTTCTCACGGATGGAGAGTATACCAATATCAAGATCACAAGGCCTGCGGACCTTTTAGTTGCTGAAAGCATCTTTGCTGAACGTTCATCGCTTCCACAAACGCAGGGGCCGGGGAAGTAAGTTGAAGTGGTAAAGAAAATAAGGTTGTTCATCCCCTCCAAATCCTGCATAAAACTGTTTCACACCCGGCAATTCAGATCCTTCCATATCGAATAACAAACCCGTTCCTGCAAATTCTTCGAGCACTTTATCAAGCAGCCAGTGATTGGCGGATATACTTTTCC
>SAIX01000058.1 GCA_004028765.1 Chitinophagaceae bacterium | reverse complement strand
ACCACCCTGCCCCTGCCATCCATCACCCGCAGGTTCACCGGCTGGTCGTACCTGCTCTCCAGCTTCAGCGTGAAGTAACTCGTACTCGGGTTCGGCATTACCGTTACTTTCAGGTCCTCCTCTGTAGTCGCTTCCTTGCTGGTCGCTGCTTCTGAAGTTATCACTGCTGATTGCTGTACTCCCTTCATTCCTGACATCGTAACTACCGGCGGCGGTACTGAACAGTTATAGCTGTTCCATATCACACGGTTACCCTTGCTCTCGATCTCTTCGGCAATGAATAACCCGGTCATGTACACATCATCACCACAGGTCGTTGAATCGTGCGCACTATGGTCGCAGTCGTTGTGATCATGGCCCTTGTGCCTGCAATCCTTCGCCGCATGCGCCTTGTGGTCGCATTTGTCGTGGCTGTCATCATCCACATCCGTTGAGGTTACATGAAGTTCCCCATTCGGCATATACACATTCGCCGTTACCCGTGTATCACCACCCTTCACCGTGAACTTCTCTTCATCCGGGTTTGTATCGCCCATATAGATCGTCACTTTATACCCCTCCGCATTCACATATACCTGGCTGCCGATGCTCACCTTGCCGCTCACACGAACACTTGATCCCGGTGCAAAGCCAATATAGCTGTATCCCGTATTCTTCCAGCCCTTATCTGCCGTAAGGTTCTCAATATTCAGGACAGGATTGGTAAAGCGGATGCTCGCACCCTCTTCCAGTTTGATATTGCCGAATGTATTACCTGTAACCGTTACACTCATTCCTTTCTTCACCGTCAGGTTCTTGTAATTACCCGCAATGACCGCATTGTTCGTATTGGCCGTATAGTTTGGTAACCCGTTTGTACTGGCCGTGTTGTACTGCATTGTGGGCAGTGTTACGGTGGCCACTCCAATGATCGGGGCCGGTATTACGATCCCTGTACCCTTATTGTCGACCTTCGGTGCTTTTATAAAAGCCCCTGTACCGTTCACACTCGCATAATTACCAAAATCCACTTCTCCTTTCGCCGTAGTAATACCAACGCTTCCGGTATTCACTTTGTTATACCTGCCGATACTCACTTCTTTGGTAGCCAGCAGTGTATAGCTGCTCACCAGGTTCTGTTTCTGGTAATTGTAGCTAACCGGTACCGCGTTTACACAACCTGTTGCCGTTACTTTCACAAACAGGTAGTAATTGCCATCTGCATTACCCAGACCAAGGCTGAGGTTCGGACTGGCGCTGAAGCTGCCCGGAGTAGTGGCACCCGTACCCCAACTGTAGGTAGCCGTATTAATACTCGACGAGCCCGTAAGGGTTACGCTGTTACAGAACTGGTCGGCATTTGTGCTTACATAGCTTGCCACAGGCAACGGGTTTATTGTTACAGTTGCAGAGGCACTGTTGCTGTTGCCATTCACGTCTGTTACCGTCCAGGTGATCGTTGATACGCCGATACCAAATGCGCCGCTGGCATTGGCCCCTGTGCCTGTCCGGCTAACAGGACCGGTGATGCTGTAGCTAACAGCAGCCACTGAACAGTTATCGCCAATATTCACAGCAGAAGGTATGGTGTACAGGTTGCTGCCATTTGCGTTGGCACAGAATGTTTGTGGTGCAGGAGCCGTAACTGTTGGCGGGATATTGTCTTTCACCGTCACCACTGCTGTTGCACTGCTTACATTGCCATTTACATCGGTCACTGTAAGTTTTACCGTATTCAATCCAACATTCGAACAATCAAAGCTGGATTTATCCAGCACCCTTGATGCAATACCACAGGCATCACTGCTGCCATTGTCTACATCCGCTGGTGCAATACTTGCTGTTCCGTTCGCTGACAGATTGATCGTGATATTCTTCGTGACCACCGTGGCAGGGGTTATATCTTTTACCGTTACCACTGCTGTTGCACTGCTGATATTACCATTTACATCGGTTACTGTCAGTTTTACCGTATTCAATCCAACATTCGAACAATCAAAGCTGGATTTATCCAGTACCCTTGATGCAATACCACAGGCATCATTGCTGCCATTGTCTA
>SAIX01000057.1 GCA_004028765.1 Chitinophagaceae bacterium | reverse complement strand
GTAGATGACAAATAAGGATCGCGGGTCGTTGGTACTGCCGGCCCGGGTCGCGATGAATAACCCTTCCCGATTCTGAAAACCTGTTCAATAATTCTGTATTGCGTTATTAAGTGCCGTTTTTACTTTCCGGAAAAAAGGGGGTACGATTTGAAAAGGATCGCCGGGGCTCAATGTTTCGATCGGAAGATAGCCCCTGTAACCTGAGTGTGCAATGATATTACAGAGTTTATCGAGATCCATATCTAAAATACTTCCCTGATAATTCAGTTTTTCCTTGATCTGCCAGTTAACGGCCCAGGAGGTGGTTTTTGCTATTTCTTTATATGGCTCTTCTGTTACAAAACTTCCTGTATCGAGAACAAGGCCAAACCACTCGCTGTTTACTTTTTGGAGAATACTGATCGCCTGGTCTGCGGTTTTTATAAAATCGTTGTGGTTTTGCATAGCGAGTATAACCCCTTTTTCTTTTGCATACGATACAGATTGTTTTATGCAGTTTATGACAAGGGCTTCTGTTTCTTCGCGAGTAAAACCTGCGGGAATGGTTTTCCCCGTAAAAATGCGCAGAACAGGTGCGCCCAGTTTTGCAGCGGCATCGATCCATTTTTTTACAAAAACGATCTCTGTATCCCTTTTGATTTTATCGGGCTCGGCAAATTCATTGCGGATACCAGTGCCGCTGATGGCGAGTCCCAGGCGATGGGCTTTGTTTTTCAGGCGATATAGATATTCATCCGATGGGGGCTCGGGATACCCAGGCATGTAATAACCTGTGATATCGATGGCTTCGAAACCGGTCTGCACACAGAAATCCATCAGTTCTTCAATCGATGTTTTTTTATTGATCAGCGGATTGTTGAAGGAGTATGCGTTAAGGCTGATCTTAAAACGATTGCTGTTACCGGTAAATCTGCCTGATAAATTACCCGGGCGAAAAGAAACAAGCGGCCCTGCAGCAGCGGCTGTTGCGAGTGTGCTTACTGTTTGTAAAAAAACTTTTCTTTCCATTTACTTGTAATTTGTTAACTGATGCGGTTACCGTATGCAAAAGCTTCCATCACTTTCATTGATTCGATGGCATCGGCCGCTGAACAGGGATTGGGTTCCGTTCCGCGGAAATAATTAACGATCTTCTGTATCATGGGTTGCTGGATATGTTCGGGCGGATCGAATGATAACTGGTTCGTGCCTTTTTCTGAACAGATGCTGACCGTATGCCCGAAAACGGGAAAACGGATACTGCCTTTTGAACCGATGATTTCGAAAAGATCTTCCGACGAAGAAGTATCGGTTGTATAACACCATTGACCTGTAAAAAGAATTTTGCCTGGCAACTGCATGATGCCGGTTACAATATCTTCAGCCTCATATAACCCGGCCTGGTTGGCGCTGTAACCGCTGTAGGAAACAGGGTTGCCAAAAAAATATACAACGAGATCAAGCTGATGCGGGGCAAGGTCATAAAACAAACCTGCGCCTGCATGTAATGGATCAACGCGCCAGTTTTTTTCAGACGGGGCCGTGATGCCGGATTGATTTTTCTGCAGCATGCTGATGCGTACCGAACGAATATCCCCGATTGCCCCTTCTGCAAGCAGTTGCTTTATTTTACAAAACATCGGCAATGCCCTTCGGTAATGTGCGATACATAATTTACCGTTCAAACTTTCTGCGACTTCTTTCATTTTGGTACAGGATGCAAGCGTAACCGACATGGGTTTTTCTACATACACAAATTTACCCGCTTGCAATGCCCGTATTGCATATGCTTCATGCGACCCGGGCGGTGTGGCGATATATACGGCATTGATGCCGGGATGATGGATAATCTTATCAGCATCACTGTACCATTCGGGTACCTGGTGCCGTGTTGCGTAATCTTTTGCTTTACCTGCATCGCGGCGCATTACTGCAACCAATTCTGAACCTTCTGCTTTTTGTAAAGCAGGGCCGCTCTTTTTTTCTGTTACATTGCCACACCCGATAATACCCCATTTGATAAGCTTTGCCATGTTGGTTATTATAGATTACCCTGAAATTTCTTTTGTAAAATAGGCTGTTTCTTTTGCAGCCTGTTAACCGAATGTACTACATCGTTTTCGTAAATATAAACTGCGTCGTTTTACCACTTACGCTGAAAAAAGGCAAAATTCACAGTCTCATAAAACGATTGCTATGCGGGAGTTCGATTTGATTCGCAGTGGAACAATTGTATCATACCCTGGTACGATCGACAATGCATCGCCATTATCAATAACTCCGGCAACTTTTATTCTCTCCCGATTCCTTCTCACCTAAAAACAACCGATATGTTCGCTTGCAGAAAATTTCTTAAAAATCATTTTGTTGCGATAGCTGCCATCGGCGCTGTATGCATTTTTTCGGCCTTTATGCCCATCAGAACAAATGAGGCAAAATCTGCTCATCCACTGGAAGTAGGGATTGCCGGATATACATTCGCCAAATTCGATCTTGATAAATCCATTGCCATGATGAAGCGGCTCGGGGTTCATTATCTCTCTGTAAAAGAAATCCATCTCCCGCTGAACAGCAGCCAGGAAACCATTGATGCTGCCATGGCAAAATTCAAAGCGGCTGATATCAATGTATATACGGTTGGCGTGATCTATATGAAAACAAAAGAAGCGGTTGACCTGGCATTCAGCTATGCAAAAAAATGCGGGGTTACAATGATCGTAGGGGTGCCTAATTATGATCTGCTGGATTATGCGGAAGAAAAAGTGAAGGAATACAATATTCGTTTGGCGATACATAACCATGGCCCCGAGGATGCCCTTTACCCGGGGCCGAAAGATGTGTATGACCGTATCAAAAACCGGGATGCAAGAATGGGTCTTTGTATTGATATCGGTCACGCAACTCGTGCCGGGTACTCCGCCGACAAAGCTGTGAAAGACTTTAAAGACAGGCTTTTTGATCTTCACATCAAAGATGTAAGCATTGCTGCAAAAGATGGGAAAGCGATTGAGATCGGAAGAGGTGTAATTAATTTCCCTGCCTTGGTTAAGGCGCTCAACAAGATCGGGTATAAAGGGATTTGCAGCATCGAATTTGAAAAAGATATGACCGATCCGCTTGCAGGTATTGCAGAATCCATTGGGTATTTCAAAGGAGTTGCGGCAACAGAAGAATAATTCTTTTTGGCAATAGCAGTTTTGGCAGGCCCGCGGACAATGTTCGTGGGCTTTTTGCAATTATTACCCTGAACAAAAATCAGTCGGGGCAATCCATTTTACCCCGCACTTTGCTTTTGTTAAACGGGTGTACGGAAAGAAGTAAGTAGGCACCGCCATTGATGGTGGGATCTTTTTTGAAAATGCCGAGACTGTGGATGCCCAATACCAGCGGGCCTGCTTTAAAAGCGGCGCCGATCCATAGCTGTCCCTGGGTATTGTATTGAATAGGCAGGTAAGCACCAAGCCCGATGGTTTCCCAGCGGGGTGTGATGGTGAGAAGATTGAGTTCGCGGGTACGCAGTTTGGTGATACTACCGGTAGAATAAAAATTCATGCTGAGTTCACCATTGACAAAAAAATGGTTCCCAAGATTTTTATCAATATTCACGATAAGCCTTGTAGGGTTACTGATCGAAAAATTATCGGTGATATCGGTGCTGTTGTTAAAAATGGTTTTCAGTGAATCGTGAAGCGCCGTGATATTGTTCGCGCCAGTCATTTTATTTTCGATCATCGAATCATCAATCAACTGGTTGGGGTCGGAAAACTGCATTGAATTGGGATCGGGTTTAAAACGGTTGGCGCCGATATCCATCAGGCTTATGCCTATTTTCCAATCATAGTTGAGGTTATTGTTACCGGTTGCTGCATTGGCCTCATCATCATAGGTCATATATTCCGCACCGATACTCAATCCGAGCGCCCCGAGGGAATTTTTATAAAAATCATTGAAAGAAGCCTGGTTGAAATTGGAAGAAAAACCGACTGACCCACTCCCGTTGGTAAGAACATAGTATGGTTTATTACCGTTGGTGCCCTGCAGGTAACTCAATTTATTGATCCGCATAAAAATACCCGACATGCCTTTCATGATCTGCAGCGTAACACCGCCACTGAGTTTTGAATGATTATTTTCAAACAATACCTGCGAATAGTTGAGATCGGCTTCGAGCCAGCCGCTTTGTGTACCGAATGCCTGCAGAAACGCAGTATTCGCATTGGCGATCAGAAAACCATGAAAGCCATTAATGCTGTCTGCATAGTTAAATGGCAAACTCTTCATATGAAGATATGACCGGGCCCTGATACCAAAATTCACGGCATGTTTTTCATCGATCCGGTACAAAAAATTAAACAGGCTTGCATCCACATTGGCATGAAAAAATTGCCCGCGCATCCCTTCCTGTAAAGTCAGATAAGCACTGTCCTGGTTTTTTAGGGTAAAATTTTTCAGGTAAGAAGCCCGGCTGCTCAATTTTACCTGTGTTGAAAAAAGGGTAAGGTCCCACTTATAAGCAGCATCCGTTGAAGCAGCGGGGTTGTTAAAAACAGCCGTGCTACCTGTAAATGCCGAACCATGAAATGCCTGGTAACCCTGCGCTGAGAGGGAAAGGGGGTATAAAAAAGCGGCCACATAAAGCCATCGGGAAAAACGGTTCATACTGGTGTTTCTTATGATACACGGTTACGCTGTTATGCAGCCCGGTTATCAGCTAAAATAAGGATTCGGAGAACGATTGTCGATTCATTGGGGTGAAATATCTATAAATTATTGCGGTTCCGCGAAGGTTTTGATAGGTTGTTCCGTCCAATTATTTAACCGGCCATTTTGAACGACCAGGTATTCATTCAATCCTTGCAACAGGGCGATCCCCGGGCTTTCCGCGAATTGGTGGAAACCTGGCAGAATATGGTGTACAACACCGTATTGAGTATCGTGCAGGATGCCCATGAAGCGGAAGATGTTTCGCAGGAAGTTTTTTTGCAGGTGTACCAGTCTGTCAGGCATTTCCGGGGCGATGCCAAACTGTCTACCTGGATATACAGGGTGGCTGTAACAAAAGCATTGGATGCAGAAAGAAAAAAGAAATCAAAAAAGCGGATCGCAAACCTGCGTTCCTGGATGGGTATGGAGGATAAAACAGATGAGCTGCCGCATTTTGAACACCCGGGTATAGCATTGGAAAAAAAAGAAAAAGCAGCAATCCTTTTTGTAGCGATGAAACAATTACCCGAAAACCAACGGATCGCGTTTACGCTGGTAAAAGCGGAGGGGCTTGCCTATGATGAAGTGGCTGCTATCATGAATATTACAGTAAAAGCAGTGGAATCACTGATGCACAGGGCGAAAGAGAACCTGCGTAAACTGCTGAAGAATTATGTTAACTCCTGATAAAATGAAAGCCGATAGAAAAAAAATTACGCCTGAAGAAACAGAAAGGATCCTCGACAGTATCGATGGCATGCAGCGCGCAGAAATGCCTGCATTTTTCTATACCAGGCTGTTGGCAAAACTGGGGGATGAGAGAGGGAACACCCGCTGGCAGCTTGCAGTAAAACCGGCATTTTCAATTGCCGTACTGTCGATGCTACTTATACTCAATATTGCAGCCATCAATATGTATTATAAAAACGAAAGAGGAAAAAGTACAGACCATCCGCAGGATAGTCTGCAGGGTTTTGCAGAAGAGTATTCATTAAATGGATCCAGTTATTACACTGATAAAAACGATGACCATGAATTACTTCAGCCGAAATAAATGGTGGGGTTTCTTTTTTGTATTGCTGATCATATTGAATATGGTTACGCTTGCTGCATTCTGGATCATGCGCGATAAACGCCCCTCGCCACCTGCTTCTAATAAAGCCGTCGCTGATTTTCTTGTGAAAGAGCTCGGACTGGATTCGGTGCAGGTGCAAAAATTACTCGACCTGCGTAAGACTTACCAGGACAGTATCCATGAAGTAAGGGATCATAACCGGGAAGCAAAAAATGATTTCTTTTCCCTCTTGCCCAATGATTCAATTACAAATGCAGCACTGCAGCAGGCTGCTCAAAAAGCCGTTGTGTACGATATACAAACAGATATCCTTACTTTCCGTCATTTCCAGGCCATCCGTAAAATATGCACCGAATCACAGAAGCGAAAATTTGATGAAGTGATCCAGGAAGTGTTGCGCATGTCGGCTCCGCAGGGGCCACCTGCCGGGAGACCTGGCCCACCTCCTCCTGGTGCTGATGGTCGCAGGCCTGATGGCCCGCCGCCCGGAGAAGGGGAGAGAAAAGCCCATCCGTCACAATAATAATTTTTCGCGAAGGTTTTTGATTGGCAGTTACGTCTTATAATCAAAACCTGATTTTATGAATAAGTTCAGTTTCGCAGGTATCGCCCTGCTCCTGTTAGCATCGCTCATCAGCGTATCCTGTAAAAAAGATGCAGCCAGCACTAGTACCACAACCACAACAGGTACCGCGGCAGTACCGGATGTATTCAAGAAATTCAACAGCACCGTAACGATCTCTTCAGATGGTTCTACGATTACACTCAAATGTGATGGCGTACCCGATCATAAAAGCTGTTATTTTCAAAACACTGACAGCCGTTACCAGGCTTATAACGGAACCAATACTGCGTTTTCAAAAAACCCGAATTACATCAGTACCAAAAGCTATACGTTCAAGATACCTGCTTCTCCTGCTGTAAATGCTGCGCATGAAGCTACACCGCTTGGTCCCATCGGAGTGGCAATTAATGGTGTGCCGATCTATAACCAGTATGCGGGGCCTAATCAGCCGTTGACGAGTGAGATCAACTCATTCGACCAGTACAATGGCCACCCCGATCAGAGTTATTCCTATCACTACCATGTAGAGCCTTTGTATATCACGCTCAACAATACAAAATCCGCATTGATCGGATTCCTGCTCGATGGATTCCCGGTATATGGGCCATTGGAAAATGGAAAGACATTGGTAAGTGCCGATCTTGATACGTATCATGGCCATACGAGTGCGACTACCGATTACCCCAATGGTATCTATCATTATCATATCACTGCTGATGCGCCATATATCAACGGAAGCGGTTTTTATGGTACAAAGGGAAGTGTAACGCAATAATCCTGAACCTCTAACTATTCAAAATATGCGTCAGTTGGTTTTGGTAACAGCGGGAGTTTTATTGAGTATCTTACTCAAAGCACATACATATGTAAATTCCGGAACCGATGAATTATGGCACCTGAAATCGGATAAACAATCCGTAAAAGCTATTTTTTTATACGCAAAAAATGACAGTATCTTCCTTCTAAAGCAACCCGGCACTATTATCGCTTTGGCAATAACAGATTTGACCGAAAAAGACAACAAGCGGGCTTCTGAAAAAATTCACTGGATAAACAGCATTAACAAAAACTGGTTTCCAGCCAATCGAAATAATACTGCTGTTTTTAAGGAGGGTGGAGATCGTTTTTTTGCGATAAATAAAAACCAGTCCATCTTCATCTTCTCAGCAGCTCTGACATTATTTTTTTTTATAAGCCGGTATACCCGGAAAAAAAAGCTCATTTTTTTTATTAAAGGATGCACTGCATCGGTAGCGATGGTTTTTATTGTAGTATTCAATGATGCCTGTAAAAAAACTGCGGCGAATATTTCTGCTTCAGACACGCGAACCGTATTTACAACCGCACCCAAGTCAATGGATTCTGTTTTTGGATTGTTCAGGCCCGCTGTTTCCACTTCATGGGACAATACTTATTTCCGGATATCCTCAAATGGTTTGCCTTCTCACAATATGATGGTAGGTATCATATCCTGGCAACAGCAGGTTCCTTTACCGCAGGCTTATTCGGGTTCGAATGCATGGTCAATCCCCCTGTCTTCCGAATTCGCTGCAACTCCCTTGAGTACCAAATCTAATTTTATGAAAGGGGCAATTGCGGTTGCAGCAAACGGGATTCCTGTTTTTAATGCACTCAATAACAGGGGTGAAGATTCGTATCTCATCGGTGAACTGGATCAGTGGGGGGGACATTGCGGGAAGGCAGATGACTATCACTATCATGTTGCACCGCTTCACCTGGCAGCTGTGACGGGGTTATTGCCTATCGCATATGCTCTTGATGGATTTCCTATCTATGGGTCAAAGGAGCCGGACGGCTCGTCTATGCAATCGCTCGACACTTGCCACGGTCATACGGGAACAAACGGGCTTTATCATTATCATGGTACTTCCAGTTATCCGTATACAATCGGAGCAATGAAAGGAAAAGTTACCATTGATCCTGCAACAACTGCACCCGAAAATCAAATCCTTCCGCAAGCAGCCACACAGCCTGTAAGACCGGCCGGAACCCCTTTAACAGGTGCTGTGATTACAGGCTTTACCGCAAATACTACAGGTAATGGTTATGTGTTAGAGTATATGATCAATTCTAAAAAGGGATCTGTCAGCTACAGCTGGACCGGCGGAAAATATATTTTTATTTATACGGATGTGAATGGGAATACTACCACACAAACCTATTGACCTTTAAGAAATGACTAACAAATTTTGTGAAGGCTTTCTCTGGTTTTACCTTCTAATTTTAAAAGATTAATATGAAAAAAAATATCTTGGTGGGTTTTGCAACAGTTTTCATTCCTACGCTGATCCTTGCACAGGATGCACCACCAAAGCCCCCTACAAAAGAAGAAAGGCTGAAACATGTTTCAGAAAAAATCGAAAAAGAATTAACGCTTTCTGCATCACAAAAAGAAAAGATCAGAAATGCTTATGGCGACTTTTTTGATGAGATGGAGAAACTCCGCAGCAAAGAAGGCAAAAAAGAAATGCCACCCCCGCCTCCGCCACCACCGGTTAAGAAAGAAGATGCCGACCGTTTAAGCAAAGTGCGCGATGCAAAAATAAAAGCGGTATTGTCGGCCGCTCAGTACCAGAAATATCAATCGATCGAGCAAACACTTCGTCCGCCAAAGCCGGGAGAAAAACCAGGCAAACAGGGCCCGCCACCAGCTCCTCCCAAAAACTGATATATGCAGAAACTGAGTTTGATTTGTGTCCTGTTAACAGGTTTGATCTGTTCCTGTGAAAGCGAACAGCAAAAAGCAGCGCAGCAACGTGTATTGCCTTTTTACAGCAGTGCAGATTTCACACCCAGGTGGATCAATGATCCCGATTCGCTCCTGAATGTGCATAGGATACCGCCTTTTCATTTTACCGGGCAAAACGGAGAAGATGTTACAGAGAAACTATTTGAAGGCAGGATCTATATCGCAGATTTCTTTTTTACAGCCTGTCCCGGTATCTGCAAAAACCTGACCACGCAGGTTGCAAAAGTGCAGGAAGCGTTTAAAAGTGATCCCGGTATTTTATTGTTGTCGCATAGCGTAACGCCTGAAGCAGATAGTGTTGCGGCTTTGCGGAAGTATGCATCTTCATTTGGTGCCCTTAACGGTAAATGGTTTTTTGTAACGGGTAACCGCGACTCGCTTTACACACTTGCCCGCAAAGCCTATTTTGCCGATGAGGATATGGGCCTTCAAAAAACATCAAATGATTTTTTGCATACGGAAAACATTCTGCTGATCGATAAACACCGCCGTATCCGCGGTGTGTACAAAGGCACTTCTCCTGCGGAGATCAACAACCTGATCGCGGATATTCATGTATTGAAACAAGAAGAATGAAAAAGATCACTTATGGGTTTATTACCTGTATCGTTTTTCTCTCCTGCACCAACGGAACAAAGCAGGTGAAGGAGAACGGTGCGGATACGAAAATCAATATCCCTGCTGTAACAGTAAACAGTGATGATACATTGTTGCGGCTGGTAAACGGTACATGGTATTACCGCGGCAAAACTTTTTCGGGGACTATCCGGCATAATTACCCGGATGGTAAGATCCAGGCCTCACAGGATTATTTTAATGGCAGGGAAGAAGGTATCTATCTTTCTTTTTACCCGGACGGATCAAAAGAAGCGATACGCTATTACAGAGATGGTGAGAAAGACAGTACGCATACCGGCTGGTGGCCCAATGGGAATCTCCGTTATGAATACCATTTTAAAAAAGGGGTATACGAAGGAGATTTTAAAGAGTGGTATGTAAGTGGTAAACCCATGAAGCAGATTCTGTACCATAATGGAAAAGAATCGGAAGGCAAAGGCTGGCGTGAAAACGGTAAGCTTTATATGAGTTTTGTAATGCGTGACGGCAGGCTCTACGGACAGATCAACCCCAATCTCTGTTATTCCCTCTCCAATGGCAAGGGTAGTTTCCGGGAAACTGAAAATCCGGGTAAATAAAAAGTCCCCTGTAGAAACAGGGGACGTCTTCGATTGCTTGCCATATAAGAAAAGAGATCATTATCAATTTCGTAACCTCGTAATCAGGCAGCACTTTTTATGCCTTTGTATCTTTGATTACGATGTAAAACTAATCCTTTTCTGCTATAAACACAATTTTTTATTTACTATTTGTGTAAAAAATGATAATAATTTCAAAAAATTAATAATTATTTCATTTTTATGTAAAATGTATTATTTTTATAATATCATAAACGACTCGGAAAATTTAATACTAAGCGTTGATTATCAAAGTTTTTTATTTGGATACACTTTTAGTGCTTCCCGTAGACAGTCCATCGATTTATTTATATCAATTAAATTTAATACATATGCAAGCCTAACTTCCTGCTTACCCAAACCAGGTGTTCCATAAAAGCCGGTGGCGGGGGCAAGCATTACGGTCTGGTTCTCGTAAGAAAAACTTTCCAGCAGCCATTGGCAGAAAGCATCCGCATCATCAATGGGTAATCTGGCGATCGCATAAAATGCACCACCGGGATTCGGGCAAAACACACCTTCCATTGCATTCAGTCTTTTTACGATCAGGTCGCGGCGCGATTTGTATTCGGCCTTTGTTGTATCAAAATAATCCGGAGGTAAATCGATCGCAGCTTCCCCGGCGATCTGGGCAAAACTGGGCGGGCTTAACCTTGCCTGGGCAAATTTCATAGCTGCATCCAGTACTGTTTTGTTTTTGGTGATAAACGCACCGATCCTTCCGCCACAGGCGCTGTATCTTTTGCTGATGGTATCCATGATGATCACGTTCTCATCAACACCTTCCAGGTGCATCGCACTTACCTGTTTCCCCTCATAACAAAACTCGCGATAGGCTTCATCGGAAAAAAGATACAGGTTATGTTTCAGGATGATATTTTTCAACTGCTCCATTTCTTCGCGGCTGTACAAATAGCCTGTAGGGTTATTCGGGTTGCAGATCACGATGGCTTTGGTTTTTGCGGTGATCTTTTTTTCGAATTCTTCTATCGGTGGTAACGCAAAACCATTTTCAATATGCGAAGTAATGGGAACCACTGTAACGCCAGCAGCTACGGCAAAGCCATTGTAGTTTGCATAAAAAGGCTCAGGGATAATCACTTCATCGCCCGGATCGAGGCAGGCCATGAAACCAAATAAAATAGCTTCACTTCCCCCGGTGGTAATAATGATTTCATTGTGGTTTACGTGGATACCTACACTTTCATAATAACCCACCAGTTTGCGGCGATAACTTTCGTTGCCCGCGCTATGGCTGTATTCAAGCACTTTAAAATCGCTATGCCTTACTGCATCCAGAACAGGTTTCGGCGTTTCGATATCGGGCTGACCGATGTTGAGGTGATATACTTTGATCCCTTTTTTCTTGGCAGCCTCTGCATAAGGCACCAGTTTCCGGATGGGGGAAGCAGGCATGGCCTGTCCGCGCTGACTGATTCGTAACATGCCGCAAAGATACTTGCGGTGCATAGCTTGTCAAAACAAAAAACACAACCGGTAAGGCTGTGTTTTTAAAAGAAATATTTATGTATGAACCTGTCAGCTCTTTTTTGCCGTTTCTGCAGGGATCACATCTCCTTCGATCGTTAGTACAACAGGGAGCTGTACACCCGCAAATTTCACATTCACTTTTTTGGAGAAGATACCGGGGTTCTCGGCATTATAAGTAACCTTGATGGTCGTGGATTTTCCTTTGGGTAATGCCGATTGTGAATATTCCGGCTTGGTACAGCCACATTCTGCATTGGCAAATTCGATCACCAGGGGTTTGTTACCTGTATTGGTGTAAGAAAAAACGTGGGTGGCAGGAACGTGCTGCTTGATTTTTCCGAATTTAAAAACGGTTTCTTTAAAATTCACACCATCCGGTACCTGCGCATATACCTGCGTAATAAAAGCCACAAAAAATAGGAAGACTGCTTTTTTCATATAAATAGGGATGAGATTATTTTTTAGGCGCCTGGGCCGGTGGTGCAGGAATACCTTCGCCGCTGAATTTTACCTGTTTGGTCATACCATTGCTGAAATTGATATCCGTAAACCGTGTAAAAGTTCCCGTAACGCTTCCATTGAACTGAATGGTAACCTTGATGGTTTGCCCGGGACCGAATTTCTGGTTGGGTACAAAATTCGGGGTTGTGCAGCCGCAGCCAGCTTTTGCATTCACAAGGGTGAGTGTATCATGGCTGATATTTCTGATCTCCACATCATAACTCACGGGTTTGCCAACAGTGATCTTGCCAAAATTATAATCGGCATTTTTAAAATCAACAAGGGCAGCGAGGGGGTCGGCTGTTTGAACGGCCGTTTGCGCTTTCAAAGTGGTTCCTGCGAGGAGCACTGCGAAGAGTACGAATAATCTTTTCATTTCTCTGGTTATTTATTGTCGTAAAATTAGGGATTCCGCTTTAACCTTTAGCCAATAGTATGCCGATATCGCCCATTTAGCCGAAATTTAAGCTTTGGGGAAAAGAAAGGATTTTGGGGATAAAACTAATTTACGTTAGCCTATTCCTCGCGTAGTATTATTTTTGCTGCATGGAACAAACGACATCCCTGGGGTATAAAGACGATATGCTTTCTTTTGACGGGTTCCGTAAAACCATACTCGAGGATTACCGTATTGCTGTTGTTAGCAGGGAAGTGAGTTTGCTCGGGCGCCGGGAAGTGCTTACGGGAAAAGGTAAGTTCGGGATTTTCGGGGATGGAAAGGAAGTGGCGCAGATAGCCATGGCCAAATTTTTTCAGCCGGGCGATTTCAGGAGCGGCTATTACCGCGACCAGACCTTTATGTTCGCATCCGGTCTCGCTAACGTGGAACAATTTTTTGCGCAGTTATATGCAGACCCGGATATCAATAACGATCCGTTCAGCGCAGGCCGTCAGATGGATGCGCATTTTGCCACGCCTTTTGTTGATAAGAACGGTAACTGGCTGGATCTTGCGAACCGGAAAAATATTTCTTCCGATATGGCACCTACTGCTTCTCAGATGCCGAGAGCGGTGGGACTTGCCTGGGCTTCCAAATGTTTCAGGGCTGCCAAAGAACAGGAACGCTTCGATCATCTCAGTCACAATGGTAATGAGATCTGTTTCTGCACCATCGGTGATGCAAGTACATCGGAAGGGCATTTCTGGGAATCGGTGAATGCTGCAAATGTGCTGGAAATCCCGCTTGCCGTTTTTGTTTGGGATGACGGATATGGGATATCGGTCCCGAAAAAATTCCAGACCACCAAAGGATCTGTTTCAGAAGCGCTTCGCGGGATGGAGAAAGAGGAAAACAGCAATGGCATCCGTATCTACAAAGTAA
Organism: Chitinophagaceae bacterium; assembly: GCA_004028765.1. Classification (GTDB taxonomy): domain Bacteria; phylum Bacteroidota; class Bacteroidia; order Chitinophagales; family Chitinophagaceae; genus Sediminibacterium. The sequence continues at coordinate 18,402 of SAIX01000057.1, read as the reverse complement.
AAGCCTGGGATTATGCCGGTATGTGCGAAGTGTTTGAGGAAGCATTGCAGCAGGTCCGTGAAACACATGTGCCCGCTTTGTTTCATGTGGAAGAAGTAACACAGCCACAGGGCCACTCTACCAGCGGCAGCCATGAAAGATATAAAAGCCAGGACAGGCTTGATTGGGAAAAAGAATGGGATTGTATCCGTAAAATGCGTGAATGGATCATCGAAACGGGTTTGTCGAATGCGGATGAAATGAATGAAATAGAGGTGAATGCCCGGCAGCATGTACGTACCAGCCGAAACAATGCCTGGGAAAAATACCAGGAGCCGATTCGCGCTGCTGCTGCGAAAACCATTGAAATGATCAGGGGCATGATGGTGAACGACATGGAGAAATACAATTATCTCCAGAAACTCGCTTCCGATCTTCAATCGAACAAGGAACCCCTTCGCAGGGATGTGCACCGTACCTTATCGCTTGCCATTGAAACCGCACCGAACTCCCCTTCAGCTGCTGAACTCAAAACATATTATGCTGCATTGCTTGCAGAAAACCGTTCATTATACAACAGCGATCTTTATAATGAAGGCCCGAAAAGTGCTTTAAAGGTAGAAGAAGTTAAACCCCTGATCCCTTTTGATGCTGCTTCAGTGAACGGATATGAAGTACTGAATAAGTATTTCGATGCATTGTTCGCATCCAACCCCTTTGTGTATGCATTCGGGGAAGATGTAGGTTATATCGGTGATGTGAACCAGGGCTTCGCAGGATTGCAGGCAAAACATGGGAAAGACAGGATTTCGGATACAGGGATACGGGAACTTACAATTGTTGGCCAGGCCATTGGTATGGCGCTTCGCGGATTAAGACCCATTGCTGAAATACAATACCTCGATTATCTTTTATACGGGTTGCAGCCATTGAGCGATGATGTGGCCACTACGCATTTCAGGACAAAGGGACAGCATAGCTGCCCGGTGATCATCCGCACCCGTGGACACAGGCTCGAAGGGATCTGGCACAGCGGTTCGCCGATGGGGATGATCATTCATGCGCTAAGGGGGATGTATGTATGTGTACCGCGCAATATGGTGCAGGCCGTGGGTATGTACAATACTTTGCTGCGTGCCAATGATCCTGCTATCGTGATCGAGTGTTTGAACGGGTACCGCCTGAAAGAAAAATTACCTGCGAATTTATTGGACTATACCGTGCCGCTTGGTGTGCCTGAGATATTGCGTGAAGGAAACGATATCACGATCGTATCGTATGGCTCAACACTGCGTATTGTGGAAGATGCGGTTGAACGGTTACAGAAGCTCGATATCAGTTGTGAGCTTGTGGATGTACAAACACTGCTCCCTTTTGACCTCAATCACCGGATACTCGGATCGCTGAAAAAAACAAGCAGGATCCTTTTTGTGGATGAAGATGTTCCCGGAGGCGCTGCCGCATTTATGTTCAACCGTGTGATGGAAGAGCAGAAAGCTTTTCAATGGCTGGATGCCGCACCCAGAACTTTAACGGCGCAGGCGCACAGGCCCAGTTATGGAAGTGACGGAGATTATTTCAGTAAGCCCAACGCGGAGGATGTTGTGAATACAGTGCTTGACATGATGGCTGAATAAGTAAAAGCTTTAACTTTTCCTGATAGTAGGAATCTGTATTTTACAGCTGCCTATTCATACTCCACCAATCTTTATGAGCAATGCCCGCAAACAGGTTTTACAGATCTGTACTGATCTTTTCCTGCTTCATTTCTGTTTTTTTATTGCTTGACAGTTTAGTGCTGCCTCTTGAAAAAACAAAGGCGGTTGTGGTAACAAAATCGGAGAAAGCGGTTTCAAAATTACGTGTCGCCATTTACCGTTTGGAAACGGAACACAATTCTGTTACAGTTCCCTATGAAGCTTACGAAGCGATCGATGAAAATGATACGATCGTCGTAGGCCGCTCTTATCTTACGCGTAAACAGTTGCAGCTTTCTGTGAATAAGAAAAACGGAAAGACGTATAACTGGCAGATCGGCTTTGTTGCGCTTGGCGGCTTTGATTTTCTTGTTTTTCTGACTGTTGTAAACCTTGCTTTTCTATTCATTGGTTATCCTCTTATCAAAAGAGAATCTTTGCGGAGGGACCTCGTGATCTTTTTACAAGTATTGTTCCTGGTTTTTCTCAGTTTTTATTTTCTGTTCGAATAATATCAGTCAATAAAAAGTGAACGCAGTTCCGGGGTAGGTACCCAGCAGGTTTCCTGTTTTCCAAACCAGCGATAGCGGTTGCGCGCCACCCAGTTATACACCGCATCGCGGATGAAGGTCGGTACAAGGATAAAAAGATATAAGATGGGCCAGAGGCCGGATAATTTTCTGCATACCCTTAACGCAGCGGTTGATCTTGTATAGATTTTCCCGTTTTCCCAAAGCAGAAAGGAATCGTATTCTTCAACAGATAAACCCTGCTGTTTCAGTATTTCTGTTCCCGCCTGCCCCTGCAGCGATGCATAGCGGAAATATCTTTTGGGATCGTGTTGTATCACAAACTGTACTGAGCCCTGGCAGAGGTTGCAAACGCCATCAAAGAAAATTACAGTTTGTGTCATAAGGATGACAGGTATGGAGTTAGTAGTTAAAAGTTAATAGTTAAAAGTGAAAAACAAAGTGGCTAAAACCAACTCCTAACTATTCACTTTTAACTGTTAACTCAGCATCTATCCCATGTTATGGAACACTTTTGTCACATCATCGTCCTGTTCCAGCCGTTCGATAAGTTTACTTACATCTTCGGCCTGTGCATCGGTTACGGGAACGGTGGTGGTTGGGATCCATTCCAGTTCCGAACTGATAGGCGTGATGCCTTTTTCTTCCAGCGCTTTCTGCAGGTTGCCGAAATCAACGAAGGCGCAACGCAAAACAATAATGGGATTACCCTGGTCGTCGCTGCTTTCACCCAATTCATCCAAACCATGATCGATCAGTTCCAGTTCCAGGTCGTCGAGGTTCAATCCTTCGGGTTTTAATTTGAATACGCCCATTTTTTTAAACTGGAAACTTACACTGCCGCTGGTTCCCATGGCGCCGTTTCCTTTGTTAAAATGGCTTTTTACATTGGCAACCGTGCGAACATGGTTATCGGTGGCGGTTTCCACCATCAGTGCCACGCCATGCGGGGCATATCCTTCGTATAAAATTTCTTCGTAGTTGGTAGTGTCTTTACCGGTGGCCCTTTTGATTGCAGCTTCCACACGGTCTTTGGGCATACCCACACTTCTGGCATTCTGAAAACAGCGGCGTAATGCAGGATTGGTGGCAGGATCAGAGCCCCCCGCTTTTACAGCGATCACGATCTCTTTCCCGATACGGGTAAACTGTTTTGCCATCCTGTCCCAGCGGGCAAACATGGTGGCTTTACGAACTTCAAATATCCTTCCCATAATAGAGGGTTGTTAACGGTACAAAATTGAAAGTGTGCAAAGTTACAGGAAGGCGCCCAATTTGCCTTGTATGACGGATGAAATGCATAAAAAAGCCGGTCTGTTAAGACCGGCTTTTATCAAGAGAATCAACTAGGATCAATTGTTCAGTTTGCTTTTTTTGCGGCTGTAAGCAAAATATACCACGAGGCCCACTGCCATCCAGCCGAAAGCCACTTTCAGGGTTTGGCCGTCGAGGGCAACGATCATACCCAAACAGATCACAGCCCCGAGAATGGGAACAATGGGCACCAAAGGTGCTTTGAATGGACGATCGAGTCCGGGCGATTTGATGCGCAGGATCCATACGCCGATACTAACCAACACAAAGGCAAAGAGTGTTCCGAACGAAGTAAGATCGCCGGCAACACTGCCTGGTACAAAAGCAGCGAATAATCCAACAAAAACAAAAAGGATCATATTCGCTTTATAGGGCGTTTTGAATTTCGGGTGCAGTTCGCCAAAGGCTTTTGGTATCAAACCATCATTGCTCATGGTATAGAATACACGGCTCTGCCCCATCAGCATCACCAGTATCACAGAAGAGAAACCGGCGAGGATGGCAACTGTTACCGCGGTTGCGAGCCACTTGTACTGAACCATGTAGGTAGAGATGGCATAGGCAACAGAAGCTTCTTTACCTGCAGCTTTGAATTCAGTATAATTGGCAACACCTGTAAGAACGTGCCCGAATAAAATATACAGGATCGTACAAACCACGAGTGAACCGAGGATACCGATCGGCATATCGCGTTTAGGGTTCTTCGCTTCCTGTGCTGCAGTGGAAACTGCATCAAAACCGATAAATGCAAAGAATACAATCGCAGCACCGCCGAGTACACCACCCCATCCATGTTTGAAGAACCCTTCGTGGCCGGGTGTGCCTTCGGGTATCAGGTAAGGAGTATGGTTTTCAGGTTTGATGTATTGCCAGCCCAATGCGATAAATAATATCACAATGGAAACTTTTACAAAAACAATGATGGCATTCACGATTGCAGATTCCTGGGTACCTTTTATCAGCAGCAGTGTAAGGATGAGCAGGATAACAAGTGCGGGAGCATTCACCATACCACTATGTGTTGCCACGAGTGATTTCAACGTTTCCGGCAATACTTTCATTTGCTCATCTGTTAAAAGCAATACGCCTTCTTTGGCGGCTTTTGCAATATCCGCAGGGAACTGCCCGATGGCTGCGCCGGTAACAGCATTGATATGTTCAAAAGGAGAGTGGCACCATTCATATGGTACTGCCCCCCCCAGCAGTTTATTCAGGTATTCGCTCCAGGCAATGGAAACTGTGGCGGCACCGAGTGCATATTCCATGATCAGCGCCCATCCAATGATCCAGGCAACCAGTTCGCCCATGGTAACATAAGAATAAGCATACGCACTTCCTGAGATAGGGATCATGGAAGCAAATTCTGCATAACACAAACCTGCGAAGGCGCAACCGATGGCTGCAACAATAAAAGAAAGTGTAACGGCTGGTCCGGCAGCTTCGGCAGATGCGGCGGCAGTTCTTACAAAAAGCCCCGCACCGATAATGGCACCGATACCCAGCGCGATCAGGTTACCGGCACCCAGGGTTCGTTTGAGGCCTTTTTCCGAATCGGCTGCCTGGGCAAGCATACCCTCCAGCGATTTTTTTCTGAATAAACTCATAGTACAGTTGGTTAAGTTTTCTTTAATTAAAATCGTTCCGCCAAAATAGTCAATTCTGCCATTCCTGCTTCAAAAGTTTTACCAAATGGATGAAGGGGCCATCCCGGGAGGCCATTCGGTGAGAAAGCTTATATTGCGCCGATAATTGCTTTGATATGAAGAAACCGAACCGGCTTACCTTATATATTATCATGTCCATGATCGCCGGTGTTGTGTTGGGTTATGTGGTGCATACACAGTCTTCTCCCGAATTCATCAAATCTTTTTCCACCAATATCAAACTGCTTACCACCATTTTCCTTCGGCTGGTACAGATGATCATTGCCCCGCTGGTATTTTCAACGCTTGTGGTGGGTATTGCCAAACTGGGCGACCTGAAAACGGTTGGCAGGGTGGGTGGCAAGGCCATGTTATGGTTTATTTCCGCATCACTGGTAAGCCTTTTATTGGGGATGCTCCTGGTAAATATATTCCAGCCCGGAGCCGGTATCGGTTCATTAACGGCCGACCTGAGCGGCGCGAAAGACCTGGTAGGCAAAACACAGGAATTCAGCATACAGAAATTTGTGGAGCATGTGTTCCCGAAAAGCATTGTGGAAGCAATGGCGAATAATGAAGTGCTGCAACTCGTGGTATTCAGTGTATTTTTTGGTGTGGCCGCTGCTGCGATAGGGGAGAAAGCCAAACCGGTTGTAAAAGCGCTCGATTCTGTGGCGCACGTGATTTTACTGATGGTGGAATATGTTATGAAAGTTGCCCCGCTCGGTGTATTCGGTGCCATTGCTGCGGTGATTGCCACAAAAGGATTGGATGTATTTGTATTCTATGGCAAATACCTTTTGTACTTTATTACAGGTATCGCGGTATTGTGGACGGTTCTGCTGTTTGTTGGGTTTATTGTTTTGAAAAAACGCTTGCCCGAATTGCTGAAACATATTGTGTCACCACTGATCATTGCATTCAGTACCACCAGCAGTGAAGCAGTATTCCCTAAACTGACGCAGGAACTGGAAGCATTTGGCTGTAAGGATAAAATTGTTGCCTTTATCCTTCCTTTGGGTTATTCCTTTAATCTCGATGGAAGTATGATGTATATGACTTTTGCCAGCATCGCCATCGCGCAGGCTTCGGGTATCCATCTCGATCTTGGAACACAGTTAACGATGTTGCTGGTGCTGATGCTGACGAGCAAAGGGATTGCAGGAGTACCACGCGCATCACTGGTTGTGGTGCTTGCCACCTGCTCTATGTTCAATATCCCGCCGGAAGGCATTGCATTGATTTTACCCATCGACCATTTCTGCGATATGTTCAGAACGGCAACCAATGTATTGGGGAATGCACTTGCCACAAGCGTTGTAAGTAAATGGGAAAATTCGCTGGAACCCGCGGCGGTTATTGAATAAAAAAACTATGTTGTCAGATATTCTTTTGTCTACTTTTCACTGGAGCCAGTTATTGCAACCCCAGTTTTATATTGAGCATGGTGGTTTATGGCTGATCCTGTTTGTCATATTTGCAGAAACCGGTTTGTTCGCGGGGTTTTTTCTGCCGGGCGATAGCCTGCTTTTTGTTGCAGGTATTTACAGCTCCAATATCGCCAATGAAATTTTACCGACGGGAAATGAGTATATCGATTTGCTTGTGTTACTTGTGCTGATATCGCTGGCCGGTATCGCCGGTAATTCGGTGGGATACTGGTTTGGCAGAAAAGTGGGCCCAACCATGTACCACTGGAAAGAAAATCTTTTGTTCAAGAGGCGTTACCTGCAGCAGGCGCATGATTTTTATGAGCGCCATGGAGGCGGTGCTATTGTGATCGCGCGATTTGTCCCGATTGTAAGAACGTTTGCGCCGATTGTGGCGGGTATTGTTGAGATGGACAGGAAAAAATTTGCATTCTTTAATGTGATCGGTTGTGTATGCTGGGTGTTCAGTATGTTATTTGGCGGCCACTTCCTCCAAAAATGGATCCTTTCACAATTTGGATTTGATCTCAGATTACATCTCGAAGTGATTGTGCTTGGCATTGTGCTCGTAACTACTGCACCTGTTCTGTTCAAGCTGGTGTTTCACAGGAAAAAAGACGACAAGCCCTCTGCCTGATCTATGCAAAATCCCCCCAAACAATACGGTGTTTTATCACTGCCCGTTATTGTGGGTGCGCTCGGTTTTTTTGTAGATGTGTACGACCTTCTGCTGTTCTCCATCATCCGAAAACCCAGTCTCGAATCACTCCATCTTTCCCCCGAAGAAGTGTTATCCAAAGGCGAGATCATCATCAGTGTTCAGATGATCGGGCTCACTGTTGGCGGGATCATCTGGGGAATCATGGGTGATAAAAAAGGGAGACTGAGTGTATTGTTCGGCTCCATCATTTTATACTCAATTGCCAATATCGCCAATGGAATGGTGCAAACCGTACCGCAATATATCCTTATGCGTTTGCTTGCAGGGATTGGGCTTGCGGGAGAACTGGGAGCGAGTATCACACTGGTAAGCGAAATGCTCCCAAAAGAAAAAAGAGGGATTGCGGCTTCGGTGATTGCTGTGGTGGGTGTATTCGGAGCCATCACTGCGTTTTTTGTTTACCAGGCTTTCGCTAACTGGCGGCTTTGTTTTTATATCGGCGGCGGAATGGGATTGTTATTGTTGTTGCTTCGCGCCAATATCATGGAGAGTTCGATGTATGATTCTGTAAAAGCATCCGGTGTGGCGCGCGGAAATTTTTTGATGCTGTTTAATAAAAAAGAAAGGGCGCTCCGTTATCTTAAGGGTGTGCTCATTGGATTGCCGGTCTGGTATGCGATCGGTATCCTGGTCACATTCTCGGATAAATTCGGGCATGAATTCGGCATCGAAGGTGTGGAACCTGGTAAAGCCATCATGTACCAGTACTGGGGTATTGCTTTTGGTGACCTAAGTGCGGGCCTGCTCAGTAATTATCTGAAGAGCCGGAAAAAAGCCTTGTATACTTTTTTCAGTTTGCTAACGCTTTTCTGTATCCTTTTCTTTTTACAATCCGGCGGCAGGGGCAACCTGCAATCGATGTATGCACTTTGTACCTGCCTGGGTTTTGGTGCCGGCTTTTCGGTTTTGTATATCACCATGTCGGCCGAACAGTTCGGGACAAACCTTCGTGCTTCTACTGCTATCTCCATTCCCAATGTGGTAAGGGGTATCCTTCCATTGATCATTTTATTACACCGTGGTTTGCGGAATGCAACCGGCAGTTATGTAACAGGTGCATGGATCACAGGGATCATCATTATCGGGATGGCTTATCTCGCGGCGCATTATACCAAAGAGAGTTTTTCGAACGAAATGGATTTTTTGGAGCAATGATGTAAATTGATCAACACAAAAACGTTTGTATGTCGGATAAGAAATTCGGGATCCTTTCCATACCGGTGATCGTTGCGGCACTGGGTTATTTTGTAGATATCTACGACCTGCTTTTGTTTACCATCGTTCGCGAACCGAGTTTGCAGGGCATTGGTGTTATCCTTTCCGACAAAGTGCAGGTACTCGCTGCCAGCACAAAGATCATCAACTGGCAGATGGTGGGCCTGCTCATCGGCGGTGTGATCTGGGGTACCATCGGCGATAAAAAAGGAAGATTGAGTGTTTTGTTTGGTTCTATCGCATTGTATTCTGTTGCCAATTTTATTACAGGCTATGTGCAAACGGTTGATCAGTATGCGTGGGCCAGGTTTGTGGCAGGTGTGGGGCTTGCAGGCGAACTGGGCGCCGGTATCACACTGGTAAGTGAATTATTGCCGAAAGAAAAAAGAGGGATCGGTACCTCACTGGTTGCTGGCATCGGCTTATTCGGTGCGGTATTTGCTTATTTTATTTACAAAGCCACCAATGACTGGCGATTGTGTTATAAGATCGGTGGTGGACTTGGCATTGTATTGCTGATGCTGCGTATTTCAGTGGCTGAAAGCGGTATGTTTTATTCTGTCAAAAAACAGGAAGGTGTACAACGCGGCAACCTGCTGATGTTTTTTACTAACAGCAGGCGCTTCCGGAAATATTTCCTGGCGATACTGATCGGGTTACCTACCTGGTACGTGATCGGTATCCTGGTTAACCTCAGTAACCGTTTTGCCAAAGAATTATATGGCGATAACCATATCGAAAGTGGTCGTGCCATCATGTATGCCTATGCGGGCATTGCGGTGGGCGATATCCTGATCGGTCTGGTAAGCCAGTATTTCAAAAGCCGTAAAAAAGCATTGATCCTGTTTTATTCGGTCTCTGTTCTTTTCCTTGTGCTCTTCTTCAGTTCTTTTAATCACAGCGACGACAGGATGTACCTTATCTGCGGGTTGCTCGGTTTCAGCACTGGTTACTGGGCCATTTTTGTTACGATGGGTGCAGAACAATTCGGGACCAATCTGCGTGCCACTGCCGCTACCACCATTCCGAATATGGTAAGAGGTGCATTGCCTTTGCTGAACCTGATGTTCCTCGACCTGTTTCAGAAATCATGGGGCTGGGGGCTCACGCAAAGCGGCATTATCACTGGTATTATCGTGATGGGTGTAACACTCGTGGCATTTTATTTTACAGAAGAAACCTTTCACAAAGACCTGAACTACGTGGAAGCCGAATATCCGCTTGCACCCTAATGATCAATTGAAGTATTTTTGCGCAGATGCAAAATGCGAAACCGGATACCGCAATGCCAGTTTCCCCTAACCCGGGGAAAGGGTTGAAATTCCTGATCATCCGTTTTTCCTCAATAGGTGATATCGTTCTCACTTCTCCCGTGATCCGTTGTTTAAAACAACAGGTTCCGGAAGCAGTGGTACATTTTCTTACCAAAGAATCTTTTCGCAGCCTGGTTGAGTGCAATCCTTATATTGACAAAGTACAGGTTTTAGGAAACAGCCGGGAACTGATGATGCACCAGTTGCAGAACGAAGAATATGACTATATCATCGATCTGCATCATAACCTACGAACACTCCGTATCAAACGTGCACTGAAAGGTGTTCCTTCTTTTTCTTTTGATAAACTGAATATTGAAAAATGGCTGTTGACTGTTTGGAAGATCAACAGGCTGCCCTCCATACATATAGTGGACAGGTATTTGAAAACAGTTTCTTCATTCGGCGTGGTGAATGATGGGAAAGGGCTTGATTATTTTTATCCATCTTCCGCTGAAACAAAACCGGAAGACCTGCCAGCATCTCATCGGTTTGGTTTTGTAGGTATCGTGATCGGTGCTGCATTGAATACCAAAAAAATGCCGGTCCATAAATGGAAGCAACTTTGTGCCGAGATCCATTTTCCGATCATATTACTGGGTGGTAATGAAGACAGGATACAGGGTGAAGAGATTGCTTCAGCCGATACGATCAAGATATACAATGCCTGCGGAAAATTCAGCCTGCACGAAAGCGCCGATCTGGTAAAAAAAGCAAACCTCATCATCACACACGATACCGGCCTGATGCATATAGCGGCTGCATTCAAAAAAAGGATCATCAGCGTCTGGGGCAATACGGTTCCGGCTTTCGGGATGGGGCCTTATTATGGCAATGCAGAAATAGCCCACATGACCAGTGAAGTGGAAGGGCTCCGCTGCAGGCCCTGCAGTAAGATCGGTTACAGCCAATGCCCGAAAAAACATTTCAGGTGCATGGAAGAACAGGATACCAATGCTATTCTTCAAGCGGTTGAAAAATGGGTAAAACAACCTTCTTAAAAAAAGATCCCCCTGCCATTGCAGAGGGATCAACCCAAAACTCAACTGCTATATGTCAACTGTTATTTGATTCGTTTGCTTTCGCTTTCCAAGCCTGTCTGGCGCTGGCGCGCGGCTTTTACCTGGTTGCTTCCAAAACGATAGGTAAAGCTTACACGAACAGTTTGGCTTTCCCATTTGCCACCGCCTTTGATATACAAACCACCGAAGTCGCTGGTGGCTTTCCAGGGGTTGGTATGAAAAATATCGGTAACAGTAATTTTTATCGTTGCTTTTTTCTGCATCAGTTGTTTCTGGATACCTGCATCCACACCGCTCTGCGATTTTGTTTTCCAGGTAGCGCCCCAAACTGAAGGACCGCTAAACCAGCCGCTTACTTCAGCGGTGTAATCATGGCCCAGCGTAATGCTGTGCTGCATGTATGCACCGAACATCGGGATTTCAGTATGTACATCTTTCCCGCCGATCTTTCCGTCGAATATCTGGTAGTTGTACCAAACATTTGCATAACCATTCCACCATTTGGCAAGCGGCAAAGGTGAACCGATACTGAAGCTCCAGATCTGTTGCGTAGCGAGGTTTTGCTGCTGCACATAAGTGGCATTGTTGGTGGTATCGGTGGTTTGTGTTGCATAATCGCGCACATGGCTGTAACCGATAGTGGTATTGATGGCATATTTAAATGTATGCGTCAGTTCAATATTATCGGTGTACTGTGGTTTCAGAAATGCATTTCCTTTTTCATAAGTCAGTTCATCCAGTTTGTTTTCAAACGGATTCAGATCCTGGTAACTCGGCCTGTCGATGCGGCGGCTATAAGTAAGGTTCAATGTGTTTTTGGGGTTAACCGTCCATGTGATCGCGGCACTCGGGAAAAGATTTATATAGTCTCTTTTCACATTGTTATCTGCCTGCACCAAACCGTCTGCCCTGGTTAAATCACCCTCACTATTTGTCTGCTCCATGCGCAAACCTGTCTGGATACTCCATTTTTCATTGAACTTGCGTTGATAGTTTACGTAAGCGGCATTTACATTCTCTTTATAGGTAAAGCTGTTGCTCCTGTTCAGTTGTTTCACCGGCACACCGTTGATATCATTAAAGAAATCGAAAGTGTTCGTAGTTTTTACATAAGAAAATTTCGCACCAAATCCAAACTTTCCTTTAAAGGCTGGCTGCTCAAAATCCACTTTGGCTGTATAGATATCGATATCGGTGGGTGTATAGTTCCGGTTGATCACATTGTACAAAGTGGCACCGTTTTTATCGATATAATAATTCGGCTGGTAACTGCGGCCAACACCACGGAACAAACCATAATCTGCATCAAAATTGATCTCACGGCCGCTTGTATCGTTATAGCGGTAGTTCAGGTTTACGTTGCTGTTGGTTCTGTGGCCGGGGATCGCGTTGTATGCCTGCAATGTTTTTACATATTCATTTTTTGGCTGATAGTAAACATTCGTATTGCTGGTAGAACTCCAGTTATTGTCTGAAAAACTTCCCGTTGCCATCACACCGATCGTGTTTTTACTGTTGAGGAAGAAATCTGCGCCGCCTTTTACATTCAGGTTTTTACTGGAACTCGTATTCATGCTGTGCTGGTCGTACAGCGAATCTTTTTGCACACGGTACAGGTCGAGCCCGTTTTCATAATCCCCGATATTTCCGCCCACGTTGCCAAACAGGTTTACTTTTTTATCGCGGTAGTTCAGGTTCACACCTGCATTTCCCTTTGGGGTAACACCCTGTACAAATCCGGCAGTGACGCTTCCATTGGTTCCGAATTTTTTATTTTTCTTCAGGCGGATATTGATAATACCTGCATTTCCGCTGGCATCGTATTTAGCGCTGGGGTTGCTGATCATCTCAATCGCTTCCACATCATTGCTGTTGATGGTTTTGAGATAGGCTGCAAGGCTTTTTACATCCAGCTGTGTGGGTTTCCCATCAATATAGATCTTCACACCATTTTTTCCTTTCATGGTGATATTGTCATTGTTATCCACCTGGATACCCGGGCTTTTCTGTAAGAGTTCCAATGCATTGCTTCCTGTGGCATTGATGCTGTTCTCCACATTAAAAATGGTTTTATCGGCCTTGATCTCGATCATGGGTTTGCGGGAGGTTACCGTTACATCCTGCAGTTTTTTTGTGGAAGGTTGTAAAGCCGTTTTTTCTGCCTGAAAATTTTGTCCTGCTGCAAGGTCAAACGGTTGGGAGAATTTTTTTTCAAATCCAATGATCGCATAACTCAGCAGAAATTTTCCTGCTTTCAGTGTTACGATCTGGAATTGCCCTTTTTCGTCCGATACATCTGCTTTCACAAGACTGCTGTCTTTCGCGTTCAGCAGTGTAACTGTTACTGCCTGTATGGGATTATTTGCTGCATCTGTAACGATCCCTGTTACAGATGTTTTTGTTTGTGCGAAGCTTTCTGTTCCGGTGATCACCAGCGCCAGTGCCATCATCATTACAATACGTCTCATGGTTGCGGTTTTGAAGGAATGTGACGCAAAGCACTTTTAAATGTTACAGACCAAATATGTGATTAGGGATGAGTTGTATGAATCAGCGGATAAGCGGCAGAAAAAAGAGGATAAAAAAACCGGCAGATTTTTTTCTGCCGGCTACTGTATCATCATGCGATTTTCCAATCACATATTCATGTGAAATCAGAGTGTTTTCAGCACATCGTTCATGCTGCGAACCGAATCGGCGCTTTTATTGAACAACGCCTGCTCTTCTTCATTGAGTTTGAAATCAACGATCTTTTCCCAGCCATTGCGGCCGATCACTACCGGCACACCGAGGCAGATATCGCTCTGTCCATATTCACCATTCAGGCTTACACAGCAGGTGAAGAGTTTTTTCTCATCACGCAGGATGCTTTCCACCAGTGCTGCTCCGGCCGCTCCGGGTGCATACCATGCAGAGGTTCCGATGAGTTTGGTTAACGTAGCGCCACCTACCATGGTGTCTGCCACAATTTGTTTTTGCTGTTCTTCTGAAAGAAAATTTGTAACCGGCGCACTGTTCCATGTTGCGAAGCGGATCAGCGGGATCATGGTAGTATCACCATGTCCGCCCACTACCACGGCATTCAGATCAGCAGGGCTGCAACCGAGGTGCTGGCTCAACTGGTATTTGAACCTTGCACTGTCGAGCGTTCCGCCCATACCGATGATGCGGTTTTTAGGGAGACCGGTGGTTTGCAGCGCGAGATAGGTCATCGTATCCATCGGGTTACTGATCACGATGATGATGGTATTGGGAGAATATTTGAGGATATTTTCTGTAACGCCTTTTACGATACCTGCATTCGTGCCGATCAGTTCCTCCCGTGTCATCCCCGGTTTACGCGGCAGGCCCGATGTGATCACCACCACATCTGAGTTAGCCGTTTTGCTGTAATCATTCGTGCTTCCGGTAATGCGTGTGTCAAAACCGAGGAGCGCTGCGGTCTGCATCATATCCTGGGCTTTTCCTTCGGCCAAACCTTCTTTGATATCGAGTAAAACCAGTTCATCTGCCAGCTGGGCACGGGCAATATTATCGGCACAGGTAGCTCCAACGGCACCGGCACCTACTACAGTTACTTTCATGAGAGAAATGATTTATAGAGTGAGGAATTTTTTACGCTGCAAAGGTAGGGGTTGCAGCAATGCCAGCACTGTCAAAATTCCTTTAATCCCTGTTCAGGAAGGCCACCAGTTCGGTCCCATCGGGCACCGGAACGGTTTCGGTGTCGAATACTTTTTCGAGCAAACCGGCCTTATTATAAACAGCGATAAAAGGTGTGAATTTTACACGAAAAAAAGAAGGGATAAAATACCTTGGGTCGCGGCCCACGCGTATGTTTGAAAATTTATCGAGGCCGTAGTAAGATGCAAAACCTTTCACATCTTCCAGCGGCTTATAGGCGGCAAAAACAAAAAAGCAGTTCGAAAGACTATCCATTTTTTTTACGATCTCTTTCGCCTCGTGCTGGCAATGCCCGCAATCCGGCGAAAAATAAACGATAACCGTGTGCTTGTATTTTTCAGGGATCTGCTCCGGGGTAAACCAGGAACTGTCGGCCAGCAATAAATTAAATGCGGGGATATGGTTGTCTTTTTTATAGGGCGCCTCATCTTTTTGTGAAAAAAGCAAGGTGCTGCTGATCAGCGTAAAAAAAACAAACACTGTCTTTTTCATAATGATGCTTTTAATCAGGATCTCCGCTCCCCATTGGCTTCCATCATCCGCATTTCTTTGGCGTCCTGCAAAAATTCGGAGGCGAAGATGAAATTGTTGAGCAGCTCGTCTTTGCTGAAAATAATGTCTTTATTACTTCCTTCCCATTGTTTATTCCCCTGGTGCAGGTACACGATATGGTCACCGATCTCCATCACGCTGTTCATATCATGGGTTACCACAATGGTGGTGATATTGTATTCTGTTGTGATCTCCTTGATCAGTTTGTCGATCACAAGCGATGTTTGCGGGTCAAGCCCGGAATTGGGTTCATCACAAAACAAATATTTGGGATTGAGCACGATCGCCCTTGCGATGCCCACTCTTTTTTTCATCCCGCCGCTTATTTCGGAAGGATAGCGTTTGTGTGCATCCACAAGGTTTACCCGGGCAAGTACTTCATCCACGCGTTTCTTTTTTTCGGCCTGTGTCCAGTTGGTGAACATATCGAGCGGAAAAAACACATTCTGTTCCACCGTCATCGAATCAAACAAAGCCGTTCCCTGGAACAACATCCCTATCTGCTGGCGAAGCAGTTTGCGTTGTTCGTCCACCATCCGCAGCATATTCTCGCCGTTGTACAGGATCTCTCCCTGGTTGGGTTCAAATAAACCCACCATGCATTTGGTAAGAACGGTTTTGCCGCTGCCGCTGGTGCCGATGATAAGATTGCACTTACCCGCTTCCATCACCGCGCTGATATCATTCAATATCACCCGCTCCCCAAATTGTTTGGATATATTCCTGATCTCGATCATGCTGCTGCAATATAGCGTTCTTTCGGCCCCTGGTAAAATGGCCGCCGTTAAGGGGCTTATAAAACTTCAACCTGGTTGCGGAGCAGGTCGGTAAATTCATCCCGGCGCGCAACCAGGAAAGCTTTCCCTTCCTTTACCAAAACCTGTGCCGGTTTGTAGCGGGAATTGTAATTGCTGCCCATTTCGTACCCATAAGCGCCGGCATTGTAAAATACCAGTTTGTCGCCTTCACGTATTTCAGCAATAGGCCTGTCGGTGGCAAATGTGTCGGTTTCGCAGATATTCCCGGTAATGGTATAATTTTTTAAGGGCCCTTCGGGATGAGAGATATTTTCAATGTGGTGATAGGAATCATAGAACATGGGGCGGATGAGGTGATTGAAACCGCTGTTCACGCCAGCAAAACGGATCTTACCCGATTCCTTCAGCACATTTACTTCGGTGATGAAATATCCGCATTCGCTCACAATAAATTTTCCCGGCTCAAACCAGGCTTCAAAATTGCGCTGGTGTGTGGCAGTCAGCTGGTTGATCAGTTCTGCTACTTTCTGCCCCAATAAAGGAACATCGGTCCCGGTTTCGTTTTCTTTATACGGCACTTTAAAACCGCCTCCAAAATCAAGAAAGCGGACTTCAGGGAAACGGGGTACGAGTTCAGCAAAAATATCCCCCACTTTCATGAATACATCCACATCTTTGATCTCACTGCCGGTATGGATATGTAATCCGGCGATATGGATTTGATTTGTTTTTACCAGTTCAAGCACCTGGTCAATTTGTTCGATGGGGATACCGAATTTACTTTTCTCGTGGCCGGTAGAAATTTTGAGGTTGCCGCCAGCCATGATATTGGGACGTAAACGGATGCCAACGGGGTAGGAGTGACCGTATTTTTTTCCAAACTTTCCGAGGTTCGATAAACTGTCGATATTGATATTCACACCCAGCGAAACGGCCTCTTCAATTTCACTGAAAGCGATACCGTTACTGGTATAAAGAATATTTTTTGGTTCAAAACCCGCATGCAGGGCCAGTTTCACTTCATTGATGGAACTGCAATCCACCTGGCAGCCGAGGCTGTTGATGTGTTTGAGGATATTGATATTCGTCAATGCTTTGCAGGCATAAAAAATCCGGGTGGGGGCAGCAGCAAAAGCTGTTTTCAGTTTCTGGTATTGTTCGGTGATCTTTTCGGCATGGTACACATATACCGGTGTTCCGTATTCATCAGCGATATTCAGTAACTGCTGGCGGGAAAGAGAAGTAGACATGGTGGGTCAGAGCATTTGAACTTTGAAAACTGGGTTGAAAAAAATCCGGTTTCCCCGCTGCATATATCATTGTTTTATTCCGGTTGCTGTTCGGGCGGGGTTTCTCCGGAAGGGCTTTCGGTATCAGGTGCATCTTGCGGTTTAACGATCAGTTCCCCATCTTCATTTACTGTAATATTAGAACTGGGTTCGGTATCGTTTCCGGTATCTTCTGCAATAGCATCTGCAACGTTATGATCGGTGAAATCTTCCGGTTTGATAACGGTTGCCTCCACGATCTGGTCGGCCAGCACTTCCCGGATCTTTGGCAGGTCGGCCGGGGTATTGATCCCGAAATAATCCATAAAACTTCTCGATGTGGAATATACAAGCGGTTTCCCGGGCATGTTTTCATTTCTTCCGCTGATAAGGATCAGTTCTTTCTCCAGTAATTTCTGGATACTGTAATCGCTGTTCACACCACGGATGGCTTCGATCTCACCCTTGGTGATAGGTTGTTTATAAGCGATAATGGCGAGTGTTTCGAGTGCCGCGGTCGACAAACGCTTGAGGAATTTATCCCCGTTCAGTTGCGCGATCGTGGTATGGAAAGCGGCTTTTGTGAGAAACTGCCATCCGCCGCCGCTTTGTTTTACTTCGAAAGGATAAAATTCAGAATTGTATTTTTCACGGATACCATCCAGCGCACTCTCTACCTGGTCAAGTGTTACCCTTTCTTCGAGAAATCCAAAGGTATTGTTGATGAGTTCCACCACATCCAGCGACGACAATGGTTTTTCACTCGCAAAAATGAGTACTTCGATATGTGGTATGATCTGGCTGAGTTCCATCGATAATTAAGAATTAAGAATTAAAAATTAAGAATTAATAAAACAAGAATCAATTAACTAAGTCATGGTCGGTTAAATACAAAACCAATTTTTAATTCTTACTTATTAATTTTTAATTATTCCAGGCCTATCCTTGCAATGCTGCAGCACCGCTCACGATTTCGGTAAGCTCGGTGGTGATGGCTGCCTGGCGTGCACGGTTGTAACTGATCTTAAGGGTTTTCAGTAACTCGTTTGCATTGTCGCTGGCTTTGTCCATCGCAGTCATACGCGCGCCGTGTTCACTGGCATTGGCATCGAGAACGGCTTTGTATAACTGTGTGTTCAGGATCTTCGGCATCAGTTCGGCAATCAGTTGTTCTTTTTCCGGTTCGAAAATGAAATCTGATTTTTTAACGCCGGCTTTCTTCGCGGTTTTAGGGATCGGGAGAAAAGCTTCTGCCACGAAACGCTGGGTAGCGGCA
>SAIX01000056.1 GCA_004028765.1 Chitinophagaceae bacterium | reverse complement strand
TTACCGCCTGTAGAACGGTAATGGTAACGGGATTGGAATTGAGCGAAGAACAAACGCCGCTCTGCACGGCCACCCGGAACTGTGTATTGGTGGTAAGGTTATTGAAAGTATACGAGGCGGTTGTATTGCTGATGGTATTCCAGGTGGCGCCATTGTCGATGGAGTATTGCCAGTTATTGATACTGCCTGTATACCCTGTAAGAGAGAGGGTACCTGTATTGGCCACGGCACAAACAGTGAGTGGTGAGGCAAGTGTTCCAGTAACCGTTTGTGGTGTTACATCTATGGTTACTGCATTGCTGTTTAAAGCATTGCATCCCCCGCTTTTCACAACGGCGCGATACAGAGTTTTTTGAATAAGATTTGTATAGCCCTGGTTGGCGGTTGTATTTGTTATCCCGGTCCAGCTTGTACCGCCATTGATAGAAGATTCCCAGCGAAGTATATTGCCTGTAAAACCTGCAAGACTCAACACACCGCTATTGCTCGCTGCACATACAACACTATCCGAATGCACAACTCCGGCAACAGTAGCAGAGTCAATACCGATCGTTACCGTATTACTGTTAACTGCACCGCAAATTCCGCTTTGCACAACCGTCCTGTACAAACTGGTTACTGTGATATTGTTATAAGTAAGCGAGGCGGTTGTGTTCGATATGCCGGCCCAGCTACCGCCACTATTGGTCGAAATTTCCCATCGCAGTATTGAGCCGGTATAACCTGTTAATGTAAGTGTACCGTTATTTGAACCGGCACAAACGGTTGTGCTGGCTGCTAAAGTTCCTCCCGCTGACGGGGGATTGTTCACAATACCTACGGTATCAACAGATGCAGCACAGGTTCCGTTCACAATACGCCATGCAAAAAGATAAGTTCCGGGAACCATACCGGTTACACTGCTGTTGGACATATTCACCGATCCAAAAACAACTGAGGAAGGCCCGGATACCTGCACCCAGTTTCCTGTACCCAGCGTGGGTGTATTGGCTGATAAAACGGTACTGCCTGCATTACACAGAACCTGGTCGGCGCCTGCATTTGAAATCCCGGATGCACCATATACCAGTACATCGGTTGAATCGGTACTGCTGCAACCAGACGGTGAAATTGTGGTGATATAATAGCGTACTATGGCATTGCTGCTGCCATTGTTCACCAGCACATGATTGATCTGCGCGGTGGATCCGGCCGTTGTTTGCGAAGAAGCCCCGCTAACAACACCCGATATAACAGCCACATTCCATTTAAACAAAGAGCCGCTGATTGAACTGCTGAAACGGATATCCGTGCTGCTGCCTGTACAGATAGATGCTGTGTTATTGGTGATCATATTAACAGGCCTGGGTTTTACCGTTACTGTAAATGTGAAAGGGGTACCGCCGCAACTTATATTCGAAGGCGTAAAAGCATATGGTGTGATGGTGTATTTAATAATCGCATCGGTTGTTCCTGAAAGATTTACCAGCGAGTCGATGATATTTCCTGTTCCGCTGGGTGAATTGCCCGTTGCATTTCCTGAACTGATGGATGAGATCCA
This sequence comes from Chitinophagaceae bacterium, assembly GCA_004028765.1. Lineage (GTDB taxonomy): Bacteria > Bacteroidota > Bacteroidia > Chitinophagales > Chitinophagaceae > Sediminibacterium. The sequence continues at coordinate 168,790 of SAIX01000056.1, read as the reverse complement.
TGAAAAAGTACTTCCCGGTATCGCCGATACAGGTGTAAAATTGAGCGTGGTATTGGAACAAACCGATTGTGTCGTGTTTGTGCCGGTATTATCGGGATATATCCGCAACACCATCGAATCGATGGCCGAAGCAGAACCACAATTCCCATTCATGTTTAACGTAGAGGATACAGCCAGGTATAATTTTACCGTACCCGCTGCTTTATCTGCCGCACTCGGCGTATAGGTTGTTGTTAGTGCATTGGGGCTCGAAAAACTCCCTGTACCACTGCTGGTCCAATTGAATGTATTCGTTACAGCCGAAACTTTTGCAGATACGGTCACTGGCGATGTATTAAAACAAACCGTTGTGTCTTTCGATCCCTGGATGGTATCCGATGCAAACGTATTCTTGTATACCATCTGCGTATCACTGCAGCTCACCCCATTGCTGGTGAATTGTATGATCACCTGGTAACTCGAACCGGTAAGCAGTTGCACGTTGGGATATTGCGATGAAGCATTTGATGAACCCTGGTAACTGAAACTGCCTCCATTGATTGCCCATGCATAGGTATTGCCTGCATTGCTGTTGCTGTAGCTTACGCCATAATAAGTATCTGTTGCAGTAAAATGTGTGATCCCATTGTTACATTCTATCACGTCGGGATGAAGCGTTACACCGATCACCGTAATGCTTTTGCTGGCCGATGCACTGCAGGATGCATTGCTCAGTGTATACGTAATGGTAGCAGTGCCTAAACCGATCATGCTAACCACACCTAAACTGTTTACAGTTGCGATAGATGTATTGCTGCTGCTCCAAACACCGCCGGTACTTGCATCGCTGAGTGTTAATGTTCCGCCCGCACATCCACCACTTCCACCTGCGATCGCTGCGGGTGCAGAAGGTGATGTATTCACAGTTACACCCGAATTGGCAGTAGCAGTACAATTTTTACTATCGGTTACGGTTAATATATAATTACCCGATGCTGCAGTTGTGATATTGTTGATGGAAGGACTTAATAAAGTAGAACTGAAACTGTTGGGCCCAGTCCACGCATAGGTATACGGTGATGTGCCTCCTGAAGCGGTTCCGGTAAATGATAAAGTATTGCCCGAACAGATGGCAGACGCTGCACTCGATGTTGCGGAGGGAGATGGGTTCACAACAAGCGTAATGCTGTTGGATGCAGTGATACAGGTAGAGCTCGATAGGCTGGATACATCCGGTCCCACCAGCACCCTGTAAACAGCCCCATCAGATGTTACAGCAGCAGCGATTGAAAAACTGCTGGCAGAAGTTCCGGCTGTTCCGATATTGTTCCAGGTAGTGCCGCCATCGGTGCTTTTTTGCCATTGGTATGCGGGGTTGCTGAATGGACTGTTCACAAGTGAACAGCTCATGGTGGTGGAAGTTCCCGAACAGATCGTAGATGCTGTGTTGAAGCTTGCAGTGGCCGTAGGTGTACAGGCCGAAAAAACAATATCATCGATCGCAAGATCATTTCCGCATTGCGGCTGCCCGCCATAATAATCCCTCATCTCGAGTATCAGTGAAGTGGTGCCCGAAGGAAGTGAAAACTGGAACCCGTATTGCTGCCAGTTGGGAGATACGATCCTGTCTTTTGTAAGCGGTAAAGTATCAGTTGTATACGTTTTTAAAATGTTGCCTGAAAGGTCTTTGATATTGAAAGTTACTTTCGGCCAAACCAGGCTGCCGCCGCAAATCGACTTTGTATTAGAGATGGTATTTACGTTGGCCAGCCAGGCAGAAAAACTATAAACAGAACCCGGGCAAAGATTATCTACCTGCTGATAAAAAAAAAGCGATGCACCCGTTCCCGCGTTCACCAGGAACATATTTCCATTCGTATTTCCGGTATGGTCGCCGCCCTTCGCCCAATCGGTGCGCTGTGAATTCTGTACAAGGGGCGTTACCATATATTCCCCGTCTGATAAAGCAGAACTGCCGTTGAAAGTATAATTGGTGATAAAACCGGAAGGGGCAGTTGTTTTTTTGGAAGAATTGGTACTCGTTCCGAATGTCTGGCTGTATACCGGGGCCAGCGCACTGCTGGAACATACTCCCTGCGCTACCGTATGAACAGCAGGGCACACACATATAAGCAGTGTCAACAGATATGGGTACCTGTTTGGTTTCATGGATATTGGATATGATACCGGGAAAGCGCTGTTGAGAACGCATCCTTTGATATTGGATACTTAAAATTAAGCTTGAATCAGCCCCTCTGAGCAGCAGGAAACAATCTCGGTGATAATACGCGCGGGCAACGTTAAATCAACCATGTTATCTGTGGATTTTTATCAGTTTCTTTGTAGTTTAAAATCTATGTTTCGTTCATGTGGTACCGCTTAGGTCAGTTTATTCTGAAATTCCGTTTTTCTTTACTTGTATTATTGTTTGCAGCTACAGCCTTTATGGGCTGGAAAGCATCGAAAGTGCAGCTGAGTTATGATTTTACCAGGGCATTACCTACCGATAACCCCCGTTATATCGATTACCAGAACTTCCTGAAAAAATTCGGCGGCGATGGCAATACAATGGTGATCGGGATACAGAACCCGCAGTTCTGGTCGCAAAACTTTTTTAACGAAGTAGGCGCATTGCACAGGCAACTGAAAAAAGTACCGGGTGTTACAGATGTACTCAGCATACCTGAAACGGTGAACCTGGTAAACGACAGTATACAACACAGGCTCACACCTAAAAAAATCTTCCTGTATCCCTATGAAAGTCAGCAGGCACTGGATACTGCGCGTACTGTGTTTGAAAACCTTCCCTTCTATCGCGGGCTTTTATACAATCCGCAAACAAATAGTTACCTGCTCGCAGTATCGGTGAACAAAGACACGATCAACAGCAAAAGCCGCACAAAACTGATCAATGGGATCCTTGCCCAGGTACAGGTTTTTGAAAAGCAAACCGGTACTACTGTATATACGAGCGGGCTGCCCTATATCCGTACCACCATCAGTAACCGCATCAAAAATGAAATGAACTGGTTCCTCATCGGTTCTCTTGTACTGCTTGTGGTTACGCTGCTGATTTTTTTCCGTTCAGTCAGCGCAACCATTATGAGCCTGCTCGTGGTTTGTATGGGTGTGGTATGGAGCCTTGGCACGCTTGTATTGTTTGGATACAAGATCACTCTACTCACAGCGCTGATTCCGCCTTTGATCGTGGTGATCGGGATACCCAATTGTATTTACTTCCTTAATAAATACCATACCGCTTACCGTGATACTAATGATAAAAACAAAGCACTCATCACCATGGTGGGTCGCATGGGTATCGTAACCCTGTTTTGTAATATTGCCGCTGCCATTGGCTTTGCCGTTTTTTCTTTTACACACAGCGATCTGCTGAAAGAGTTTGGCGCGGTGGCCGGTATCAATATCATGGTATTGTTCCTGTTGTCGCTTGTATTTATTCCATCAGTGCTCAGTTATCTTCCTCCGCCCAAAGAAAAACATACCCGTTACCTCGATAATCCCTTTCTTGAAAAAATACTGCTCAACATTGAACGCTGGGCTTTTCACCATGCACGCTGGGTATATGGCGTAACGGCTGTAGTTACCATACTCGCTGTTATTGGGGTATTCCGGATAAAAAGCGAAGGGTTTATTGTAGATGATCTTCCGCGCAGCGATAAAATTTATACCGACCTCAAATGGTTCGAATCCAATTTTGGCGGAGTGATGCCGCTGGAAATTATTGTGGATACAAAAAAGCGCAAAGGTATTTTCCGCAGTAAGCCCATTGCAAAAATTGATGAATTGTCTGCCTATATCGCAGCAAACCCGGCTACAGCAAGGCCTTTGTCGTTTGTGGAAGGATTGAAATTCGCCAAGCAGGCCTATTTCGATGGCGACAGTATGAGTTACACGATTCCGTATGAGGCAGATCTCGTATTCATGGCCCCATACCTGCAGGCCAAACCCGACAGCACACAGAAGAATGCACAAAAAGGAGTGGCACAACTGATCAACAGTTTTATGGACAGTACACAGCAACTGGCCCGTATCAGTGTAAACATGAAAGATATCGGAAGCGCGAAACTGCCGGTATTGCTGAATGATTTTGAAAAGAAAGCAAATGAAATATTTGATACGGCTTCTTATCACATCACATTCACCGGCAGCAGTGTCAGTTTTCTGGAGGGATCAGGATTTATCATCAAAGGGTTGAAGGAAAGTATTTTCTGGGCTTTCTTATTGATTACACTCTGTATGCTGTACCTGTTCCGCTCTTTCCGGATACTGGTTTGTTCACTCATCCCCAACCTGATCCCGCTGGTGGTAACGGCAGGCGTAATGGGCTGGGTGGGTATCGCTTTAAAACCTTCTACGGTTCTTGTGTTCAGCGTGGCCCTCGGTATCGCTATCGATGTTACGATCCGTTTTCTCATCAACTATAAACAGGAATTACCGCATTATAACCGGCAGGTTCCGCAAACCCTTGTACAAACCATCCGCCATACAGGCATCAGTATCATTTATACATCGCTCGTACTGATCGCCGGTTTTATCATTTTCTGTTTCAGCGATTTCGGCGGAACCAAAGCATTGGGATGGCTTACATCTTTAACACTGGTGGTGGGAACTTTAACCAACCTGGTGTTACTGCCGGTGCTGATATTGAGCACATCACGCCGCAAAAAATAGCTGGCAAAGCTGTCACGCTTCTTTCAAAGTTGATTTGTGCCTGGTATTCTTGAAAATGGATATTTAAAATATTTTCAGCCGAAAAAACCGGTCGTGCAGCCATTTTTTTGTGAGAAATGTCTAAGTTTAATATTTCCTAAACCAAAAACACTGCTCATGAGAAAATTTGTATCCTTAGTGGTGTGCTTTGCCCTATTGTTAGGACAGCTCAGCGCACAAACGAACAGGACAGTGACAGGCTCGGTAACCGACGACAAAGGGGTTCCGTTGGCCGGGGTTTCTGTCAACGCACTTACCCCCGACAGGAAAGTGGCTTCCACAGCCATCAGCGATGCTTCGGGAAATTTCTCGATCAAAGTAACCGATAAGGTTCGCACGCTCCAGTTCGCTTATGTAGGACTGGAAGAACAACTGGTTCCCATCGCAGGTAAAAATTCTGTTACTGTAAAGCTCGCATCCAATTCTGCCAATCTTTCTGAAGTGGTGGTTGTGGGATATGGTACACAGAAAAAGAAAGAAGCAACCGGTAGTGCTGTTACAGTAGCCGGTGCCGCCATTGCGGAAAAACCCGTGCAGAGTTTTGAATCTGCCCTTGCCGGTAAAGCAGCTGGTGTACAGATCACTGTTCCCAACGGTGTATTAAATACACCCCCGGTATTCCGTATCCGCGGTACCAACTCCATTTCACTCAGTTCTTACCCGCTTGTGGTGGTGGATGGTATCCCTACATTCACCGGCGATTTCAGTTCAACCAACTCTGCCGGTAATGCGCTTGCCAGCATCAACCCGAATGATATCGAAAGCATCGACATCGCGAAAGATGCCGCTGCAACTGCTATCTACGGTAGCCGTGCTGCAAATGGTGTTGTGTTCATTACCACCAAAAAAGGAAGAACCGGCAAAGCAAAAGTTACATACGACGGATGGGTTGGCTGGTCAAAAGCCTATCGCCTTCCTGAAATGATGGATGCTTTCCAATACACCGATTTCAAAAACAACGCGGTAAACAACAACCCCGGACAGCTTGCAACACTTGGGGCAAACCCGTTCAAATTGACAACCGGCCCTGATGGCAACCCCATCAATACAAACTGGAACGATTATGTGTACCGCCAGGGTTTTTCACACAGCCATAACGTGAATATCCAGGGTGGTAACGATAATACCACGTATTATTTTTCGATCGGTTATACCAAACAACAGGGGATCCTTCAGAAAAATGATTTTGAAAGAAAGAACCTGCTCTTCAATATCGATACCCGTATCAGCAAAAGCCTCAGTGTAGGTGGAAAAATGTCTTACTCTAATGAGATGAACCTTGCTTCGGCATCATCCGGTTCATTGAATGGAGAAGCTTTCAACACCGGCGGTCTTGGTCGTATCGCATTGGTGAATGCACCCAACGTTGCTCCGTTTAAAAACGACGGAACCTATAATATCCAATCCAATAACGTGGTAGGTTCTATGAACAACAACGTTCCGCAGGTTGGTTTCTATAACCCCGCACAGATCCTTGCACTCAACAGGTCAAACAGCGAAAACAACCATATCCAGTCTAGCGCCTACATCCAGTGGAAACCCGTCAGCTCGGTAACCCTGAAGTCAATGTACGGTATCGACTATTTATATGTTGATAACGACATTTTCCAGAACCCTGATCACGGGGATGGTTTTACCGCTGCGGGTAATGCATCGAGCACGTATGGAAAAAGCAAATCGGTATTGTGGACCAACACCGCTCAGTTCGATCAAACATTCGGCAAACACAATATAAGCCTCCTCGCAGGTACAGAACAGCAGCGCAGAACTTTTGTTGGCTTTGGTCTGAACCGTCAAACATTGTCTGATCCTGCATATACCATTATCCAGGCAGGTTTCACTATCAATAACCCGACAGGTTTGGGTTATGGCGAAAACTACCTGCTTTCTTCTTTCGGTCGTTTGAACTATAACTTCAACCGTAAATATTTCCTGAGCGGCAATATCCGCCAGGATGAATACTCTGCACTGGGGCAGAAGAAAGGGGTGTTCTGGGGTGCTTCTGCAGGTTATGAAATTTCACAGGAAAAATTCTGGACCGCTGCCAAACTTGATAATGTGTTCAACAGTTTCAAGATCCGCGGAAGCTATGGTAAAGTGGGTAACATCGGCGGTATCGGTGATTACAGCACTTTCTCAACTTTTGGATCGGGTATCTATGGTGGTCTCGCCACACTGGCGTTCAGCTCTGCGGGTAATACCAGCCTGAAATGGGAAACCAGTAAGAAACTGGATCTCGGTTTTTCTGCCAGTATGCTGAAGAACAAACTGAGCATTGAGTTCGCTTATTTCAGAAATAATATCGATGAACTGATCCTCAGTGTACAGCAATCTCCTTCAACAGGTTTGGGTGCTGTTCCTGCAAACGTAGGCTCTATGTATAACAAGGGTATCGAGCTCACACTGAATGCAAACCCTGTTCAAACCAAGGATTTCAGCTGGAATACTTCTTTCAATATCACAACTGTAAAGAACGAAGTAACCGCACTGGATCCCACATTGCCTGAGATCACTACTTCAACATCAGGTCTTGAAAGCGTGAACAAAACCAAAGTAGGTTACCCGCTGGGTTACCTGTTTGTGGTTCGCACCGGTGGTGTTGATCCCGCAACAGGAAGAAGGATCTTTATCAATTCTGTTGGGAGCCAGGTGCTGTACCAGTTTGTGGCCCCCACAGGTCAGTTCAACTATTCCAATCCCGATGGAACCCGTTATGTAGGCCCGGGTGGGGCCACTGCCATCAGCCAGGGTGCGGATGGTGTGTACTACCAGAACTCGATGCCTAAATTTTACGGGGGTTTTGATAACACGATACACTTTAAAGATTTTGACCTGAGCGTATTGCTTACTTACCAGGCAGATTTTTATGTGTACTATGGAACCAATGCCGGTATCCGCGACCAGCGTTTCTGGAACAACTCGGTGGATATGCTGCGTGCCTGGAAAAAAGCAGGCGATGTAACGGATATCCCGAAATCTGTTTATCTCGATAACGTTTCGAACGGTTCCGCAACACCACTCGATATTAACGTATTCAAAGGTGATTTCGTAAAACTGCGCAACCTGCAGCTTACCTATAATATGCCGAAGAAAATCCTGGAAAGAGCGAAGATCAACAGCATGCGGATTTATGTAAGCGGCCAGAACCTCGCAGTATGGACCAAATATCCCGGACCGGATCCTGAAGTTTCCTCCAATGGTAATGCCACCACCGGCCAGGGTATCGACAGGAATACGATCGGTAATGCACGCACATTCACCATTGGTGTAAACGTTGGCTTCTAATCGTGTTATTCGAAAACCTTTAAAAGAGAAAAGATGAAAAAAACATATAAATTCTTAACGATACTGAGTGTCTGTACGCTGTTCAGCATTTCCTGCCGGAGAGAGCTCCTGAACCCTACGCCGCAGACACAGGTAACCGATGCTTCGGCATTTGATACACCCAGCCGTATTTTAAACCAGGTGCTTTCCCTGTATGGCGCGCTCAAAAGCGGCCAGTTCTACGGGGGACGCGCCATTGTGTACGGCGATATACGCGGTGAAGATTTTATTAACGAAACCACCAACCTCGTAACGGCATCCGATGTATGGAACAATAACCCCACCAACTCTGCCACTGCCGTGGTAAACCTTTGGGCGCAGGCTTATTACACCATCAATATCTGTAATATCTTCCTCGAGGGTATGGCTTCCAAAGGAACCGCTGTAGTGGGTACGGCTCTCGCCGCAAACTATATCGGTGAAGCCAAACTGGTACGGGCGCTTTGTTATTATACATTGCTCCAGTATTATGCACGCCCTTATGCGGATGGCAATGGTGCCAAACCCGGTGTGCCGCTTCGCCTCACGGCTATTAAAAGCGCAGGATCATCAGACCTTGCACGAAGCAGCGTGGCTGATGTGTACGCACAAATCATCAAAGACCTGAATGATGCTGAAACCGGCCTGCCGCTCACGTATTCAACAGCCACACTCAATACAACCCGTGCACACCGCAATACAGCCATTGCACTGAAAACAAGGGTTTACCTGAGTATGGGCCAGTATTCGAATGTAGTAACTGAGGCAAACAAGATCGTGAGCGCTTCTGCTCCGTTCTCTGCATCAACCGGTGTGGCACATGCTCTGCAGCCCAATATCGCTACTGTGTTTACCAACTACACCACTACTGAATCGATCCTGTCATTACCCATGTCTACCACATCCGGTGATAACCCTGGCACACAAAACCAGTTGGGTTTTTATTTCTATAATAACGGATCTGTTGGTTCGGCAGAGTTTTCGGTGAATAAAACAGGTATCGTGGCAAATACCAGCTGGACAGTTACAGATAAACGCCGTGGATTTATTTATACAAACCCCACGACTACCAAACTGTATATGTCGAAATATGCCCAGCCAAGCCCTTATACCGATTTCCCACCGGTGATCCGTTATGCGGAAGTGTTGCTGAATCTTGCCGAAGCAAAAGCACGTACCACCAATTCCGTGGATGCACAGGCTGTTGCTTTGCTGAACGCAGTTCGTAACCGTTCAGATGCTGCCACTACTTTTACAGCTGCGAATTTTGCAACCGCCGCCGATCTTATCAGCGCGATTTTGCTGGAAAGAAGGATCGAGTTTATGGGAGAAGGCCTTCGCAACGGCGACCTGATGCGTTTATTGCAAACCATCCCCGCCAAAGGAAGTGCTGCTGCCAAGGCGCCATCTGACCAGGGCTATATCTGGCCGATCTCAAATACCGAGTTGTCCCTAAACAAGCTTTGTACCGACAACTAAATTCTATCAAATTGGTAGAGATATGATAAAAAAATATCATTTCTCTCCTGAAATAAAACCAGGTTCGACTTTGAGCCTGGTTTTATTTTTTATTATAATATAATGATAATCAATCATTATAATTTATAATTCAGCTTTATAACCAGATTTTCCGGGGAAAGTGCAGCAATCGAAAACATTCTTCTGTCATTATGTGTTAAGTTATGCTTTTGTTAACTAAATTGCGCCCCCGCAATCACTAAAAACTGAATTATGAGAAAATTAGTTGCAATGTTATTGTGCGTGGTTATGGCTGCTGGTCAACTGTCGGCCCAAACGCGTACAATAAAAGGAAAAGTTACTGATGCAAAAAGTAACCCTGTTCCCAATGCATCTGTTGTGGTAAAAGGTACAACTACCGGAACCACTACCGACGCGAATGGAGATTTCTCCCTGAATGTGCCAGGTACTGCTAAGACCCTGGTGATTTCTTCCCTCAACTTTACCAGCCAGGAAGTGGCCATCGGCTCAAAAAACAGTGTATCTGTTTCCCTGGTATCTACTACGCAGGATCTGCAGGAAGTAGTGGTGGTTGGTTATGGTACCAAGAAAAAATCTGACCTTACCGGTTCTGTAGCTACATTGAAAGCTGCAGAAGTCGAGAGCCGCCCTTTCACATCAGTGGATAAGGCGCTCCAGGGTAAAGTTGCCGGCTTACAGTCTGTAGCCGCTTCTGGTCAGCCCGGTGCCTCTCAAAACATCATTATCCGTGGTATCAGCTCCATCAACGGTAGCAGTAACCCGCTTTGGGTGATTGATGGTATCCCTGTTAACACAGGTGATGCTTCCCGTCTGCAAACAACCGCTAACCTGCTTAGTACCCTGAACCCGAACGATATCGAAAGCATTTCAGTATTGAAAGATGCCGCTTCCCAGTCAATCTACGGAAGCCGCGCTGCCAACGGTGTAATCGTGGTTACTACTAAAAAAGGTAAAGCAGGTAAAACCAAATTCCGTTTTGATACGGAAGTTGGCCAAAGCAACACGGCATATACGAACCCGCTGTTCCGCCCGCTGAATGCACAGCAATACCTTGACATCACACGTGAAGGTCTGGTGAATGCAGGTGCAACACAGGCAACCATCGATGGTACCCTTGCTTCCTTAGGCCTTGGCAACGGTATTGATTTCAGCTGGTTAGATAATGTTACCCGCAATGCAACACAGCAACAATATAACGTGAGTGCATCCGGTGGTAATGAAAAAACACAGTTTTTCCTTTCTGGCGGTCGCTTTGTTCAGGAAGGTACTACCATCAACTCACAACTTACGCGTACCAACGGTAATGCAAGTGTGATCAACCAGGCTACCGATAAATTGAAATTCGGACTTGACCTGAATATCGGTGTGGTTAGCCAGCGTGCTCCGCTGAATGGTGGTGCATTTGGTAACCCGGTTCTTTCTTCTTACTTTATTTTGCCTACTTATTCTGCTTACAATGCGGATGGTTCTTATAACCTTACCAGTTCAAAGCTGGGTGGTCTCCATAATACCATTGCACTGAGCTACCTCGATAAGCGCTTCCTCCGCCAGACTGGTATCCGTGGAAGTGTATATGGTGAGTATAAGATCCTCGATAACCTGAAATTCAAATCTCAGTACGGTATTGATTATAACGTTCTGGAAGAAGATCAGTACAATAACCCATTACATGGTGATGGTGCTGCATCTAACGGTCGTGCTTTCTCTTACTATACCCGTTATTACAACTGGGTATGGACAAACACGCTTGATTTCCAACAAAACATTACCCGCGGTGGTGATCTTTCCTTCAACGCACAGGTAGGTTATGAAGCGCAGAAATCACAGGGGTATTTCAGTTCATTACAGTCACAGCAGTTCCCGCCCACCACTTTGCTGACTTATCCTGCATCTGGTGCGTCACCGATCACTGCTTCTGCTTCTATCACTGAATTCTCTTTTGCTTCTCAGTTTGCTTCTGCCGCTGTTAACTACAAAAACCGTTATGTGGTTTCCGGTAGTTTCCGTCGTGATGGATCTTCCAAGTTCAGTCCGAGCAGCAAATTCGGTAACTTCTACTCTGTAGGTGCTACCTGGAATGTTGACCGTGAGAAATTCATGGAGAATGTGAAATTTATTACACAGCTGAAACTCCGTTCTTCTTATGGTGTGAACGGTAGTAACACAGCTATCGGTAACTACGACTGGATCCCTGCTTACGGTTATGGTGCCAACTACAACCAGTTACCTGGTAGCGCTCCTTCAAACGTAGGTAACCCGAACCTGACATGGGAGCTGAACAAACCATTTAACGTTGGTGTGGATGTAAGCATCCTGAAAAACCGCGTAAGCCTTACTGCTGAATGGTATACCCGCAGATCTTCCAGCCTGTTACTGGGTGTGCCTGTTTCAAGAACTTCAGGTTTCTCTACCATCACTAAAAATATCGGTGATATGAAGAATGAAGGTATTGAGCTGGCATTGAACGTGGTTCCTGTTCTCGCAAAAGACCTGAAATGGGAAGTTGATTTCAACTTTGCCAATAACAAGAACACAGTTATTTCACTGCCTGATGGAAACGATATCATCAACGGTAGCTTCCTGATCCGTCAGGGTGTTCCTTTGAATACCTTCTTCCTGCGCGAGTGGGCCGGTGTGGATCCTTCAAATGGTGACCCGCTCTGGTATGCCGATAATACGCATGGTGCTACCACCAACGTTTATCCCGGTGTAGCTGCAAGGGTACTGGCAGGAACAGCGCAACCAAAATACTTTGGTTCTCTTACCAATACCATCACTTTCAAAAACTTCACTTTGAGCGCCCAGTTCTATTACAACTTTGGAAACATGGTGTATGATACCTGGGGTTCATATTATGAAGGTGCCGGTTTTGGTGCAACCTTTAATAAAGTTGCCCGTGTGTTGAACCGCTGGACTGCTCCCGGACAAGTTACCGACATGCCGAAATATGTTTATGGCGGTAACAAAAACTTCCAGAATTCGTCTACCTATTTCTTGTCAAAAGGCGATTATATCCGTCTTCGCGAGATCAGCTTAGGATACAACCTGCCCAAAGCTGTTTTGTCTAAACTGGGTCTCCAGACTGCGAACTTCTATGTACGCGGAACAAACCTCTGGACATGGGTGAAAGACAAAACACTCGGATTTGATCCTGAACAGGGTACCGGTAGTGCTTCAAACCTGAACGTATTCATCCCTAAAACTGTAACCGTAGGTCTGAACATCGGATTCTAAATTCCTGCAGTTTTTAAACTTAATTAATATGAGAAGAGTATTTAATCATAAAGCGTTACTGGTAATAGTGTTACTCGTAACGATGGGCTCTTGTAAAAAGAGTTTCGTAGAATTGGATCCGCCTACATCCCTTACCCCCTCACAGGCCCTGGGAACCGAGGCTGACTTACAGGTGGCTTTGCGCGGTGTTTATTCCGGTTTACGCGGTGTTGATTTCTTTGGCCGTTCTATCCCTGTGTGGGGCGATATCATGGCGGATAACTGTTATCAGTCGGCCCTGAACACCAACCGTTACACTTTCTTCAACGACTACAGCGCTACCAAAGGTGCTACTGCCGGTGATGGTAACGTACTCGGTTTGTGGACTTCTGCCTATAACGTGATCCTGCGTTGCAACAACATCATCAGTTCTTCAGTTGCATCTAACGCAAACGTGGATGAATACAAAGGTGAAGCTTATGCCGTTCGTGCACTCAGCTATTTTGAACTGGTTCGTTATTTCGCAAAACCTTATACGGATGATCCTACAGCTTTGGGTGTACCCATTGTAACAACGTATGATCCGGAATATAAACCTGGCCGCAGCAAAGTATCTGATGTTTATGCGCTGATACTGGACGACCTGAACAAAGGCTTTAACCTGATGACAACAGCCAAGTTCAGCAACTCATCACAAATGAGTAAATATGCGGCCCGCGCCCTCCAGGCAAAAGTTTACCTGACCATGGGTGATAAAACCAATGCAAAAACTGCCGCACTGGATGTGATCAATAACAGTGGCTTTACTTCCCTTACTGCAGCAAACCACGCAGGTTACTGGGCGGGTGTAACTTTCCGTACAGATAAAGTGGAAACCCTGTTTGAAGTGTCTTCTGATGCAGTATCAAACCTTGCATTTGATGAACTCGCTTATATCTACAGCCAGGCTGGTAACTATGGTGACCTGCTTTGTTCAGATGACCTGTATGCTCTGTACAGTGCAACCGATGTTCGCAAAGCATTGTATGCAACAGGTACAAGGGCTGGCGTTCCTGCTGTTTTCGTAAACAAGATCCCGACTTATAACCCGGATCCTAGCGACAGGAAAGTGATCCGTATGAGCGAAGTGTACCTGATCGCAGCTGAAGCTTCTCTGCCTTCTAACGAAGCAGATGCACTTACCTATGTAAACTTTATTACAAGCAGAAGAGGTGCAACCCCGATCGCTTCTACCGGCGCGCAGTTGTTTGAAGATATCATCACTGAAAGAAGGAAAGAACTCGCTTTTGAAGGTGACCGCTTCCTTGATATGCAGCGTTTGAAGCGTGATATCAGCCGCAGTGCCAACTATCCTGCATCTTCGAGAACCATTCCTTATACTGTTTTCAGAAGGTTGTTCCCGATCCCGCAGACAGAAGTGGATGCGAATCCGCAGATCAGATCACAACAGAACCCTGGTTATTAATATTTCCTGGTGATTCTAAATGATACCGAAAGGCCGCTGTTCACAGCGGCCTTTCTTATTTTTAACAGGAGAAGATTGGGAACAGTCATAAAACAGGGTATATTTGAAATGACCCTATTTCAATTTTGCATTATGAAAAAGATCAGTACCATTTTATTCCTGTTGTTTATCGCTGGCTTTGCCAATGCGCAAAATGTATATTCCCTGCAGGATCCTGTGAGCACCAAAAATTTTAATCCCGAGAAATATTCGGGTATCCGGGGAACACCCTTTCTGGTTGATAAATGGTATAAAGGAACCGTAAGCACGCCAAAGGGTGTATATCAGAACCTGGAACTGAAGTTCAATGTGTATGACAATTCTCTTTTCTTCAATAAAAACGATGAAAGTTTTGAATTGCAGGATGACATTGTATCCTTTACCCTGATGCCCAAACCGGATGACCCCTCCACACATATGATTTACAAAAGAGGTATTAAAGGTGCTGACCTGAAAGGAAGTGAATATGTACAGGTATTACTGGAAGGCAGCGTTGGTTTGTATAAACTGGATGTGAAACAATTGACAGAAATGAGTGAGATCAATGCGGGTATTGTAAAAACCTTTGCCAATACAGCCAAATATTATATCAGCAAAAACGGTCAGCTAAGTTTTCTGAAACTGAATAAATCAGAATTGCTTGCTGCATTGAGCGACAAACAGGATAAAGTGCAGGCATATATCAACGAGAAAAAACTGTCGTTCCGGAAAGACAGTGACGCAGTAGAGTTGCTGAAATATTACGCTTCGCTCTGATCCTGTTTCACATAAATAGAAAGGCGGAACAATTTGTGCCGCCTTTCTTATTTGGGATAATCGATTCGTTTATTTTAATACCTCTGCCAGCTTCTTTTCCAGCTCTTCCCCACGCAAACCCGTGGCAATGATCTTTCCCTGCGGATCAAGCAATACATTAAAAGGAATCCCATCGAACTGGTACAGACCTACGACCGGTGTTTCCCAGTATTTAAGATCGCTGATATGCGTCCAAGTGAGTTTATCATCTTTGATTGCCTGCTCCCACTCCGATTTTTCTTTATCGAGTGATACGCCAACAATGGTAAAATTCCTGTCTTTAAATTTATTATATGCAGCCACTACATTCGGGTTTTCCCTGCGGCAGGGGCCGCACCAGCTTGCCCAGAAATCGACCAGTACATATTTCCCACGCAAACTGCTCAATGTAAATGGCTTTCCGTTCACATCGTTCATACTGATCTCTGGCGCAGGCTGGTTCAGCAATGCATATTGCGGTGTTTGTGGTTTTTGTTTCTGCTGAACGGTGAGCAGGGCTTTGATCTTTGCAAGGCCGCTGTGCTCTTTGAATTTATCGGCAGAAGCATTTGCAAGTGCTACCAGCTCTTCCTGCTGCATAGTGCGTGATGCCATGCCCAATGCATAATACCTCGCGGCGGGGCTGTTAGACTGGTTAATGAAATTTTTCACAGACTCGTTCATGGTTTTCACCTGTGCATCCCTGTGGGCAAAAACGGGTTTCAGGATACTGTCGTTCGCCTGTTGTTTCTGCAGGGTGTCGATCTGCATAAAAGTGGCATAGAGCGTGGAATCCTGTTTGCCGTAATCCTCGAAAAGTTTGTGTAAACTTTCGCTGGCTTCAGAGCCCTCTGTGGTATAAGCTTTGTAATTATTTACATCCAGTGTAAGACGGATGCTTTTGCTGTCGTTTATCAGCAATACATCCGGCCCGTCTTCAATCACTACGCGATACAGACCTTCTTCCTTGCCCATGCCGCGCAATTCGAAATTACCGTTCGCTTTTAAAGAACCGGAATCAAGGATAACCGGCTGCTGCGCATCATACGGAAGTTCCTGTAGGAATATTTTTTTTCCTGTGGCATGATCAATACGGCCGCTCACGGTAAATGCGCCGAATTTTTTTTGCTGGCAGGCACTGATCGTAAAGAGGATGCCGGCAAAGAGAAAGATTTTTTTCATTGTACTTTATTAAACGCTGTAACAACAGCATGATTTATTGATTGAGTTTTTGTTCTAGCAATTGTGTAACCCGTTTCGGATCGGCTTTTCCTTTGCTTCTTTTTTTTACTTCCCCGACAAATAAACCGATCAGCCCTTTTTTTCCTTTGCGGTATTCCGCCACTTTATCAGGCATGGATGCTAGCGCATCGTTTACCCATACTTCCAGTTCACCCGTATCGCTTACCTGTAACAAATTCAATTCTTCAGCGACCTGCAAAGGGTCTTTCCCTGATCCGATCAATACCGGTAATATCCTTGCAGACGCAACAGAGAAGCTTACCTTACTTTCTTCCACGAGTTTTATCAAAGCTGCCAGTTGAACGGGTGATAAACCGAGCGTTGCAAAGCCAACCATATTTTCATTCAGGTATTGCCTGATAGGCCCCAGTATCCAGTTAGCGGCGGCTTTATAATTTTCTGTATGGGCAATCAGCGCTTCGAAATAATCTGCCGTTTCTTTTTCATCACATAACTGTCCTGCGTCGTAGGCATTCAGGCCATAAGCCTGCTGGTATTGCCGCATCCTTTCATCGGGCAGTGCAGGTAATGCCGCTTTGATCCTTTCAATAAAAGTATCAGTAAGGTGAAAAGGTGCAAGATCAGGATCGGGGAAATACCGGTAATCATTGGCTTCCTCTTTGTCGCGTATCGCAAAAGTGGTATCGTTCGCTGCATCAAAACTGCGGGTTTGCTGCTGCACTTTACCACCGGCCTCAACTAGCTGCACCATTCTTTCGATCTCGTATTCGATCGCTTTTTTTACGTTGCGGATAGAGTTCAGGTTTTTTACTTCCACTTTTGTGCCGAGCGTGGTACTGCCTTTGGGCCTGATGGAAACATTGGCATCACAGCGAAGACTTCCTTCCTCCATATTGCCATCGCAGATACCGATCCATCTTACCAGTTTACGGATCTCGGTAACATATTGCCAGGCTTCTTCGGCTGAATGCAGATCGGGTTCTGTTACGATCTCAACCAAAGGGGTGCCAGCACGGTTCAGGTCGATACAGGTATTGACTTCATCGATGTCGTGAATGCTTTTACCCGCATCTTCTTCCATATGTATCCTGTTCAGCTTTACTTTTCTTTCGGATCCATTGCTGCGGATCCATACATACCCGCCTTTACATATCGGTGTGGTATGTTGCGATATCTGGTAGCCTTTTGGCAGATCGGGATAGAAATAATTTTTGCGTGCGAAATAATTATCCTTTTCAATTTCGCAGCCACAGGCCAGCCCCAGTCTTATCGCATATTCCACCGCTTTGCGATTGGTTTTGGGAAGCGTACCGGGATGCCCCATGGTGATGGGACTGATATGCGTATTGGGTGCAGCCCCAAATGCGGTACTGTCGCCGCAAAACAATTTGCTTTCTGTTGCAAGTTGTGCGTGAACTTCCAGCCCGATTACGGCTTCGTATTTTTCATTCCATTGCATGCGGGTCCAAAAATAACTGTAATAGCCGATAGCGCCTCTGAAAACGGCGCCAGAATTGGGATCGGGATGTTATAATGCCAGTATTTTTTTCAGATCGGCCTCACTGACTGTGAGCAACCCTACTGGTGGCAGGCGGCGGGTAAGTTCTTTCCAGTTTTTGTCTTTCTCAAAAATGCTTTTCAGCATGGGCATGGCTTTGCCGAGGTCTTTGTTATTCGCGAGGGTGATGGCGGTCCAGTATTTCATTTCAAGATTACCCGGAAACATTTGCATCGCGGCACGGTATTCGTTCATGGCTTTTGCCATATCGTTTTTTTCCACTGCGAGATCCCCATTGTTCATGTGTTCGTAGGCAAGGTGCACATTGTATAACCTCCTGAGTTCTGCGAGGGGCCTGGGTGAATCATCCACCCGCAGATCAACCGATTTATTGTTCCAGGTTTCGGTTGGTGTCCCGGGTACCACCACGATGGCGGCGGCCTGCATACCGCGTATATCGCCACCTGCTTTTTGTGCCGCTTCAAGCGCAAGTAAAACGCGTTCTGCAAGGGGCTTGCCAGCCGATCCTTCAAATGATCTTGCCATGAATTCGCATACCTGGTCGCCCAGCATCATATTGCTCTGAACACTGAACTGTGTGCCCTTGATGTGTTTGGCTACCTGTATGCAGTTCTTACCGGTATGCGTGGCCACATTGCCTTTGGTATCGATAATTGCTACCTGGCGCACATCGCGGCCAGGATCGGCCTTGGTAAGACTATCGAGCGCCTGCTGCGATGTATATCCTTTCTTTAGTAAGGCAAGTGCTTTCGGACCGTATGATTTATCAACAAAAGATTGTGTTGCCACAGCGCCCACACCGGCTTCCGCCCAGGGAACGGCAGTACCTACACTGAACCAGTGGCTTTGAACACCAACGGCCATTTCGCCGGTTTTTTCATCACGCGCAACGATTGAGAAGGTATGTACCAGGGGAGATGTACTTTGGTAAACCTGTGCGGATATTTCTGCAGACAAAAACAGGGAAATGACAAGAATGAATTTTCGCATGCTGATCGGTTTATATGGAAAGTTACAAGCGAAAATCCAAAAGGTTCAGACAAACAAGTGACAGGCTTCCCCATAAAAAAACCGCGCCAGGAATGACGCGGTGCACAACATGAGAAAAAATCAAAAGGGTATACGATATTGTAACGTCGGATGCCGCAGGTAGTTACAGGTCGGCGGTCTTTAATTTTTTAGGGATCTTGATTTCTGTGGTTTGCGTTTTACCGTTCCGCTGGTAAGTGAGCCGCAGACTTTCACCATCTTTCAGTTCACGGGATCTCAGTTTCAGGTCTTCAACAGAAGCAATGGCTTTTCCGTCGATCTCGGTGATCACATCATCTTTTTGCAGGCCGGCTTTTGCAGCGGGGGTATCCCCGTCTACATTAATCACTTTTACACCCTTGCCTTCTTCCACATCCTGTATTTCAAGGCCCAGCCTGGGTTTGCGGTTATATATCACATCCATGCCATTCATACGAGGCATTTTCGGCATCTGGAAACGGAAGTTCTCATTATTCAGACCGCCCAGGTTGTCCATATCGAACAGGCGTATATCTGCTCCCTTCGACTTACCGAGTACGGCACTGGCCGTTTGTTCTTTGCCATCACGGAGATAAGTGATGGTTACTTTTTCTTCGGGTTTGTATTTACCGATTGCTTCATACAGGTCTTCGCTGCTGCTGATCTTATCATCATTTACTTTGGTGATGATATCATCTTTTTTCAGGCCTGTTTTTTCTGCAGCGCTTTCTTTTTCTACGGTATTCACTTTGGCTCCCTTGTCATTTTTCTCGGTGGTTACGCCAAGAAAAGCACGGTTGGATCCGGCACCGAAAGGAAAATCTTCCCCGAACATTTTCATACTGCCGGTGGGGCCCATGATCCTTCCACGGATGCGGGGCATCAATGAAGTAATCCCACGGTTGCGCAGCACTTCGATATCGGAATCTTTCATGTCTTCCAATGGCTTACCATTAACCGTGATGTTGTCCCCATCGATCACGATGGTCATTTTTTCTTTGTTATCACCTTTTTTGCGGATGGTGATACTTTGTTCTTTTACTTCCTTGTCTTTGGCCGTTTTCTCTTTATCGGTTTTGTCTTTGGTTTGGGCAGTTGCGATAAAACTGATGCCTGTTGCAAGGAGCAGCAGGGGTAAGAAATGCTTATTCATAATGGCGTTTTTTAGTTCTACGAATAATTTAGTAGATCAAATCTAACAGAATTCTGAAATACGAAACAATTCGGAAATGTTAAAAATTGCTAATAAACGCGGGTAAATTTCTTTTCAAAGGTTTTTACGGGGCAGGCATCCACCCATTCATCATATAAATACTGCATCCCGCATTTTTCGATCACCCGTAAAGAGGCGAGATTTTTTATATGGGCCCTTGCGGTGATACGGGTAAGGCCGTGATTTTCAAACCCCCATTTCAGCGATGCAGTGGCGGCTTCAAATGCATACCCCTTTCCCCAACAGTCTGGCAAAAAGCGGTAGCCAAGGTCTGTTTCATCTCGTTCGGGCCTGTATTTTAAACCACACCAGCCCATAAATGCATCATCCTTCCTGCCGATTACAGCCCATCGGCCATATCCATATTGCTGGTATTGCGGGATGATCCGTTCAGTAAGCATTGTGAGAGCAGCATCTGTGCCAGTGCAGGGAAGTTCGTGGAGATACTGCAATACAAGCGGGTTGCTGTTGAGTGCAAAAACAGAAGCTGCATCGTCAACTGTGAATTCGCGGAGGTATAATCTTTCTGTTTCGATGAGATGCATAACATAAAAATAAAACGCATCATGAAAATGGAACTGCTCATGATGCGCTGTTTGTATCGATGAGATACATCAGATCAATGCCCTCACTTTTTCGATCACCTGTGCCAGGTTGCCTGCATCCTGTCCGCCGGCTGTGGCCAGTGTTTTTTGTCCGCCCCCGCCGCCTTTGATCAGTGGCGCCACCTGTTCTTTGATGATCTTTGGTGCTTCCAGGCTTTTGTCGGCGCTAAGCATTTCATCAATCAATATCGCCACCTGTGCTTTGCCATCGATATTGGCGGCAAGCACCACGAGGTAATTGGCGAGGTTGTTTTTCAGCTCAAAGCAAAGTTTCTTCAACGCATCTGCACTACCTGCTTCCACTATGGCACCGAGGAACTGCACCCCGTTGAGGGTTTCGGTTTTTTGTACCAGTTCATTTTTCAGGGCGGTCAGTTGTTTTGCTTCGAGGCTTTCGATGCGTTTTTTTAATTCACTGTTTTCTGCCTGCAGCGATTCCACAGCTTTGACCAGTTCTTTGGGGTTCTTCAGTATTTCGCGGACATCATGCAGTTGGGCGGCCTGGCCGGCTACCCATTTTTCTGCCGCAGCTCCGCAGAGGGCTTCGATACGGCGAACACCGGCTGCCACTGCTGCTTCGTGTTTGATGGTAAAGAAACCAAGCTCGCCGGTAAAGCCCACATGCGTACCGCCACAGAGTTCGATCGAATATTTCGGGTCGATGATCACCACGCGAACCGTATCTCCGTATTTTTCCCCGAATAATGCCATGGCACCCATTGCAACGGCTTCCTCTTTACCCATTTCTTTGATATGAACGGGGATATTGGCCCTGATCTTTTCATTGACGATGCGTTCGATACCCGCAATTTCTTCTTCACTGAGTTTGGCAAAATGCGAGAAATCGAAACGGAGTTGCTCTTCATTTACGAGGCTGCCTTTTTGGGCAACATGTGTGCCGAGCACTTTGCGCAGTGCAGCATGCAGTAAATGTGTGGCGCTGTGGTGAATGGTGGTTTCCTGTCTTTTTGCAGCATCCACTTTCGCCATTACGGTTCCCTGTATTTTGGCAGGCAGGGTTTCTGTGAAATGGATGATCAGATTATTTTCTTTTTTGGTATCGGTAACGGCAATGGCTTCTCCCTCAAAATCAAGGATGCCTCGGTCGCCCACCTGTCCGCCGCTTTCCGCGTAAAACGGTGTGGCTTCGAGCACCAGTTGATAGGCTTCTTTTCCCTTTGCTTTTACTTTCCGGTATTTTGTGATACGGCTTTTGATCTCGAGCGAATCATACCCCACAAATTCATGCATCGCATCTTCAACGAGAATTATCCAGTCTTCGGTATCGATGGTGCCGGCAGCGCGGGAGCGGTTTTTTTGCTGCTGCATTTCTGCTTCAAAACCTTTTTCATCAATAGCGAGATTGTTTTCAGCAGCAATCAAACGCGTGAGATCGATCGGGAAACCGAATGTATCAAACAGTTCAAATGCAGCTTTTCCATTAATCTCTTTACCTGAAACGGTTATGATATCATCGATCCTTTTGAGACCTTTCTCTAGTGTTTTCAAAAATGCATCTTCTTCTTCCTTCACCACTTTGCCAACAAAATCCACCTGGTGTTTTAATTCGGGAAAAACATCCGCGAACTGGTCTGCGATCACCGGCAGCAACTGGTATAGCAGCGGTTGTTTATAATTGAGATACGAATAATAATACCTCACAGCCCTGCGGAGAATGCGGCGTATTACATAACCCGCGCCATTATTGGAAGGCAATTGCCCATCAGCAATGGTAAAACTGATGGCGCGGATATGATCGGCGATCACACGGAAGGCAATGGCCATTTTACTGTCGCTGAAATCGTAACGGTTACCTGTGATCTTTTCCGTAGCCGCGATGGTTCCGGTGAACACATCCGTATCATAATTGCTCTGCTTTCCCTGGATCACGCGTACCAGGCGTTCAAATCCCATACCTGTATCCACATGCTGTGCGGGCAGGGGCTGCAGGCTCCCGTCTTTCAAACGGTTAAACTGCATAAATACATTGTTCCAGATCTCGATCACCTGGGGATGATCGTTGTTCACCAGTTCTTTCCCGTCTTTTTGTTTTCGTTCTTCATCCGGTCTGCAATCCACGTGTATTTCGGTGCAGGGCCCGCAGGGTCCGGTATCGCCCATCTCCCAGAAATTATCTTTTTTATTGCCCAGCAGGATCCTGTCTTCACTGATCCATTTTTTCCATTCATCGTAAGCCTGCTGGTCTTTGGGAAGCCCTTCCTTTTCATCGCCTTTAAAAATGGTCACATATAACCTGTCTTTATCAAGCTTGTAAACTTCTGTCAGTAATTCCCAGCTCCATGCAATGGCTTCCGTTTTAAAATAATCGCCAAAACTCCAGTTGCCCAGCATTTCGAACATGGTATGGTGGTAGGTATCCACGCCCACTTCTTCCAGGTCGTTGTGTTTACCGCTCACGCGGAGACATTTCTGCGTATCGGCCACACGGGTTGATACGGGTTTGCGGTTTCCGAGAAAAAAGTCCTTGAACTGGTTCATCCCTGCATTGGTGAACAGCAGGGTAGGATCGTTCTTCACAACAATCGGCGCGGAAGGAACGATCTGGTGCCCTTTGGAAGCAAAAAAATCGAGGAACTGTTTTCTGATATCGGCACTGGTCATCATCTATCGGGAAATTTAAACAAACTATTAGGGCGTTAGAAACTATATTTGGTGGCTTTTCAAAGGCATCAAAGGTAAGGAATCGGGGTGGAATCGGGGAGCTGGTGAGAGCAGGTAACAGATGGGTTGCGGGGCTTATTATTCTGCTCCGCTATGTATCATATACGATTTACCGGCCGGTGCCCTGAAGCGCATTACTCATGAAAAAGGTCAAATATTATTATAATACCCATACGCTCCGTTACGAGAAACTCGAAGTGCCGCTTCGTGTGAGGCTGCTGCAGCTTATCGGCTTTATTGCGGCTTCGATTGTTACCGGACTGATCATTTTCGCGATCGCTTTCCGGTATATCGATTCCCCGAAAGAAAAATACCTGCGCCAGCAGAATGAAGACCTGAGCAATAACTACAGCGTTTTTATGGAGCGGCTGAAGCAACTGGAATTAAAGATGGATGAGATCGAGAACAGGGATAACGGCGTGTACCGTTCGATCTTTGGTGCCGACCCGATACCCGACAGTGCGCGTGTAAAAGATATCGAGAATAAAAAAGAAGTGAAGCTGGTACGGAGTATGGGCGAATCGGAACTGGTGCGCAGTATCGCGGAACAGTTAAATGATTTATCGCTGAGATCGGCATACCAGGTAAAATCTTTTGACCTGATCGCCAATCTTGTCAAGAACAAGGAAAAAATACTGGCTGCCACACCTTCCATTCAGCCTGTCAGTAATAAAAACCTGAACCGGATCGCATCGGGCTTTGGTTACCGCATCGATCCGGTGTACAAAGACCGGAGGGCGCATCTTGGCCTCGATTTCAGTGCACCCATGGGAACGCCCATTTATGCCACGGCCGATGGCAGGATAAAAGATGCCGGATTTAACACCGGTGGTTTTGGGAACCGGGTGGTGATCGCGCATGGCTTTGGTTATGAAACAGTATATGGCCACATGGTAAGGATAAAAGCAAGGGTAGGTGAGATGGTAAAACGCGGGGAAGTGATCGGTTATGTAGGGAATTCAGGAAAGAGCACGGCACCGCACTGCCATTATGAAGTACACCGCAGCGGTATCCCGGTTGATCCCATTTATTATTTCTATAATGACCTTACACCTGCGCAGTTTGACCGGATCCTGAAACTTGCGGCGGCTAGTAACCAGAGTTTTGACTGATATGGCTGCAACTTTTACCGGGGTAATTTGTAATACCTTTATTAAAATCATTCTTAGTGGAACCCGGCGTAAAACAATACCTGATCCGTATCGTGAATACATTATCGCTGGGATTGTTATGGATGGCTGCCAGTTCAACCGCGGGCATCATGTATGAACTCGGGATCGTGAAAGAACATTTTACCACGGGCAATTTTCTTTTTTATGCAGGCTTTGTGATCAGCCTTTTTTTCTATCTCCGCTGGGTCATCCGTTTGTGGCGCAAGCCCATCGATTTTGAACAGCCCTGATGCGGTTGGCGTGGTTTTTCTTATATTCAGGAAAGAAACAATGCCATGAACCTGAAAAAAATTTCCATGTATGTTGTTGTATCAGGTACATTGCTGATCTGGATGATCAAGTTCATCATACGTCCCTTTGTTCATATCCCGCATGCATGGAAACCGTTTGTTGGATTAGCGCCCAACCTCATCGGTTCTTTCCTTCTTCCATTTGGGGCCTGCTGGCTGTTCAGGCGTTTTTTCCGGCTTGAAACCAGGCAGGAACTTACTTTCACCTGCTGTTTTGGTTTACTGCTCGTGATCATCAATGAATACCTGCAGCGCATCCCCCTTTTCGGCCGCACATTCGATTATCTTGATATTATTTCTTCGGTGATCGGTGTGTTTATCGGGCACCTGGTGTTTGCAAAACTCATGACAAAACAATCCGCCCCGCTCAACGCTACAGTTGCCCCAAAATAAAAAAGCGCCCGCGAACTGCGAACGCCTTTTTGTAATATAGTTATTGATTACTGGCCTTTGGCATCTTTTGTATCGAGGATCACCGGTGTTTTGCCACCACCCATGATGATCACTTTTGCATTGGGAGAAGTGATGAGGCCTTTCATTACCTGTATCTGTTCATACTGCAATTGTTTATCACCCAGGCCAGAGCTGATGATGCGCTGGTAATCGGCGATACCCTGTGCTTCCACGCGCTTGCGTTCGGCTTCCTGTTTTTCTTTCTGGAGTACGAATTCCATTTTCTGCGCTTCCTGTTCGGCTTTGATCTTTTCTTCGATGGAACCTTTAACAGTTGCGGGTAATGTAATATTCCGTACAAGCAACTGCTCAAGAACGAGCCCGCGTTTTTTGAAATCCTCTTCGATGTTTTTAAAAATGCGCGACTGGAACTGGTCGCGTTTGGTGGAGTAGAGATCCACGGCGGTGAAGTAAACGGCATTGTCGCGGATCTTGGTACGGGTTAAGGGGCGTACAATTTTGTCGCGGTAATCAAGTCCTGTTTCGCGCACAATACGGGGTGCTTCAGCAGGAACCACGCGGTATAATACGGTGAGGTCGATGATCACTTCCAGTCCATCGGCTGTTAATACCCGGATGGCATCATCGCCGGCCTTATCGCCTTCGTCATGCACGCCGCTCATGGTATAGTTCTGTGTTTTCACGTCAACGATGCGTACATCCACCAGGGGGTTGATCAGGTTCAAACCGCTGGTAAGCACTTCATCATCCACCTTACCGAAAAGGGATTTGATACCGATCTGGCCTGCATCGATCTGCTTGATACAGGAAGTGAGAAAACCGATAACGACAAGGATCAGCCCGGCGATACGCACACCACGGGCCACGCGTTGCAGTTCTTCTCTTTCTTTGTTGATGAACAGGGCACCTGCCACAAGCAGGATACCGAATATAATGAGTACCATAATTTTTGTTTTATTGATAAATGAGTCGCATAGCCGGGATAAATATTACACTAACTGCTGTGGTCAACCACGATCTTCCATTCGCCACCTATCTTCCGGAACAGCAAAGTGTAGTGCCCGCTGAGGTCGCCGATGCTTCTTTTCAACATCCATTTGCCAAGAACAAAATAATGATCGGCCGAGAGGCGCTGCACTTTCAGGATATCAAAACTCAGTTTGCCCATTGCGGCAGTATCGGGATATCCTTTTTTATAATTGGCCAGTGTTCTGGCGAATCCATACGAGGGCCCGTTTTTCCCAACAAACAGCAGGCTGTCGCTTTTCCAGTAACCCTGCATAAAGGATTCGATATTGCCCTTGTTCCATTCAATCGTTTGACTTGTAAGTATTTTCCGGATGGCGGTTTCATCCGCATGGTACTGCGCTACCGAACAAAAGGAAAAGAGGAGTAAGCAGGCAGAAAATAATATTTTCTTCATAAGCAGTAATTAATAGTAAGCTACGATAATTTGCGGATAAGCAGGTCCGTGAATTACGGACAGGAGAATCCGCAGATGAATGATATGCTGCTAAATAAATTCTTTATTCGCCAATCCGCTAATCACCCAATCTTTGTCGCCCTCACCATTTCGCGTTTTCCTTTGGGGCCGGGTATTTTTTCAACGGCAAAACCGGCTGCCATCATCGCCCTTCTTACGTCACTTTTGCTGCAATAAGTTACAAGAACAGCGCCAGGTTGTAGCATGGCAAAGAGTTTTTCAAATACAGATACCGTCCATAATTCCGGCTGGTGGCCCGGGGCAAAGGCATCATAATAGATGCAATGGATATCAGACAGGTTTTGGATATCCTCCAGTGCAGTTTGTTTTTTTTGTAAAGAGAAAAAAGTGTCGATCCTGATCTCCTGACCCCATTCACACCCGTGTATTTTCCTGAAATCATTTTCTGCATCTAACAGAGAACCATAATTGATCTGTGCAAGCTCTGTAACCGTAACAGGAAATTTCTCAACTGCGATATAGTCAACTGCCACGTTCTGTTCCCTTGCTTTTTGCAAGGTAAGCAGTGCATTGAGGCCGGTTCCAAAACCCATTTCAAAAATGCGGAGAGGCCGTGAAAATTGTTTTGAAAGAATATGAATCAGCCCCGCTTCAATAAATACATGCCTGCTTTCGGCAACAGCGCCGTGGTGGCTGTGATAAGTTACATCAGTTCCTGCTATTGCAAGTGTGTGCGAACCATCCGCCGTTTGTCTAAGTTCTCTTTGCATGCCTTTGCAAATTACATAACTTACTTTCATGGAATACGCAGCACATTTAAGGAAAGACAAAAAACTGGCCAGGCTGATCGGGGAAGAGTTGCATACACTTACCCTCCACAAAAACATCTCCGTGCGGATGATGGCCAGTATTATGAGCCAGCAACTCAGTACCAAAGTGGCGAAGGTGATCTTTCATAGATTCCTGGAACTCTACAAAGGAAAAGAACCTAAACCGCAGCAGGTACTTGATACCCCCGATCAAATACTTCGCTCCATCGGTCTGAGCAATGCAAAAGTGAGTTACGTAAAAAACGTTGCAGCGTTTTGTATCGAACATACGATTACCGATAAAAAATTACTGGCAATGACCAATGAAGAAATCATTGACCTGCTGGTGCAGATCAAGGGCGTTGGCAGATGGACGGTAGAAATGCTGCTGATGTTTTCACTTGGCAGGGAGGATTTGTTTGCAGTGGATGATCTTGGTATACAACAGGCGATGTGCCATCTTTATAAAATTGACGCCTCCGATAAAAAAGCGATGAAAGAAAAAATGCTGAAGATCTCCGCCAAATGGAGCCCGTACCGCACCTATGCCTGTTTGCATTTGTGGAGATGGAAGGATGGGTAAAAGAAGGCTCAACGCCTAGTGCTGAATGCGAAACGCATGAGGTGAGTGGTGAATGGGCAGTGGTGAGGGATTTTCAGTTAGGAGTTAGGAGTTTGGAGTTAAAAGTTTTTAATGAAAGTCAAACCATCTTAACTGCTTACCGTCTTTAACCCTTTTAATTACCCTCTGTGAACCTCTGTGTGCCCTGTGTCTCTGTGGTGAAAAAGTGAGTGGTGAATGGGCAGTGGTGAGTGACTAATCCGCGAATCCTTAATCCGTGAATCGTAAATGCAAGCTTTTGTGGTGTGAGTTATGTTATTTGATAAACAGCTTTTGAATTGCCGGTAAACAAGCGTTAAGCATTCAGCCTTATGCATTGAGCTGTTATGCTGAATTTCTCGCAGCATTGATGATACCAAACATACTCCTTGTAATCAGTTTTTCATATACCGCTTTCATTTCAGGGTCGGTTTCTGCTTTGTGCAGGTGATGCAATGCGTATTGCTGTATGGTAAGCAGCGGGAGTACAATCCTGTCACGCATCTGTATGGAAGCACGGCCGGTTTTATCATCCTGCATCAGTTCGGTATTATCAGAAAGTTCAAGTACCAGCGAAGCGGTAAGGTCAAATTCTTTTTTGATCAGTTCCCAGATCGGTCCGTAAGTCGGATCGGTTTTTATATAACGGGTGAGTGTAAAAGTGGATTTCAGCATACTCATCATACTGTTATCAATCAGCGTCCGGAAAAACAATACATTCCGGAACATGGCTTTTACATCGTTCCACAAACCTTTTTCTTTCATGTGCTGCAAAGCAGTACCTACTCCAAAAAAACCGGGCACATTCTGTTTTAACTGGCTCCAGCTTCCAACAAATGGTACGGCCCGCAGGTCTTCAAAGCGAAGCGTATTGCCCGATCCGCGCTTGGAAGGGCGGCTGGCAATATTGCTTTTACTGTAATAATTCAGCGGACTAAACTGCTGCAGGTATTGCAGGAACAAGGGGTGTGTTTTAAAATCCTGGTAAGCCGCATAACTTACCTGCCCCAGTTCGTCGAGTAAAGAACGGTCGTGCTGCGAAAGCTGCATACGGGTATCCGCGAACAGCTCATTGCTGATGCCGGCGCTTAATAATTGTTCGAGATTATACTGAGAGGATTGTATTGTGCCGAAATTGGAAGTAATGGTTTGCCCCTGTATGGTAAGCTGTATCTCTTCGTTCTCGATATTATTTCCCAATGAAGCATAAAACTTATTGGTTTTGCCGCCTCCCCGCGAAGGAGGGCCGCCACGTCCGTCAAAATACCTTGCTTTGATATTGTATTTGCGCGAAATAGCCGTGAGGTTTTCTTTGGCAGTGTAGATACTCCAGTTTGCCTGGAGATAACCGCCGTCTTTGGTGCCATCGCTAAAGCCGAGCATGATGGTTTGCTGGTTGTTTCGCTGCGAAAGGTGTTGCTGGTAAACCGTGTGCGTATACAGCAGTTCCATGATGTTTTCTGCATCCTGCAAATCGTCGATGGTTTCAAAAAGCGGAACGATATCAACCGTCATCCGTGTCGCCTCCCACCCGCAAAGCCTGAGTAAACCATATACTTCCATCACGTTAACGGCCGACTGGCAATTGCTGATGATATACCGGTGGCAGCCTGCCTCCCCGTTCATGGCCTGGATACTGCTGATCGCATAAAGGCTTTGCAGCGTGTCACGCGTGATGCCTTCCGGGAAAAGGGTGGTATCAAGCTGCCTGCTGAAAGAACTGAGTATGTTTATTTTTTCTTCCTGCGAAAGTGAAAGATAGTTTTCAGGGAGGATTGCTTCCATCCCCTTTGCCTTTAGTGTTTCATTGATTTCTAACAATACTTTTGTATGGATCCGGCTGTCCTGGCGAACATCGAGCGAAGCAAAATGCGTCCCGAATATTTTTACTTTGTGGATGAGGCTGTCGATCCGCTGCAGGTATAACGAATGGTGTTTTTCCACCACCAGTTGCCGCATTGCCTGTAATTGTTTTAAGAGGTCCTGTTTGCTGATAGGTTTACTTTCCTTCGCTTTAAATACATTCTGGTACAGCTGTTCTTCCAGTTGGTGTATCATTGTATCCACGCCCGTGAAAGTGAGCCGCCTTACCAGTTTGCGTACATCGCGGTAATAACAAACAATGATGGCCCTTCTCAAAGCGTCGGCTACCTGCAGCGTGGTGGGTCCGTTTACATAAGGGTTACCGTCCCTGTCGCCACCCGGCCAGAAACCCAGTTCAATAAAAGGGTTGTCGCCATCATAATTCCCTTCAAAAATTTCGCGCTCGATAAAATTGTAAATATTGCCGATGGAGTGATACAGGATGTTTTCGAGATACCACATCAGGTTCACCGCTTCATCATAAGGGGTGGGTTGTTTTTTGTTGAAGAAAGGCGTGATGCCCAACTGCTGTATGTAAAGATTGATGGTATGAAACTCGTTTTTACTGATGGCTTCATTAAGGTCGTGGATGATACCAAGCACGCTGCCCGGATAAAATTGTGTCGGGTGCGCCGTAAGCACAACCCTGACTTTGAATTTGCGCAATTTATTGCGCAGCGTTTGAGTCCGGGAACTGAAAGCCGCTTCATTGAAGAGTGACTTTAAACTGCCCGGCCCTTCCACATTGTTCACGGAAGCGAATGCAGCGTCTTCAATCGCATCAAACAATACCACCTGGCGCTCGATGTATTGGGCAAATTTGAAAAGCCTGTCAATTTTTTCCTTTTCCGTTTTAATATTGGTATGCCGTTCGCAAAAACTGTCTATGATCTCCATCGGGCTTTTGCCTTCTGCATAACCATCTATACATGCCTGTAATAAAATCGGTAATAAAGCGCCAACATTGGCGATGCCGGAAAAAGGGAGTGCTGCAAACAGACTGTTATAGATTGTATACTTGTCTGTTACATTCCTTTTGAAGTTTGTTATATACTGTGAAGATGACATGGTTGCTTGCTGCAGGCAAGTTACTTTATTTCAGGCTCGAAAAACTAACAATAAACCATTCTGTATGGGATATATCGTATGTTTTTGACAAATGTTTGTTAGCGTTTGGGTATCATTTAAACCATCGCCTTCAAAAACAATCCAAGTACAGATCGCTATATTTATAAAAAGCCCTGCATGCACGCCGACGATAAGGAGTTACTATATCAATTCCAGAACCCTGCCACTAAGGAAAAAGCATTTGCCGCCATCATCAGGAAATACCAGGAAAAACTGTACTGGCATATCCGCAGGCTGGTGGTGGATCATGAAGATGCGAATGATGTTTTGCAGAATGTTTTTATCAAAGTGTGGAAGGGTTTGGAAGGTTTCAGGGAAGACAGCCAGTTGTACACCTGGTTATACAGGATTGCAACCAATGAATCGCTCACTTTTATGGAACAGCAGAAAAAGCGGAGTGCGGTAAGTTTGAGTGATGTAGAGGAGGGATTGAGTAATAAAGTGCGGTCCGACAGTAATTTTGATGCCAACCGGCTTGAGTGGAAACTGCAACTGGCGATCCAGCAACTGCCCGAAAAGCAAAGAGTGGTGTTTAACCTGAGATATTACGATGAAATGCCATACCAGGAGATGAGCCGCATCCTGGAAACCAGTGAGGGCGCTTTAAAAGCCAGCTATCACCACGCGGCGAAGAAAATAGAGGAATTCATTAAAAGTCATTAAACCTGCCGTACCGCAGGGGGTCAAAGCGATACAACAATGAATACAGGCAACGATATATTGCAGGAACTGAGCGAAATCAGCCCTTTCCTGGCTTTGGTTCCGCGTGCAGCCACTTACAGGGTGCCTGATGGATATTTCGGGGCTTTCCCATCCCAGGTTAGTGAGTGGCTTGGTGTACAACTTACACTTGAAGCGGCTTCGGCACCTGTTTACGATGTACCCGGTTCTTATTTTGAGCAGTTACCTGGCCGCATACTTGCCCGTATCTCCCAAAAAGATATTTACGCAGATGAAGTATATACCGAACTGGCGGCCATTGCCCCGGCATTGAACACTATTTCAGGAGAAGAAGTATATGCTGTTCCCGCATCTTATTTTGACCAGGCCGATTTTATAACGCCGGCTCTGAAATCGGGTAAGGGGGGCAGGGTGGTAACATTGCGTATTGCCCGGAAATGGATACAGTATGCGGCAGCAGCCGTGGTAACCGGTATCCTGGTAACCGGCGCTTTCCTTTTTACAGACGATACAGAGAATATCAAAGATCCTGAAGCTTTTGAAAAGTCTGAAGTATCTTCATCACTGAATAAGGTTAGTGATGAAGAGTTGCTGAAATATGTGGAAACACATGAACATATACTGGCAACACCCGCTGCAAGCCTGTTGGCCAGTGAAGAGGAACTCAAAGATGTAAAAAGCAATATCCGCCATGTAAGTGATGAAGAATTAAAACAGTACCTCAAAGAAAACGGGGAACTGCTGGAAACACCGGCTTCTGAAAAGGAGGAATAAAGTATGAAAAGGATTTGTTTTTTGGCTTTTGCGCTGATATTGTCTTATGGTGTGGTTCCTGCACAGCAGGATGATGCGCCCGCTAATCCCCCTAACCTGGTGGGCCTTAAAATGGCATTTGTTACCAAACAACTTGCGCTGACCAATGAAGAGGCGCAGAAATTCTGGCCCGTATACTACAGCTATGTAGCCGAACTGCGCAAATCCCGCCAGGCAAAAAAAGATGATGTACTGGCACAGGAAGAAGAAACCCTGAATGTCCGTAAAAAATACAGGACAGAATTCAAGAAGATATTGAATTCCGATGACCGGGTAAATAAAGCCCTTACCGTTGACCGCGATTTTATGAATGTGGTGCGTAAAGAACTGCAAAACCGAAAAACAGCTAAACCCGCTGTGAAGCAATAGCACCCTTTTTTCACTGCCATGAATAATCAAGGTTTCAAGCCAGTAGATCCCGGTTTGATAAGTATTTTTTCACCGAAAAGATAAAAGGCGCAGAGTTTCGCAGGAGTGGTTAAAAAAATCGGGCTGAAATAATTCGTGATTGCCTGCTCCCGATTCATGGATTCACGGATTACGGATTCGCGAATTGAATGCTCACTACTGCCCACTGACTGCTTACCTCCTCCGTTCTTCTGTTCCATCAGCATTCCTTGTTCAATATTCGATATTCCTTATCTTGTTTGTCAAACGATTGCTGCAATGAGACTGCTCTGGAGCCTCTATCTCCGTATACGCGGGTGGACCCTCAAAGGTTCTTTCCCTTATCACCTGCCCAAAGCCGTTGTAATCGTTGGCCCTCATACAAGTGCCTGGGATTTTGTAATTGGTCTCGCTTACCGCAGTAAGCTGCAATTGCAGCATCTGAAATACCTTGGTAAAGATTCTCTTTTTTCAGGCCCCTTCGGTTTCTTTTTCCGTAAACTGGGTGGGTACCCGGTGGATCGTTCCGGTAAACACAATATGGTTGAACAGGTGGTATCGCTTTTTAACAGCCATGAAAATTTTGTTCTTGCCCTTTCTCCTGAAGGCACGCGAAAAAAAGTAGAGAGGCTGAAAACAGGTTTTTACCAGATCGCTAAACAGGCAAAAGTGCCGATTGTAATGGTGGCATTCGATTTTTCTAAAAGAGAAGTGAGTATCGCGGAACCTTTTTTCACAACAGATGATGAAGCTGCCGACTTCAGGCATATCCTTGATTTTTATGCAACGGTAAAAGGAAAAATTCCTGCGAACGGGCTGGCACATCTTTCCCAACAACAAAACTGATGTTTATGGAAAAAAAGGTACCGGGTATGCTCGATAAGTTCTGTGAATACGAACAATCGCAGGCCGATAAACTGTTCCTGGCCGAACCTGTGAAAAGTGTGTACCGGACTTTTACCTGGGGGCAAGCCGGCAGCGAGGTCAGGCGCATGGCTGCGGCACTGCGTGATATGGGACTTGGGAAAAATGATAAAGTGGCCATCCTCAGTAAAAACTGTGCACACTGGATCATGGCCGATCTTGCCATTGCAATGGCCGGCTGTATTTCTGTTCCGCTCTATCCCAATATCACTGCGGATGCATTGCGCGAGATTATTGAACACAGTGAAAGCAAGCTGATCTTTATCGGTAAACTGGATAATGCAGAGGAACTCCGCAAAGGCATACCTGGTAAACTGACCGGCATCACTTTCCCGTTCTATCCCAACGCTGGCTGTATCAACTGGGATGAAGTAATCCGTGACCGAAAAGGGATAGAAGGCAAACCGGAAACCGATCCGCAATCGCTGGCCTGTATCGTTTATACATCCGGTACAACCGGTCAGCCCAAAGGCGTAATGCATACGGTACATGCACTTGGATATGCTGTGAATACTTTTTTACAATCGTATCCGGGTATCAATAAAGAAATATTTTTTTCATACCTGCCCCTATGCCATGTGGCAGAGCGTATGCTGGTTGAATGCGGCACCATTTTTACAGGGAGCACGGTTTATTTTGTGGAATCGCTCGATACATTCGCCAAAAACCTCGCCGATACCCAACCCACCGTTTTTCTCGCGGTACCACGTATCTGGGAAAAAATGCAGGAAGGGATACTTAAAAAAATGCCACAAAAAAAACTGGACCTTTTCTTCAAAATACCTTTCATAAACAGGGTCCTCAAAAAAATGATCCGGAAAAAGATGGGGCTGGGGAGGGCAAAATTTGTTTTCACAGGCGCATCTCCTATTAACCCGGCATTGCTGCACTGGTTTAAAAAACTGGGCATCGAGATACAGGAAGCGTATGGCATGACGGAAAATCTCGCGCTTTCTCATTCGAACCGGAAAGGGGCAGTGAAATTCGGAACTGTTGGACAGCCTTATAACGGTGTGGAAGTGCGGCTTGGTAAAGACAATGAGGTACAGGTAAAAAGCGATGCGAGTATGCTTGGGTATTACAAGGAGCCTGCATTAACAGCCGAGTGTTTTGAAGACGGTTTTTTAAAAACGGGCGACGAAGGTGCAATTGATGCGCAGGGATACCTGACAATCACGGGCCGCATTAAAGACCAGTTTAAAACCAGCAAAGGCAAATACATCATGCCCGCACCGGTGGAAAGTAAATTTTTGCAGAACCCGGAACTTGCACAGGCCTGCGTGGTGGGTTCGGGCATGCCAAGCGCCATCGTATTGTGCACTTTATCTGAAACAGCAAAACAACAAAATGGAAATGCATTGGCTGCAACACTTGAACAGATCCTCGCCTCGGTAAACAAAGGACTGGAGCACCATGAACAACTCGCCAAACTGGTTGTGCTCCCGGATGAATGGACGATCGCGAACGGGTTGCTTACACCCACACTTAAAATAAAACGGAAAATGATCGATGCGGCTTTCGGGGAAAAATATGCAGAATGGATACAGGAAAAAAAACCTGTTGTGTTTGCCTGATGCCCCGCAGATAAAATGGCTTTCTTCTTATTCCCTTTTAAAAATATTCAACTGAAGTTTTGTTGTAAGCTTACATATAAATCTGTATGTCGATGAATACGATCCAGGCGCTTATCAGCGAAGTGGCAACAGCCCGTAAAGAATATCTCGCACAGATACAATCCGTAACCGAAACCCAGGCAGGATGGAAACCATCAGACGATGGATGGAGCATAACTGATATCACAGAACATCTTTTCTGGGCAGAGCAGGGTGCGCTTTGCGGGATGTGGAAAACAATTTTGGCCATCCGCGATGGCAGTATTCCCAAAACGTATGAGTCGCCCCATAAAGAAATGCCTATTGAAAAAATCATCGATCTTACCTGGCAATCAAAAGAAAAAGTACCTGCCGTAGCTGCGCCGCGCTTAGGGGGCAGTTTGGCTTTCTGGAGCGCATCGCTGTTTAGTTTACAGGGGATACTTGAATCTTTCGGAGCAGAGCTGCAGGAAGATGAATTAAGGGTACTGGCACACCCGCATCCTATTTCCGGGCCGCTTGACTTTCAGCAACGGATCGAATTTTTACGATTCCATATTGAAAGACACGGGCAACAGGTTTCGGCCCTCATCGAAAACATAAAAAATAAATAACTGTCCGTGTGATAACTGTATACTCACTAAAGATGCGGTAACCATTTTTTTAACTTCTTTAGGTTATTGTTGAAAACTTGCACATGATTGCCGTTTGAATATGTATTTATTTTGTGAAGATTCTGCAGTATTACAATTTTTGAGCTCTTTCTCCGTTGAGAGAGGGCATTGTTAACCGAATCAACCGAATGAATATGAAATGGAAAGTTTACTTAGTGATCATGGCGGGCTCTGTAAGTATTTTGTCTTGTGTCAGCACCAAAAAACTCGACCAGGAAAAAGCCAAATATGCAGAGCTGAGCGGCAATTACCTGAACCTGCAGCAAAAATACCGCGACCTGCAGGATGAACTGAAACGTTGCCAGAATGAGTCGGCTTCCAAAATATCCGATCTCAATACGCGTAAATCGGCACTTGAATCGCAGATTGCTGATATGAACAAGCAGATCGATTACCTCAAACAAAATAACAACACAGTATTGAGCCAATTGAAAGATCTCTCGGTTGTAACCGGCTCGCAGGCGGAAAGTATCCGCAAATCACTTGAAAATATCGGGGCAAAAGATGTGTATATCCGCGACCTCCAGGGATCCATTGCCCGTAAGGATTCACTGAATATGGCGCTTGTAATGAACCTCAAGGGGGCGGTTGGTAATCTTGATGACAAAGACATCAACATCAAAGTGGAAAAAGGAATTGTGTATGTAGATATCTCCGACAAACTTCTATTCCGCAGCGGCAGTTATGATGTTACGGACCGCGCCAAAGAAGTACTCGGCAAAGTAGCCAAAGTGCTGAACAACCAGCCTGATATTGAATTTATGGTGGAAGGGCATACTGATTCGATTCCGATTAAAAGCCCGGGCATGATTGATAACTGGGACCTGAGTGTGAAACGCGCCACATCGGTCGTTCGCATATTGCAGGATACTTATGGGCTGGATCCCAAACGTATGACAGCCGCGGGCCGCAGCCAGTTCCTTCCTGTTGCGAGTAATTCAACCCCGGATGGCCGTTCAGCCAACCGCAGGACACGTATCGTGATACTGCCGCAACTGGACCAGTTCTTCAAATTACTGGAAACAAAAAAGTAACCGGTCGGTGTAATAACAGATTCGAAAGAGAGCAGCAAAAGAAGGCTGCTCTCTTTTTTTGAACAATTGAATATCGAATGAAGAAGTAGCGGGAAAGGTGAGTGGTGAGTGGGCAGGGATTTTAGTCAGGAGTTAAGAGTCTGGAGTTAAAAGTTCATTGTTCATAGAAAAACCATACCATTTTAACTTCTTTAACCTTTTTAACCAACTGCGTGAATCCGGAATCCACTAATCCGTAATTCGTCAATTCGCCGATCCGTGAATGGTGAATGGGCAAGGATTTTTAGTCAGGAGTTAAGAGTTTGGAGTTAAAAGTTCATAGTAAAATCCATACCATTTTAACTTCTTTAACTTTTTTAACCAAATGCGTGAATCCGGAATTCGTCAATACCGGGGTGGTGATACAGGGTGATGCATAAAAATCTGATTGCTGCCCATTGCCCCCGCTGCACAAGTGTGCGACGCAACAGGCGATGCCATGAAAACAAAAGCCGGGTAAAAAATATTTCAGCAGATTAATAAACGAGCTGTGTTATGGTCATCGCATTTTACAGACCCCATAATTCCACGATCTCTTCTGCATGTTTTTTACTCACCGGTTTGGTGATGATATGCGCGATCTTCCCTTTTTCATCGATCAGAAAAGTAGTGCGGTGCGTGCCGATATAGGTTTTGCCCATAAAAGTTTTCCAGTCCCAAACCCCGTATTTCTGTAAAATCACCTGCTCTGTATCTGCAATCAGCGGGAAAGGCAGGCTGTATTTTTTCTCAAACTTTTTGTGGCTTTTCACATCGTCCTCACTTACGCCGATCACCTGTATGCCTTTTGATTTGAGAAGTGCAAAATTATCCCGCAGGTTACAGGCCTGGTTGGTACAGGTGGGGGTATCATCATGCGGGTAAAAATAAAGTACCACTTTACTGCCTTTAAAATCTGCCAGGGATATTTTTTTCCCGTCCTGGTCAAGCCCGCTGAATGCCGGCGCTTTACTGCCTTCTTTTGGTAATGCCATGGTATTGAATCATTTTCTGTGTGCAATACTAACCTTATCGGGCGGTTTTTGTTCGCGTTATAAAGAAGACGGTCAAAAAATAACGCGGCTTTTGCCTTAGCGGCCTTACATTTGCACAATTTATTTTTTAGCAAGTATGCCCAAAGATCCCTCCATCAAATCTGTACTGATTATTGGCTCCGGCCCCATTATTATCGGCCAGGCCTGCGAATTTGATTATTCCGGCTCACAGGCGGCGCGCAGCCTCCGCGAAGAAGGTATCAAAGTGATCCTGATCAACAGTAACCCGGCTACCATCATGACCGACCCGATGATGGCCGATAAGGTATACCTGCTGCCCCTTACGGTAGAAAGTATCGAACAGATATTACAGGAAAACCAGATAGATGCCGTTCTCCCAACCATGGGCGGGCAAACAGCGCTGAACCTTTGTAAAGAAGCCGATGAACTCGGCATCTGGCAGAAATACAATTGCAGGATGATCGGCGTGGATGTGGCAGCGATTGATACTGCGGAAGACCGCGAAAAATTCCGCCAGCTGATGGTGAAGATCGGTGTGCAGGTGGCACCCAGCCGAGTGGCCAACAGTTTTCTCGAAGGAAAAGAATTTGCACAGCAGATCGGTTTTCCGCTGGTGATACGCCCTTCCTTTACACTGGGTGGAACCGGTGGCGGATTTGTTCACAGCAAAGACGACCTGGATGCGGCACTGGAAAGAGGATTGAAGGCATCTCCCATACATGAAGTACTCGTGGAAAAAGCGGTTTTAGGCTGGAAAGAATTTGAACTGGAACTGCTTCGCGATCAGAACGATAATGTGGTGATCATCTGTACGGTTGAGAACCTCGATCCGATGGGCGTTCATACCGGAGATTCGATAACCGTGGCACCAGCCATGACATTGAGTGATACTTCTTTCCAGGATATGCGGAACAAAGCCATCCTCATGATGCGTTCACTCGGTAATTTTGCCGGCGGATGTAATGTGCAGTTTGCACAGAATCCCGAAACGGAAGAGCTGATCGCCGTAGAGATCAATCCGCGTGTTAGCCGTTCTTCGGCGCTTGCTTCAAAAGCTACGGGTTACCCGATCGCAAAGATCGCCGCTAAGCTGGCCATCGGTTATTCGCTGGATGAACTGAAAAACCAGATCACCAAAACCACTTCAGCGTATTTTGAACCCGCACTGGATTATGTGATCGTAAAAGTACCGCGCTGGAACTTCGATAAATTCAAAGGCGCCAACGATACCCTTGGTTTGCAGATGAAAAGTGTGGGCGAGGTAATGGCCATTGGCCGCAGCTTTACCGAAGCCATTCAGAAAGCCTGCCAGAGCCTCGAGAATGAAGCCATCGGGCTTGGGTACTATGGCAAGAGCCTGATGAAGAATGAAGAACTGGTTGAATACATCAAAACACCGAAATGGGACCGCATCTTCCGGATCAAGGATGCACTGATGCAGGGTACCACGGTGAAGTCGATCGTACAGGCCACCCGAATTGACCGCTGGTTTATCACACAGATACAGCAGATTTGTATCCTCGAGAAAGAAATTGCGAATTATACACTCGATACCATCCCTGCAGAATTGCTCAAAGAAGCCAAAAAACATGGGTTTGGAGATGCACAGATCGCCCGAATTCTGCATGGCGACTGTACCGATGAACAGGTATACGAGAAAAGGAAATCACTGGGCATCACCCGTGTGTACAAAATGGTGGATACCTGCAGTGCCGAGTTCGAAGCCAAAACACCGTATTTCTATAGTACGTTTGAAGGGTAGGGAGGCACAGTTAAAAGTTAGGAGTTAAGAGTTAAAAGTTGTTAGTGGCGCTATACTAGCTCAACTTTTTAACCCTTTTAACCTCTTTAACCATCTCCGCGAAACTTTGCGCACTCTGCGGCTCCGCGGTGAAAATGTGAATGGTGAATTCTTGAACACGTAATCCGTCAATCCGCTAATTCGTAACCTTCTGCGAATTAACCCTTTTTTACCCCTCTTTCCGCAACAACTTCACGCGCTTCTGATTATTTTGCGAGACAATCCCTTGCAGCAAATTTATTTATGAGCCCAAACACTTCACAGGTTTTCCAGACGAATAACCCCACACGCTGGCAAAGAGTGAAATGGGGGTTCCGTGTTTTGGGTGTGGTATTGCTGCTTGCGGCTGTGGTAATCGTCATCACTTTTTCGGTGATGAAAAATCCCGATATCCCGCTTGAAGGCAAAGCCATTAAAAAAGTTTTGACCGAAGACCAGCCCGAATACCGGGCCAGTGAACTCGGAAAAAAATACCGCGGCTTCCGTAAACTTATCGAAGACAAATGGGCCAAAGGCCAGGGAATAGGTCAGAACAATGCGGTGTTAGATCTGTCACAGTCGCCCCTGTTCAGCGATTCAGTGGGTATCCGTGCTGCTTTTTATGTAGCATGGGATGCACAGTCATTTTTCTCCCTTCGCAAAAATATCGGCAAGATGAACCTCGTATTGCCGGAATGGTTCTTTATCGACCCTAAGGCAGATACACTGCTGAATGCGATGGCGAAAGACAAGCGGGCTTACGACCTTATTAAAGCATCAGGCGTAAAAGTGATGCCGATGCTGTCAAACAGTTATAATGCGCAATTCAACGGGGCCGCTTTACACAGGATCTTTAACAGCGCTGCTAAAACCGAACGGCTGATCAATGATGTGGTGAAACTGCTGAAGCGGAATAATTTCCAGGGCATCAATGTGGACTTTGAAGAACTGCAGGAAGAAAAAAATGAAGTGCTGATCTCTTTCCAGAAAAAACTGTACACGGCATTACACAAAGAAGGATTTCTTGTGACACAGAATGTTTCTCCGTTCAACGATGATTACAATTACAGGGAACTGGCAAGGTATAACGATTATATTTTCCTGATGGCTTACGACCAGCATTCAGAAAGTACCAAGCCGGGCCCCATCTGCAGCCAGCGCTGGATACAGCAGGCAGTAAATAACCTTGCATCGCATTTACCCCCTTCTAAAATTGTATTGAACCTCGCGGCATATGGGTACGACTGGAGCAAAGATACCACCACCAACCTCAGTTACCAGGAAGCACTGGCGCTGGCAAGGGAAAGCGACGGGCATATAAAATTTGACAACGATACCTACAATCTTCATTATAAATATTATGATGGTGCGGATAAGATACATGATGTGTATTTCACTGATGCCGCAACCAACTTCAATACCATGCGCTTTGCCACAGAGTATGGGCTGGCCGGAACGGCATTGTGGCGCCTGGGCAGTGAAGACGACAGGATCTGGGAGTTCTACCACCTCTCACTTACAAAAGATGCATTAAGCGATTTCAATTTCAAGGAAGCTTTCAGCAATGTGGAAAGTATGGCTACGCCGGATTTTATCGGCGAAGGAGAAGTACTTGACCTGATGGCAACGCCTTCCGACGGGCATATCACAACCGAAATTGATACCGTGGATATGCTTGTGGCTGAACAGGATTATGACAAACTGCCCTCTTCTTATGTGGTAAGAAAATATGGGAAACGAACCGATAAAAAACTCGTGCTTACCTATGATGATGGCCCCGACCCATTGTATACACGACAGATTCTCGATACACTCGCCAAATACAAAGTACCGGCAACTTTTTTTGTAGTGGGCATTGAAGCAGAAAACAATATCCCGCTTATCAAACGCATCTACCGGGAAGGACATGAACTGGGTAACCATACATTCACGCACCCCAATATGGCAGAAGTAAGCCGCAAACGCGCCTTGCTTGAAATCGATGCCACCCGCTTATTACTTGAATGTATCACCGGGCACAGTACCATTATGTTCCGTGCCCCATTCAATGCTGACAGCGATCCTGAAAAATCGGAAGAGATGGTGCCTGTTGCGTTAAGCCGTACTCGAAATTATATCACCATCGGTGAAAGCATTGATCCGGAAGACTGGCAAAAAGCAGAAATACCCGAACTGAATGGCGACAGTATTTTTAACCGCACCCTCAATATCTATAATTACCATCTCAGTAATAACGACAGTGCCAATATAATTTTATTGCATGATGCCGGAGGCGACAGGAGCGCAACGGTGGACGCAACCGGTAAGATCATCCGGTATTTCCAGGCAAGAGGGTATGAATTCGTAACTGTGGCGAACCTGCTGCATAAAAAGCCGGATGAAATGATGCCCCCCGTTGAAAAAGGAACCGGCTATGCTTTGCTGCAATTCAATTATATCATCGCCGCAACAGGGTACCTGTTAAGCCATTTCTTTTATGCATTGTTCCTGGTGTTCCTTGTACTGGGTGTGGTAAGAACGCTGATACTGGGTTACCTCGCATGGAAACAGAAGCAGAAAGAAAGAAGGGCTGGCGAGCAGCAGTGGCAAAACCCGCCACCGGTTTCTATCATTGTTCCGGCATATAATGAGGAAGTGAATGCAGTGAGTTCGCTTTATAACCTGCTCCGCTGCGATTATCCCGATTTCAATATCATTTTTGTGGATGATGGCAGTACCGACAGAACCTACGAGATAGTTTCAAAAGAATTTGCAAATCACCCCAAGGTAACGGTACTTGCCAAATTCAATGGAGGCAAATCATCTGCATTGAATTACGGGATCGATCATACCAATGCACCCTTTGTGGTTTGTATCGATGCTGATACCAAACTGATGCCTGATGCGGTTAGCCAGCTCATGCATAATTTTACCGATCCCAAAGTAGGTGCAGTTGCCGGAATCGTAAAAGTGGGCAATGAAGTGAACCTGCTCACGAAATGGCAAAGCATTGAATATACCGTGAGCCAGAATTTTGACCGGAAAGGGTTTGCTTATACCAATTGTATCACTGTTGTACCGGGTGCCATCGGCGCTTTCAAAAAAACTGCATTAGCCGAGGCCGGCGGTTTTACCAGCGACACACTAGCGGAGGATTGCGATATCACGATCCGGATGCTGCGGGCAGGTTATACCATCGCCAATGAGCCCAATGCAATTGCCATGACAGAATCTCCGGAAACGCTGAAAATGTTTTTTAAACAAAGGCAGCGCTGGACATTTGGCGTTATGCAGACTTTCTGGAAACACAAAGACGCACTGTTCAATAAGCATTACCGCTCACTTGCATGGATCGCTTTGCCGGATATTCTTTTGTTTAAATATATCATCCCTTTCTTCAGTCCTATCGGGGACCTGATCATGGTATTGGGCCTGTTTACAGAAAACCGGGGGCGCATTGCCAATTACTATCTCCTGTTCCTTTTATTCGATGCATTGATCGCTGCACTGGCATTTGCATTTGAAAAAGAAAAACCCTGGAAACTGGTTTGGCTGATACCACAGCGACTGATTTACCGCTGGCTGATGATTGTTGTATTGTTCCGTTCATACCGCCGCGCCATCAAAGGCGAATTGCAGCACTGGGGTGTATTGAAGCGGACCGGGAATGTAAAAGATGTGGCTGCTGCCTGATTGTGACTATTCATGAATATGCGGATGAGCTGATTAACGTATTATATACCTAACGCTTATATTTTCACCGCAGAGCCGCAGAGGGCGCGAAGTTTCGCGGAGCTTTTTTTGACTTTTTACTTTTGATTTTTGAATTAGTGTAATCTCACTGAAGGCACCGAAAGATTTCACTTCCCCTGCTCCTTGTTCTACATTCTTCTGTTCATTTTTCCCTACCTTGCAGCACCAAACAAATACCCCATTCATCGCATGAAACTGAAAGATATCCAGGTACTGAACGAAAAAGAGACCCGTGGCGGTTTTGGAGAAGGCATTTATGAAATCGGCAAGGAAAATGAAAATGTGGTTGTACTTACTGCGGACCTTGCTGGTTCCCTGAAACTCGGTCCTTTTATCAAAGA
Organism: Chitinophagaceae bacterium; assembly: GCA_004028765.1. Classification (GTDB taxonomy): domain Bacteria; phylum Bacteroidota; class Bacteroidia; order Chitinophagales; family Chitinophagaceae; genus Sediminibacterium. The sequence continues at coordinate 124,843 of SAIX01000056.1, read as the reverse complement.
TTTTCCCGACCGTTTTGTACAGGTTGGTATTGCTGAAGCAAATATGATCGGTATTGCTGCGGGTATGACCATTGGTGGAAAAATCCCTTATACCACCACGTTTGCGAATTTCAGTACCGGGCGTGTTTACGACCAGATACGCCAGAGTGTTGCCTACAGCGGCAAAAATGTAAAGATCTGCGCTTCGCATGCCGGGCTCACACTGGGTGAAGATGGTGCCACGCACCAGATACTTGAAGATATCGGGCTGATGAAAATGTTACCCGGTATGACGGTGGTGGTTCCCTGCGATTTTAACCAGACCAAGGCTGCTACCAAAGCCATCGCTTCACACGAGGGGCCGGTTTATCTTCGTTTCGGCCGCCCAAAATGGCCCAATTTCACCAAAGAAGATGGCAGCGATTTTGTGATCGGTAAAGCACAGCAACTCAGCGAAGGCGCGGATGTAACCATATTCGCCTGCGGCCACCTTGTATGGAAAGCCATCGAAGCGGGCCGTATCCTGGAAGAAAAAGGGATCAGTGTGGAACTCATCAACATCCATACCATTAAACCGCTGGACGAAGAAGCCGTGATCTCTTCCATTAAAAAAACCAAATGTGCGGTAACCTGCGAAGAACATAATGTGCTTGGAGGCCTGGGCGACAGTATCGCGCAGGTGGCAGCACGTAATTTCCCTGTTCCGATTGAATACATTGGTACCAATGATACATTCGGGGAAAGCGGAAAACCGGTTGAACTGCTTACCAAGTATGGGCTTGATACACCCTTTATTGTAGCCGCTGCCGAAAAAGTGATCGGCAGAAAAAAATAAAATCATCGCACACATTAAGTATAACGGTTACTGAAACAACAGTAACCGTTTTTTTATACGGCAAATCGTAGTTTGATTTTTATACAGTTTGACGAATGGAAACGGATTATTCGTGATCCATAATACGCACGATTGCCCATTCACCATTCAGGGTTAACGAATTATGGATTAGCGAATGGTATGCTCACCACTGCCCGGTTACAATTCACTTCCTCAGTTCTTTTCACCATTCAGTATTCCCTGTTCGATATTTAATTGCTCAATCATACGCCGTTCTTCCGGTAATAAGTACAGATTTCAGTAAATGGACATTGTTCGCATTTCGGGTTACGTGCGAGACAAACATAACGCCCATGCAGAATGAGCCAGTGATGGGCTTTGTGCACCATTTCTTCGGGAATGTATTTGATGAGTTCCTTTTCAACAGCTAATGGTGTTGTGGCTTTTTGTGAAACGAGGCCAAGCCGCTTACTTACACGAAATACATGCGTATCTACTGCCATATTCGGCTGCTGATCGACCACGCTGGTGATCACATTAGCCGTTTTTCTGCCGACACCCGGAAGTTTCACCAGGTCATCAACCGTCATCGGCACTTTGCCGTTGAATTTTTCCAGCAGCATACCGGCCATGCCGATGAGGTGTTTGGTTTTGTTATTGGGATAAGAAATGCTTTTGATGAGCGGGAACATTTCATCGAATGTTGCCCTGGCCATTTCTTCCGGGCCGGGGTATTTTGCAAAAATGGCCGGGGTGGTCATATTCACGCGCTTATCCGTACACTGCGCCGAAAGGATCACGGCTACGAGTAACTGAAAGGGATTATCGTACAGCAATTCAGTTTCTGCATCAGGCACATTCTCTTTAAAATAACCAAGCACTGTTTCGTATCGCTGTTTCTTTGTCATACAAATTCATCTATCCTTACGAATTTCCCGCGTCCTGGTTATTTAAAAACGCGGAACCGTCCAGGTGCTAAAACACAAAGATTCACGAGAGAGGGAATTTACTGTTGGTGAAAACTATCCCCGATAAATTTTAATGCATCGGTGATGCCGGTGCGCCAATAAGTCCAGGTATGCGCCCCATCCCTTACCCGGTATTCGTGCGGAACCCTTTTTTCAGTAAGTGCAATATGCAGCAGGCAATTGCCCTTGGTAAGAAAATCATCATCCCCGCAATCGATCCAGTAGCGTACTTTTTTGAGTTCATCTCCCGTTTTCTGTTCAATGATCTTCAGGGTCGAATTTTTATACCAGTTTGCATTCAGCCTATCTTTTCCTTTCAATCCCCTTCCATATAATTGCCCGAATGTGTTTTCATAATTCATATCGGGCATTCCGGCTATGGCATCATCATCAATAACCGCTGCACTTAATGGTGCACAGGCGGCAAAAAGCTGCGGGTATTTTAATGCATAGTTCAATGTGCCAAAACCACCCATCGATAAACCTGCGATGCCCCTGTATCTTTTTTCAGATTTGATGTGATAGGTTTTTTCAATCGCGGGCATGAATTCTTTGATAAAAAAATCTTCATAACTCTCTTTTCCATCATAAGCATTGATGTACCAGCTTGAATCGCCGTTTGGCATCACAATGACCATAGGCGGTATGGTTCCCTCGGCAATCGCCTTATCCGCGTAGCGGTTGATCTCGCCAAACTGCAGCCATCCGGTATTATCGTCTGTATATCCATGTAACAGGTAAACCACCGGGTAGGTTCTGCTGGATATTTCATAATCTGCCGGGAGGTAAACCGTATAGCGTACATCCCTGCCAAGGATCGTGCTTTTTACCGTTTTGGTTTCATATACTTTTCCCTGTGTTTGTGCCATGAGGGCATAAGAACTGAGCAGTAAGATGCATACCATACTGATGTGGGTGCAGATTTTTTTCATGTTACTGGTTTAGGGAAATAAATGTACTGTAAAGCGGGATGTATCCCAACAGTTTGCTGGCAGAGAATGGGTTTCTTTTTACAGAATTGAAACAGTTTGCGAAATACTATTTTTTACGGACTGAAGCCGCAGCATATTGCAGGATGGCTTTAATGGATTGTTTGGAGGGGGAAGCCAGTTTCAGCTTTTCCATCTGTTTCAGGGTGCGTTTCAGCACACTGAGACGGTTTTGCAGTTCCAGGTCTTCTTCCAGCGCCGCTTCAATAAACGTGCTTTGTTTGGGAGAACATTCTTTGCAGAGATACAGGATCAGATCCTCTTCCTTTATTTTTTTCATAACACGTTACACATCTTCTAATGAGAGGATACGGCGTGTTATAAAAACGGGAAGCGGGCTTAAATATTGTAGGCATTGGCCCAACGATTTTGCAGGAATTTTATTTTTTGGCGGCCGAAGAATCTTCGATGATATAAATATCCTCGCCGTCTTTTTTCATCAGGTAATGCTCCCGGGCAAATTTTTCGAGGGCGGCCGGACTATTCTGCAGGTCTTCCAGCTCTTTTTTGGTTTTGGCGATCTCTTCCTGGTAATACCGCTTTTTGGCTTCCAGTTTATCCAGTTCGGCCTGTCGTTCGCGCTGCTGAAAAAAATCACGCTGGTCAAAAAATAACATCCACACCACAAAAAATGCAGTGGCAACAAAGTATTTATTGGTAAGGAAGCGGATGATCTTTTTCATTCTGATGACCAGATACAATCAAATTACAAACTGTAAAATTAGAAAATTAGTATTTCGTGAAACTGATAAACTAATCAACAACTGTGGAAACCCCGCGGTAAAACAAAAACGTGAGACGAAACCCTGTCCCGTCTCACGTTTTATCCATCAGTCCTGTTTTATTTTGAACCGAATTTGATCTTTCCTTTTGGATAGATACCTGTGCTGCCCAGCATTTCTTCGATACGGATCAACTGGTTGTACTTCGCGATCCGGTCGGTGCGGGAAGCAGAACCCGTTTTGATCTGTCCGCAATTCAATGCCACGGCCAGGTCGGCAATAGTGGTATCTTCTGTTTCGCCGCTGCGGTGGCTCATAATGGTATTGTACCCGTTGTGCTGTGCCAGTGTTACGGCATTGATGGTTTCGGTAAGGGTGCCGATCTGGTTCACTTTTACAAGTAATCCATTGGCAATGCCTTTATCGATACCTGTTTGTAAACGGTTTACATTGGTTACGAACAGGTCATCACCCACCAACTGGCATTTGCTGCCAACGGCCTGTGTGAGGGCTTTCCAACCGTTCCAGTCGTCCTCTGCCATACCGTCTTCAATAGAAACAATGGGATATTGTTTCACCCATTTCTCCCAGAATTTCACGAGTTCATCACTGCTCAGGGCTTTGCCGCTGCTCTTATGGAAAACATATTTTTTCTTCTTCGCATCCCAGAGTTCGCTATTGGCGGCATCCATGGCGATCACTATCTGTGAGCCGGTTTTATAGCCAGCCTGTGTAATGGCTTCGAGTACGGTTTCGATGGCTTCCTCATTGCTCTGGATATTGGGCGCAAAACCGCCTTCATCCCCCACATTGGTGCTGAAGCCTTTTTTCTTCAATACACTTTTCAGTACATGAAATATTTCAACACCCCAGCGGAGGCCTTCGCTGAAACTCGGCGCGCCCACAGGCATGATCATGAATTCCTGGAAATCGATCTTATTATCGGCATGCGCACCGCCATTCAGGATATTCATCATCGGCATCGGCAATGTTTTGGCATTGGTGCCACCGATATAACGGAAGAGTGGAAGATCTGCTTCCATCGCTGCGGCTTTGGCAACCGCCATACTAACCGCAAGAATGGCATTGGCACCTAGTTTGGTTTTGTTGGGCGTTCCATCTGCAGCAATCATTACTTCATCAATTGCAGCCTGCTGGGCCACATCATATCCCACGATGGCTTCTGCAATTACATCGTTCACATTTTTTACAGCTTTCAATACACCTTTGCCGGCATATTTCTTTTTATCGTTATCACGCAATTCCGCTGCTTCATGGATACCGGTGCTCGCGCCACTCGGCACCGCTGCACGGCCCAGTGCACCATCATCGGTTACCACATCCACTTCCACGGTAGGGTTTCCGCGGCTGTCTAATATTTGTCGGGCATGTACTTCAATAATGTAACTCATGGTTGATTGCTTGTTGGTTTAGGTTGTTTGGATAGGGCTTTTCGTGGCGCAATTTAAGCATTTCGATCCGTTTGTTTTTTGAATTCATCCAGCGGGCCAAGGGTTTTGCGCAATAAAATCTCGTCATATCCTTTGCGTACATAATCTTTCAGCACGCCCACTTCTTCAAATCCCAGCCGCAGGTACAGGCGGTGGGCACCTTTGTTAAAAGAAGATACACAGATGAATACATTGGGGCTCACTTCCTGTATTTTTTTCTCGATATAGCGGATCGCTGCTTCGCCGATACCACGACCTCTGACTGGTTCAGAAAAAACAATCGTTTGTATGTATCCGGTAAAAGCGCCTTTGGTTTTGATCATGATAAAACCGATCCGTTCTCCCGACTGGCTGAAAAGATATACTTCATTCAGTGCATCACTCAGCAGTTGAAGGGAGTGATCGTAGTTGCGCTTTAGTGTAAGCCAGGGTTCATTGGAAGCCATCAATGCTGCGCACCACTGCAGATCGGCGGTATCTTTTGTTACCTGAACTGTTACGATGGGATCAATCTCGCTAAGGATATCCATGCTGCCAAGTTCCCTATTTTTATTGAGATACAAGGGATGGCTGCGGAGCAAACTCTTTATCGTTTCGCCGTGGTAAGTTCCCTGAATACTTCCTCGAGGCTGTTTTGACCGGTTTGCAGCGAAAGGATATTGAATTGATGCTGTACTGCGATCGACAATACTTGTTTCCTTACTGCATCCGGATCAGTGGTGGAGAGCCGCCAGGTGTTTTCGTCCTGACAACTGATGGATTGAACCGGGTGAATGTTATTTAGTAAAGAAGCGTCAATGGTTTCGCTGAAGCGGATGGTAACCACTTGCTCACCTTGTTTCGTATTGCGGAGATTGGCGAGTGTATCATCTGCAACCAGATTGCCTTTATGGATGATGATCACACGGTCGCAAACGGCTTCCACTTCCTGGAGGATATGCGAGGAAAATAAAACGGTTTTGCTAAGTCCCTGTTCTTTGATCACATTCCGGATCTCGATGATCTGGTTGGGATCAAGTCCGCTGGTGGGTTCATCCAGTATCAATACTTCCGGATCGTGAATCAGGGCAGCGGCAAGTCCCACCCTTTGTTTATATCCTTTTGATAACTGGCCTACTTTCTTTTTAGATTCAGGTGTAAGACCCGTTAACGCGATCACTTTTTCCACGGCATTTTTACTGTCGCTAACCTTATGTACACCGGCGACAAAAGAAAGGTATTCGCGAACATACATATCGGGATAGTGCGGATTGGTTTCGGGGAGGTAACCGATTTTTCTTTTAGCAGATAAAGGATCGGTACTAACATCGATGCCACAAACCCGTACATTCCCTTTATCGGGTAACAGATAACCGGTGATCATTTTCATCGTGGTGCTTTTTCCTGCACCATTCGGGCCGAGAAAACCAACGATCTCACCCTTGCCAACGGTAAAACTTACCAGGTTCACTGCTTTCTGTTCGCCGTATTGTTTCAGCAAATCCCTTACTTCTATCGACATAAAACCGCTTTGCCCAAAATTAACTGAATCAAAGGGAACTGCCGTTAAGGGAATCGTAAGATTGGGATGATTTACTTTTTTCAACTTTGGAACTGCACTGTAAAAAGTTAAAGGCAGTAAAGATGTTTTATCCAGTATTTACGATTGACGAATTGCGGATTCGCGGATTAGTTACTCACCACTGCCCATTCACCACCCACTTTTTCACCACAGAGACACAGGGCACACAGAGGGGGTTAAAAAGGTCAAAGGGGGTTAAAATAGTTTGACTTTCATTAAAAACTTTTAGCTCCAAACTCCAAACTCCTAACTGAAAATCCCTCACCACTGCCCATTCACCATTCACAAAAACCACCGTAAAGCCGCGGAGGGCGCAAAGATTCGCGGAGTAATTTCTGACTTTTTACTTTTGTTTTTTGAATTATTGCGGTTGTCACTGAATACACGGAAGAACACTGAACATATCACTTCCTCTGTTCATGTATTCCCTGCATCATTCGATATTCTGTTGTTATCAGTCGATCAGTTCCTCCGAGCGTTCGGGTAAATGATCATACTCGCCTTGTAAAGCATACCAGCCAAATATCACCATGCCCAGTGCAATCGGCAGAAAAATAACGACGAATACACCCCATTGTATTTTTGTATCAATATTGGGTTTCTTCGCAATTTCAGATGCGGCGGTTTGTACCAGGTAATAAGCCGCAACCGGGCCAAGTACCAGCCAGAGGACACCTGCAAAACGTTTGAGTTGGTTCATAACATAATCAGTTTATCATTCGCCTGGAATCATTTTACTCTTTTATTTCAATATCCGGGTCAATGCGGTTATTGATATACAATGTGCCGATCACCACACAAACTGCGGCCACGAGTATGGGGTATTGCAACCCTACCAGTTTATCGTTTGTATAGATTGTTGTAAGCAATGTGGCAATAAAAGGTGTTAGTCCGCCGAACACACCGTTCCCGATATGATAGGGTAACGACATCGAAGTGTACCGTATTTTGGTAGGGAACAATTCCACCAGGAAGGCAGCGATGGGGCCGTATACCATGGTTACATACAGGATCATCGCAAATACAATGAGCACCATTTTCCAGTAATCGCCGGTGCCTAGTTTTTTGGAAACCTTGAAATCGGGGCTTACCGTTGTTTTTCCCGCGGCGGCATACACGGTATCTTTTGTGGTTTCTGAAACAATCATCCCGTCATCATAAAAAAACTGGTTGGTAACCGTATGCAATGTATCGTTGCTGCCTTTAATGGCTGTTCGGGATGATTTGATCTGCTTCAGGTCAGGGATCTCAATTTTCTGTTTGGGGTCGCTGATGCGGAGCAGTTCTCCAAACAAAGGCCGGTATGTTGCAATAGCCAGTATCATCCCCGCAACCATGATCCATTTTCGCCCTACCTTATCACTCCAGCTTCCGAAGACCACAAAAAAGGGTGTGGCAAATACGATGGCCCAGATAAGGATGGTACGCGACTGGTCAAAATCAACCTTACAAACATTTTCAATGAACGACTGCGCATAAAATTGCCCTGTATACCATACAACACCCTGTCCCATTGTTGCACCGAACAAAGCGAGTAAAACCATTTTCAGGTTCGACTTATGGCCAAAACTTTCTTTCAGCGGATTTACAGATGTGGTGCCTTCCGATTTCAGTTTTTCGAACAGGGGCGATTCCTGCATTTTTAAACGGATATAAATGGATACGATCACCAGTACGATCGAAACCAGGAATGGGATGCGCCAGCCCCAGTCGTTAAACTTTGCGATCGATTTGGTTTGATCACTGTCTAATGCATGGCGGGTAAGTAATATCACACCAAGAGAAACAAATAAACCAAGTGTTGCCGTGGTTTGTATCCACGAAGTGAAATAGCCCCGTTTGTTATGCGGTGCATGCTCGGCAACATAAGTTGCGGCGCCGCCATATTCGCCGCCAAGAGCAAGGCCCTGCAATAAACGCAGAACCAATACCAGCACCGGTGCGGCAAAACCGATCGTATCATAGGAGGGTATCAAACCAATGGCGAACGTAGAGCCGCCCATAATGATCAATGTGAGCAGGAATGTATATTTCCGCCCGATCATATCTCCCAAACGGCCAAACACCAATGCCCCGAAAGGACGAACAATAAATCCCGCTGCAAAAGTGGCAAGCGTGGATAACAATGCGGCAGTCGGATTGGCTTTCGGAAAAAACTGGCTTGCGAGTACCGTAGCGAGACTGCCGAAAATATAGAAATCATACCACTCGATCAGTGTACCCAGTGAGGAGGCGCCAATCACCTTCCAGATGCTGTTGTTTTTCATAAAAACAGGTAAATCGATTCAACTTACGGCTTTACGGCGATTTATCCAAGAAAGGGGTGCGGGGCTGAGAGGTGAATGGTGAGTGGGCAATGGTGAGTAAAAACTGATGTGTTAAACTTCAACTGACCACTCACCACTGACCACTCACATTGATTAGTTCTTCAATTCGTATCTTTAACCCCTTTCAAATATTGTGCGCCATGTCCTATCCTTACCAGATCAAATCATTCGAAGAGTACAAAGAAGTTTACAAGAAAAGCATTGAAGATCCTGCCGCATTCTGGGCATCTGTTGCAGAACATTTTACCTGGCGCAAAAAATGGGATACGGTACTCGAATGGAATTTTACGGAACCCAAAGTGGAATGGTTTAAAGGAGGGAAACTGAATATTACGGAGAACTGTCTCGACCGGCACATCGCCACGCGTGGCCATGAACCTGCATTGATCTGGGAACCCAATGCTGTTGATGAACAGCACCGCACACTCAGCTATAAAAAACTGTTGGAAAAAGTTTGCCAGTTTGCGCATGTATTAAAAAACAATGGGGTACAAAAAGGCGACAGGGTTTGTATCTATATGGGAATGATCCCCGAACTCGCGATTGCCGTACTTGCCTGTGCGCGTATCGGCGCGATACACAGCGTGGTGTTCGGTGGTTTTTCTGCGCAAAGTATTGCCGACAGGCTCTATGATGCACAGGCCGAATTTATCGTAACCTGCGATGGCGCATATCGCGGTGCAAAAGATATCCCGTTGAAAAGCGTGATCGATGATGCACTCATCGGCAACCGCACCGTGAAACGCGTGATCGTTTGTACACGCACACGAACACCCGTATCCATGCTGAAGGGAAGAGATGTTTGGTGGGAAGAAGAAATGAAACACGTAGAGGAGCAGGGCCTTAATTATATTGAACCCGAAGCAATGGATGCAGAAGATCCCCTGTTTATTCTGTACACATCCGGATCAACCGGCAAACCCAAAGGTGTGGTGCATACCTGCGGCGGCTACATGATCTGGGCCAATTATACTTTTGTAAATGTGTTCCAGTACAAATCAGGGCAGTTGCATTTTTGTACGGCCGATGTAGGCTGGATCACGGGCCATACCTATATCATTTACGGTCCGCTGAGCGCAGGTGCCACTTCGCTGATGTTTGAAGGGGTTCCCACATTTCCGGATGCCAGCCGTTTCTGGAATATCATCGACAAATTCAAAGTCAATATTTTTTACACTGCACCTACCGCTATCCGCAGCCTGATGGGTTTCGGAACCGGGCCTTTGCAGGGGAAAGATCTTTCTTCGCTGCAGGTTCTCGGCACCGTTGGTGAACCCATCAACGAAGAAGCCTGGCATTGGTATGATGAACACGTAGGAAAGAAAAAATGCCCCATCGTGGATACCTGGTGGCAAACCGAAACCGGTGGTTGTTTGATCAGTAATATGGCAGGCATCACGCCATCCGTTCCCAGCTGGGCCACATTGCCCATGCCCGGTTTGCAAATGGTATTGGTAGATGAAAACGGGAAAGAAATCATTGCAGAAGGCGATGAAACCGTATCGGGCAATCTTTGCATCAAAGCCCCCTGGCCGGGCATCCTGCGTACCACTTATGGCGATCATGAACGTTGCCGCACCAATTATTTCGCTACTTACCCGGGCATGTATTTTACAGGCGACGGTGCGTTGCGCGACAGGAATGGTTTTTACCGCATCACCGGCCGTGTGGATGATGTGCTGAATGTAAGCGGCCACCGCATCGGCACTGCCGAAGTGGAAAATGCCATCAATATGCACGCAGGGGTTGTGGAAAGTGCCGTGGTGGGTTACCCGCACGATATCAAAGGGCAGGGCATTTATGCGTACGTGATTTACCAGGGCTCGCACGGGCAGGATACACATGGCACGGCCGAAATGATCCGCAAAGACATATTGCAAACGGTTACACGCATCATCGGCGCCATTGCAAAGCCCGATAAGATCCAGTTTGTAAGCGGCCTGCCCAAAACAAGAAGCGGAAAAATCATGCGCCGCATCCTCCGTAAAATTGCAGAAGGTGAGACACAGAACCTCGGCGATACCAGCACCCTGTTGGATCCGGCGGTGGTGGAAGAAATCAAGAATGGAAAACTATAAGGATTATCTGAACGGTTGTTCTGGCAGCTGTATCGCTCTGTTTGCCGTTGTTGGTCGCCGACCAACAACGGCGCATAATTGAAAAGGGACTGTATGTATTTTTATTTCCCCATTGTTGATTCATTCGTTCCGCTATTGTTGGTCGCTGACTATCAACGGCGCATAATGGGAAACTTCGCCATTGTTGGTCGCTGACCAACACCCCCCCCTGCATAATTGGGAACGGGCAGTATATATTTTTTATTTTTGCCGTTGTTGGTCGCTGACCAACCCCCCCCCTGCATAATTGGGAACGAGCTGTATATATTTTTTATTTCCCCGGCTGTTGATTAATTTATCGGCATCCTTGCGTCGCACACTTGTACTGCAGGATGTAGATCAGCTTTTTATTCTCCGCAGGATTTCGCATAGCCGACTTTTCTGAATCGGATTATAAAATAAGACAGGTTGGAAAAATTTTGTGTGTTGTTTTTGCTGACAAAGACAAGGTTCATTCCTAAAATCAGTTTCGAACATTCCGCCTGGGAACTATGCGCAAAACGTAGAACCAGAAATATGTTGGAAAACTGTTTATTGTCTTTTGCTGTTATAATAATTCAGGAACGAAATTACTTCTGCCTCGGTTTTTAGTTTATTGTTATTCCGCGTCAGCCATTCTTTATAATCCGACAATTCAGGAAGCGCTTTCAGCAAACCGGATTGGTTTAAAGAAGGCAAAGGAGTGGTTTTTTCTTCAACCGCGATCAGGTAATTCCTTTTCGAATAAAACGTATATTCTTTCTTCCCCAATAACGGGTTATATTCTTTTTCCTGCACCAGGATTTTTTTCATTTCCAGCAAACGAATCCTGCCCTTGTTTAAAACCCGGCAGTAACTGTTATTGGCACCCGAAGCATCCGGGAAAGATTCAAATAAAGCAAATGGCTTTGTGGTATCGGTTCCTTTAAAAAAAAGGATTTTTTTGATTAATTTATTTTCGCAGGCCATTTCAATATTCTCTGCGTTTATGAAATGAACTTCGTTTGTAAAAAGATTGAGTCTTGCTTTTTCCGTTTTTGCCAGGTTACCATTCGCTAAAACAAATAGGGCGGTATTCCAGTTGATATCCCAGAAGGGAGATCCCTGCACATCTGCGTACGACAGGTTTTCCGCTTTTTTCTGGCCTTCCGGTTCAAAATGAAAAGTGCGAATCTTTGAAAAAGCCACATCAAGGTCACCCGGTGAAGTATAATCTTTTGCAGGGATTTCCACCTGGCAGAAAACCGGTCCGGATACAAAGGCGAAAACAAAAAGCAGTATGATCCGCATTGTAAAACGTTTGTGTATAAATATAAACTTTTTACAGGCAAAAACATAACGTATTTGGCTGTTCTTGGGAAAGGGCTGCGCAGCAAAAATTACTCTGCAGTTTTGCCGGAACATCGGTTAAAAAAGTCAATGATGTTGTTTTCGAATTGTAATAATGATGACCCGGGAATAAAAGGCACTTATAAAAGACAACATCGTAATTCTACATCACAGACCCTTACCAGGGATTTCCGTGGCGAACAGTAAACACGAAATACGGAACAGCAATTCTTTCATTTCACCCGCTATGCTTTCATCAACCCAAGCCCCGTTCCGTCCCAGCCCGGGAACAATATTTTATTGTTGCCGATCTTTAAATGAGAACCTGCAACAGAACTGAACACCGAACGGAAATCGGTACTTACGGGCAGGTCCCTTCCGTCTTCCAGGTCTTCTTTCGCGAGTGTTTTGATATTGTTGTATACTTTGCCGCCGCTCACATCATTGCCAAGCACAAACAAACAACTGGCCCTTCCATGATCGGTGCCGCCGGTGCCGTTCTGGTGTGCGGTGCGGCCAAATTCGGTCATCGTCATCACGGTCACTTCATCCTGGTAAGCATCCATATCTTTCCAGAAAGCCGCAATGCTATCACTGAAATCCTTCAGGTTCCTTGCGAGCGCACCGTTCGCGGTTCCCTGGTTAAAATGCGTATCCCATCCACCGCTTTCGGCAAAAGCCACTTCCATACCTACATCCATTTTTATCAGCGTGGCAATCTGTTTCAGTGAATTGCCCAGGGGAGAATTGGGATATACCACGCCATTGGCGGGCTGATAATTTTTAATATTGTTTGCATTCAGCATTTTTATCGCATCAAAACTTTCTTTGCCCGCGCGGCTCAGTACCTGGCTGCTGGTTTGATCGTACAATGACTCGAAAGATTTTGCAGCGAGGTTGGTAGCCAATGGGTTTCCGCGCATCTGTATCGCGAATTCCTGGAGGTTGCTGATGGCGAGCGATTCGTTGTCGCCATACAAACTGCGCGGTAATGAACTCGTTAAACTTACCGCACGGAACGGCGTGCCTTCATGCCCCAGTAAACCTACAGCCCTGTTCAGCCAGCCGCTATTGGTGCTTTTGCTGAAAGGTGTTCCGCTCTCCATATAATCCTGCGCATCAAAATGGCTGCGGGTATTGTTCGGGCTCCCTACACCGTGTACAATGGCCATTCTCCCTTCTGTAAAAAAAGGAGCAAATGCAGCCAGTGAAGGATGCAATCCAAAACGGCCATCAAGGTCGATCATCTTGCCTTCGGTTTCTGCCGGACTCATATACAGTGTTGGCCTCAGTGCTTTGAGGTTGGGATCGCTGTACGGGCTCACTGCCATCAATCCATCCATGGCACCGCGCTGAAAAATGCAGACAAGCACTTTATTCTTTTTATAGGGCGATAAAATTTTTCTTCCGTCTGTGGCCCTTGCAATAAAAGAAGGCACGCCACCAAAACCTGCGGCAAACAGCGCCATCGCGCCCGATTTCATAAATGCCCTGCGATTAACCATGCTTCTTATTTTAGTTTTTGTGCAACACTGTTTTTCAGACCGTGGTAAAATTTTAACGAAGGATTTACCACAGCAACCCGGCGTAACAGGGATGCAGAGAGGAGAATATTTATTTTCTCTGAAACTCCGGCGATCCGATAATGATCCCTGTTACCTGTGCCACCGTACTTGTATTGCCTGCCACATATAAAGTGGTAACAGGCAGGTTCTTTTTGCTCAATGCTTTTTTCTCATTGGCCAGTTGCTGGCGGCGGCTCAGTTTTCGGTTATCATTGTTCATCGCCATTTCATCCTGCTGCATTGTATTCATATCCTGTTGCGGAGGAGCTGTTTTTTCGGCAGCACTGCTGATCTTTTGTTCAAGGGTATTGTCTTTTACCATTGCAGTAAGCCGGCGGATATTTTCATCAAGGTCGCGTTCGGGTAACAATATTTTACTGTAGATCGCGAGTGCGGCTTCCGCACTTTCGGGTTCGTGGTTATCATTGAGTGCGGCAAGGTTGAGTTTTACTCCCGGAATTTTTTCAGTGGCAAAAGCCAGACCAAAATTCATCCTGTTCAGTAAAGACCCTGTATTGATCCAGTAACTGGCCCTGTCGGGGAAGCCGGTGGGTGCCTGGTAATAATAAAAACGTTGGCCCATCCGGGTGCACCAGTTATAGATCTGGAAAGGCTGCTGCACATCCGCATTGGTGGCGCGTATGGCGCTGATGGCATATTCAAACGGGGATTTCACTTTCTCGCGCAATGAAGTTTTATCCCAGAACTCACGGCTGTTTACTATCGTGATCAGTAAAGCTTTGATATTCCCGTTTGTTTTGAGGTACTCATCTGTAAGACGGCTTACCAGTTCTGCAGAAGGTGTATCAGATACAAAGCGTGTTGCAAGTTTGGTGCTGATGAATTTTGCAGTGGATGGATGCATGGCCAGCATCTCCAACACCTGTTTGCCTTCTTCATATCCGCCATTGGCAGGGAAGTTTTTTCCAAGAATGGTTTTAGGGCTTTCATCGTGTTTGTCTGCACGGAACAGAAAGTCCCCTTCCACCACAAACCCTTTTCTTTTCAGGAAAGCCGGACCTGCGGCTTCGATCAGTTTCATGCCCGGGCCGTCTTTATACATCGGCATGATGCTCCAGCCGGTTAAGGCCCTTGCAACGGTGGTTACATCCTGTTGTGTATAGCCGCCATCCACGCCCATGGTATGCAGTTCCATGATCTCGCGCGCGTAGTTTTCATTCAGTCCCTGCGTTTTTCTCGCCACCAGTGTTTGCGCCAGTAATCTAGCGCCGGGTTTACTGGTGTCCATGGCAGATTGTTCAAGGCGCTGTTTCAATGCGCGCGCTGCGGCACTTTTTTCCTGCTGTCTTGCCATTTCATTATCCATACTCACACTCGATGCATTGTCGAGGTATTCGAGCATGGCAGGATGTTTTGCTGTTGATTCGAGCAGTGTTTCAAAATTGCCGAATACATTGGGCCGGATGGCATCCCGTTCATAACTCATTACAAACTGCTGGCACTGGCCCTTGGTAAGTGATACATTGAAATGATTGAACCAGAAATCCGTCAGTACTTCCTGTAATTGATTTTGACCGTATGCAGCTTTTACAATTTTCTGGTTAATGAGCTGGCGTTGTAATTCTGCCGGCGCTTTAAAACCCTGCGCATCCATGATTTTTTTCAGTTGTGCACGGTATTCGGGTTTATCGAGATTTTTAACGGAGTCTTTATCAAAGAGGTTGTTTTTTGCCGCTACGCGGATGATCTGCCCTGCATTGAGATACGTGTTCACGATCTCTTCATTCTTCATCGTAAGCGCTTCATAGTTATCGGCCGGCAAACGCTTTGCCACTTCTTCATCGGGAAGGTTTGCTTCGAGTTGCTGATGAAACCATTTTTCCAAACCCATATCCACCACTTCTTTTACCTGTCCGGGTTTTGCACCAAACGTGAAACGACTAAGGAGGTGTGCAGCAGCCTGTTCCTGGGTAAGCCCCATTTTTTTATAAGGCATATTCACCCTGGGGCTGCTGCTGTTTTGCGAAAAAGCGGAGAGCAGTGTAAATGCGGCTCCCACGGTAAAGGTTTTATACATGCGGCTGAAACGGATCATCCGGTAAAATTTTTAGTTTGACAAAATCCGGTATCGATGGTTTAACCGACAGGGGTAAGATAAAAAAATCCCGGCGTTTTAAAACACCGGGATGATCTGTTTTACCAAATCGAAACAAATAATAATATCAGGCTTCTTTTCGTTTCAATGCTACTTTATATAAGAGGAAGCCCATCACTGCGAAGAATATCGCTCCCAGCAGGAAATACCCGTTCTGCGACAAAGCATGCTTGATGTTTTCTTCCATACTGATGGAGTTGAGTAATTTTTCTCCACTGTCCGATCCCGCAAAAAATGCAATGATCACACCTGCCACCGCACCACCTGCCACCAAACCTGTTGCAAACAAACTGCCCTTGCTCAGTTCTTCTTCTTCAGGATTCAATGCGATATTGGCTTTTTTCTGTTTATTCTCTACAATGCCCCGGATAGCACCACCGATAAAAATCGGCAGTGTGGTAGATAAAGGCAGGTACACACCAATCGCAAAACTCAGCGCTTTGATACCGCATAGCTCCATGGTAATAGCCAGAAAGATCCCTGCTACTACATATTGCCAGTCGAGGTTTTGGGAAAGGATCCCTTTGATCAGTGTAGCCATTAATGTAGCCTGCGGTGCAGGGTATTTTTCTGAACCGATGGCATGATGGATTCCCTGCTGTAACATTTCGCTGGAAGGTTTGTCGAGGAATTTCACGGTGATGCCGATCACCACCGATGATACGATGGCCCCGATAAACAAAGCGATCTGCTGGTTCCGCGGCGTGGCGCCAACGATATAACCACTCTTCAGGTCCTGCGAAGTACCGCCTGCATTGGCCGCGGCGATACAGATCATACCACCCACCACCAATACCAGCGGTTCGTATAACTGTCCGCTCCATCCTACACTTAAAAATATCAAACTCGTTCCCATTACCGTGGCAATGGTCATACCGCTGATGGGGCTGTTGGAAGTGCCGATCAACCCAACGATACGCGAAGCAACTGTTACGAACAATGCGCCAAAGAAAAGAACGAGGATGCCGATCAAAATTTTCTGCATAATGGTATCGCCCGGAACCTGTGGCAGTAATGCGATCAGTACCACCAGTGCGAGGCTGCCAAAGCCTACCACTTTCAAACTCAGGTCTCTCTCGGTGCGCAGCACTTTTGGTGCATCGGCATCGCCAGACTTATTGATTGAACCCAGGCTGCCCTTCACAGATTTAATAATGGTGGGAATGGTTTTGATCAGTGTGATAATTCCGCCCGCAGCCACCGCTCCCGCACCTACCTGCCGCACAAATGCATAATACACGGCAGCAGCATAATCATTAAAAGTATGTGTAACCGGGTCCCATCCGCCTTTGCCGCCAGGTTTGGTAAGATCGGCGAGATAACCGAGTTTATTCAGCTGCCTTGCGATCACATCTGCCGGTACCAGCGAGGATAACCAGGGAATAAATACGAGCCAGCTCAATACACTGCCTGCAACAAGTACTCCGGCAATACGCGGACCAATGATATATCCCACACCCATATACTCCGGTGTGATCTCACCACTCACCTTTGCAGAGGGGAAAAATTTGTTGACCTGTTTGGTAGCATAAAAAGGTACTTCCGCAATTACATGCAGCACTTTCTGGAACAGGGCATACACAAATGCAACACCCAATCCCCAGAAAGCAGTTTTGGCAAAATCACCCCCTTTTTCGCCGGCTTTCAATACATCGCCACAGGCCGTGCCCTCGGGATAAGGAAGTGTATCATGTTCATTTACGATCAGTGCTTTGCGGAGCGGGATCATCAAAAGCGTTCCCAGCAAACCGCCAACAATCGCGAGGATCAGAACAGTGAGGTAATTAAAATATTCTGCGCTGCTTGGGGAAGACAGAAAAAGAAATCCCGGCAATGTAAAAGCCACGCCCCCTGCGATACTTTCCCCGGCAGATCCCGTGGTTTGAATGATATTGTTTTCAAGGATGGTGGTTTTTAAAAACCTTCTCCCGAGCGTGATAGCGATCACCGCAATGGGGATGGAGGCAGAAACGGTAAGCCCCGCTTTTAATGCAAGGTATACCGTGGATGCGCCGAAGATGACACCGAATAAAGAACCCAGCAGGATCGATTTCAGCGTCAGCTCCTTCATATTGGTTTCAGGGGATACAAAGGGGCGGAAAACTTTTTTCTCATCAGACATAGTTAGCGTTTTAGTTTGGCGGGTAAAACGGGTAGAGAGGTTAAAAAGTAAAAATGGTTTTAAAAGTATTTGCGTAAAGCCAGGTGATGGTACAATCCCATCCTTTCAAACGCATTCGCTTTTTAACTTCCCAACCTCTTTCGTTGCTCTACCCAATTCCCATTATCTTTAAAAACCAAAATACAACTTATGAGTGATATTCAAAGTAATGTGCCCAAAAGCGGGATGCCGAAGTCGGTGCCGTATATCATCGGTAATGAAGCAGCTGAACGGTTCAGTTTTTATTCGATCCGTTCGATCATGAGTACTTTTCTTGTGGCGCAATTCTTTAATCCGTCCATGAACCCGGCCCTGCAGAATATGGCCGAGGCAAAATCGAATGAACTCTCTCACATGTTTGTGACCCTCGCCTATTTTATGCCGCTCGTGGGTGGTATTTTGGCCGACTGGTTCTTTGGGAAATACAAAGTGATCCTCTACATCTCCATTGTTTATGCCATCGGTAACCTGGTGCTGGCGCTCAATACACATAACCTCAGTTTTTTTTCCATCGGGTTGATCATAATTGCAGCAGCGGCAGGCGGTATCAAATCCTGTGTATCCGCCAATGTGGGTGACCAGTTCGACAAATCCAATGAACACCTCATGTCGAAAATGTATGGCTGGTTTTATTTCACTATTAATACCGGCTCCATTGTTGCTACTATTTTTACTCCCATTATCTATAACAAATACGGTCCCGAACTCGCATTCGGCATTCCCGGTATCCTCATGTGCCTTGCTACCCTGATCTTCTGGCTCGGCAGACGAAAATATGTACGGGTGGCCCCTTCGGGGATCAAGAAAGAGAATTTTATGGTGATCAGTTTCTGGGCCATTGTGTATCTCTTCAAAAAGAAAAACGGGCAGTCTTTATGGGACCGTTTGCAGGCGGAAAAAAACTTCTCTGCCAAATCCATCGATGGGGTACAGGCTGTTTACCGCATCCTGATGATCTTCGCATTCACCCCGATTTTCTGGGCCCTGTGGGACCAAAATCTTGCCGAATGGGTATTGCAGGCCAAAAAACTGGACCTCACCATTTTCGGTTACACACTGTATGCCGAACAGGTGCAAACATTTAACCCGTTGTTCCTCGTAAGTATGATCCCTGTTATGACCTATGGCGTATTCCCGCTGCTGGAGAAAATGGGATTGAAAGTAACCCCGCTCAAAAAAATCGGTGCCGGTTTATTTCTTACCGCCCTCACATTTGTGATCATTGCCCTGTTGCAGCAAAGCCTCGATGCAGGCGGGAAACCGAGTGTATGGTGGCAGATTCTTGCTTACCTGATACTCGCTGTTGCAGAGATCCTGGTATCCGTAACCTGTCTGGAATATGCCTATACGCATTCACCCAAATCGATGAAAAGCACTATGAGTGCCCTGTACCTGCTGGGTATCTCGGTGGGCAATTATTTCGATAGCCTCGTGAACAAAAGCATTGCCAACGGCGGCTTTTTTTCTCAATATACCGGGGCCAGGTATTTCTGGTTATTTATCGGCATCATCTCTGTTTTCTTTGTGCTGTATCTTTTTATTGCAAAACGGTTGCCGGAGAAAAGCTATGTTGGAGCAGAGGAGAGTTAGGAGTTAAAAGTTTGGAGTCTGGAGTTAGTTTTTTTGGAGGAACTGTTAACTCCTAACTTTTAACTTCTAACTCATTCTCCCGCGCTACCTTCGCGGCATGAATATCCTTCTTCTCGGCTCGGGCGGGCGCGAAAATGCACTGGCCTGGAAAATGGTGAAAAGCCATCACTGCGACCAGCTTTTTATTGCCCCGGGCAATGCGGGCACTTCGCAGTATGGCACCAATCTTGCTATATCCGTAACGGATTTTTCCGCTATTAAACAGGCCTGTCTCGAACACGCTATCCGGATGCTGGTGGTGGGCCCCGAAGAACCGCTGGTAAAAGGGATCTATGATTTTTTCAGTACCGACCCTTCTTTACAGCATATCACTGTGGTGGGGCCTTCGGCAGAAGCGGCGCAACTGGAGGGCAGCAAGGCTTTCAGCAAAAAATTTATGCAGCGGCATGGGATACCTACGGCTGGTTATGCAGAATTTACCGCGGATACCTACGGGGAGGGAAAAACCTATATCGCGCAGCATAGTCTCCCGGTTGTATTAAAAGCAGACGGGCTTGCGGCAGGCAAAGGGGTGGTGATTGCGGCCACAACAGAAGAGGCGTTACGGGTTTTTGAAGAAATGATCCTCCACAAACAATTCGGCGATGCCAGCAGCAAAGTGGTGATCGAGGAGTTTTTGCAGGGGATAGAAGTAAGCGTATTTGCCCTTACGGATGGAGAAGTATACCAGGTGATCGGCCACGCCAAAGATTATAAGCGCATCGGTGAAGGAGACACCGGCCTGAATACGGGAGGTATGGGGTGTGTGAGCCCGGTTCCGTTTATGGATGAGTTGTTTATGCAGAAAGTGGAGGAACGGATTATTCGACCAACCATAGAAGGGTTGTCGAAAGAGAAACTGAATTACCATGGCTTTGTATTTTTTGGCCTGATGAATGTGGGGGGTGAGCCTTATGTGATCGAATACAATTGCCGTATGGGCGACCCCGAAACAGAAGTGGTGATGCCAAGGCTCCAAACCGATATTGTAGGCCTTTTTGCTGCGATGGACAATGGTACATTGATTGACGCAAATGTTGAATTCTACCCGCAGTCTGTAGCAACAGTGATGGCCGTAAGTGGCGGGTATCCCGGGGATTACCGGAAAAACCTCCCCATCAGCGGGCTTGAGCAGCCGGTTGGTAACGACTCAATTATTTTCCATGCCGGTACGCGGAGCGATAACGGTCAGGTGCTTACCAGCGGGGGCCGTGTTCTTACAGTTACTTCTTATGGAAATAATATTGGCGAAGCAGTTGCGAAGTCGAAAAATATTCTCGGAAAAATTTCGTTTGAAGGAATGTATTTCAGGAAAGATATCGGGTACGAGTTTCTCTGATCGGAAACGGATTTGGTTTCCGGAGAATGATCAGTCCGGGCCCCTGAAAAATCAATATTTTGGCTTTGCGGAACCAGTAAATTCAGTCACCTTTGCCAACATCAATATAACATCCGAACTATTCAGATACAATGGGATTATTTAACTTTTTTACACAGGAGATTGCGATGGATCTCGGTACGGCCAATACCCTGATCATCCATAATGATGAAGTTGTGGTAAACGAGCCTTCGATCATTGCCCTTAACAGGAACAATATGAAAGAAGTGCTGGCCGTGGGCAAAAAGGCCCTGATGATGCACGAGAAAACCCATGAAAGTATCCGAACGGTCAGGCCTTTAAAAGATGGTGTGATCGCCGACTTTAACGCAGCGGAACTGATGATACGGGAGCTGATCAAAATGATCTATCCCAAAAAACCGCTGTTCCCGCCAAGCTGGCGGATGGTGATCTGCATTCCTTCTTCCATTACCGAAGTGGAAAAACGTGCGGTACGCGACAGTGCCGAGCAGGCCGGTGCCAAAGAAGTGTATATGATCCATGAGCCGATGGCGGCAGCCCTGGGTATCGGCATCGATGTGGAAGAACCGGTGGGCAATATGATCATCGATATTGGTGGTGGTACCACAGGTATCACGGTGATTGCCCTGGCAGGTATCGTATGCGACCAGAGTATCCGTATTGCAGGTGATGAGTTTACAGCAGATATTATGGAAGCCCTCCGCCGATACCATAGTTTGCTGATTGGTGAACGTACGGCTGAACAAATCAAGATCAATGTAGGCGCTGCAATGAAAGACCTTGACAACCCGCCCGATGATATGCCTGTGAATGGACGTGACCTGGTGACGGGTATCCCCAAACAGATCATGGTGAGCTACCAGGAAATTGCAGAGGCCCTGGATAAAAGTATTTTCAAGATCGAAGAGGCGATCCTCAAAGCACTCGAAACCACTCCCCCTGAACTGGCAGCTGATATCTACCGTCGCGGGTTATACCTTACCGGTGGTGGTGCCCTGTTGCGCGGCCTCGATAAAAGGTTAAGCGCCAAGATCAAACTCCCGGTGCATGTGGCCGATGACCCGCTGAAAAGTGTGGTGCGCGGTACGGGCCTTGCTTTAAAGAATTACCAGCGTTTTCCGTTCATTATGAGATAAACCGGCCGGGCGTTTTATTACGCGGTGCCGCGTCAGTAAAATTTCAGGTCTACCGTTTGAAGCTTTCCACGTGAAGAACATTCTTTTTTTTATACGCCGTTACCTTAGCTTTCTCAGCTTTCTTGTGCTGCAGGTGATCTCGATTGTAATGTTGAGTAATGCCAGTAAAACACACCAGTCTTTTTTTGCATCTGCAGTTAATGAAGTTACCGGTAACATCAATAAACGGTACAGCGGGTTCAGGGATTATTTTACGCTGAAAGAAACCAACCGCTTACTGGTGGAAGAGAATAACCGCCTGCGCAACCAGCTTGCCGGCAATTTTGAATCGCCCGATATCCGCAAAGAAAAATTTATAGACACTTTACTAAGAGACACACTTGGCAGGGCGCGGAAATATACCTGGCTGCCGGCCAAAGTGGTGGGTAACAGTTATACGCTGCAGAACAATTATGTCACTATTGAGAGAGGCAGCAACCAGGGCGTTACCAAGGGAATGGCGGCCATCAGCTCACAGGGTATTGTGGGTGTGGTGGTGGAAACCAGCCCCAATTTCAGCAAGATCATGAGCCTGATACACCGCAACAGTAAAGTGAGCGCCATGCTGAAAAAAGACAACAGTGCAGGGAGCCTTGAATGGGATGGCGCCGATCCAACCTATCTTATTCTCCGGAATGTTACCAAGGGCGCCAAAGTAGCTGTGGGTGATTCGGTGGTTACAAGCAATTACTCCGCCAATTTTCCTTCGCGGCTGATGATCGGCACAGTGGCGGGTATCAGTTCAGAATCGTCCAGTAATTTTTATACACTTAAAATCAAAACCGCAACCAATTTCTTTAGCCTGCAATATGTTTACCTGATCGAAAATGTACGGTACAGTGAGCAGGTACAGTTAGAAAATAGTGTCCCGAAAAATTAATGAGCAGCCTTCTTAAAAATATTATCCGTTTCATCCTGTTCATCCTGTTCCAGGTTTATATCCTGAACCAGGTGCCGCCCCTGCACCAGTTTATTGTGCCTTATCTCTATTTCCTGTATATTCTCTGGCTGCCTTTCAGTATGAACCGTTTCTGGCTATTGCTGGTTTCCTTTGTTTTTGGCTTAACGCTCGATTATTTTACCGGCACGTATGGTTTACATGCCGCACCCTGTGTGCTGATCGCTTTTATCCGCCCCTTTCTTCTGAACCTGCTGATACCACAGGACACCACTGAACAGAGTTACCTGGAACCCGGCAGTAAAAGTATGGGCTGGGCACCTTATGCATTGTATGCTGCCCTGCTCAGTTTTGCGCACCATTTTTATCTGGTACTGATCGAATGGCTGCAGTTCGGCAATTTTGTTTATTTTATCGGCAAAGTGGCCGGTACCACTGCCATCAGCCTGCTGATGATCTTACTTGCCGAAATGCTTTTTCACCGTACCGGAAGGGCCAGGGCAAAGGGGTAAGGGTTTTATCGTTTATGGTTTACTGGTTTATTCGTTCATCTGTTGGATTTATCTTTTGAATCAGTTCCCTTAAAGTTTTATACGCGAAAGGCTAATGGTTCCCGCCAGCCTGACAAACCCAAAACCAGTAAACAAATAAACCCTCTAACCAACCACTCCCGGTAACTAACATAGATGCATAACTTTTTTAATTTTTTATGATACAAGCATAGCTGCATTTCAGCAATTTTGTACAGGTATTTTATCCTTTCATTTTCGCAGTAACAAAGTATGCCGGTATTTAATCAGAGCAGGGCGCGTATCGTTCAGATCATTTTTGCAGTGGTATTCCTGGTAATTGTGGGACAGTTGATCAACCTCCAGCTGTTTTCTGTGAAATACAAACTGGCGGCGGAAAATAATGCCATCCTGCGTAAGATCGTTTATCCCGACAGGGGCATCATCTTCGACAGGAAAAGAAAAGCCATTCTGGAAAATGCCATCAGCTACGACCTGCAGGTAATACCATCCGAAGCAAGGGGCGTAGATACTGCGGCACTTTGCAACCTGCTTAATATTGATACAGCTGAATACCGTAAAAGAATCCGCGAACTGATCTTTAAAAACGGGTATGTTAAACCCGGCATCTTTGAACCATTGCTTACTGTTGAAATGTATGCAAGGCTGAATGAAAATATTTACAAGTTCCCCGGGTTCTCTTTAACAGAACGCTCCGTACGCACATACCCGTATAATGCAGCAGGCAATGTACTTGGTTATATACGCGAAGTGGATCCCACTTATCTCAAAACCCACAAAGATGAAGGCTACCAGATGGGTGATTATGCAGGGATGACGGGCCTTGAGCGCTATTATGAAAAAGTGCTGATGGGAACCCGTGGTGTGAAGAACTATATACGCGATAACAAGAACCGTATACAGGGTGCCTACGAAAACGGCATCTATGATACAGCGGCTGTTGCGGGAAAAAATATCCACACGAGCCTCGATGTGGAATTACAGAAGCTCGGCGAAAAACTGATGAGTAATAAAGTGGGCAGTATTGTTGCCATCGATCCGAAAACGGGTGGCATCCTTTGCATGGTAAGTGCGCCCACTTACAATCCCAATTATCTTACCGGCAGCCAGCAGAAAAAACATTTCGCCGATCTGCTGCTCGACCCGCGGCTTCCGCTGAACAACCGGGGCCTTACCACTTATTATTCACCCGGCTCCACTTTTAAAACAGTGGTAGGTATTATTGGTCTTACCGAAGGCGTGATCGATCTGCGCACGACGGTTTCCTGCCCGGGTTATTTTACCGGTTGTGGAACCGGTAAACCCAAGTGTTTGGACAAAGGCGTGTTTGATTTTAAAGATGCCGTTGCGCACAGCGATAACAGTTATTTTTCTACTGTATATAAGCGGTTACTTGAAGAATCGAAATATCCATCCACCGACAGTGCATTGGTTGGATTCAATGTATATGCAAATTCATTCGGGCTGGGGCATAAACTGGGCGTGGATCTTCCGTTCGAAAAAAACGGGCTGATACCTACTGCCCAAAATTATTACAAAGAATTCGGCCGTAAAATTTATCCCTGTAACCTGATCTCGAATGCCATCGGGCAAGGCAAGATCAATACCACCCTGGTGCAGTTGGCGAATGTAATGTCCATTATCGCAAATAAAGGATGGTACTATACGCCGCACCTTGTTGATTCGATAGAGGGAGGTGATGAATACGGTATGCTGGAAGCGTATAAAGTAAAACACTATACCGACAGCCGAATACCTGAAAATGTTTTTAACTCTGTGCAGGACGGGATGCAGGCTGTGGTGGAATATGGTACAGCTGTAAGATCGCGCATACCCGATATTGTTATCTGTGGTAAAACCGGAACGGTTGAAAATTATTACCGTGGCAAAAAACAGCCCGACCACTCTTTCTTTGGTGCATTTGCACCGAGAGATAACCCAAAGATCGCCATCGCCGTGATCTGTGAAAATTCTGACCAGGGTGCGCGTGTGGCCGCACCCATCGCCAGTTTGATGATCGAGAAATATTTGAAAGATTCCATCCGCGGACCGGAAAGAAAAGCAATGGAAGAGGAGTTCACGAACAAAGTATATATCCCGCCATTGATGCGGCAGGCCATCGCCAAACAGGATTCACTGAAGCGGCTGAAAGAAAACCAGCAGCTGATGGAACAGAAACTGAATAAAAAAGAAACCGAGGGTGATACCGAAGAAGACAACCTGAAAGAAGAACCGGTTGAACAGGACGGTATTGTACCCGCTCAAACACCCACAAAAAAACCTGTTGTGCCCGCAGCCCCGCAGAAAAAGAAACCCGGGGGAACCGTTGCCACATTGCCCAATAACGACGACAAAAAATACAAACGAAGCGCGAGATAATGAATAACCGGAACAATACAATATCACAGGGGGTTGACTGGACCATTATCTGGCTGTATGCGATTCTCGTATCCATCGGTATCCTCTGCATTTTTATGGTGGAGTACCGCACCGATACCAACTGGCTGCAGACTTTCCTGAGTGGTAAAACCAATTACAGCAAGCAACTGATCTTCGCCGGTGTATGTGCGATGGTGGCCACTTTTATTTTACTGACGGATAGTAAACTGTTTACCGCCTTTGCCAACCTGATGTATGCATTCGGCATACTGCTGATGCTCGCCACTTTTGTTTTGGGAAAAAATATCAACGGCTCCAAAAGCTGGATACCGCTGGTTGGCGGGTTTAATTTACAACCGGCTGAACTCTGTAAAATATTTACCGCTCTGGCCCTTGCAAAATTTTTATCAAGGCAGGAAACCGATTTTACCAAACTCCGCTCGCAACTGATCGCCGCTGTGATTGCGCTTACACCGGCAGTGTTATCCATAGCGCAGCACGAATTGGGGCTGGCACTGGTGTATTCTTCTTTCCTCATCGCCATGTACCGGGAAGGGTTGCCAGCACAGATACTCATTTTCGGTTCCAGCTTTGCAGTGCTTGTAATTGCAACGCTTGTAGTTGATCCGAACACACTCGCTATTGCCTTAACAGCCATTGCCGCGCTCATCCTTTTTGTATTGCGCAAACAGATCAAAAAAAGTAAGGGGTTGCTGGTATTGATCATAGGTATCTGGCTGTTCTGTGTAGGCACACAACGGTTCGTGGTTCCTTATATTTTTAACAACGTACTCGAGTGTTACCAGAGCACCCGTATCTACAGCATGGTGGGTAAAGAGTATGATTGCAGTAAAAATAAAAAGTCAGAAAGAAAAGCAGGAGAAAAAGCAGCACGTAAACCGGATGATTACAATGTAAGACAAAGCAAGATCGCCATAGGATCAGGCGGATTAACCGGGAGAGGATTTTTGAAAGGCACACAAACACGTGGCAAGTATGTTCCCGAACAACATACCGATTTTATCTTTACATCTCTTGGGGAAGCTTTTGGTTTTGCGGGCTGTTTTGCTTTTCTCTGTATTTATCTCTTCCTGCTTTTCCGGATCGTAAAAATTGCGGAACGGCAGCGAAGTACATTCAGCCGTGTGTATGCTTATAGCGTGGCGAGTATTATTTTCTTTCATATCGCAGTGAATGTGAGCATGACAATCGGTTTGTTCCCCATTGTGGGTATTCCGCTTCCGTTAATCAGCTATGGAGGTTCATCGATGCTCACTTTTACGATCCTTATTTTTATCCTGCTCCGGCTGGATGCAGACAGGCAGATGGTATTGCGTTAATATCTTCCTGGGGATGCAAAATAGTTATGAGGCGCACTTACTCATTCGTAGTTAACTTTGCCTGTAATCAAAACCCGCTTTGCGGTTAAGCAGGATATGCAGATCATTCCATTATCAGAAGGTAGTTTTACGATCGATAAAACAAAAATGTTTGTTCCGTTCAACACCGAAACCGAAGAACTCAACAGCAGGCCCATTGGCAGTTTACTGGTGGAGATACAGCCCTTTGTAATCATTACAGAAAAAGATGTGATACTGCTCGATACCGGCCTTGGTTATAACCTGCCGGATGGATCTTTCCAGTTGCATCATAACCTGGAGAAAGCCGGGATACAACCATCACAGGTAACAAAGGTATTGATGAGCCACCTGCACAAAGATCATGCAGGCGGTGTAACCATTACGCAACCGGAAACAGGTGAACGTTTTATCAGTTTCCCTTATGCAACCTGGTATGTGCAGCAAAGCGAATACGACTACGCAGCCTGCGCCGGCAGTGCTTCTTATATCGTTGACGATTTTGAACTCCTGAAAGAATTCAGTAAAGTGGTATGGTTAACAGAAGAAGAAGGATGGATCGACGGGTATATCCACTATAAAATCACCGGTGCACACAGTAAATTTCACCAGGTATTCTGGATAGAAGAAAATAATAAAACCATTTTTTTCGGGGGAGATGTGGCACCGCAGTTACAACAGATGAAAAGCCGTTTCGTCGCCAAATACGATTACGATGGGAAAAAGGCAATGGATTTAAGGCAGCAGTGGTGGCAGGAAGGAAGGGAGCAGAACTGGCAGTTTCTTTTTTACCATGATATCAAGAGCCCGGTTTACCGGGATGGTGAGTGGCGAGGGATTTTAAGTTAGGAGTTTAGAGTTTGGAGTTAAAAGTGTTTAATGAAAGTCAAACCATCTTAGCTTCTTAACTTCTTTAACCCTTTTAACTATCCTCTGTGTGCCCTGTGTCTCTGTGGCGAAAAGTGAGTGGCGAATGGATAGTGGTGCGTTGAGAATGGTAAATCAAAAATCTCTTTGTCTCATTTTCTCTTCTCTTTCTCCTGTGAAAAAAACTACCATTCAATCACCGACTCAGGCTTTCTTTCTCACCAATTCATACGAATGATCGATCAACTCTTTTAATAATGCGTTTGTAATCGCGCCATCTACTACAATGGTATTCCAGTGTTTTTTGTTCATGTGGTATCCGGGCAAAACATGCTGTGGGTATACTTCGCGCAGCTCTATAGCCCTGTCGGGATCGCATTTGGCATTGAATTGAAGCGGGTGCCGGTCGAGGCCGGTCAGTAAAAAAACCTTACCCTTCACTTTAAACACAAGTGTATCCGGGCCAAAGGGCAGGGTTTCTTCCGTATCCGCTTTGGCAAGACAATAATCACGCAGTTGTTCAATATCCATAAAAAATATGGGTTAGCAGGCAATGGGTGTTTCAACACATGGCCTGTAACCCACAGCTTATTGCGAAAATGATCTATAACATTTTTTTGATCACATCCACCAGCTCTCCCCTTGTAATAGGAATACCCATTACTTTGTTATAGGGTTTTGCATCAACCATATACTGGTCGCGGATGATCTTCACCAGTTGCCCGTTATTGATCTCCGGTATCAATACTTTTTCAAAATTGCCGATGATCTCTCCCAGGTTTTTCGGGAAAGGCCGTACATAACGAAGGTGGGCGTGACTAACGGCATGTCCCTGTGCCTGCAATTCGAGGACAGCACTTTTAATGGCACCATAAGTGGAGCCCCAGCCTAATACCAGCACTTTTCCTTTTTCGGGACCGCTATCAAGCTTCTGCAAGGGAATATAATCGGCGATCTTATCTACTTTGGCCTGGCGTGTATTCACCATGTGCTGGTGGTTCTCAGGCTCATAGTTGATATTACCGGTAACATCCTGTTTTTCCAGGCCGCCGATGCGGTGTTCCAGTCCCGGTGTACCCGGAACTGCCCAGGGGCGCGCCAGTTTCTCGTCTCTCCTGTATGGCTGGAACTTTGGTTCATCAGGTGCGAGTTCTTTTTTGAAATTCACAGTGATGGGCGAAAGATCTGCCGATGAAGGGAAACGCCAGGGTTCTGCGCCGTTGGCGATATAGCCATCGCTCAGCAGTATCACAGGTGTCATGTGCTGCACAGCAATTTTTACTGCTTCATATGCCACATCAAAACAATCGCTGGGTGTGGCAGAAGCAATCACGGGCATGGGGCATTCGCCATTGCGTCCGTAATAAGCCTGTAACAGATCGCTCTGTTCTGTTTTGGTTGGCAAGCCGGTTGATGGGCCGCCACGCTGTATGTTAACAATCACGAGCGGGATCTCCAGCATAACCGCTAAACCCATGGCTTCGGTTTTTAAAGCCATACCCGGGCCCGAAGTGGAAGTAACACCGAGAGAACCGCCATAGCTTGCGCCAATAGCTGCAGCAATACCGGCAATTTCATCTTCCGCCTGGAAAGTGCGGATACCAAAGTTTTTGTATTTACTAAGCTCGTGCAGGATATCTGAAGCAGGTGTGATCGGATAGGTGCCGAGAAAAACCGGAAGGCCGCTTTTTTCACTTGCAGCAATTAACCCTAAAGCCAGCGCCTGGTTACCCATGATGCTGCGGTATAAACCGGGAGCCATTTTGGCTTTCTCTACTTTGTATCGGCTCGTGAATGTTTCAGTGGTATCACCATAATTATAGCCGGCCTGTAACACTTTCAGGTTACTCTCGAGGATAACAGGTTTTTTGCCGAATTTTTCTTTCAGGAAATCGATGGTGCTTTCGAGTCCGCGGCTGTACATCCAGTAAATAAAACCAAGAACGAACATGTTCTTGGCACGGTCGCGTTCTTTCACACCAAGTTCTGAAAAATCTTTCAGCGCTTCGCGTGTGAGTTTGGTAACATCGATCCTGATCACTTCATAACTGTCGAGGCTGCCGTCTTCCAGCGGGTTTACACCATCCGGGTAATTGGCAAGGCGCAGGTTTTTTGCATCAAAGCCTTCTGTATTCACGATGATTTTCCCGCCGGGTTTCAGTGATTTCAGGTTCACTTTCAAAGCTGCCGCATTCATCGCTACAAGTACATCGGCAATGTCTCCCGGTGTAAATACCCGGTTGGAAGAAAAATGCAGCTGAAAACCACTCACACCCGGCAGTGTACCGATCGGGGCACGTATTTCGGCCGGAAAATCCGGGAAAGTGGCCAGGTCAATACCCAGCAATGCGGTGTTGTTGGTAAACTGTTGGCCGGTGAGCTGCATACCGTCACCGCTGTCGCCTGCAAATTTGATCACTACATCCTGCAGTAATTCTTCTTTATTCGCCATCTAACTAAAAAAATTATTGCCCTTTGGTTACCTGGAACCGGGCTGATACAGAACTTGGTAAATGGCCTGTAATGTCGGCTTTTTTTCTGACATAGCAAGCCGGTTTTCGGTCAAGATATATCTTCGCTTTCTAAACAGTAAGGCGGTAATGAAACGCTTTGTAAAAAAGGAGATGATACAAACGCTTTTGATATGGACCCTCACCCTTCTTTCGGGCTGTGCAGGCGGAGACCCTAAAGAGCCCGGGAAAACCGCAGTTGCGGTTGCTAAAACAGCGCCCCCGGTCGATAGTTCACAGTGGAACCCCCTGGTTTACGACACTACCCGAAAATACATTTATCTCACATTCGATGACGGCCCGCAGCATGGCACAGTAACCTGCTATGATATTTGCCGGAGTCTTGGGGTAAAAGCCAGTTTTTTTATGGTGGGGCAACATAGCGAGCAAAAAAGTGATGGAAGAAAGATCGTAAAAATGATCCGCGACGGTTATCCGCAAAGCCTGCTCGCCAACCACAGTTATTCGCATGCTTACAACAGGTATCTCGATTTTTACCACCATCCCGATTCGGCATTGAATGATTTTTTACATGCCCAGCAGGTATTGGGAATGCCCTGGAAAATTATCCGCCTGCCAGGTAACCCTTCCTGGGTAAGGGAAGGAGAGATCAAAGCAACGCCGTTGGTAAGGCCTGTGGCAGAAAGACTCGACAGCGCAGGTTTTAATATTACCGGATGGGACCTTGAATGGGGTTTCCGTAAAAAAACAGCAAGGCCTGTGCAAAGTCCGGAATTACTGGTTATCCAGGTAGACAGTGCTTTTGCCCGAAACGAAACGCATGTAAAAAACCACCTTGTGATCCTCACACACGACCGAATGTTTCAAAGGCCGGAAGATGCGGAAGCACTCGACAGGTTTATCCGCCTGTTGAAACGGAACCCCGCTTATATTTTTGAAACGATGGACCATTACCCGGGCCTGAAAAAAGGGGCAATGAAATAAAGCGAATCCTTATCATGGTTGTGTAACCTCTTTGTTTCATTTACACCTGTCTTTCCCCTTCTAAAAAGTGAGTAATGTGTAGGCAGTGGTAAATAGATTTTCTTGGTACCTGTTCCGGGTAAGGCGTAATATTTTAAAATTTTCTTACCAAACAATCGTCTTACCCGCTTAGGGGATTGTGTATATTTGTCTTTACAAAAAATAGTTACTATGGCAATTTTTAAATCAGGGAACCCTACATTAACGGAAAAGATGTTCGACAGGAGCCTGCAACTGGAAGCAACTATGCAGGGTACGATGAGTGTACGCGGAACACTGAACAAATTTGGTTTTTTATTGCTGATGATCATTGCGGGGGCCGCTTATAACTGGCACCTGTTCCAGGAACAACAGTTCGGGCAGATGCAGGTTTGGATGATCGTGGGAATCGTTGGCGGATTGATCTCTGCGATAGCCATCACATTCAAACCCAACTGGGCTCCTTATATCGCCCCGTTATACGGTTTGCTCGAGGGGTTGTTTATCGGCGGGGTTTCGGCCATCTTCAATAAAGCTTTTGTACCAGGGCTGGTAATGCAGGCTGTTGGGCTCACATTTGGTGTAGCTTTCGCGGTTTTTCTGTTGTATAATTTCCGGATCGTAAAAGCAACTGAAAAATTTAAATCCATCATCATCGCTTCCACACTGGGTATCGGGTTGTTTTACCTGCTTACGATGCTGCTGAACCTGTTTGGGGTGAATGTTTCGTTTGTGTACGACAGCAGTATGCTAAGCATCGGTATCAGTTTGTTTGTGGTTGCCATCGCTGCATTGAACCTGGTTCTCGATTTTGATATGATTGAACAGGGTGCAGAAAGAGGCGCACCAAAATTCATGGAATGGTATTGTGCTTTCGGCCTGATGGTGACACTGGTTTGGCTTTATTTCGAAATACTGAAACTGCTGAGCAAACTGAGCAGTCGCGACTAAAATTT
Organism: Chitinophagaceae bacterium; assembly: GCA_004028765.1. Taxonomy (GTDB): domain Bacteria; phylum Bacteroidota; class Bacteroidia; order Chitinophagales; family Chitinophagaceae; genus Sediminibacterium. The sequence continues at coordinate 92,119 of SAIX01000056.1, read as the reverse complement.
ATTCCAATAAAAGGAAGCCATCTTTTACAGGATGGCTTTTTTGTTTCCTAACTTAGGAACTTTAACCGTGTATGGTGAATAATGTAGTTTACAGTTTATTCACTACTCACCATTCACCATTCACACGTGCAAACCATGGCTCATGCATTTTAACGGGGAAAAATACAGCAACGAAGAATTGATCCATCTGTATAAGCAACTGCTGCTGCCAAGGATGATCGAGGAGAAAATGCTGGTGCTGTTGCGACAAGGAAAGATCAGCAAATGGTTCAGCGGAATTGGCCAGGAAGCGATCTCGGTTGGCGCAACGATAGCATTGCAGAGCGATGAATGGATCATGCCCCTGCACCGCAACCTCGGTGTATTCACCAGCCGGAATATGCTTTTGCGAAAACTTTTTATGCAGTGGCAGGGTAACAAAGAGGGATATAGTAAGGGCAGGGAACGCAGCTTTCATTTCGGGAGCAAAGAACATCATATCTGCGGGATGATCTCGCACCTCGGCCCGCAACTGGCCATTGCAGATGGGGTGGCGCTTGCCTATAAACTCCGTTCTGAAAACAAAGTATCACTGGCCTTTAGCGGTGATGGCGGAACAAGCGAAGGCGATTTTCATGAAGCATTGAATGTGGCAGCCGTTTGGGACCTGCCCGTCATTTTTGTGATCGAGAATAACGGTTATGGATTAAGTACACCTGTGAACGAACAATACCGTTGCGAAAGCCTCGTGGATAAGGCAAAGGGCTATGGCATGGAAGGGGTTCGTATCGACGGCAATAATATTCTTACAGTGTATGACACAATCAAAGGTGTGCGGGAATACTGCATTGATAAACAGAAACCGTATCTCATCGAATGCATGACCTTCCGTATGCGCGGACATGAAGAAGCAAGCGGTACTAAATATGTTCCTAAAGAACTATTTGAGGAGTGGTCGCAGAAAGACCCGATCAAAAATTATGAGCAGTTCCTGGTTTCTGAAAATGTATTAACCGAAATGCAGGTTGCCGATATCCGGAATGGATGGAAGGAATATATTGAACAGGAACTGGCATTGGCCATGCAGGCTGAAGCATTGTTGCCTGATGCTGCCGAAGAAACCGCAGATGTATATGCACCGTTATCTGTGCAAAGCAGTCACCACTCACCACTCACCACTCACGAGTGCCGCATGGTGGATGCCATCACTGAAGCGCTTGACCAGGGTATGCAGCAGCACCCCAATCTCATTCTGATGGGCCAGGATATTGCAGAATACGGCGGCGCTTTTAAAGTAACGGAAGGGTTTGTTGAAAAATATGGAAAAGCAAGGGTCCGCAATACGCCTCTGTGCGAAAGTGCCATCGTGGGAGCTGCGCTGGGGTTAAGTCTTGAAGGTTTTAAATCGGTGATGGAAATGCAGTTCGCCGATTTCGTAAGCGTTGGCTTTAACCAGATCGTAAATAACCTTGCCAAAATACATTACCGCTGGGGGCAGCATGCCGATGTGGTGATACGGATGCCTACCGGCGGAGGCGTGGGTGCCGGGCCTTTTCATTCGCAGAGCAATGAAGCCTGGTTTACACATGTGCCGGGTTTAAAAGTAGTATATCCCTCCAATCCATATGATGCAAAAGGCTTGCTGATTGCTTCCATCAATGACCCTAACCCTGTTTTATTTTTTGAGCACAAAGCTTTGTACCGGAGCATCAGTGGAACTGTAGCGGATGAATACTATGCGATAGAAATCGGTAAGGCCCAGCTGGTGAAAGAGGGAACGGATATAACTGTGATCGCTTATGGCGCAGCTGTGCATTGGGTGCAGGAATACCAGGAACAGAATCCGGATATCTCGCTGCATATACTTGATCTGAGAACACTCCTGCCCCTGGACCATACTGCCATAAAAAATGCAGTAGCTGCAACCGGTAAAGTACTGATTTTACATGAAGACACATTAACCGGGGGTATCGGCGGAGAGATCAGTGCATGGATCAGCGAACATTGTTTTGAATTGCTCGATGCACCCGTGATGCGTTGCGCTTCATTGGATACTCCGGTACCTTTCAATATCGAACTCGAGAAAAATTTTATGGGTAAGAAAAGACTGGCACAGGTAATACAAAAGCTATATCATTATTAATACAGCCATTTTACAATCCCAAAACCCTCAGCGAAATCTCTGCGGTTCAGGGGTTGGTCTTTGGCTATTGGTCTATGGGCGGGCATCGATCAGTAAAACTCTCTGCGAAAACCCTGCCTCTCTGTGCCTCTGCGGTGAAAAAAAATATAATCAATTTTCTCACAGTATTTTTCGCGAGGAAGGCAAGTGCTTCACAGCTTGAAGTCTGAAAAAATGTTACCCATATTTTCTAAAAAAATTGCCGGCTCATCGGCCGGCAATTTTTTATTTTGTTTTATTTCCCCGATGGGCGGTGATACCGTATCGGCGCAGCAGGTTCTTTCTTTAATTCAATACCCTGCGTCGGTAATAATTTGAGTGCTTCCTGTACGGCCCTTTCCAATTGAGGGTCTCTTCCTTCGAGTACTGCTTTTGGATCCTGTACCACTTCAATATCTGGCGCCACACCGGTAGCTTCCACAGCCCATTCACCATTCGTATCATAGAAACCACCCCGTGGTGCAGTCATCCTGCCACCATCAATAAACAATGGGGTATCCCAGATGCCCACCAATCCGCCCCAGGTGCGTGTGCCAACCAACGGACCAATTTTCATTTTCTTAAACATATAAGGGAACAGGTCACCACCCGAACCGGCGCTTTCATTTGCGATCATCACTTTGGGCCCCCAGATGCCAGCCATCGGTGTGGTGGAAGGCTTATGCCCGGCAACGCGGTTATTAAAATACCCCATCAGGTTCCTGTTCAGGATATCGATCATATAATCCGCAGCCGATCCGCCACCATTGTTTCTTTCATCGATAATGGCCCCCTTTTTATCCTGCTGCGAAAAATAGTAACGGTTGAAATAAGTATAACCTGCATTACTTGTATTCGGTACATATACATAAGCAAGTTTGCCTCCTGATAATTCATCCACTTTGCGGCGGTTACCTTCCACCCAGCTGCGCGAACGTAAACCATTTTCACTGGCAACCGGAACAACCGTGATCAGTTTTGACCCTTCAACAGATGGTTTGCTGTTGATCCTGATCTTTACCTGTCGGCCAGCCGTTCCTTCAAACAAACTGTACAGGTTCATGGATGCTGTGAGGGGGCGCCCATCCACTTCAAGAAGATAATCCCCTTCTTTTACATCCATACCAGGACCGCTTAACGGTGCACGCAGCTCGGGGTTCCAGCTTTCGCCATTGTATATTTTTTTGATTTTAAAATAACCATTCTCCGTTTCATAATCGGCGCCAAGCAATCCTACCGGTATCGAAGGCACATCCGGGAAATCGCCACCGGAAGTAAACGAGTGGCCAATGGAAACCTCACCGCCAAGAATATCGATGATATAGTTCAGATCGGTCCTGTGTTTTACATGCGATACCCAGGGTTTGTACCAGTCGTAAATTTTATCCCAGGGAGCGCCGTGTACATTTTCAACATAGAGAAAATCACGCTGGAAGCGCCAGCCTTCGCGGAAGATCTGCTGTGCTTCTTTGGAAGGATCTACATACACTTTGATATTGTCGGTTGCAAGCCTTCCTTCACCTGGCCTCGGTGCCGCTGCAGTGCTTGTAACGAACCATCCCGCTGCAGAGCGGAAAAGAATACTCTTCCTGTCGAAGCTGGTTGTGGCGGCAAAAACACCGCGTGTGAATTCGGTTGCTTTTCTGTCTTTGAGATTGTATTTGAATAACACAGTTCCGTTTTCATTGGGAACAACCTCAGAATAAAATACAGTTCCGTCGGGGCCTGCTACCAATCCGTCATAATTCCTCGCTGGAACAGAAGCTGCTAAAATTCTTTGCTGGATACCATCAAAATCGATCTTCACTTTTACAGTGCCTGCCGCAACTGCGGGTGCTGCAGGTTTTGCAGCCGCTTTTGCAGTATCCGGTTTTTTTTCTTCAGCAGGCTTTGTGGGTTCTTCATCCGATCTGGGTTCAAAAGGGGAAGGGCTGTCTTTGCTCAATACAACAATATATAAGTTCCGGTTCACGGGGTAATTATAACTGCTCATATCCAGCCAGCCTGTTCCCAATGCATAATCGGTGCTTGCCAGGAAATACAGGTATTTTCCGCTCTCATCCCATTGCGGATCGATGGCATCCGCCAATGCATCTGTAATCATTGTACTCTTTGCTGTTTCGAGATTGTACACTTTGATCGCTTTGAACTGGTTGTCCTGTATCTGTGCATAGGCGATCCATTTACTGTCGGGCGACCAGCTCGGGTTTAATGTGCGGTTGGGATGTGCGAGTTTATCGGTATCAACCAGTTTCAGTGTTCCGCTCGCAACATCGATATACCATAGGTTATAATCGGTATCCGTAAATGCAATGTATTTGCTGTCGGGCGACCATTCCGGACGGAAATAAAATTTTTTATTGGGGATCGGGAATGATTTTGCAGGAGTAATGCCCGACTGATCCGCGATCATCAACTGGTATTCGCCGCTCTCATCAGAAAACCATGCGATCTTTTGTCCGTCGGGCGACCATGTAGGAAAACGATCCGCCACTCCCGGGCTCCGTGTGATATTGCGCCAGTCGCCGTTTTCTTTCGGCACAGTAAAAATTTCTCCGCGCGTTTCAAATAAAGCACGTTTTCCTGTGGGCGAAAGACTTGCATTGGTCAATGCACCTGCTGTTACATTGTTCCATCTTGCACGGCCCCAGTTCTCGTCTCCATTGGCATTGATCACGAGTGGTGTGGTTTTACCGGAAGCAAGATCAAGACTGTGTAATCTTCCGCCCTGCTCGTACACGAGGCTTTTATCGCCGGCAGCAATATTTTTTACATCAAAATCTTTGTGGAACGTAACCTGTTTCTGCTGTTTGGTTTTCGGATCGTACGACCAGATATTCGCTGCATTATCCTGCTCCGAAATAAAATAAACGATTCCATTGCTCCATACAGGCCCCATGTGCCGTTCCTTATCTCCCTGTACGGTTTTCTGTGTTTCTTTTGTTTTGAAATTGTATATCCATATAGGCTGTGCCTGCCCGCCACGATAGTTCCGCCATTCGATATCCGATAAAGGATAAGGCTGGAAGGCGATGCTTTGCCCATCATCAGAAACAGAACCTGTTGCACCAAAGGCCAGCGGCAGGGCTTCGGGCATACCGCCATCTGCAGCCACTTTATAAAAACGTGCGGTGGCAGTGGGGTGTGCTTCCCGTCCTGATACAAACACTACATATTTGCCATCAGGCGTCCAGCATTGCACGATATCATTGCCCGGGTGCCAGGTCAACCGCTTCGGGTCCCCGCCATTGATCGAAACAACATATACATCTGTATTGCCATCGTACTGACCGGTGAATGCGACCCATTTTCCGTCGGGGCTGATCCGCGGGTTGCTTTCAGAACCTGTTGCGGTGGTAAGGCGGCGTGCATCGCCACCCTGCCGGTCTACCACCCAGATATCATCTGCATGCACAAAGGCAATATGTGTTTTGGAAGCAGATGGCTGGCGCAACAGCATGGTTCCTTGTGCAGCAGCCATGCCGGCCAGCAGGCAGCAAAAAAAAGCAGCAGTGATACCGCGGCCAAAAGCAGTCAGTGTTTGCATATAAGAAGATTTAGAATCTTAATATAAAAAATATTCAGCGGCAGGAAGATTATTTTTTATAAAGGTTTGAGCGGAGCGCCGGAAAGAGTAACTTACTCTTTTGATAAGTATATGAAAAAATATTTCCTCCTCAGTTGCAGCGCATTTTTTTGCGCGATCCTTTTGCACGCACAACAGCCCTATCAGCCACCTGCTTTCGCAGATGCCAATCGCCTGGAAAAAATAAAAACCTTGTTTCCGCTGGCAGAAAAAATTTATAAGGAGTATGCGGAGAAAAATCATTTCCCCGGCTATGCATTCGGAATTGTACTCGATGGGCAACTGGTGTACAAAGGAGCGGGCGGTTTTACAGATATCGATCAGAAAACAATGGCCACACCCAATTCTTTGTTCCGCATCGCGTCGATGAGTAAAAGTTTTACATCGATGGCGATCCTGAAACTGCGCGATGAAGGGAAACTGAAACTGGATGATCCCGTGTACCTCTATATCCCTGAAATGAAAGGACAGAAACTTACAGCCGATGCGCCGGAGATCACGATACGCAACCTGCTGACGCATTCTGCGGGGTTTCCCGAAGACAATCCCTGGGGCGACCGCCAGCTCGCTGATACAGATGCAGACCTGGTTGCACTGATCAAAAAAGGCATCAGTTTTTCCAATGCACCCGGGCTTGCCTATGAATACAGTAACCTGGGTTTCGCAATGCAGGGTTATATCATCAAAAAAATAACCGGCATGCCCTACAGCGAGTACATCGCCAAAAATATCTGGAAACCGCTGGGTATGACGGAAGCCGAATGGGAATATACCCAAGTACCTGCTGCAAAACTGGCGCATGGATACCGCTGGATCAACGACCATTGGAAGGAAGAAGCCTTGCTGCACGATGGTATTTACGGGGCAATGGGTGGGATGATCACTTCCATCGAATCATTCAGCAGGTATATGGCTTTGCACATGCAGGCATGGCCTGTAAGAAATGATGCAGAAACCGGACCTGTGAAAAGAAGTTCGCTGCGCGAAATGCACCAGCCCTGGCGCTTTGCCGCACTGAATGCTGCCTATAAATATCCGAGTGGGCGTGCCTGTGCCATAGCAACTGCGTATGCTTATGGATTAAGATGGTCAAAAGATTGCGAAGGCCGGGAAACGGTAGGGCATACCGGCGGCTTACCGGGTTTTGGCAGTAACTGGGTGATAGCCCCCGAATATGGATTGGGTGTGATGTTCTTCGGCAATGTAACGTATGCACCTACAGCACTTGCCAATACGATGGTACTGGATACACTCCTGCGTTTATCCAAACTGCAGCCGAGGCAATTACCCGCATCCAAAATACTGACGCAACGGAGGGATGATCTGGTAAAGTTATTACCTGGTTTTATGGATGCAGAGAAATCAGGCATTTTTGCGGAGAATTTTTTTGCCGATTATTTTACCGATGTATTGCGCAAAGAAGCCGGGGAGGCTTTTGCAAAAGCAGGTAAAATTATAAAAGTAAATGAACTGGTACCCGAGAACCAGTTGCGTGGTTATTTTGTGATGGAAGGAGAGAAAGCCAATATCTGGGTAAGCTTTACCCTAACACCCGAGAATCCGGCATTGATACAGGAATACCATTTGCGTTTGGTGGAGAAGTGATGAGGTATATAAAATGTAGGAAAGAATAAAGTTGCCTGCTCAGCCATTGCCGTTCGACTGACCTGCAATCAAATCATTACTGGCAAAAGAACATACTGATGATTACGGACGATAAAGGGGTTGTTGGTCAGCGACCAACAATGGTGGTGGGTATTATATAATAGCGGTCAGCGAATACGAAACCGGAATCAGTTTAGCTTTTTTCGTAATTGAATAGCCTCGCATAATCCCAGCGTCCTTTTATATACTTGAACTCAATAATATCATTAAACTGAGACTTGCTAAATAATGACGCTCGTCTTATAATATCGAAAAACACTTTTTTCTCCGACCCACTTTTAAAGTAGTAAATGCCTTGAATAGTTAATGTGCCAGACACGTGCCTATCAGGTAGTTGATACACCAGTTTACTTGTGTCTGTTTGACCATTCGCAGTTATTTGCTTTAGTATTTCGCTAACATCACAGGATAAAAACTTGACTTTTTTATGGGTATAATTTTCAATAAAATTTCTGATCTCTGGCCTGTTATTTATCTTAACTGACACATGTATCATTATCGGCTTCTTATCATTTTTTTTCTGACCAGGATAAGGAAGAATACATCCCGAAGCGATAAAGTCATTGTCGTCCAGAAAGTAATGAATCAGGCTTTTATAACTCTTCTCGGTTTGAACACAATCATCCTGGGCTGAAGACATACCCCGATTCAATAACATAAAAACTAACAGCGCACATATTCGTTTCATATTATGCTTTTATAACACTAAGTTACAACTGTAGCAAAAGCAGTAATTTCTTTGTACGGAATATCCTCGCCGGGCCTTCCGCCTAAAGCGGAAACCTTGCGGAATCGGAGAGCAAAACAAAAAAGAGTACTGTATACATTGCAATGAACGAATACAAAACTGCTGAACCCTCTATCGAGAGATCCGATGGAAACGGAAAAGGAATACTACCTGAAATAAAATTTACATCGCAGGCAAATCTTCTTCCTTCAAATACAATAAAATCAAACTCAGCATCAGGAAACCTGTAATGCGTTCTGCAGCCGAAAGCCCATTCCAGGTGCTGCTTTGCCACATTACAAACCATTCTCCGCCCAGTACTTCAAAAAACAGGAACCAGATAAAAATGCCGATACCGATACCTGCGATCGCCCATTTTTTGGCTGCATGAAATATTGCCGCTGACTGGTTACGGCTTACCCACATTTGCCAGGCGCCCATCATACAGGTAATACCCATGATGCCTTCGAGTACAATGATCAGTATATAACCCGTATGCCATAACCAGGGCTGTTGTATGGAACGGTAATGAAGGGAACTGCCCGGGAAAATCGTATCCATCTGCAGTACATGCTGCACGAACAGATAATTGGAAAAATAATCGGTGCAGTTGTTGAACGTGATCAGTAAAGCCATAATAGCGATGGCTTTTACGCAGAGCACTTTCACCCAACGGAAACAAAGATTTGTATTCATCTGTTTTCATTTAACTGTTATGTACTGATGCGTTTTATATGTTGATTGCACGTCAGGCAAGGAGTAACGATGTGTAATCAAACGATTTATTCCCGCAAAGAAAACCGCATTGAGTCGAGAATACTTTGCGGCTTTACGGGAATCAATCAATCAATACATAATCCACGAATTTGTAATCCGCCAACCTGTAACACTGCTACTCCCCCGGGTGATAAGTTTTTTCTGCATGTTTCAACACATCTTCTTTATAAAACAAAACTTCTTTGAATTTTCCTTTTGTGTACATTTCTGCCTGGTCGCCAAAATGCGGGGAAGCGGGGTTGCTGCTTTCGCCGCCCGCAAGCAATGATTTTGCTTTTACTTTCTTGCCGAATTCAACTGCCGCAATAAAACTGTTGCCGCTGTTGCCATAGCGCTTATTGCTTCCATTCATGGGTCTGCTCACAAAAGAAGCAAGGCAACCCCAGGTAGAAGCAGTATAACCCGAGGGGATACTCGGCGCATTGTCGTCATACTTCTCGGTAAGATTACCGGTGAGTCGCTGGTAACGGTTAATCTCCCCCCAGGGTTTTTGCCAGGTACCAAAACGTTTGGTGAGATCATTCACTGTATTCAGCAATGCCTGTAATAAAATATCAGCAGGCGGGTTCTGAACAAACTTCTGTGTTTTCACCACCTGGTCGCTGTTATCATCTTCCCCATTGGTACGCTGGATATTGCGCCATATTTTTTCGCCCCATTCCACAGCAAGAGTTGTGGCAATAGAATTTTCACCGCAGTTATGGTCCCAGGCAGCCAATATTTTCATGGGCTCTGTTAATGAGGTATATTTTTCATTGCTTTTGTTTTCTTCCCAAACTTTATTGAGTGCGGGTATCAAAAGATCGAAAGCCGGAAGATGTGTATCATAACCGGTACGGGTCAGTTTATCGATCGTATATCCATTGCTTTCACTCAATAATCTTACGGCATTCACCCCGCGGAAGTTCTCACCCATGGGTGCCATGTATGCGGGAAAATTTTCTTTTTTCGGACTGCTGCTTCCGGAAACTGTAAAGGGGGTGGAATTACAATTCTGTATCCATCCTGTTGCCGGGTTTTTTACCTGGATCAGTTCTTCGAGTGTATGCAGCCCTTTCCATTCTGTTGCGCTTGTACTGCCATCCACCGGTTTGCGCCAGTTGAATTTGGGATCCCGCTTCGGCATAAAATTCCCATGCCAGTAAGCGATATTTCCTTTGTCATCGGCATATACTGTATTGTTCGAAGTATTGGCAAGGAGTTCCATCGATTTCCGGAACTCGGTAAAATTGCGTGATTTGGTTCTTGTAAAAGATTGTATCAACCCTTTTGCATCCCGGTTGTTCGCACGAACGGAGATCCAGTTACCATCCCTTTTGGCCATCAGCGGGCCATGGTGTGTGTAATACGTGGTAAAATGTTTTTTAAGTTTTGTACCGTTGTAGGTATAATATATGTCGATCTCTTTCTGTGTTACGGGTTTTATTTTCCCATCGTATTCATATACCAGTTGCCCGTCTTTCATCAACACTTTTTCTATATAGGTATCGGCCACATCGCTATAACTGCTGGTATGCATCCAACCAAGGTGTTCATTGAATCCCTGGTACACAAAAAACTGCCCCCAGGTTACCGCACCGTATGCATTCAAACCTTCCTCACTATGTACCTGTATCTCTGGCCGGAAATAATAGGTTACATGCGGGTTGATGTAGAGCATTGCATTACCTGAAGCTGTTTTGAAGGGAGAGATGGCAAAACCATTGGAGCCATCGGGGAACTGGTCGTACAGTGTTATTTTTTCTGTTACCACGGCAAGCTCTTTGTTTACGGGATATAGATTGCGCAGGTCATTCAGTGTAATATCTGCCACATCAATTGCGCCGATGCTTCCGTCTGTCCACAACAAAGGGAACCATGGCTCAAAACGGTTTAACAGCGCAGGTTTTACTTCAGGATGTTTGTAGAGATAATAATTGATGCCATCTGCAAATGCATGCAGTAAAGCATGCATCCAGATGCTGGCATTTTCGTAGTCTTTTTTGGCTTCTGCTGTATCGATCAGCATCCTTATCTGCAGGTCGTTATAAATATCCCTTTCCCCATTTACTTCAGAAAGCCGGCCGAGTTTTTCTACATAATTCATCTCTACCCGTTTAAAATCATCTTCGCATTGGGCATATAACATGCCGAAAACAGCATCTGCATCGGTTTTGCCATATACATGCGGGATGCCCCAGTTATCGCGGATAATGGTAACACGTTTTGCCTGTTGTTCCCATTTCTGGATATCTGATTTACTGAATGGCTGTGCAATCAGCTGCAGGGGCAGCAGGAAAATGAGGAAAGATATTTTTTTCATGCGCTTAAATTATTACAGCAAAACCAGTATCGGAAATTTTATCGGTAAACAGGGGGGGTAATTAAAAATTAAGAACTAAGAATTAAGAATTGGATATGACCCGTTATTATTCTTTTTTGAGGTGGTATTCTTTTTCAATTAACGCAGTTACTATATCCCCCTTTTTTCTCAGCTCCGATTTGTAATAATCAATACTGATTCTTGTATTTTTAATATAGTGTACCCAACCGGCCAGGTCGCCTGCTATTTTTCTGTCGGTGGTTCGCAAAGCGGGGTTTCCAGCAGGCCTTTTTACTTCCATCGTTGAATTGATTTTATTGAAAACTGCTGCATTAAAAACCTGGACTGCATTTTTTCTGTATTCATTTTCTTCCTGGTCTTCTATTTTTTCATATTCGTTGATCTGTTCAGTCAATAAATAATAAGCAACAATTTCCGCAGCAACTTTTTCGTTTTTAATCACCCTGAAATTCCCTGAATTCTTCATCTGATCGATCGTTCTGGTATTTACCGGGAATTTATCTGATTTGCTGGCCAGCCTGCCATAATAATACAGGTTACTGGTATTGCCTGGAGCCGGGGTTTCAGTGAGTTGATCAATAAGGCTGTCTAATAAAGGCAGCCTTATCGCATAGGTTTGGTGATGTTTGTCAATAAAACTGCGATCATCTTTAATATCTGCCAGCAGCGATTTCATATATACTTCCGCTTTTTCATGATCGGAGATGTTTTCCCGGATATTTTCAGCAATAAAACCCATGCAAACAGCGATGAAAATCATCAGTCCTTCAAGTAAATATTCCCGGAATGGTTTTTTTTCAATATGTGGATGATGGTGAACTTCCATAAATTTCTGTATTGATGTTTTTGGATGATTGTTTGCAATACTTCAATGGCTAATCTTTTTCGAGGTGATATTTTTCTGCGATAAGCCTGGTAATTTTTTGATTTTTTTCAAGGAGCTGAAGGATATTTCTTCTGACTGTTTTGCTGAGCGCACTGATTTCCACCGCCTGCAGTAAAATTCTGTTCATGTGAACCGGGTCAGTGTTGAAAAGATAAAGATGGTGGTCGGGGATGATTACCATATTCAGGTCATTAATAACGGTACTGTAATCGGCGCCTTTCAGGATCAGGGGCAGGTTATCTAAAAGTTTGGCCTTATAGCCTAACAGTGTTTGTTGCAGGTACTCTGTATATACAATGCCTTTGTAATAGTCGATAAGGCTGTCGGCGATTTCTTTTTTGGAGATCAGGCGCATTTCTCCTGCGTTTTTGATCTGCTCGATGGTACGATCTGTAATATATCCACGAATACCCTGCTGGCGTATTATTTTCCTGAGACAATAATAAATGGAATCAGCTACCGTATTGGTTTGAACATTCGGTAACAGCCTTTCTAAGGAACTGGCCGTTTCGAGTTGTTGATCTGTAATATTGCCGATGAGCCTGGGAAGGTCTTTCTGGTCATTTTGCAAATCTGAATAAAATGATTCCATATAGATTTGTTCCCGCTCTTTATTTACCAGGTGTTCGCGGAGGCTTTCTGCGGCAAATCCAAGACTAACGGCAATAAAGATCATCAGGCCTTCCAGGATATATTCCTTCAGATTTTTTTTCTCAACGTGAGGATGGTGATGCACTTCCATAAGAAAATTATTCTTTGTTTTCTGATTTTGATTCTAATTGGTATTCTTGTCTTAGCTGCGCCAATAACTTATAACAGGCATCTGCATACTCATTGTATACCGTAAGACTGCTCCCGCGGATCATAAGCAGGTAACCTGCAGCGGCATTGTACAATTCTTCGCGGTCCAGTTGGTTTTGTTTCAGCAGTTTTGGTTTATATGTCATAACAAATGAAGAATCAAGAATGGCGGAGGAAATGGTTCTTTTCCCATGCTGCATAAATTCCTCAAGCCAATCAAAGTCATAGTGTTTTTGCAGAAGCGGCCGGATCACTTGGGGAAGAAAAGCAAGTTCGCGCTCATTCCGTATCCTGACGAAATTAATCGTGACCCCGAGTTCACTGACCTGTTTCTGCAGTTCCGGGTTTTTAAAAAACCTCCTGGTCCCTGAATTCTGCAACTGTGTGAGGATACCATCTGTGGGATCAAAAGTAGAATTAGACCCAACCTGCAAAAGGGCAAGTGTAAAATACCGGTAAAAGGAATCTGTTGGGTTGGTCAGGCTGCTGTCACGGATATACCGCATCACATACCGGCAGGCATATTCTTTTTTCTTCCGGAACGACTGGATTTTCGAGAGTTTGCTCGAATCAGAAACCAGTTCCTGGTAAAAATTTTCTGCCATCTCGTGTGCAATGGCTTTTTCAGTGATGCGCTCCCTTATATTTTCTGCGATAAAACCCATGCTAACAGCCAGAAAAATCATCAAACCTTCCAGGAGATATTCTTTGAAAGACTTTTTTTCTACATGCGGGTGGTGGTGAACTTCCATGGAATAGTTAAGAATTAAGAATTAGGAATTAAGAATTAAGAATTTGGTTTTGTGTTTATTCTTTTTCGAGATGGTACTCTTTCTCAATCAGCGCAATAATCCTGGCGGCTCTTTTCGCAATCGATTCGTAATTGCCCATTTCAGCCAGGCGTACCCCTTTGATATAAACAACTTTCATAGCAAACTCATTGAGGTCAAATTTATCAGCTGATAACAAGGTGGGATTGTAGCCAGGCTTTTTAATCACCAACCCTGGCCTCGTACTATCATACATACTGTTAAATACCTGGGCATCAAAAATTTTACCCAACGGTTTCCGGTAATCGGTAATTACCGCTTCTTCCATATCCTGCAAAGAATAAAGACTACCAATACTGCTGATATACTTCTGTAAACTGTCTATCACATTTCTTTTTCTGATCATCCGGAAGCCACCGGCATTTTTCAGCTGTTGTATGGTGCCATCATTTGTGTAGAAGTAGTTTCTGATGCTTAGCGATCTGGCCAGATAGTAAAGTTCAGCAGTTTGTGTATTGGTGTTACCTGCACGTAAAATAGACATAAGAGTGTCGGACCTTTTTAAACCTGTCTGTTTAAACTCCATAGTGGCTTTGATGGAAATGATATCATTTTTCAGATCTTCCTTCAGGGAAGCCATATATTCATTTTCTTTTGCGCTGTCAGATATACGCTCTCTTACATTTTCCGCGATAAATCCCATTGAAACGGCCAGAAAGATCATGAGCCCTTCGAGTAAGTATTCTTTGAAGGACTTTTTTTCTACATGTGGGTGGTGGTGTACTTCCATACGTAATTAAGAATTAGGAATTAAGAATGAAGAATTGTGTACTCCATGCGTTTATTCTTTTTCAAAGTGATAATTGTTTCTGAGCGCCTGTAATAATTCATGGTTGCTGTTGATGAATTCCTTATAATGTAATTGACTGGTTCCTCTCACCACATATAAGTATTGTGATACGATGGCTGCTAAATCGTCTTTATTCAGTGTACTTTTATTTCGCAGTTCAAACGGAAACGCAGGGCAGGGATCCAGTTCTATCATTTGAGAACCGTTGAGCGCACCATCATCCGAAACTTTTTCAAGCCACCTGAAATCAAAATGACGGATATTGACGTTGCGGATAAAATTATCAACAATATTATATTCCTGCTGGTTACGGATCCTGATACGGCTCACAGAAACAGAGTATTTGCCGGTTGCATTCTGAAGCTCGCTGGTTTTATAAAATTTAAAGTTGGTTGAATTTTTTAACTGGGATAATATGCCATCCTGCGGTTCAAACAGGATAAGGCTTACCACGAAATTGGTCCAATACATCGCCATTCCGAAACGGGAATCCAGGTGTTCGAGACTGCTATCGCGTAAACAGTTGCGCAGGTAGGTCATTTGTAACACTTTCCTGTTCCGCAGTTGAATTTTCTGCTGTATCAGAACCGAGTCGGCCTTTACTTCTTTGTAAAGGCTTTCAGCGAGCTCCTGCGATTTATGGTTTTCAGAAATGCTTTCGCGGATATTTTCCGCAATAAATCCCATTGTTACGGCGAGAAAAATCATCAATCCTTCCAGAAGGTATTCTTTGAAGGATTTTTTTTCGGGGTGCGGGTGGTGATGTACTTCCATGAGAACAGTTTGGAGTGTAAGGTTCGGAATTTGAGGATAATGGGTAAGTCTATTCTTTATCTAAATGATATTCTTTTTGTAATAAATCTATCAACTGTCTTGCCTGAGCAGCAGCCAGTAATGCCCGTTGATTAATCAATTTCAAAATGCCATAATAATATTGATTTCTCATAATCACTTCATTGATGTCTTTCGGATCCGAACTCGTCAATCTAAGATCTGGAGAAAGGCTTTCATTGTTGTTATTTTTTATAATGTCATAGAAAACCTTTGCATTGAATATCCTGGGATTTGCCATGATCATTTCATTGATCCTTTCTTTCTGCATATCAGACCAATATTCAAATTTCTTTGTCCATAAATAATAAGCTGCAATACTGTCAGCAATCATTTGCTTATGGATCAGCCGTAAGCTGCCGGTGCTCTTCATCTGCTCAAATGTTTTGGAATCAGGCGATGGTGAACTGCCGCCCATGGTTAATTTTCTTGCTAAATAGTATACTTTGACCATATCCCCTTTTCCACTGCTGAGTGATTCAACAATCGTATCAATCATTAGTGAATACTTTGTATTGGAAGCGATCGTTGAATCGTACAGGGCAAGGTCGCTCTTCAAGTCACCGGTGAGCGATAACATATAATCGTGTAGCCTCTCCCTGTCGCTTATTTTTTCGCGTATGTTCTCCGCAATAAAACCCATCGAAACGGCAATGAATATCATCAGCCCTTCCAGTATATATTCTTTGAAAGATTTTTTTTCAATATGCGGGTGGTGGTGAACTTCCATGCGTAAGTACGAATTAGGAATGAAGAATGAAGAATTGCGTTGTCTGGGTTTATTCTTTTTCGAAATGATAATTGTTTCTGAGGGCCTGTAACAATTCGTGGTTTCTGTTGATGAATTCCTGGTAGGTGAGTTCACTGGTTCCTTTTACTACCAATATATATTGCGATACGATACCTGTTAGTTCCTGCCTGTTGAATGTATTCCTGTTCTGTATTTCAAACGGGTATTCGGGGCAGGAACCAACGTTCCCGGATGTTGTTACGAGTAACCCTCCGTTGGCAGATACTTTTTCGAGCCACCTGAAATCAAAATACTGCATGCTCATCTTCCGTATAAAATTGTCTACCACATTATACTCCTGCTGGTTCCGGGTCCTTGTCCGGTTGATGATCACAGAATAATTCCCTATGGCGCTTTGTAATTCATTTGTCTTATAAAATTTCAGGTTATCCGAATTTTTCAGTTGTGAAAGAATCCCATCCTGCGGTTCAAATAAAATGAGTGTTATGATCTGCGTGGTCCAGTACATGCCCATTCCAAAACCGGAGCCAAGGTGTTCAAGACTGCTGTCGCGCAGCGTATTCCGGAACTGGATCATATTGTCAATTTTCCGGCTGCGGAACCGGATCTTATCCTGGATCTGTACCGAGTCGGATTTGACTTCTTTGTACAAACTTTCTGCAAGTTCCTGTGCTTTGTGGTTTTCAGAAATATTTTCCCGGATATTTTCTGCTATAAAACCCATCGATACCGCAAAAAATATCATTAACCCTTCGAGTAAATATTCTTTAAAGGATTTTTTTTCAATATGCGGGTGGTGGTGAACTTCCATGGAATGAATTAAAAGTTAAAAGTATAAAGTGAAAAAATGATACTGTTAATTTGTATGCGTTTCTGTTGAAGGGTTGTCTTTAATATTGTATTCTTCCTGTAATAATTTGATAAGGTTTTCAGCTCTTTTCTTTTGATCAGCAAGATATCTTATATAGCCACCGCTGATTCTTACTTTTAATACGAAGCAATGATTAAAAAAACGCAGAATATCATTTGAGTTCCCCACGTAATTAACAGCTTGAGATGGTTTGTTGTTATCCTGCATGGAAATAAAGCAACTGATATCTTCAACACATTGCGTTGAATTCGTAAATACCACCTCACCATTCCATTTTATAACCAAACCCTTTGCGTTATAGTTAAAAAGGCTATCCAAAACCTCTTTATTGTGGATCAGCCGAAGGTTACCTGAACTTTTCATTTGCTCGTAAGCCTCATTGGTTGCGATATACGTGGGGTTCCAGGTATTTTTTCTGAAAAGGCGGATAAATGTTTGGAAATAAACAGGATCGCCAAATCGTTTGTTCTGGAAAGTGAGGATTGAATCCAGCGCAAGGATACGCTCTTCGGAGGCTTTGTTTACTCTGGAAATCGCTGCAGTATCCGTTTTCAGGTTTTCAATAATGATCTCAATATTCCGTTGCACAATTTCATGATCCTGTATTTTCTCCCGGATATTCTCTGCAATAAATCCCATAGAAACAGCAATAAATATCATCAGCCCTTCAAGCACATATTCTTTAAAGGATTTTTTCTCTACATGCGGGTGGTGGTGCACTTCCATATGATAGTCGGGAGTTAGGAGTTAAAAGTGAGGAGTTGATTTTTTATTTCGGGCTTTGCATTCTGCATTCAGCGTTCAGTCTTTGTAAGCTTCCTCACAAAATAATCAGCCACTGCCCCATATACCTTCACCGCATTCTGCCAGTTCATCCAGTGGTGTGTATCATCCACGATCATCATGGTTTCATAATCCACTTTCTGTTTATCCAGGCGGTTGATCAGATCCACACTTTGGTTAAACCGCACATTCCTGTCGTCATCCGCATGAATAATCAGCACCGGCGACCGCCAGGTTTTGATGGAGGATACCGGGGAAGCATTCCATGCGGTTTTCAGTGCGAGATCGAGATCGGGAGCTTTCTCAAATTTATCTGCACCCGCACTGAGGTTGGCCTGCGCCGTCCAGTCGTGCACACCATGTATGTCTACACCTGCTGCAAATATTTTTGAATCATGCGCCAGTGCCATTGCTGTAAGATAACCTCCATACGAACCGCCATAAATGCCGATCCTGGCTGCATCTACAAAATTTTGCTGCTGCAGCCATTTTCCTGCGGCTACAATATCCTGGTATTCTGCAGCACCGGCAGCGCCGCCATTTTTGGGCTGATGAAATTCATATCCATAGCCGATGCCCAAACGATAATTCACAGATAACACCACGAAGCCGAGACTGGCAAGGTATTGGTTCGAAGCATAGGCATTGGAATAATAATCGGAGTAGTGCCATCCAAGTAACATCTGCCTCGGTGGCCCGCCATGCACGTATACGATCGCCGGCTTTTTAGCGGCACCATCTTTCGGCATAAACAGATCTGCATGCACGGTTACCCCATCAGCCGCCTTAAAAATTACCTGTGCAGGCACCACAAGTTGCTGTTCAGGGAAAATAGCAGGCACCAGCGATTCACCAATCTTTCTGAATGTTTTATCACCCGATAAATTCATGACGGCTGGCAGTGGACTTTTTTGCGCACCACCGGCAATAAACGCCATTGTTTTTCCATCGCCTGTAATTACAGGTGTCCATTCAACACCGTTGCCGGGTGTAAGCACCTGCATATCGGCTTTGTCTGCACTTACTTTTGCTGCATGTCTTCTTTCAATATCTTTTGCATCGGGCCCGGTATTCGCACTGAATGTAAGTGTTCGTTTATCGCTGCTGAGACTGATATGTTCGCACATAAAACTTCCGGGTGTCAGCAGTAATTCCTTTCCGCCATTGGCATCAATGGAATAGAGGTGCGGCCATCCATCCTGGTAAGAAAGAAAAACAATTTTATTATCTGCTGCCCAGTGCAGGTTTGTTCCACCATGTGTATTCGGAACCGATCCACGTAAGGTGGCCGGTGCTTTCCATAAAAGGCTCGCTTTTCCAGTATTGATATCGGCAGTATAGATTGACCAGGGCTGGTGTTTTTTTGCAAGAACCGAATCGGGTGCACCGCCTGCTCCGGGTCGACGGATAAATACGATCCTGTTACCATCGGGCGACCAGTGCGGGCTGTTATCCCTGTAAAAAGATGCAGCCACCCATTGAATAGGCATATCTGCATTTGTATAGATACCGATGATGGAATGATCGCCGCGGTTGGCTACGAACAAAAGACGTTTCCCATCAGGGCTCCATTCAAGGGAACCAGCGGTACCCCTTGTTGTAAAAATATTTTTTGCAGGAGAAGCGCCATCTATCTGTGCGGTGAATACCTGTCCGCCTTTGATAAAAGCCACTGTTTTACTGTCGGGAGAGATCACGGGTGCATCTCCTTCGGAGAGAAATTTTGTTGGGCCGCCGGCGAATGGAACGGTGCCTACCTGCACTTTAAAGGGATTGGTTTCATTGGCGGCATTGATGGGTAAGCTGCCATCGTAATTGGCACCATGATCGCCGCCCCTTACAAATACCACCCAGTTTCCATCATCAGAAATGGTTACACTGGTTAATTCCTGACCGTCATTTTTTGTAAACGATGTGATTTTTACAGGCTGGAACGAGGGGCCCTCTGCTGCGTAAATATTTCGTACCCCTTTTTCGTCCATGGCCCAGGCAATTCGCGAACCTTTGGCAGAAGCAGTAAGTTCAGTTGGGAAAGGATAGGATTTAAAAGATTCGAAGCTGCCAGCCTGCGCCAGTAACTGAACAGGCAGGGCAAGCAGGAAAAAAAATTTTCTCATGAGTTTGGTTTTGGATACGTCCCGTTTGCGGATTCAAAATTTACGTCACGCAAACGGAATATCCAAACGATTCCGGAAAGGTTTTACCGGCTTTCATTGGCTTTTAATACCCGGAGGATATTGCCGCCCATGATCTTGCTGATGTCTTTTTTGCTGTATCCTCTTTCAAGCAATGCTTTTGTGATTATGGGGTAGGAAGTAACATCGTCTAATTGCTGCGGCGCCACACTGATACCGTCAAAATCAGAACCAAGCCCAACATGGTCAACCCCGATCAGTTTTACGATATACTCAAGATGCTGCAGCAACATATCCAATGTGGGTTTATTGGCGGTTACTTCCGCAGCATATTTTTCAGAGATCATCGTTAAAGCATAATCCTTCTGCACACCTGCACGGATCAGCGAATCCAGTTCTCCGGCATGCGATGCTGCAAACTTTGATTCCTTGCGCATAAAACTACTGTCTACAAAACCCGCATAAAAATTAAGGTCTATCACCCCCCCATTTTTTCCAACTGCCAGTATCTGTTCGTCTTTCAGGTTGCGGAAAATGGGGCAGAGGGTATAGGCATTACTGTGAGATACGATGATAGGCTTGGTGCTGGTATGGATGGCATCCCAGAAAGTTTGTTCACCAACATGCGAAAGGTCTACCATCATCCCCAGTTCATTCATCCGGCGGATGACCTGTTTCCCGAATTCCGTAAGGCCTTTCTGTGCATGGGCCAGACTGTCTTTCTTAGTCGTTTCCAGCATGGCCGATGTGGCCCAGGAAGTGGAATTGTTCCAGGTAAGCGTCAGGTACCTGGTACCACGGGCATATAATTTATCGAGGTTTTCCAATTTGTCTTCGATCATGTGCCCACCTTCCACGCCAAACATGGCGGCCAGTTTATGTTCTTTTACGGCACGTTGTAATTCGCGGCTGTTCCGCACCAGCGCGATCTTATCCGGGTTGCGGGCAATCACAGCATCGAGTGTATCCATTTCCTGGTTGGCCCAGGCGAACGGATTTTTCTTATTGCCATCGCACCACACAGAAAATATCTGTACATCCACACCGCCCTGTTTAAAACGTTCGAGGTCAGAATGCGTACGGCCTTTTAATGACTGGTCCATACGCACTTTTTTTTCCATACAGGCAGTGAGGATATCGTTGTGCGAATCGGCCACGATGGCTTTTTCATGGATCGCACGGTAATCCTGTGCCATTTGTAGTAAAGGTGAAAGGAACAGGATTGGCAGAAGTGTTTTGCGTAATAAATTCATTATAAAATTTTTGATGGGATCTGTTTCAGGATGGTATCAAAATTATCTACTGCATTGTTGCAGAGAACAATAATCGTTTTTTGCGGAGAAAGGTACCGCATGATCTGTGTTTTGTAACCGGGGTTATCTCCGTTGTGCCAAACCATTTTCCCGGCCTCCGTATTTTCAGCGATTACCCAGCCAAAACCATAGTTCGACTGGCTGCCATCTGCCAGTTTCATCGGAGTGAAAGCTTCGGCAAGCGTGGATTGTTTCACAAGTTGCTCAGTGTACAATGCACGATCCCATTTTAAAAGATCTTCTGCGGTGGAACTGATGCGCCCCGGCCCTTTGCGGTTACCAAGCCATATGGTATAGTTGGAAGAAGGAAAAGAATCGGCACGGATGAAATCATCTTTTTCTTTCACATAGATATGGCCTGCGGCAAAATTTTTAACTGCTGCTTTTTCTGCGAGTGTACGGATCGCAGTATGTTTCATCCGCAGTTTGTAAAAAATTTCTGTGTTGCAGAATTCAATGAAATCACGGCCGCTGGCTTTTTCAGCAATACTGGCCAGTAAAACATACCCCGTGTTGCTGTAACTGTATTTTGTTCCCGGCTCAAATAGTTTTGGGGGCGCATAGCGGTTCAGGTATTCTAGGATATCTTCATTGCCTGCCACTTTTGTTTTATCCCAGTGCGCATCCATCACTGCCTGGTAATCCGGGAGCCCGCTGGTATGCGTTAATAAATGGCGGATGGTGATGCCTTTGTATGGGATCGATAGATATTTTTCAACGGGGTCATCGAATTGCAGCAACCCTTTTTCTTTGAGCATCATGATCACCATTGCGGTGAACTGTTTGCTTACAGAAGCCAGTTCAAAAACATCATCGCTTTGTAAAACTGTTTTATCGGCGAAGCTGCGGTAGCCGAATGCTTTTTCATAACGGATCTTCCCTTTTTCAGCAACCAGCACCACGGCACTGAAACGTTTGGTGTTGGCCTGCTCCTGTAAGAACGAATCAAGAGAAGCATACCGATCACTTGCGAATAAAGTATCCGCAACAAGTAAACAGGCGAATAACAGGATTTTTTTCATGGTGCTTGATTCAGTTTTAAAACAGCGCCAGCACGGGTGCCGTTGTGCTTTCCTTCCTCCAGTGTTAATTTACCGTTTACCAATACATACTGAAACCCGGTGCTGAACTGGTGCGGTTTGTTATAAGTAGAAAGGTCAGCCACTTTCTGTTCATCAAATACCACGATATCCGCAGCATAGCCTTCGCGCAATAGTCCGCGGTTATGCAGCTGAAATTTCTGTGCAGGCAGGGAAGTCATTCTTCTGATCGCTTCTTCCAGTGTGATCACTTTTTCTTCTCTTACATATTTACCCAGCACCCTTGCATTGGTACCATATCCTCTCGGGTGCGGGTTGCCCGAACCCCAAACCCGGATACTTGCATCACTCGCGAACATATTGAAGGGATACTGCATGATGCGTTTTACATCTTCATCACCCATTCCATGAAACACCATACCGGCACCGCCTTTTTCCATCATCTCAATAATGGTTTCGGCTTCTTCCATTGCTTTGTGTTTGCGGCCGAGCTGAAGGTTCACTTCCTCAATGCTTTTTCCATTGAATGAACTGTCGGGCCGGTAAGAAGCCACAACGGGATAGCTGAAATTTTTGAGTTTTCTTTTCTTCAGTTTTTTCAGCATAAACTCTTTTACTTCTTTTCTCACATCGGGCCTGGCAAGCCTTGCATTAATGGAATCCTGTCCATCTGCCAATACCCAATCGGGTAAAAGTGTACTGAGCGATGTACTGCTGGCGGTATAAGGATATTGATCAATGGTTACATCCAGACCTTCCTGCCTTGCTTTCATGATCATCGGGATCGTTTCTTTGCTGCGCCCCCAGTTCTGTTGCCCGCTTAATTTAAAATGCGATATTTCCACCGGCATCTTCGCTTCGCGGCCGATATGTAAGGCTTCTTCAATGGCCTGTGTTACACTGTCGGCTTCATCACGCATGTGACTGGCATAAACGCCATTGTATTGGGATGCCACTTTCGCGAGCCGAACCACTTCTTCTGTTTTGGAATACGTGCCGGGGATATAGATCAGCCCGGTAGACATACCCACGGCTCCATCCCGCATCGCCTGTGCAACAATGGCTTCCATTTTTTTCATTTCTTCTTCGTTCGGGTCGCGGTTGGCAGAACCCATCACGGCTTTGCGTACATCATTATGACCGATCAGCGAAGCCACATTGATCGATACGCGTAAACTGTCGATCATCCGGAAATACGCGCCGAGGTTCACTTGGGATAAACCACAATTTCCCGTTACGACCGTAGTAACCCCATCATAAATAAAATTATCAGCCGTTGGCTGCCTGCGCTCATCTCCTTCAATATGCGTATGCACATCAATAAAACCCGGCGCTACCATCAAACCGGTTGCATCAATTGTTTTTGTGGCGGTCCATTTGGCCAGTTTACCAATCGCAACGATTTTTCCATTCTGAACGGCCAGGTCTCCGTAAAACCAACTGTTCCCGGTTCCGTCAAGGATTTTCCCGTTTTTGATCAGGATATCGGCCTGCTGGGCATTAAGGAAAGCGATGGGTTGTAACAAAAGAACAAAAAGGATTTTCTTCATAACAGTCAGTCGGTTGAATTCAGGCAGGAAGATACATCATTACCCGTTTTTGGGCAGCTTTGGATTCATAAGGCGGGAAACCCTTCAATCCTTTACTTTTGCAGCCAGAAACAAGAGGATATGCTGGATAAGCTGGAAGCCATAAAAGCCCGATTTGAACAGGTGGAAGTTGCACTCACCAACCCTGAGATCATCAATAACGCCAAAGAATTCGGTGCATACAGTAAAGAATACCGCTCGCTTGAGAAGATCGTAAAACCTTATGATCAGTACCGCAAAGTGCTCGACGATTACACATTCGCCAAAGAATCACTTAATGGCCCGGATGAGGATATGAAAGAGCTCGCCCGGATGGAATTGCCGGAACTGGAACAAAAAAAGGAAGAGCTCGAAAAAGAACTCACCAAACTGCTGATCCCCAAAGATCCGCAGGATGATAAAAATGCCATCCTCGAGATCCGCGCCGGTACGGGTGGCGATGAAGCCAGTTTATTTGCGGGCGACCTGCTGGGTATGTATCTCAAATACTGTTCAAAAAAAGGATGGAAAACACAGGTGGTCAGCGAAAGCGAAGGTACTGTGGGTGGTTATAAAGAAGTAGTGGTGGAAGTGGAAGGCGAAGATGTATATGGCACGCTCAAATTTGAAAGCGGTGTGCACCGTGTACAGCGCGTTCCGGCAACGGAAACACAGGGCCGCGTTCATACATCTGCAGCCACGGTTGCAGTAATGCCGGAAGCAGAAGAAGTGGATTTTGAACTGAAAGAAAGCGATGTGAAAATGGAAACCGCCAGAAGCGGTGGTGCGGGTGGACAAAACGTAAACAAAGTGGAAACGAAAGTTTTTTTGACGCACATTCCTACAGGTGTTACGGTGGTTTGCCAGACGGAACGCTCACAGTTGGGCAACCGGGAAAAAGCGATGACGATGCTGCGTACCAAACTGTATGAAGAACAGGTGCGGAAACAGGAAGAAGAAATTGCACGCCAGCGTAAAACGCTTGTAAGCACAGGCGACCGCAGCGCAAAAATACGTACCTATAACTGGCCGCAGGGCCGTGTAACCGATCACCGCATCGGGCTTACTTCCTATAACCTGGATGCCGTGATCAATGGTGATATTGATGAGTTCATCGAATCATTGCAACTGGCAGAGAATGCCGAAAAAATGCTCAATCAGTCGTAACTTACCGGAAACCTTTCTGCATGCATCTACTGAGAAAAACAGGGATATTGTTTTTTTCGCTGATCAGTTTTTCCCTTTATGGCCAGGGCCGCAATGCCACCGGCGATTTCAGCAATGCACAGGTATTTATGAGCGATGCCAATGGCCGCCCGCTGTATATGCATACCGAATACGAAGTGGAGGGCACGCCTTTTTACCAGGATGAGTATTGTTTGGCAACTATAAAACTAAGGAAAGGAAAATCGTACCACAATATCCGCGTGAAGCTGAACCTGTTTACGAACCGCGTGATTTATGAAGACAATGATGGCAAAGAAATGGAAGCCACCACACCGATAGACCGTATTGAATTCATGCATTGCACGGATGCTTCGAAAAATAAAATACTGGTGAGCGGTTACCCGCCGGTGGATGAGCTGAATGAAGAACAGTATTATGTACTGGTTGATTCAGGGAAAGCCACATTGCTGAAATATATACAGGTTCTGTACAGGGATACAAAGTTTTACGGCAAGGCAAATACCACACGGGTATTCGAACAGAAAGAATCTTATTATATATATGTGCCGGGTAAAGGGATGCAGAAACTTACGAAAGACAATGATGCCGTGATCGCGGCATTACCTGCAAAGAAAAACGAAGTGGCACGATACATTACCAGTAATAACCTCAAATGCAGGCGCGAGGAAGACCTTAAAAAAGTATTCGCCTGGTATAATTCGCTGGACTGATCTTAGTTGTTCTTCGCTTTTTCTTCCTCGGCGTGGATTTTTTGTTCCCATTGCCAGGCAGTACGCATCATATCTTCGAGGTTGTAACGGATATCCCATCCAAGCTCAGAAACCGCGAGGTTATTATTTGCATAAATGGCCACTACATCACCCGCCCTGCGTGGCCCGGTTTCATAATTCAGTTTTACCCCGCTCACTTTTTCAAATGTATCGATGGCTTCGAGTACAGTAACCCCATCGCCGGTACCAAGGTTAAAAATATCGCAGCGGGTTTTGTTCTTTTTGGCTTCGAGATATCGGATGGCCAGCGTATGCGCATGCGCGATATCACACACATGGATATAATCCCTTACACAACTGCCATCCCTTGTTGGGTAATCCGTTCCATGCACAAACATTTTCGGCAGTTTGCCGATAGCGGTTTGCGTGATCACCGGAACAAGGTTCTGCGGTTTCCCGATGGGCTGTTCGCCGATCAATGTCGAAGGATGTGCCCCAACAGGATTAAAATAGCGCAGCAATATGGCCGCGCTGTTACTGTTGGCATTTGTAAAATCCTGTATGATCTGTTCCCCCATCTGTTTGGTAGCGCCATAAGGCGATTCTGCTTTTTTGGTGGGAGAGGTTTCCGTTACAGGGATGGTATCCGGATTGCCGTAAACGGTACAGGAAGAAGAAAATACAAAATCGGGCAGCCCGAATTCCTGCACGCATTTCAAAAGATTGATCAACCCGAAAATATTATTCTCATAATACTGGATCGGCACCTGTACCGATTCGCCCACCGCTTTCAGTGCCGCGAAATGAATGACGCCGCTGATATCGGGGTTCTCCTGGAATACGGCGCGGGTTTCATCATAATTCTTCAGGTCAACCTTATAATTCTTTACTTTTTTACCGGTGATCTTTTCCACACCATTGAGCGAATTGGGAAAAGAACGCGAATTGTCATCGATCGAAATCACCTCATATCCGTTTTCGATCAGATCAACGATCGTGTGTGACCCGATATAACCGCATCCGCCTGTTACCAGTATTTTAGCCATACAAAATTTTATACCGCAAGATAGCACATGGGGTACAAACCGCATTGGCGGCTTGCTTAATGATTAGTGCAGAAATAATTTCAATAGAAAGTAAACGATCCCTGCAATGATGGCTGAAATAGGAATGGTAAGGATCCATGCCCATAAAAGGTTTACAGTAACGCCCCAGCGTACAGCGCTCAAACGTTTGGTGGCACCCACACCAATGATAGAGCCTGTAATGGTATGCGTGGTGGAAACAGGTATCTTAAAATGTTCGGTAAGAAATAAAGTGATGGCGCCGGCTGTCTCTGCGGCAACGCCTTCCAGGGGGGTTACCTTGGTGATGCGCGTGCCCATGGTTTTAACGATCTTCCAGCCACCGCTCATTGTACCGAGGCCGATGGCGAGAAAACTGGTAAAAGGCACCCAGCCATACTGGGATACAAACTGGTTGAAATCCATATGATGCCCAAGAGTTCCTTCATAGTAGATCATGGCCGCACCGATAATACCCATTACTTTCTGTGCATCGTTACCACCGTGACCGATACTGAATGCCGCTGAAGAAAGCAGCTGTAAACGTTTGAACCAGTTTTCTGCACGATAAGGATTCGATCGTTTGCACAAATGCACAATCAGGATAGTAATGATAAATGCGATGACCATACCGATCAACGGGGCGAAGAAAATAAAAAGAAATGTAGGAACCACTTTGGCATAGTTGATCACATCCACCCCGCCTTTGCTCAGTCCACCGGCATGCACCAGTGCAGCACCAACGAACCCACCCATCAATGTATGGGAAGAACTGGAAGGGATACCAAACCACCAGGTGATCAGGTTCCAGATAATGGCGGCAATGATCCCCGCAAGGATCACTTCAAGCGTGATGAATTCGGAATGAACCCATTTGGCAACGGTATTGCCAATCCCGAATTCCTTAAAGATATACTTCGAGATAAAAAAAGCGGCGAAATTGAAGAGGGCTGCCCAAACCACGGCCTGGAAAGGGGTAAGCACTTTGGTAGAAACAATGGTTGCAATGGAATTGGCCGCATCATGGAAGCCATTGATATAATCGAAGATAAAAGCGAGAACAATGATTACGATCAGGATCGTGAACATAAGGATTCGTTTATAAGGAATGGTGAATGTGAAAATGCCTGCCGGTTATTCACCCGCCATTCACTTTGATATTATGCATATTTTATGATGATGGACTCAATCACATTCGCCGCATCTTCGCATTTATCGGTGGCGATCTCCATTACCTGGTAGATCTCTCTTTTCTTGATCATTTCTTTAAAATCATTCTCCTGTTGAAACAGCATTTCGATGCTCATATCAAACACATCATCCGCCTGGTTTTCTATGCTGTTCACTTTCACCATGGCTTCTGTCATCTCGCGGAGGTTCTTCATATCGCGTAAACCGAATACGGCTTTCTTGATTTCACCCGAACCCTGTAATATCAACTCGGCCATTTTCTGGATACCGGTGTCGTTCGGGTTTACACTGTAGAAATTGATCTTTTTGGCAGAAGAATAAATATAGTCGGCAATATCATCCAGTGAAGTGGCGAGATAGTGGATATCCTCCCGGTCAAACGGTGTGATGAAATTCCGGCCCAGTTCTGTAAAAATGCGATGGGTATTGTCGTCGTTCTTGTGCTCAAGGTCTTCGATCTGCGCAAGAATGGCCGCACGTTTATCAGGCTCTGCCATGCTTACCATTTCTTTCAGCTTCAGCCCCATTTCGTATACTTTATCGGCCACATCTTCAAAGAGTTCATAAAACACTTTGTTCTTCGGCATAAAAAGTTTTCCAAAATTGTTGATACCCATAGCTTTAAAATTTACGCAAAAATAGGGTTCTGCATCCGCAGCCCACCCCAAAACAAATAATTAATGATTAGATAATATAGGATTTTGCCGGTTTTCCGTAAAGATATTTTTTCCATACCCTTGTTTCGTAATGGTATGATTGCAAACCGTTCATATTCTATTCATATTGCCCCATCAATTTTGCCGGATAACAGCAATTTTTCTCATGTTCCGGCCCTGGTATCTACCGGGGCCTTTTTGAAGAAATAGTGCTACTGCTTCATCATTCGATATTCCCTGTTCCCTATTCATGATTCAATGATGATTCTTATTCCTTTCTTGCCCCTTCCAGTGTAAAACCGATCGTGGTTCCGACATCCAGTTTGCTTCTGACGTGCATGGTTTGCCCATGTGCTTCAATAATGTGTTTGCAGATGGCGAGCCCCAGACCGGTACCGCCCACATCCCGGCTGCGCCCACGGTCGGTACGGTAAAAGCGTTCAAAAATGCGGGGCAGATGTTCTTCTGCAATTCCAATACCATCATCACTCAGTTCAATCAACACTCTTTGCCCATCGGTTTTATAGACACTCGCCACAATGCTCCCATCCTGTTTCCCATATTTGGTGGCATTTTCGAGCAGGTTGATCAATACCTGCCTGATCTTTTCCTTGTCTGCAAATACAGTGATGGGCGGGTTTTCACATCCTTTTTTAATGGAACAGCGGATATTTTTCGCGGCGGTTTTTATCGACAGGCTTTCATAGGTTTCGCGGATCATATCCTGGATCACAAAATTCTCTTTGTACACAGGCTGCCTGCCGCTTTCGAGGCGGGATATTTCATCAAGGTCTTCCACGAGGTTTACCATCCTGTCAACATTCCTCGCTGTGTTGTCGAGAAACCTTTTTGCAAGATCGGGATCTTCCATGGCGCCGCTCCTCAACGTATCAACATATCCCTGGATGGCGAAAATGGGAGTTTTGAATTCGTGGGAAAGGTTTTGCAGGAATTCTTTCCGGTAAGCTTCATTGGTTTTTAACTGTTCGATCTCTGCGCTTTTCTGTTCGGCCCACTGCTCCACATCGGCCCGCACTTCATCGATCCCTTTTTGCGGAAGGATATATTTATAATAGGTTTCTTCGCGTTTGCTGGCTTTTGTCTGGTAAATAAATTTATAAATGAGTTTGATCTTCCGGTAAATAAATGACTCCAGTACAAAGCGTATCAGGAAATAGCTGCCGATAAAAGTGACCACAAGCGATGAAACTGCAATTACCCAGTCAGGGCGTATGATCCAGATACCCAGCGAAATGGGTACAGAGAGGATCGCAGCTGTAAAAGCTGATAACTGTTGCGGAGAAAGATTTTTGGTTTTGAACATGGTGTTTCCGGGAGAACATTGCAGATTAATGGTGAACCGGTTGTTTGCAAGTTAGTGTTTATAGCCCATGGTTCATAGCCAATCGCTCATGGTTCATGGCAGATGGTTCATGGAAGAATGTGGATGGGTTTTGACCGGAATAAACCAGCACAAATAAGTTAATCAGTGAATTCAAGTTTGATGTTTTCAACGCAGAGCCGCGGAGCGGCGGAGTTTGCGCAGAGCATTGCGATGATACGATCGATCTCAAAAGGCCAATAGCCAAAGACGAATACTCAAAGACCAAATAATCCATGAACTATGACCCATGAACCTCTCATTTCAAGTTTAATTTTTTCACCGCAGAGTCGCGGAGCGGCGGAGTTTTCGCAGAGGATTGCGATAATACGCTCAATCTCAAAAGGCCAATAGCCAAAGACCAAATAATCCATGAACCATGATCAATGACCCATGAACCCCTCAACCAATAAACCAGTAAACCAATAAACGGATCAACCTGTCATCACAACTCAAACTTATACCCAACCCCCTTCACCGTCGTAATGCAGTCCACTCCCAGTTTCTGGCGGATTTTGCGGATATGTACATCGATGGTCCTGTCGCCCACGATCACATCGTTGCCCCAAACCTGGGATAATATTTCATTGCGGAGAAATACGCGGCCGGGTTTTGATGCGAGCAGGTACAATAATTCAAATTCCTTTTTCGCGAGAATGATTTCATTCCCATCGATCGAAACAATAAATTTCACAGGATCAATCGTGATATTGCCGATCAC
Source organism: Chitinophagaceae bacterium (assembly GCA_004028765.1). Lineage (GTDB taxonomy): Bacteria > Bacteroidota > Bacteroidia > Chitinophagales > Chitinophagaceae > Sediminibacterium. Next base: position 61,391 of record SAIX01000056.1, on the reverse strand, counting down.
GATATTCTTACCGGTCTCTTTACTGTTCACCCTGCGGAACAATGCATTTACCCGGCTTACCAGCACTTTGGGGCTGATGGGTTTGCTCACATAATCATCCGCGCCGGTTTCAAGACCTTTGATCTGCGAAGCTTCATCGCTTAACGCAGTCAGGAAAATGATCAATGTATCCTGGAATATGGGCTGTGAACGGAGTATCTCACAAACTTCCACCCCCGTTTTTTTCGGCATCATGATATCGAGAATGATGAGGTCGGGATGCAGTTGCTTGGCCCTTTCGATGGCTTCATTACCGTCTTTTGCTGTATATACTTCATATCCTTCGCGGCCCAGGTTATAACTGATGATCTCAAGTATATCGGGTTCATCGTCAGCGATCAGGATCTGTTTGGGTTTTCCCTCCATGTGTTAACGCAATGTTTACACAAAATTAATTTCTATACACCGCAATAAGGTTTTTTAACCTTATTATGTTATTGTTAACTGCAAAGCAGGTCAAATGTGTGTCTTGCCATAAAATGGACCTATTTTTGACCTGTTTATGCAAGTGAAGAAGTTTTTTGCCGGAATCATATCCTTGTTTTTGGGATCTCTGTTGTTTGCCCAGACCGAGTTGCCCATGCCACCCATTCCCTCCTCGCACGAATATCACCACGAAGTGATACTCAATACCATTGCTTCGATCGCGAAACTGCATGCGAAAACGGATACGGTTCTGCCTTTTACCGGTAATGCTGCATATGATGCGGCCGTTTTCCGTTCCGTAAAGATCAGGGTAAATAACCTGCGTGCAAAAGTGGAAAGCAACGAAGCCCTCAACGATTATGCCAGGTTTAAATGGTTGAGGGGCATCAATGAAATGCTCACAGGTTTTGTTTCGATATACCGCATCCGGCAGGCCAATGCCTCGCTGCTGCCGCCGCTGGTAAAAGCCTACGAAGAAGCGATGAATACGGATATCGCCGGTAACTCGATCGAGCCGATCGTTGCAGAAAATGCACTGGAGATCGGCGGGGTGCTCATCGATAATTTTGCATTGAAAGATAACAGGGGGATCAACGCATCGAAAGACCTGCTGGTGCTGAAAACCTGTCAGCGTAACCCAAAAGAAATCCTGAACATCCTTACCCGTTACCCCGATAACCGTTACGCAGATAGTTTGATCACTGCCGCTGCCTTCCGCGACCAGGAAGAACTGTACCGTTATGCTGCTGTTCCGAATGCATTGGGCAGGAAGATACAGTCGGTGAACCACCCGCTGGTGAAAATCATCGGCCGGCTGGCGCTTACCAAAACGGGGAGGATGTATTTTCCGTTTCTGGACAATCTCTACAAAGGAAAAATATCGATGGATTCGATCACGCCTTATGTAGTGAACGACAGCTCAACCGGCTACTATAAACTGCTCGTAAAAACGCGGATCGATTATGCCCAGCGGATGCAGCGCGGCGATACACCGATGGCCGCTCAGGTATTAACCAACCGCCTGCGTTCAAAAGCAGTGGAATTGTTTATCAATGATATCAATGCGCTGCACGATGAACCCAATGAAAATATCCGTTTCAAAAAACTGGAAGAACTGGGGCCGGAAGAACTGTATTACCTGGCGGTGATGGGAGAAGAAGAGATCTACACCTCCAGTTTTGTGGTGGGCGTATACCCGAGGATTTTTCAAAGAATGCAGATACCCCGCTCGGATAGTTTGCTGCAGTTGCTGCATGGCGATTATTACCGGAAATTCATCAAGATCTGTGCGGCTTATAATACGCTCGATAATTTTTTGGGAAGGATGGATAAACCTGTTGCAGAAAACCTGATGCGCTATTTTGTGAACGGGCTTGAAGCAGGTACCACACTGGAAGATGCCGTGGATGTGGCCGATTCGTATGCGAGCATCTACAACAAAGACCTCCGCAAGCTCATCCTTGCCCAGGTGCAGACAAACCTCAAAAAACAAACCGACCTGCAATCGCGCGGGGCATTGATCTACCGCCTGCTGAATACCATTTTTCTTTCATTAGATTCCACCAATAAAGTGGATATCGCAGGTACTTTGGGTATCGACCCTGTTTATGTAATGCCAAAGAAAAACCTGCAGGACTCAACCGGCCGCATCATTGTGCAGCAGTTTTCTTATGGCGATAAAGATGCAACCGTTTACTTCAGCGCTTTTATGAGCCGCTTCAGTAATGCCAACTGGCGCATCATCCGCAAACCGCAATGGGTGGAGATCAGTTCTGCGCGCGGCGCACCCATCACCATTTATGCCAACCTGCCGCTTGATGAAACCCAGGAACTCGATGTGCAGGCACAGGACAGCCTGCTCAGTTATTTTGAAGAAAAAGGCATCGCACCCACCATCGTGATCCACCGGGGGCATAGTTATTATCTTCCCGAAACCATCAGCCGGCTTCCTTCAAGTGCCAAAATTGTTTTGCTCGGCAGTTGCGGCGGTTACCAGAAACTGAATGATATTTTGCATATCTGTCCAACAGCCCATATCATCTCTTCCAAACAGGTGGCGGCAGGCGTGGTAAACCAAAGCCTCATTGATGCCATCACCGAAAAATTGCGCGCAGGACAGGACCTTAACTGGGAGCAACTCTGGAAAACTGTACAGGTAAGGGTAGGAGCGGGTTACCGTGATAAATTTGAAGATTATATCCCGCCGCATAAAAACCTCGGCGCCATTTTTATCATGGCGTATGATAAAGCTGCGCATAAAAAATAACAGGCTTTTCAGAAAGGATTTTTTTGATACCGGCAGTGGGTTTTCATGGCATCCCGGTTGCATCGCAAGCCCTTGTACGCTATCTTTTCATGGCATCTTTACCGAAAAACCATCCGGCAATCATTCATACCGATCTTATAAAAAAGGGTTGTTTCTTTTCTCGTAACCGATCGTGGTTTTAATACCGTGGCCGGGATACACCACCACCTCATCGGGCAGCACAAATAATTTTTCGCGGATACTTTTTAAAAGTGTTTCATGGTCGCCACCCGGAAGATCCGTGCGTCCGATGCTTTGCCGGAACAATACATCCCCGCTGATCAGGAACTGCTGCTCTTTGCAATAAAAACAAATACTCGCCGGCGAATGGCCGGGTGCGAGGATCACTTCCAGGGCATCATTGCCCAGTAAAACGGTATCTCCTTCGGAAAGAAAGTGGAGCGGCCCGGTATAATTGCTGAAAGGAAGCCCCCATTTTTCGCCGGATACAGGAGCCAGTTGTAACATGGCCTCTTCTCCCTGGTGAATATGCAATTCAAGCCCCCAGGTTTCCCAAACCCATTTGTTCCCGAAAACATGGTCGAGATGGCAATGGGTATTCAGCAACCTTACCGGTTCAAGCCCCGTATCTGTTATAAAGTTTTTTAACGTTTCCTGTTCAGCGGAAAAGTAACAACCGGGATCAATTATGATAGCTTTGTTCTGGTCGTTGTATACAACATAGGTGTTTTCCTGAATGGGGCTGAACGTAAAAACCTTGATCGATAGCATAACCTTATTTTACCGGCTTTTGATGGTAAATACCTAATTTTAAAATACCAAAGTTCGGATATGCAAGTGAATAGAATTATTTCTTTCTTCCTGTTGGCAGGTTTTTTATTACCCGGGCTTACCAACGCCCAGGTAAATTCTGTTGAATTCGGAAAAAACCGGATCCAGCATAAAAAATTCCAGTGGAAATTTTACCAGTCGCCCAATTTCAATACCTATGTGGCACAGGGAGGCGTAGAGCTCGGTAAATTTGTTACACAGGTGGCGGAAGAAGAACTGCGTTCCATCGAAAATTTTATTGAATACTCGTTACAGCGCAGGGCCAATATCGTGGTGTATAACAGCTACGATGATTACAAGAGTTCCAATATCGGGCTGGGTGCCGACTGGCAGAATTCGGGTGGTATCACCAAATTGGTGAACAATAAGATCGTAACCTATTTTGATGGCAACCATGAACATCTCAAGCGTCAGATCCGTGAAGGAATTGCAAAGGTTTTAACGGATAACCTTTTATTCGGGGATGATATCGGTGAATTTGCCAGCAACCAGGCATTGCTCGATCTTCCCAAATGGCTGGTGGATGGCTATGTTTCTTATGCAGCCGAAGCATGGAGCACCCAAAAAGATGATGAACTCAAAAGTGCGATCCTTGGCGGCCGCTACAATTCTTTTTACCAGTTCGCATTTGAAAAGCCGGTACTGGCCGGTCATGCATTCTGGTATTATATCGGCGAAAAATACCGGAAAGAAAACATCACCTATCTCTTATACCTCGCCCGTATCTACAAAAACCTGAACAATGCATGCCTGCGGGTTTGTAAAAGAAAGTTCAAAGAGGTATTGGCGGATTTTATGCGGTACGAGCAGGAAGTATATGTAAAAGATATACGGCAGCGGCGTAACCAGCCCAAAGGGCAGATGGTGATCTCGGAAGACATTTCGAAAAATGATTATTTCCGTTTCCAGGCAAATCCCAATCCGAAAAGCACCACGTATTCGGTGATCGAATTCAAAAAGGGGCAATATGCGGTAAAACTCCGTGAGAATTTTTATGACGAAAAAACCCTGCTCAAAATCGGTGTGCGTACCAACCAGGGCGATATCAATCCCAATTATCCCATCATGGCATGGGATGGAAAAGGCACCCGGTTGTTGGTGGTGTACTGGGAAATGGGCAAAATAAAAATGTTTGTGTACGATATCCTTGCGAAATTCAAAAGATACAAACAGGAGATCGAGGGAGTTGAACAGGTGCTTGATGCTTCATTTATGCTTGATGCCAATACGGTGGTGATGAGCGCCGTGAAGAACGGTCACTCAGATATCTTCACTTATAAGATCGAAGAAAACAAACTCACACAGATCACCAATGATGTGTATGATGACCTGGATCCTACATTTGTTTCATTCCCCAATCGTTCCGGTATTATTTATTCCTCAAACCGGCCTAACCCGGAAGCCCCCGATACCGATACCGTTTTACCCGGAAGGAACCGCTTCAATATTTATATCGTTGACATTTTTAACGACAGCAAGAAAAAGCAACTTGCAAAGCTGACCGATATGAAGAACGGCAATGCCCGTTACCCGATGCAGTATAATACCAATCACTTCACTTTTGTTTCGGATGAGAATGGCATCGGTAACCGCTGGGCAGGTTTCTTCTCTACACAGCGCAACGGGCTTGATACCTTGTATTATATCGGGGATGAATTGCTGCGCAATCCTTCCGTAAAAGAATTTGATTCCACACTTCGTGCCTGGCAGAAACCTGAGCCGGACAGCGTAAGTTATTTCCAGGTATATAAAGATTCTACCTACACTTTTCCGATCACCAATTACCAGAGCAGCCTGATCGAAACCAGGATCGCAGGAAATAACGGTACGGTGAGTGAAGTACGGCAGGAGGGAGATTTTAAATTTTTATACAAACTGAAAGTGGATGAGCAGGCGCTTGCAAAAAGAAATGTAAATGCCCGCCCATCGGAATACATGAAAAAACAGGTGGCAGAGAAAAAAGCGGTCGACGGTAAAGCAACATTTTATAACAAGAAAGCTGTTGCCGACTCCACCAAAAAACCAAAGGATTTTTTCCAGAACGAATTTGCCGATGAAAAACCCGACAGCAGTGCGGCTGTACAGGCAAAGGCAGATAACAATGTTTTTAAACCTTCTTCACTCAGTAAATCGCGGCTCTTTGATTATCGCTTAAAATTCAGTTCAGATTATGCGCTGGTGGGCTTTACCAATAATATCCTCATCAACCGTTACCAGCCTTACGGCGGGGGGAATGGCCCGATTCAACTGAATAACGGGAACGATTTTAATTTCACCTTTCGTGTAGGCACCAGCGACCTGATGGAAGACCAGAAATTTGTGGGCGGTATCCGCTTTGGCACCAACCTCAGCGATAAAGATGTGTTCTTTACCTATCAGAACCTTCGCAGGCGCGTGGATTGGGGACTTACCTATTACAGGAGCAATGTCAGCAATTTCTTCAACACTTCCTTCAATACGATGCTGTACACCAACCTGTACCAGGTGAATATCAGTTATCCTTTTAATGAAGTGAAAAGCCTGCGTGCAACAGTGGGCTACCGTACTGACAGAGGTGTTCTCCGCTCCTTTGATAACAATGCCGGCCTGCCTAACCAGAATGCATTGAAATATCCCGATACACTGACAAAATACTTTGTATCGCACCTTGAATTTGTACACGATAATACCATCACACCAACACAAAACATCTGGGTGGGTTTGCGTTACAAGATCTATTTCGACGCCAATATGCCCTCATCGTATAACGCTGCCACCGGTGGTAATAAGATGACATTTAATCTTGGTTTTGATGCACGGTATTATTATAAAATCTACCGCAACTTTATCTGGGCCGGACGTGCAGCCGGTGATTTCTCATGGGGCGGACAAAAAATCATTTATTACCTCGGCGGTGTGGATGGATGGATCAGCCCTCAGTTCAACCGAAACCAGCCAGCGGCCGATCAAACCTATGCGTTCCAATCGCTCGCGGTGAATATGCGCGGCTATAACCAGAATATCGCCAACGGTAACAATGCCGTTGTGCTGAACAGCGAATTCCGTTTCCCGGTTTTCTCAACATTGATAAACCGGCCCATCAATAATGCCTTCCTGCGAAACTTCCAGCTGGTGCAGTTTGTGGATCTGGGTTCGGCATGGAATGGAAAATACAATGGAATAACCAGGCCCAGTGAAGTGATCTATGGAAATAATATCCTAGTACGCCTCGATGCAGGTGGGCTCGGTCCGTTTGCCGGTGGTTATGGTTTTGGTATCCGCAGCACGCTGCTTGGTTATTTTATGAAACTCGATGCAGGCTGGCCGATGAAAGGTGTATTTGTAGGAAAACCGGTTTGGTATTTTGCACTTGGGTTTGATTTCTGATCTGACTGAAATGATAAGAAAAAATGCCTCAACCAATTGGCTGAGGCATTTTTTTATGCTTTAGGTTGATCGGAATACTGAATGGAAATTTTTTTCAGCGTAAAATATACAAGTGATAGAAGAATGGAACAGATAAGCGTGAACGCCCAGGCTTTCGGATAAAGATTCGGTAAAAGGATATGATGTGCGGAGGTCCAGAATAATTCGAAAGGTTTTGTAAAAATATCCCAGCTGTTAAAGCGGTTAAACCTGCCGATAAAAACGCCGTAGCTGCATAGTAATAGACTGAGAAAAACAGAAACCGTTACCCATTTTGGCGAGAGGTGTTTTGCGAGGAATTTCTCAATATTCATCAGTGAAATTAACCCGAGCGCTATCCCGTTCCATGCTGCAGTGATCACGATAAAAATATCGTACCAATAGGGAGCGGTACTGCTTTCTTCATAATGCAGCATATCAGTGATCAGGTATGGCGCGTTGGGGAGAAACAGGAGCCAGGTTATGCCAAGGAAAAGAGCAGCCAGGTTTGGTTTTTTCATTTTCCCTAAACCGATACTGCACCAATAGGGTATCAGTGCCAGAAAAGTGTTCCAGATATAAAATCCATAAGCCAACGTTCCCGAATACCAGAAACGGAATAACAGTAAACACATGGAAAAGGCAACAGAAAGCAATAACATTTTACCCGTCGAAGAAATTTTCGATATCATACTAACAGAAGAATTTTTGGAATGAATACAATACATCCGATCACGGAGGCAATGATGGAAGCAAACAACACACCCGCTGCGGCTACATCTTTTACCGTTTTAATATAAGGGTGCTGCCCGGGGTGAACAGTGTCGCAGAGTTTTTCGATGGCATGGTTCATCATTTCAAGCCCGAGTACTACCGGGAAACATAGCAGCAGCAGCATCCATTCGGTATGCGAAATCCGGAAATAAAACCCTGCAATGCAAACCAGCAACGAGATGCTGAAATGGATCCTGCCGTTGCGGTCTGTGCGGATAAAACGGGATAACCCGTTAAAAGCATGCCCGAAAGCTTTGAATAAGGGTTGCCTGTTCATGTTTTTTTGATTGAAGTTTTTTCTGCGACCCATTTCCACCAGAATGCAATGCAGGTGCCATATACAAATATTTGATAAAGGTCATCGGATACGGAATGCCCGTTACGGATCACGGCAGTACAAACCGGTATCATAAAAACGACAGCGAGCAATGAAATAAGATAGCCTTCTGCTTTTACAGGCAGGTAGAGGATGCCAAAGGGTTTAAACCAGTTCACGTGACTTGATTTTTTTGATAAATTTGATTCCTGACCGTTTCCGTTCTCTGGGTTACAAGCGTATACCAGTTCCATCGGTGAATGGCGATACATTGTTTACCATGGCGGTAACTGGCCAGCATTTTTTTCCAGTGATCCGGTGCCAGCAACAAGCCGAATACAACCGTTGCGATCACCGGGAAAGAAAACCGCCCGTTACCCAGCATAAATGATTGCAGGCAGAGTTCCCCTTCTTCTGTTGTATCAAAACCCAGCACCACATGTTTCATATCATGCCGTGCATAATGCGAAAGCAACCTGAGCTTTTTCTCTCCCAAAAACAAGGCAAGGTCATTTCCAACTGTTCCTTTTTCCATTTGCAGCAATGCTTCACTGGAATAAGGAAAAGGCTTTGCTTTCCGCAGGTACCTTAATGCGGGTAATGCAGCGTGATGTGTTAATGCAACCAGGCAGGCGCATCTTATATGTTGCAGTGTTTTTTTCATGCTTTGCTTTCGAGGTATTCGATAATTTGTTTTCTGTGATAATAAACCGAAAAACATCCCACGAGTGCTGCTGCAAAAGGAAACGCGAGGAATATCGGCTCACCCCAGATCTCACCCAACCATCCAGTCCATGTGATCAATTGAAAACTGGTAAGAACTGTAATACCCACTGCTGCATACAGCAGCCTGAACTGAATATGCCATGAAATCCTGTAAAAAGAAATACCCCAGAGTAAGCCTGTGAAAAATAAGACAGCACAGGATCCAAAAACCAGGGCCAGTTTGAGTGATTCAATATACATTGGCGGAATCAGGAGGCAGGGAGTGGTAAGGCCTGCATATACCGCCATTGAAAAAAGATACAATCGTATACAGATATTGAACAGCATTACTGAATTTTTCTGATCATTTGTTCAAGTGCCTCGAGGTGCGCTTTGAAAGCTTTTTCACCGGCTTTGGTAACGAGATACGTGGTATTCGTTTTTCTGCCGATGAACCCCTTCTTTACCCTGATATAATTATTTTCTTCGAGCGTTTTCAGGTGGGAAGCGAGATTGCCATCGGTTACCTGTATCAGGTCCTTCAGGTCATTGAAGTTTACTTCTTCATTCACTAGCACGGCGCTCATGATACCGAGGCGTACGCGGCTGTCAAAAACCTTGTTCAGATGTTCGATCGGGTTCTTCATGTTTGTATTTTTCAGGCCCGTTCGTATTTCCACCACATAATAGCGCCGTAAAGAATATGTAACAACCCAAACCCGATCGTCCAGAATACCAGCCCGTAGCCGATCATCCAGAGATTGATAATACCTAATAATATCTCGCTGAAACCCAGCCAGCGTATTTCTGATAATGTGTATTTGCTCCCATTGATCAGTGCCAACCCATAAAATAACAAACAGGCCGGCGCTATCATCCCGCCATAGCCCCATTGTAAAATGCGGATCACAAACACACCGCCCACCAACAGGGGGATCATGGTATTCCAGAGCAGGCGCTTTGAACTGGCCCCCCAGATGGGCGTATTTGTTTTAACACTCCGGATATACGTAAAAACAAAAGCCACCAGTAATGCAGCAGAAAAAGTAAGGGCGCCTGTCAGCAGCAATGTTTGCTGCAGCTCACTGCCGGTTTCGAAAACCAGCTGGCGGTAGTTGAAACCCCTCGCTTTTTCGGATTCGATCATCCGCCAGGTGAAGAAAGCACCCCCCAATGCACAAAACCCCGCGCCGATGCCGCTCAGCCCGCTCAGACTGATAAAACGGCTGCTTCGCTCCATCATCTGCCGGATATCGTTCAGTGTATCAAGGTGACTGTTTCTTTCTTCCATAAAAAGTACTTTGAAATACAAAGTAAATAGATAAAATGAAAAACCCGCAAAAATATTTTCAGCAGAATTGTTAAAATAAAACCGCCTGACATAATCAGAAGGTTCTTTTTTTACAGATGTAATTTGAAATCAGTGGGCTGTATCCGATTCAGGGTTGGGGTTTTCTCCGGTTAACCGGGGTTCGCGCAACTGCACAGGCTGTACATATTTTTTACGCAACTGCATGTTCAGCAATTCCACTATAAAAGAAAAAGCCATCGCGAAATACACATAATTTTTTAGGTGCAGGTCGTGCGTACGTTCTGCATCCCAGCCTTCCACCAGCAATACAAACCCGATCATTACAAGGAAGGAAAGGGCCAGCATTTTAAGTGTGGGATGTTTGTGTATGAAGGCTGATATTTTAGGACTGAAGAGAAACATGATGATCATTGCAAGCACTACGGCTGCGATCATTACTTCCAGTCTTTTTGCAGTACCGCCCGCAGTAATAATGCTGTCGAAACTGAATACCATATCAATCAGTATGATCTGCGCCACCGCATTGCCAAATCCCAATGGTTTGCTGTTGATGCCGGCTGCTGCATCGGCTTCTCCTTCCAGTTTGTGGTGAATTTCTTTTACGGTTTTATAGATCAAAAATAAACCACCCCCGATCATAACGAGGCTCGAAAGGTCAAATGATTTATCAAAAGCGCTGAACAAAGGTTTGCCTTTTTGCGCCAGTAACCAGCTTAACCCGAATAAAAGAATACTCCGGCTGATCATCCCGGTTATCATCCAGGTAAGCCTGGCTTTGGGTTGCAGGGCTTTTGGCAATCGGTTCATGATGATGCTGACAAAGATCACATTGTCGATACCGAGTACGACTTCGAGAACTATCAATACAAAAAAACTGACCAGGTTCTCTGATGTAAAAAGTGTTTCCATGCAAACAGGTTATTGCGGCTTATCACCGGAAAGATATCGACAAATATTTTTAACGATCGAAGGGCCTTCGTAAATGAACCCGGTCCATACCTGTACCAGCGAAGCGCCTGCATCCAGTTTTTCTTCTGCATCGGGTCCGGTAAAAATACCCCCGCTCGCGATCAGTGGAATTTTTCCATCCGTTTGCTTTGAAAGATACTGCACCACATCTGTGGCTCTTTCACGAACCGGTTTTCCGCTTAACCCACCCGCACCAATTGTTTGACTTTTCACTTTTGACTTTTCACTTAATGCCTCCCTGCTGATCGTAGTATTGGTGGCAACCAATCCGCTCAGCGATGTTTCAAATGAAAGCGAAATAATATCATCGAGTTGTTCCTGGTTAAGGTCAGGAGCGATTTTCAGCAACAGTGGTTTGGGTGTTGCTTTGCCCTGGTTCTGTTCCTGCAGTTGCGAAAGGATTTTTTTCAGGGAATCTTTTTCCTGCAGTTCGCGCAGGCCGGGTGTATTGGGGGAACTCACATTCACCACGAAATAATCCACGGTATCAAACAATGTATCAAAACAAATGCTGTAATCTTTCCAGGCATCTTCATTCGGCGTTACTTTGTTCTTCCCGATATTACCGCCAACGATCAGTTTTGAACTTGCATGCTTCGCCTTGTATTCCTGCCATTTGATCAATCTCAGTTTAATGACTTCGGCTCCATCGTTGTTAAAGCCCATCCGGTTAATCAGGGCTTTATCCGCCGGCAGGCGAAATAACCTGGGCCTGTCATTTCCTGGCTGTGCTTTTGGGGTAACGGTTCCGATCTCCACAAATCCAAATCCCAGTGTTTCGAGTTCGCGCAGGTAAAGCGCATTTTTGTCGAATCCTGCACCAAGTCCAACAGGGTTCAGAAAGTCTAATCCGAAAACCCTCTTTTCCAGGTCTTTATCCGGGTATTGGTATTTTGTTTCCAGCAGTTTTTTTATCGGGGGGATGCCGCAGCCCGTTTTAAGCAGGTTCATCGAAAAATAATGGACATCTTCCGGCGGGAAACAGAAAAGCAGTTCGCGAAGTAAAGGATAAAACATGCCACGAAGATAAAACCAATCAACCGAAGGCCTGAAGTTCCCGGAATTTGGTTGCATAAACAACCTTTTTTCGATTTTTTCCCTACATTTGATACCATAAAACCGTTTTATGCAGGAAGCATACATTGTTGCGGGTTACAGAACGGCTGTTGCCAAGAGTAAAAAAGGCGGGTTCCGTTTTTTCAGGCCCGATGACCTTGCAGTGGAAGTGATCAAAGGGCTTGTATCATCTGTTCCGCAACTGGATCCCAAACGTGTGGATGATGTGATCGTAGGTAACGCAGTTCCAGAAGCGGAACAGGGTTTGCAGTTTGGCCGTATCATTTCTGCCAAAGCATTGGGGATTGAAGTGGCAGGCATCACCATCAACCGGTACTGTGCCAGTGGTTTGGAAAGTATTGCCACGGCTACTGCCAAGATCCGTTCAGGAATGGCGGATTGTATCATTGCTGGCGGCACCGAAAGTATGAGCCTAGTGCCCACGGCCGGATGGAAAACAGTTCCCTCATACGCCATTGCAAAAGAAGAACCGGATTATTACCTGAGTATGGGACTAACTGCGGAAGCTGTGGCAAAAGAATTTAATGTGAGCCGGGAAGACCAGGACCAGTTCGCTTTGCAATCGCACCAGAAAGCAATGAAGGCAATTCAGGAAGGATATTTTAAAGCAGGGATACTACCGATCACTGTTGAAGAAACCTATGTGAATGAAAAAGGGAAGAAAGCTGTACGCAGTTATGTGGTGGATACCGATGAAGGTGTTCGTGCAGATACAAGCTTTGAAGCATTGGCGAAATTGAAACCGGCTTTCTCAACCACCGGCAGTGTAACAGCGGGTAATTCATCGCAAACCAGTGACGGCGCAGCTTTCGTGATTGTGATGAGTGAAAAGATGGTGAATGAGCTGGGATTGAAACCGATTGGAAGACTCGTGAACTGTGCTTCTGCGGGTGTGCATCCACGCATCATGGGCATTGGCCCGGTGGCCGCTGTTCCCAAAGTATTGAAACAGGTGGGTATGTCGCTAGAAGATATTGAACTGATTGAATTGAATGAAGCGTTCGCATCACAATCGCTGGCCGTAATACGGGAATTGGGGTTAAACCCGGATATCGTAAACATCAATGGCGGCGCGATAGCTTTAGGACACCCGTTGGGTTGTACAGGTTGTAAACTAACGGTGCAACTTTTGAATGATATGAAACGACTGAATAAAAAATACGGAATGGTGACTGCCTGTGTGGGCGGCGGACAAGGCATTGCGGGAATTATTGAAAATCTGTAAAATAAGATCACACAACATGAGAACGAGCCCCTGCAGAATTGCGGGGGCTTTTGTTTTGCGTAACAATTCTCCCAAAAAATCAATCCGAAACATGAGGAATGTCATAGATAAAAGAGATCAACTGATAGAACTTTATGTTACAAAACAAAACCATGAAAAATATCCTGGTTCCTACTGATTTCTCAGCCACTGCACAAAATGCGGCGCGTTATACACTGGAGCTGGCGAAACAGCTGGGTGCACCTAAAGTGATCCTGTACAATGCATACCAGGCGCCGCTGATGATCGACCCGATGGTGCCGGCAGTATCTTTACTGGATGAGGCGCAACTGAAAGAGGCAAGTCGGCATGAGCTCGATAAATTCAAGTTGGCACTGCAGGCTTTTTGCCCCGATAACTGTGTGCTTGAAACCTATTGCGAATACGCTTTACTGAACAACGGCCTTGATGCACCCTGTGTGGCCAACGATGCAGGACTCATTGTAATGGGTATTACCGGCGGCGGTATGCTCGAAGAAAAACTGATCGGAAGCAATACGGTTGCGGTGGCCAGGCATTCACAAACACCTGTGATCATTGTTCCGAAAGATGCAGTGTTCAGGCCGGTAAAAACGGTTGTGTTATTAAGTGATTTTGATAAGGCAGATAAAACGATTCCTGTGAAAGCGGTGCGCAGGATCGTGGAAAATACAAAAGCAAAATTATTGGTGTTTAACCGAGAAGAGATACCGGACGAATACGGTGTGATGTATCCATCCAATGTGGTTGGGGAAAGTTATGCAGTGCATACCTTACTGCAGGACCTGAACCCAGAGTTTCATTTTTCAAAAAACAAGCACTACGTGGAAGCTGTGAATCAGTTCGCCCTGGAGCACCAGGCTGATATGGTCATCACGATCCCGAAAAGACACAGTTTTCTTGAAAGCCTGTTTACCACAAGTCACACCACGCAGTTGGCATTTCATACCCATGTACCACTGATGGTGATACAGGGATAGTAGTGAAGCATATCGTCCGATAAAAGCCCCGGTTAAGAGCCGGGGTTTTTGCATTTATTTACCTGCGTTTATTTTACCGCTGTGATCATGATTCCATTTCCATTTTTGTGTGTGGTACAAAAATCTGCAGCCATTAATAAAATGACCAATGGTGTGGCAGGGATAAGCAGGATGCCTGCAAATAATTTCAATGGCCACGGAGAGGAGGTAAGTACCACAAGCAGGATATTGAATATCTCATGACTGATTCTGCCCCAGTACCCGTATGTAATAGTTGCTGATTCGATCTTAAAACCGCTGTTTCGTAATTTTTTTTCAAGTTCTGCTTGCTGATAAATTCTTCTGCGGTTATTTACTGATTCGTAATGACTGTAATGTGTAAGAAGGTATTTGTAAAGCGATATATGGAGCTGCCCGTTTACTGGTGAGTATAAGAGGAAATTCCCGCCCGGCAGAAGGGCCCCGTAAATTTTCTGCAGGGCCTTTTCATCATCTTCAATATACTGCAGCACACCAATGCAGGTGATCAGGTCTGCTTTGTTTTCAGGAGGCAGTTTTTCAATGTCGGTAAGTATCAGTTCAGCATTCGCCGGAATAACTTTTTTCAAGAAAGAAATATTGGACGGGTTGTTATCTACACCGATTGTTTTCCAGGAAGGAAATTTTTTACTGATCGGAACCAGGTATTGACCTTCACCGCAACCAAGGTCTATCCACAAACCCTCATTCCCCGCTTTCTTTAATAACGATTTGATCCGGGGGTACACATACCATTTCCGGAACTGGAAAATAAAATTAATGGCATATATCACATGAATTGTTTTCGGAAACCGCATGAGAAAAGCCGGGTATTCGAAGCTCGAAATTTTTTCAAGGCTCGTTCTATTCTGATTTTGTTCTTTTCTTTTCATGCGTATGCAGCCTGGCGGAAAACTGAATGGAAAATTTATCAGGAAAGATATTTCCCTACAATCGGAACCCTTCTACCAACACCAAAAGCTTTGGGTGATACGCGGATGATGGGACAAAACTGGTTCCGCTTATATTCATTTGTATTTACCATTTTCAAAGTACGGTCAACCAGTGCCGCATCAAATCCTTTTGCTTTGATCTCGGCTGGCCCGAGCCTTTTTTCAATATACTGGTACAGCACCTGGTCCAGTATGGTATAGTCGGGTAAACTGTCGCTGTCTTTCTGGTTGGGCCGTAATTCGGCACTGGGCGCCTTCGTGATGATGTTTTCCGGGATGATCTCTTTTTCACGGTTGATATATTTCGCGAGTTCGTACACCTGTAGCTTGTAACAATCACCCAATACGCCAAGCCCGCCTGCCATATCTCCGTACAATGTTCCGTAACCGGTGGCCAGCTCACTTTTGTTGGAAGTGTTCAGTAATATATAACCAAATTTATTCGCGATGCCCATGAGCAGGTTACCGCGGCTGCGGCTTTGTATGTTTTCTTCGGCAAGCGAAAAAGGAAGATCACCAAAAACAGGTTTTAAAGAAGAGAGGAATGATTCGTAAACTGCGTCGATATGGATAATATCATAAGGATTGCCAAGGTTTTTACTCAGTTGAACCGCATCGTTTACAGAATGATCTGTTGAATATGGCGAAGGCATCAGGATGGCCCTTACATTTTCTTTACCGAGTGCATCACAGGCAACGGCGAGTGTAACAGCAGAATCAATCCCGCCAGAAGATCCCAATATGGCTTTACTGAAACCCATCTTCCCGAAATAATCGCGGATGCCCAGTATCAGTGCATCATATACCTGTGCAATATTTAATCCGGGTTCTAAAGCGGCGGGGTTTAATTCCTTATCGGGTACACGGCTGGCCGGTTCAAGAATGGGCGAATCCATTGTGCCATCATCGTTTACCACCACGCTTTCCATGGCTTCTTCAAACATCGGTAATGCCTTGCAGAGATTGGCGTATTTATCGAACACAAGCGATGCGCCATCAAACACCACTTCCGTCTGGCTGCCGATGGCATTGCAGTAAAACATCGGGATCTTATATTTCACCACGTTGGATTTGATCACCGATTTCCTGTCTTCATCGTGCGTATAATCAAAGGGGGAAGCACTGATGTTGAGCATCAGGTCGGGTTGCTGTTCCATCAGTTTATCCATCGGACAGATGCGGTACAAAGGATTATCGCCCAGGTTCCAGATATCTTCACAAATGGTGATGGCAATTTTTTTTCCTTTGAAAGCCACTGTCTCCCATTCGAATGCAGGTTCGAAATAGCGGTATTCATCAAACACATCATAGGTAGGGAGCAGGGTTTTATGTATCTCTGCCCTGATCTCTTTTTCATACAGGAAGAAAGCCGCATTGAACAAACTTTTTCCTTTCTGCCTGTTATTTCTTGCCGGGCTGCCGATCAGTACGCCAATGGTATCGGCTTCTTCGCGGATGCGGTCAACGGCTTCATAACATTTATCGATGAAATCATCGAACTCCACAAAATCCCTTGCGGGGTAACCACATACACACATTTCGCTGAACATGATGAGATCGCCTCCTGCCGCTTTGGCCTGCCTGATGGCTTCAATGATCTTTGCTGTATTGGCTTCGAAATTGCCGATATGATAATTCTGCTGCGCGAGAAATATTTTCATCCGGCAAAGTTCCGTAACTTTTCGTAGATTCAATTGCCCCTATTCAAATCATTCGTGTCATGAATTTTTTGCAGCCGAAGAGAATGATCGCCCTGGGTTTTTGCATGCTCGTATGGCTTTCTGTTTTTTCGCAGGATCACCAGTTCCGTTTTTTTCCTGTGCAGGATGTCAGGCTGATGCCACAAGGCTTACTGGGGCGATCGGGCAGGAATTGGCTGTTGATGGAGCAGGGCGATCCACAGACACTGCGCCTCCTTTTTTTTGATACGCTGACCCTGTCGGGGCGCACAAAACAATACCCTTTCCCCAACCCGGTCACGGCTATTTACCCGGCAGATACGAGCACCGTTTTTGCAACCCTGCATTATTATGGTGCCACACCATCGCTGCAACTGATGGAACTGGATGAAAACGGTGATGAAAAAAGACGGAAAAATCTCCTCATCAGCAACCTGCAGGGAAATGTAGGGCATGCCGGCAACGATAATGGCAGCTTTCAACTGGTGTACCAGTTTATCAAAAAAACAACGGATTCTTTGCTGATGATGGGTGTATTGCTGAACCGTCAATGGCAGGTAGAAAAAACGATTTCATACAGTGTGCTGTTTAACCCGGAACAGGATGCAGGCCCCGAAACTTTTGTGGACAATACGGGTAATATCCATATCCTGGTTTACGACCGTTATAATAATTACCGCTTATCAACAAGTTTATCCGTGAATACGATCCCGGTAAACGAAGAAAATATTGTGAGTGAAACTTTCAGTCTTGAAAAAGTAAAACTGAAAAGTATGAAGCTGTTTCAGAACCGTGAGTGTAACTGTATACAGGCTGAGGGAATGTATGCGGATGGGATCAGCAAACAGAACCGCGGCTTGTACAGTATCATCTTTCCACCGGGCAGGCAAAACCAGCTGGCACCCCGCTTTATTCCTTTCGGGGAAGATATGATCCGCAATTTCAGGAAAGGGTTTTCAGCAACCGATGAAACCATCCGGAACAGTCTTCAGTTATATGAGATACTGCATTCAGACAGTGGCAGCGTGGTGGTATTAAAACTGCAGGCCGGTATGGTACAAATGTATAATTCACCGGGATCGGTTGATCCTGCTCTGGCCAACCTGCGCAAAAACCTGGCAAGCTCGAGGGCAGGCGATCCCCTGGTAACCACCGCCTCTTCCACCGCGGTAACTGCCAATAACCCGGTGCCCCGTGTACGCAGCGTGGGAACAGGCGACCGCTACGCAAACGCAGGACCTATGCCGGGTTTGGGACTTGATAAAAATTCAATGCTTTACTCAAGGTCTACCGCGCGCAACGCACCCAAACTGATCTTTATCAAACTCGATAAAGAAAAAGGCATTGAATGGTACAGCAGCAAAAGCTTCGACCAGTTTTCTACCCCTGAACCGGAATACAACAGGCAGTTCATGACATATGACGGCCAAAAACAAATGCGGCTCCTTTACTACGAAGCGGATGTAAAAGAAGAACCCACACCTGTTTTTGCCACGGTTACCAATGGAATTGTTTACCCGCAGAAATTAGGGAGCAGGGAACTGCTGATTGGTTCTTTGCGTACCCTGAATACAAACAGCTGCCTGGCCTGGTACAGAAATGCGGCAACGCAGGAAACAGGGTTGCTGCTGATGCAGAAAAAATAACGACGTTTAACAGTTCTTTAGTGCTGCCCTGATAATGATATGTTCCTGCCCAGTACATTTGCTGCAATACCAGTTTTATGCGAATTATTTTATTATTTACAGGCGTATGGCTCCTTTTTTCCTGCCGGCCGGCTAAAAAAATACCCGATGTAAGTGGCGTGGAGGTAAAACTTCAGGTAGAAAGGTTTGAAAAAGATTTTTTTTCGATCGATACCCTGCATATCGATGCATCCCTTCAGAAACTGAACCAGGAACACCCGGGATTTACGCAGGATTTTCTTTTTAATATCCTGGGTTCATCACCCGATAGTGCAGAAAAAGATGTACGTCTTTTTCTTTCCACTTACCGCAATATGTACACAACGGTTCAGCAGAAAATGGCGGATCTCGGCATGGTTGAACAGCAGGTGAAAAGAGGCCTACAGTTTGTTAAATATTATTTTCCGGCCTATCGTTTGCCGCAAAAGATGATCACTTTTATCGGCCCCATCAATGGGTATGGAAATATCATCACACCCAATGCACTCGCAGTAGGCTTACAGGTTTATCTCGGAAAAGATTACCCGCTTTATCAATCGGAACAAGGGCAGCAGTTGTACCCTTCTTTTATTTCAAGAAGGTTTGAACAGGCTTATATCCCCGTGAACTGTATCCGGAATATCATCAATGATATGTTCCCGGATAAAAACGCAGGCAAACCACTGGTTGAACAGATGGTGGAATCAGGCAAAAGAATGTACCTGCTCGACAGGCTCCTGCCTGAATTGCCCGATACACTGAAAACAGGGTACACAGAAAAACAACTGGAAGGTTGTTTTGAAAATGAAAAAAATATCTGGAGTTTTTTTGTGCAGAACGATCTGCTTTATAGTGTTGATCCCAATCATGTACGTGATTATTTAAATGACGGGCCGAATACGCAGGCACTCGGTGAAGCTTCTCCCGGTAATATCGGCCAGTTTGTTGGCATGCAAATTGTGAAGAAATGGATGGACAAACACCCGGATACCCCTTTGGATGCGTTGATGAAAATGCCGGCGAAACAGTTATTTGATGAAGCCAGATACAAACCAAAATAAGTGAAGTGGTTTTGTTTTGTAAAAAATATGGCTTCAGGTTATAACAGAAAGATGCCCTATTTTTAATATCCCAATTGTTAGGTAACGGATATGTTTCTATAAAATCGACTGACCAATTCCAATACCTGCTATGAAAAAAAATTTCACCCTAAGTCTCCTCAGCTTCTTTTTTATTGCCACAACAACCGCGCAGCAACCGGATATCCGCTACCATGAACTTCCTGTAAATGGTTTCCTTAACCCGGTGGTTCTCGGCAAAACGGGTAACCAGTATGTAATAATGGACAGGCCCGGCCCGGCCAATACCCAATTGTATTTTCTTGATACAGCTTACCAGCTCCAAACACAAAAAACAGTTCCTTCTTATTTATATGATGTGCCCGTATTTGGCGGGAAAGACCAGATCCAGTTTTTGTGGCAGAAGCAGGAGAGAGATTCGTTGGGTGTTTTCTCAACCGTTATAAAAGAAAGCGGGGAAATCAAAGACCTTTCAAAAATGATCCCGGCACCTAAACCGGCACCGGGATATGAGCAGGTGGTCGCCGATAAGCAAAACCGTTTTTTCCTGTTTTATTCTTTTTTTAAAACAAAAGAAAGCCTGGTACTGAAGGCAGCACTGTTTAACCGGGAACTGGTTCTGTTGAAACAGATCGACCGGGCATTTGCCTGCGACTTCGAGCTCGACAGGCCGCAATCGCCGGTACTGGATATAAAAGGAAATATTCATTTACTGATCTATGACAGGCTTACCAACTACCGGTTATCTGCAACTGCGCAATTGTACACGATACCGATTGAAGGGGATGATGCGATCGCTGAATCGTTCCAGTTCGATAAAGCCAAATTTTATGACCTGCTTTTTTTTGACGATGCTGCAAACAGCCAGGTGAAAATAGCCGGGTTTTATTATGATGGCACCAACCGCGTCAAACAGGGTATCGCTACGGTTGCATTTCCTTATGAAAGAGGGAATGAAATGATCCAACGTTTTTTCCCTTTTTCAAAAGAACAGCGGGAGAGCATTGCACAGAAAATGGAGCATGTACGGCGGAAGAATGATGTCATGGATTTTGTAAAACTCAAAGAGATCTATGAAGAAGACGGAACGGTTACTGTAACTGCCTGGGTGATGGATGTACCGAACCAGCAGCTTTATAAAGACAATGAAAAAGAAGAGATGCAGAACCGCGACCTTGCCGGTTGGGTAAAATCGCGCGATGCTACTGCGCCATACAGGGTGGCCAGTAAAAAAATTATTGCAAGCGCACCATATATTGCTTCTGTCCAGGGTGTAATGGCTTCACCAGATGTGGTTTCCCCGCAACCCAATGGGAATATGTTCCTGCAAACAAGACAGGTCATCAATCCATTCTCCCCATCCCTGCCGGTTGCAATGCCTTCCTATAACAATACTGCCACATACACCCCCTTCAAAATAGGATTGTTCACGATACCGGCAAAGGCCGACAGTTTGCAGTTTCATTTACTGCCCGGTGATTTTCATATCCGCTCGGTGTACACATCCGTTTCTTTATGGAACCAGCCTTTACAGGTGAATGGCAAACTGAATTTTTTGCATTATCATATCCCTTCTGAAAACAGTATGCCGGTAAATCAGAAAACAGGCAAAGAAGAACAGATGCAGCCAATGCTGATCACGGTCAACGACCGGTCAGAAACAGTATCACCCCTGGTACAGCTCAATACAAAAGACAATATGACTTTTTACAGTCGCCCCTGGAAAATAAATGAAAAGGATTACCTCGTGGCGTATAAATTCCCTGGAAGCAAAAGCAATGGAGTTGCTTTGATCCGCTTTGAATAAACCAAGGGTTAATTGAGTTTCGAAGGCGCAATCATTTCAAAAGCGGGGATATTAACCGAGAACAACTGCTGGTTATTCTCATTGCGCATCTGGTAAAAGCCATGCATCCGCCCCATTTCAGAACGGAGGTTACAACCACTTACATACTGGTAGTGTTCGCCGGGCTGTAAGATGGGTTGAACGCCAACCACCCCTTCGCCTTCCACTTCGCGGTTTTCGCCGTTGCTGTCGAAAATATACCATTGGCGGCGCAGCAGTTGTATCGTAAAATGATTGTGGTTTTCGATGGTGATACGGTAAGCGAACATATACTCGCTGTTCAGCGGGTTGCTGTAATCCGACTGGTAAAAAGTTTCTACCGTGATCTCTACCCCTTCCGAAATTTTTGATATCATTCGATCGCCTGCTTTATATAAAAATAAGGATTTGAGCCAAAGAATTCATTTCCGGGCTGATATATTCTTCCAGCGGTTATAAGTAGGTTCTGCTGGCGGAGCCCGCTCTTGATTTAACATCGTGTGTCGCTATTTCGGCGTAATTTCGCGGCAAGAAAAAATCGTATCATGAATACAATTGCCGTTGCGAAGGGAGATGGGATCGGTCCGGAGATCATGGAAGCTGTTTTATCCATTTTTGATGCTGCCAAAGTGCCGCTGGGCTATGAATTTGTAGATATGGGCAAATGGGTATTCGACAAAGGCTACAGCAATGGTATGACCCCCGAAGCGCAGCAAAGCATCGAATCGCTGGGCGTCCTTTTCAAAGGCCCGATGGAAACGCCTAAAGGCAAGGGCGTAAAAAGCGTGAATGTTACCGCACGGAAAACATGGAACACCTATGCCAATAAAAGGACTTTTCAGACGTTGCACGGAGTGGATACAGTGTTCAGCAAAGCAGGGATTCCTATCGATATAACCATTGTAAGAGAAAATATTGAAGACACATACGGGGGTATTGAACACATGCTCACACATGATGTGGCATTGAGCCGTCGCTTTATTACACGCCCCGGCAGTATGCAGGTGATACGCTATGCATTTGAAATGGCGAGGAAAAAAGGGACCAAACGGATCACCTGTGGTCATAAAGCCAATATCATGAAACTCACCGACGGGCTTTTTCTCGAGGTATTTTATGAAGTGGCCAAAGATTATCCTGAATTAAAAGCGGATGATGTGATTGTTGACGATCTCTGTATGAAACTGGTAAGCCGCCCCGATCTTTTTGATGTGGTGGTGCTTACCAATTTACAGGGTGATATCGTGAGCGATCTTTGTGCGGGGCTGGTGGGCGGATTGGGTTTTGCACCCTCTGCCAATATCGGCGATCATATCTCCATCTTTGAAGCCGTGCATGGAACGGCACCTGATATCGCCGGTAAAAACATTGCCAATCCCACAGCGCTTTTACTGAGTGGTATCGGTATGTTGCGCCATCTTGGTTTGATGCAGTCTGCAGCAATGATTGAAAATGCACTTTTATACACGCTTGAAAGCGGGGTACATACCGGTGATTTCGGTGATCGCTCCACCCCTTCATTAAATACAACCTCGTTTGCTGCTGCCATTATTGCGAATTTTGGTAAAAAACCTGCGCACAATCCAAGAGAGATACTGGCCGATCAGCCGCCAACTCCCACCCATTTTAAACTGGAAAAAAACCCGATGCTCGAAAGCGTGGAAGCTTTCCAAGAATCAATCGTTGGCGTGGATATGTTTATCGAGAGCAATCTTCAGCCTGTGGCCGTAGCCGAAAAATGCCTGCAGCATACATCGGATCTTTTTAAACTGGTAACCATCAGCAACCGGGGCACGCAGGTATGGCCCAAGGGTTCTGTTTTTACGAATCTTGTAAACCAGTACCGTTGCCGCTTCGAAAGCATTGGTGATTCTCCCGTTACACAAACCGATATCCTGGAATTGTACAGGCGGCTGATGCAGGATTTTAAAATATGCTCAACAGAACTGTTGAATATGTGGGGCGATAAAAAAGCATACAGCCTTGCACAGGGCCAGTAATTAAACCAACATCCTTAATAAAAAAGCACCAACCGGTGCTTTTTTTGTTTGATCCTGTTGACCGTTGGATGGTTTTTCGGGAATGATACAGCAACCGGCCTAAATCAGCCCGTATCCCCATTTTTTTGTACTTTCACGGCTCATTTATAAAAGCGCAATTGAACTATGGCTGAAGCGATCTTAATGCCCCGACTGAGCGACACCATGACGGAAGGTGTTATCGCCGCATGGCACAAAAATATCGGGGATACCGTGAAAAAGGGCGACCTGCTCGCAGATGTGGAAACAGACAAAGCCACCATGGAGCTGGAAAGTTACCAGGATGGTGTTTTATTACATATCGGTACACCCGTTGGCGGCAAATTACAGGTGAACGACCTGCTCGCTGTTTTCGGCAAACCCGGTGAAGATATTTCTGCCTTACTTGCAAAACATTCCGGCGGAGCTGCCGCACCTGCACCCGCAGCCACTGCTGCAGAAGCGCCTGCCCCCGCCGCTCCGGCTGCTGCATCTTCCATTGATGTTTCTTCCATGGAAGAAGTGGTGCTGATGCCGCGTTTGAGTGATACAATGACCGAAGGCGTGATTGCGGGGTGGCATAAAAATATCGGTGATACTGTAAAAAAAGGAGAAGTGCTGGCCGATATTGAAACGGATAAAGCCACCATGGAACTGGAAAGTTATAAAGATGGTGTTCTGTTATACCAGGGTGCCAAGCCCGGAGAAAAAATACAGGTGAACGACCTGCTTTGCATCATCGGCAAACCGGGATTGGATATTAATGCGATTGTTGCTGCTGTAAAAGGAGGCGCAACACAATCTGCAGCCCCCGCTGCTGCACCCGCTCCGCAAGCTGCTGCGGCAAGTGTGCCTGCTGCTGCGCCGGTTACTGAAACGGTGGTAAACGAAGGCCGCATTTTCGCTTCGCCGCTTGCCAAAAAAATTGCTTCGGAAAAAGGGATCGATCTGCGTTATGTGAAAGGGAGTGGTGATAATGGAAGGATCGTTAAGAACGATATCGATCATTACCAGCCCGCTGCTGTACCTGCTGCTTCAGCACCTGCTGCGAAGTCTGCGGTAATCGCTTCTGCTCCCGCCGGTGTGGAAAGTTTTGAGGAAGTACCGGTATCGCAGATGCGTAAAACCATTGCCCGCCGCCTGAGTGAGAGCCTGTTTACTGCCCCGCATTTTTATCTCACGATGAGTATCGATATGGATGCCGCGGTGGCTGCGCGTGGAAAAATCAATGAAGTGGCTCCAGTAAAGATCAGCTTTAATGATATGGTGCTGAAAGCAACGGCACTCGCATTAAAACAACACCCGAAAGTAAACAGCAGCTGGCTGGGAGATAAGATACGTTATAACCACCATATCAATGTGGGGGTTGCTGTTGCAGTGGAAGATGGTCTGCTGGTTCCGGTGGTACGCTTCGCAGATACCAAAAGCCTTAGCCAGATAGCGGTGGAAGTAAAAGAATACGCACAGAAAGCAAAAGATAAAAAACTGCAGCCTTCTGACTGGGAGGGAAGCACATTCACTATTTCCAATCTCGGTATGTTTGGTATCGACCAGTTCACTGCCATCATCAATCCGCCGGATTCCTGTATCCTTGCAGTAGGCGGTATTTCGCAGGTGCCCGTGGTGAAGAATGGCCAGGTGGTTCCGGGTAATGTGATGAAAGTTACCCTGAGTTGCGACCACCGTTCTGTAGATGGTGCCACTGGTGCTGCTTTCCTTCAAACACTGAAGGGATTGCTGGAAGAACCGCTCCGCATGCTTGTATAAACAGCGTTTATTTTTCGGAAAACAGAATCAATGATATCTATACCCCCGCTCGGGGGTATTTTTTTTGCCCATAATTGCAAAGGGTCCTTGCATATTTAAATTATTACTTATATTTTGTTGCATTACACAAACAACTAAACCTGAACTCA
The DNA here is from genome assembly GCA_004028765.1 of Chitinophagaceae bacterium. Taxonomy (GTDB): domain Bacteria; phylum Bacteroidota; class Bacteroidia; order Chitinophagales; family Chitinophagaceae; genus Sediminibacterium. The sequence continues at coordinate 35,917 of SAIX01000056.1, read as the reverse complement.
TGAAAAAAACAATCCTGTTTATTTTGCCTTTAGGGCTATTGTTCGCCTGTGATTCCTCAAAAGAAAAAAAAGAGGAAAAAACCACAACAGAATCCAAACCCAATTATGCTTACACGATTGAAAAACCAGATAACTGGGAAATAGGCAGCACCAAAAACACAGAAATTGTATTGGCATCCTTAAAAGCTTTTGAAAACAATAAACTGGATGAATCCTTACAGGGTTTTGCAGATACTGTACGCTGGCGCGCAGATTATATGGATGCAAAATTCACGAAAGACAGTATGAAAGCAATGTTCACCTCGATATGGAGCCAGTTGGCATCTATGAAGATACAGTTGCGTGATTTTGAATCGGTGGTCTCTAAAGACAAAAAAGACGAGTATGTAACCATCTGGTACACGCAAACAACAACAGATAAGAAAGGCAAAACAGATTCTGTAGCTGTGATCAATGACCTGAAAATGGTGAATGGTAAAATTGTAGAACTGGATGAAACGATGCGGCATTTCCCGGTAAAGAAATAAGGATGCCGTTTTCTTATAACTTAGTTAGCTGAAAGTAAGATGCCGTATCATAAGCTGATACGGCATCTTTGTTCTGGAGATGTCTGGTCAATTGTCATCAAAATCACAGCCGATCGGTGCACCGGGCGGAATCTCTTTGTGCTGGGGCAAACTGATCTCTTTGGGTTTGCTGATGCGTTCTATGGCATAAGCGTAATGCGCCTGCATACCGGGGGTATTTTTCATTTGTGTGGCGTATTGTTTGAGCGATTGCAGCCGGTCGTAGCAGATCGACTTCACAACATAATTTGCATTATCGCTCTGGCTAAGTCCAAGTATCCATGTTAGCACCATTTGTTGCGTTTGTAACTGTATCTCACCTTTCAATCCTTTCTGAAAAGGTTGTTTCCATGTTTTCCGGATGATTGCATCCAGCACATCATCCCAGCCGATGGTATTGGCCTGTGCTTTGAATTGTGCCAGGCGGTTGGCCCTTTCGGCATTGAACAGAAATGCCAGTTCATAATCGGCCAATGCTTCTGCTGCTGCAACGGGATCAAAACTCATACCTGTTCTTTTTGCAAACAGCTCGCCCACGCCATAATACAATGGCGGGCGGGGTGGTATGAGTTGTATAATTCTTTCCGGCAGTGAAAGCATATCGGGCGATAAACAATCAAGGGCGGCATTCAACGCTTTTTCCTGAAGTGTATTCGGTAAGATGGTTGGTGTTACCTGTTTATCACCGCGGACGCTGTAACTGTAATCCATTCCTCCGATCAGTTTACAGGCTGCTTCAAGCTGGTAGCGGTGATAATTGTAAATGGGTACGAGTACATCTTCGAGTTTCGAGAGCGGTGTGTTTTCACGAACAGCCTGTTCTGAAAATTGTGCAAGCGCTTTCTGCCGGACCTGTATAACACTCCTTAATTCTTCCACAGCATCCACTGAGCCATTATCCCACAAATGCGCTTTCGGGTGAAAACCGCTTGCTGCCCTTGCATCTGCATCTGCGATAAACAGCAACCCGTTTTTTGTATTTTCCTCGAGTATTTGTTTTAATGCATTGTTTACATCGGTACCCGGTGCAAAATCTGCATAGCCGTATGTGATGGCGCGCTTATCCCATTCGCCAATCTCATTGGTATATACTTTTGAAAAATCGATCTCCCCTTTTGCGTTCACGAAAATATTCGGGTGCGGATAATCCATTACCGATGCACGGTTATTAAAGCTGGAAGCATAATTGTGCTGCAGCCCAAGCGTATGCCCCACTTCATGCGCTGCCAGTTGCCGCAATCTCTGCAAAGCAGCATTGCGCATGGTTTCTGTGACAGGTTTCCCGGTTTCATAGGGAGAAAGCAGGCCGGTAAAAATCAGGTAATCCTGTCGTACCCGTAATGAGCCAAGTGTAACCTGCCCTTTGATGATCTCTCCGGTGCGTGGGTCAGTAACCGAAGCGCCATAACTCCAGCCACGGGTAGAACGGTGTACCCAGTTGATCATATTATAGCGGATATCCATTGCATCGGCTGTATCCGGTAAGAGTTTTACGATAAACGCATTTTTAAACCCTGCGGCTTCGAATGCCTGGTTCCACCAGCGTGCGCCATCGAGTAAGGCAGAACGGATGGGTTCGGGGGTACCATTGTCGAGATAATATACAATAGGTTTCACGGGTTCGCTGATAGTTGCCGAGGGATCTTTTTTTACCAACCGGTGCCTTGCAATAAACAACTGCTCGATGGGATCAGTGAAGGGTGTACTGTAATCAAAATAAGAGATACCAAAATAACCGCTGCGCACATCGTATCGCCTGGGTTTGTACTGGTCGTCGGGCAACTGAACAAAAGAATGATGCATCCGTACCGTGATCGCTTCCGCGGAAGGGGTAACGCTCGTTACAAATCTCCCTGCATCACTGCCGCCGGTAAAACTGATGGTGGCTTCAAATTCACTGTTCAGCGGAAAATTTTTTGTGTTGGCCATATACATGGCCGACCGTGGCTCGCTGAAAACATAGGTTCCCTGGCGCATGGTGCGGATACGGTCGGCTACATTCTGTGCATCGCGCACAAAAAAAGAAGTGGCATCTACCAATACTTTATCGCCTTCGTCTTCGTCCACCGCAAATGATGCGATCGTGGATTGTGCGAAAGATTCTTTTACGGCCCGCTGTTCATTTTTATCCGCGGCGCTGGCGCGATAGGCGTAATTGGGTTGTACCAAAAAAAGTTTTTTACCCACTTTATTAAATGCAACGATCCGTGTACCGCCAATCAGCCCGCGGTCGAGACCAATATCATTTGAACCCAATCCCGCGGGTAATGAATTTACATACAAAAACTCTTTGTCGAATTTATCTACGAGTAACCAGATTTTTCCGTTTGAGGCATCCCACCAGAAAGTGAAAAAGCCATCATAGCGTTTCATGTTCTTTGTTTTCTCGGCTATCTTGGAAGCGTTTGTGTTTTGGGCATCGCTGCCAATGGTGTGCAAACAAAATAAAGTGATGAGTAGCCAACGCATGCGTTTTGTTTTTGGATGAATAAGAAAATAAATAAAAGATAAAGCGATGGATCTGTTCAACAAAAAACTCCCGGATGCAGGGCAAACCGGGAGTTATCATGTATGGATCCTGGCAAATTAACCAAATAAAGTACCATCAGAAGAAGCGGTTTCCGCAGCAGCAGGTGCTTCAACCGGTGCAGGTGCAGGCGCAGGTGCCGGAGCGGCAACAGGTGCAGGTGCCGGTTTTTTAGCAACGGGTTTTTTCTTAGCGGCTGGTTTTGCTTTTACTGCTTTTTTAGGAGCGGCTTTTTTCGCAGGCGCTTTTTTTGCGGCTTTCTTCGCAACTTTTTTCGCAGGTTTTTTTGCAACTTTCTTAGCAGCTTTTTTAGCGGCTGCTTTTTTCACCGCTTTTTTTACGGATTTCTTGGCAGCTTTTTTTGCTGGTTTTTTTGCAACTTTCTTAGCAGCTTTCTTTGCGGCTTTTTTGGCTGCTTTCTTCGCAACTTTTTTCACCGGTTTTTTTGCCGCTTTCTTTGCAGGCTTTTTAGCGGCCTTTTTTTTACTTGCTTTTGCCATGGTGGGATTAGTTTGTGTTTTGTAAATGATGAATAGGAAAGTTAAAAAACTTTTTTTGTATTCATCATCATTTCTGTGAAGGATTCTTTATTGAAAACCCTGTCGCTGTAACCATTGTACACATTGCATGGGCCATTGGTTCAGTACGGGGTCCTGGGGCGCCATTCCGAAACCATGCCCGCCATGGTCGTAAATGAACAGGGAAGCTTTTACCTTATGTTTTTTTAGAGCTTCATAAAAAGCAATGCTGTTCTGCGGAACCACGGCTTTATCATCATCGGCATGCACCAGGAATACGGGCGGGGTTTGATCGGTAACCCGCTTTTCGGTGGAAAGTGCGGCTACCATTGATTCATCCGGGTTGGTACCAAGCAGGTTATTCCGGCTCCCCCTGTGGGCAAAACTGGTATCCATCGTGATCACGGGATAAAGCAATATTGCGAAGGAAGGTCTTGTATCGATCCTTTTTAAGGGGTCTGTTGCGTTGGGATCGCCTTTCTGCAGAATGGTGGCAGCAGTGGAAGCAAGGTGCCCGCCAGCCGAAAATCCCATTACCCCGGTTTTATCGGGATCGATACCCCATTCTGCCGCGCGGCTGCGGATGATACGGATAGCGGTGGTTACATCGTTGTACTGATCGGGATAGCGATGGCCTTCCTGCCTGAAGTTGTTGAGACGGTATCGCAGTACAAACGCATCCATTCCGTTTTCATTAAACAGCACTGCGGGTTTCACGCCTTCTTTGTCCCAGGCAAGGTTCTGGTAGCCACCACCCGGGCATATCAATACAGCTGTTTTACTGCGCGAGGGGTTTTTGGAAGGATAATAATCCATATACGGGGCGGTGGTATCAAAGCCTTTGATCACAATACCCTCTTCCGAAGGATAGAGGAAAATGCGTTGCTGGGCCTGCGCCACCAATGAGATCATCATAAGCGATAGGATAAGGGTTTTGTACATGGTCATGGTTTTATTTCGATGAGGGCTATTTTCCCGTCCATGGTGGCAGCCAGTACCTGCCGGCTGCTGATGGCATTTACGGTATTCACCATCGAGTTATCGATCTTCATCACCCATAATTTTTCTTTCTTCACAGGGTCGATGGCATACACCCGCCCGCTGCGGGTTCCAAAAAATACCTGCCCGTCTTTTTCGATCAGCATCGATGGCACATGCTCATAGCCAAAACCACAGTCGATACTCCACGCAACAGGCTGTTTGTCCCTGCCAGTGGCGAAGGCTACGATCTTATCGTTCATGGTTTTGCCATACACATATTTTCCATCTGCCGAAATACCGATCGATTCCCGTACCGTGGCTTCGTTGTTTCGCCAAAGGGTTTGGCCATTTTCAAAATCGATGGCCGTGATATACCTGTCGGGCGCAACAATATACACCACATCATCCTTGATTACCGGGATACAGGCTGCAGGTGAAAAATTGCGTACGGTGGATCCATTGTTCCATTGCCATACGGGTGCGCCGTTTTTTGTGTCGATACAATACAGGTTCCGGTCCCAGGCACCGAAAATGATTTTGCCTTTGTGGTATACAGGGGTGCTCACCACGGGCCCGTCGAGCCCTTCGTAATTCCAGAGCTCTTTACCCGATGATAATTCGATGGCGCGGAAATGGTGATCGCTCCCGCCGATATATACCACATCCTCTACAATCAGCGGGCAACCCAGTACTGCTGCAAGGGTTTTGAACTGCCACAAAAGTTTACCCTTGTCTGCCGACAGGCAATACACATTCCCATCTGCAGAGCCGAATACAAGTTTATTATTGCTTACAGCAGGAGATGAATAAATGGCTCCGCCTGTTTGGTACGACCATTTCTTTTTCCCGTCGGATAAACCAATCGCGTCCACTCTTCCCACACTGTTCCCGAAAATGGCGAGGTTAGCGGCAATGGCTGGCGTGGAGATTACATTGGCATCGGAAGCATAGGTCCAGCGGAAATGCACACCCGGGAAACTATCATTTACTGCATAGGATGGCCGATAGAGATTTTTTACCGGCGTTGTATAATCGTGCTTCTCCAGCCGAATGCCTGTCCAGGCTGCTTTTGTGGCAACACCAGGCGTGCGCTCTGAAAAAATCATGGAATCGGTTCTTACTTCCACAAGGTTATACCCGCCATAAGCTGCTTTTGCGCGAAGATTGGAACGGCCCATTACAGCGGGGATGCCTTCAAAATTCAATGCATGGTTGCTGTGCCCATGACCGCAAAGTGCGGCGAGTGTATTGTGCTGTTTCAGCCGGTCGATGGCTTCGTACCAGTTGTCGAGGTCTTTATCGAGCGGGTAATGGTTTAAGAAAATGATGGGTTTTTGCGGATCGATTTTTTTCAGTTCAGCATCCATCCAGTTCACCGCATCGCGGGGGATATGGCCATCGCTCATCCGTACATAAGGGCCGGAAGCGCAGCCAAGAAAACTGATGCCATTGTAATCGAAAATAAATTTATCGCTGCCAAAAACCTGGCCGAAAGTTTGTCCGCCGCTTTCGCTCCAGCCACTGTCGTGGTTGCCGGGGATAATATAATAAGGCACTTTCAGTTGCGAAAGGATTTCCCTGGCCAGCCTGATCTCGGCATTGGTTCCCAGTTCAGTGATATCACCGGTGATCACCACAAAAGCGATATCGGTCATTTGATTGATATCGGCAACTGTGCGGCGTAAATCTTCTTCTGCTTTTCCATCCGGTGAACCGATATGGGTATCGGAGATAAAAGCAAAACGAAAGGGCTTCCATTGGGCATTGACAAAAAAAGAAACAAACAGCAGAAGAAGCGACGGCACAATTTTTTTCATGCAAGAAAGTTAGTAATGATTGCTGATTCGTGATCAGATCGTATGCATGTTTTCGGGGAGATTTACCGGCGAGTGACAATCGGGAAGGATTACTGCAGTAATTTTATCTTATGAAAAAAACAGTGGTACTGGGCGCTTCTGAAAACCCTTCGCGGTACAGTTATCTTGCAGTAGAGCGATTAAGGCGGTACCAGCACCCGGTAGTGGCCATTGGTAAAAAAACCGGTAAAGTGGGAGATACACCCATCATAACGGATCATCCGCAGGAGCAGGAAGTAGATACGGTTACGCTTTACCTGAACCCGCAGTTACAGAAACAGTATTACGATTATATCCTTTCCCTCCATCCGAAACGGATCATTTTTAATCCCGGTACGGAAAATAAGGAACTGTATGACCTGGCAAAGGCAAACGGTATCGAACCCATGGAAGCCTGTACGCTGGTATTGCTCGGAACGGGGCAATACTGATCAGTGTTTCCTTTCCTCCCATTCTTTTTTTAGTGACTGGTAAGTGTTTTTTAATGCGGCGATCTGTTCGTTGTATTGATGAAGGTTCAACTCTCCGGCAAATGCTTTTGCAGCAAGCGGGCTCAATTCCATGATCCCTTTTTTCCATTTCTGCCAGGAGGGCAGGGCTGACAACCGGTGGTGATACAGTTCATCCAGTTCCTGAATCATGTAATGTGCCGTTCTGTTTTCAAGCATCCGGCTTTTGTTGTTTGCATCCACTACAAAAATGGCGAAGGGGGCGATCATATCCCCGCTGAACTGGTCGTTCAGTGTATGGCGTTCGCCAAACCAGGCCCTTGCTTTCAGCCAGCTTTCGTAGCCGATCAGGTTCATGGTGGGGTCGGCAGGTATCCATTCTTTTGTTTCGGGCTGGTAAATCTCCACCCAGCGATGGTCGTTATGCCCCGCGCCAAATACCGATACCTGGTTGCCCGATTCTTTTACTTTTTGTGCGGCCCTTTCGCCCCTGCCGGCATCATATCTGTGCAGGTTAATTTCAGCGATGGGGCGATATACAATGCCAAGTTCCTTCAGCAAAGCCATGTAAACCGTAGCCAGTTCAAAACAATTGCCGCCTTTCCTGATGAGAATTTCTTTTACGGTTCTTTTCTGGTAATCGGTGGCCGTCCACTCGAAATGGGTAGCTAACCAGTTTAATAAAGCAGCGGCTTTTTCGTAATTGTTGCTGATGCCCTTTACCAGTTGTGTGGCAAAGTATTTTGTATCAAGCTGACCTGTATCGGCAGGGATGCTGATGGTGGCTGGTTGCGAAACGCCGGAGAAACAAAGTCCGCATACTGTGATAAGGATAAGAAAAAACGAACGCACTTTTTTTCTTAAATGTAAATGGTAATCTCTTTTTAATCGGGGAACAATGGATAACCGGTTAAAAGCAGGGATACAGATCAGATATTGTAAATTGGTGTTTAAAGCATAGCCATGAGAAAATATTTACCCGTTTGTTTGTGGATGGTTTCCCTGGCGGGATTTTTACCAGTATTGCATGGCCAAAAAAATATGGCCCAGCTTCCGATGAAACTTTGGTACAACCGGCCGGCATCAGCATTTGAAGAAACGCTGGTGCTCGGTAATGGCAAAGCCGGCGCAACTGTATACGGGGGAATCGATTCTGAACTGGTGCACCTGAACGATATCACATTATGGTCGGGTGAGCCGGTAGATCCTTACCTGAACCGGGACGCGTACACATATCTCCCTGCGGTAAGAGAAGCGTTGAACCGGAAAGATTATCCCGCTGCCGATACACTCATCAAAAAATTACAGGGTAAATTTTCGGAATCCTATGCACCGCTTGGCGACCTGCTGCTCGATTTTTCTTCAAAAAATACAAAAGACTATTACCGGGAACTGGATATTGACCGTGCTGTGGCAATGGTAAAATACCAGGACAAGGGCCATACTGTTCAGCGGGAATATTTTGTTTCTTACCCGGATAAAGTATTGGTGATCCATCTTACTTCTTCCCAAAAAAATACACTTGCGTTTACGGTACGCTTCCGTTCAAAACTGCAATACAAACCTTCTATGGTAAACGGGTACCTGCATGTACAGGGCCGTGCACCGGTAAGGGCCGAACCAAATTATGTGCGCAAGAAAGGGAACCCTATATTGTTTCTGGAAAACAGGGGTACAAGATTTTCAGCCGATATACTTGTAAAAACAGTTGACGGCAAGATCATACAAAATGATTCTTCGCTTACCGTTCAGGCTGCAACTGATGCAACGATCTATGTTTCTCTCGCTACGAGTTTTAATGGATTTGATAAAAATCCCGCCACAAATGGATTGGATGATGCGGCGATTGCATCCGCACAATTACAAAAAGCAGCACAAAAAAATTATGCCCAATTACTGGCTTCGCATATTGCCGATCACCAACAGTATTTTAACCGCGTAAAACTTTCGCTAACCGATAAAGACCTTGTAAACCTGCCTACCGATGAACGGCTGCGCGGGTATGCCAAAGGGGAAGCAGATCCTTACCTGGAAACCTTGTATTTTCAATATGGCAGGTATTTACTGATCAGCAGCTCCCGTACGCCAGCTGTGCCCGCCAACCTGCAGGGTTTGTGGAACCCGCATATCCAACCGCCATGGAGCAGTAATTATACGATGAACATTAATGCTGAAGAAAATTACTGGCTGGCAGAAAATACCAATCTTTCAGAGATGCACCAGTCATTTCTCTCCTTCCTTGAGAACCTTGAAAAAACCGGCCGTATCACTGCAAAAACTTTTTACAATGCCCCCGGCTGGGTATCGCACCACAATTCAGATATCTGGGCTATGACCAATCCCGTGGGCGATTTTGGCAATGGCGATCCTGTATGGGCCAACTGGGATATGGGCGGTGCCTGGGCTTCGGCCCATTTGTGGGAACATTACCTGTTTACGCAGGATAAAAAATTTCTGGCAGAGAAAGGATACCCACTGATGAAAGGCGCTGCGGAGTTTTGCCTTGCCATACTGGTGAAAGATGAAAAGGGGGATTATATCACTTCACCCTCCACTTCTCCTGAAAACCGCTACCTCAACGACAAAGGATATAAAGGCGCCACGCTTTTTGGTGGCACCGCCGATCTCGCGATGATCCGGGAATTATTTATCGATGTTCTCGCAGCAGAAAAAATATTGAACAATGACGCGGCATTTGCTGCGCAGGTAAAAACAGCGCTCGATAAACTGCATCCTTACCAGGTAGGCAAACAAGGGAACCTGCAGGAATGGTATTACGACTGGCAGGATGCCGATCCCAAACACCGGCACCAGAGCCATTTGTATGGATTGTATCCGGGCACGCATATCACACCAGCTGCAACACCTGAACTGGCCAATGCCGCAAAAAAAACACTGGAAATAAAAGGTGATGAAACAACGGGATGGTCGAAGGGGTGGCGGATTAATTTATGGGCAAGACTGAAAGACGGAAACCATGCTTATAAGATGTATCGCGAGTTGCTGAAATACGTGGAGCCGGATAATGTGAAAGTGAATTATGCCAGAGGCGGCGGCACATATCCCAATTTATTTGATGCGCATCCGCCGTTCCAGATCGATGGGAATTTTGGTGGTGCTGCGGCAGTGGCGGAAATGCTGTTACAATCTTCTGCAGAGAAAATGGAAATATTACCTGCCTTGCCCGATGCCTGGCAAAACGGAAGCATCAGTGGCTTAAAAGCGAGAGGTGGGTATGAAGTAACTATCAGCTGGAAGAATGGCAGGCTTGCAAAACTGCTGATCAAAGGCAAACCCGGAAATACAGTGAAATGGATGTACAAGGGAGAAGAGAAGAAAGGGAAACTGGATGAGAAAGGGCGTTTTGTATGGGAGGCAGGGATTACGAATTAATGGATTGGCGAATTCACGGATATTTGGATCATTTAATATAGATCTCTGCGAAACCTCTGCCCCTCCGCGGCTCAGCGGTGAAAAAATCAAGGTAATTGTAGTGTGAATCTTTTCACCGCAGAGAACTTGAGAGCGGGAGTTTGCGCAGAGATTTTTTTGCAGTTACTATAAACGGATTAATTGATTTGAGTCATTCGATAAAGCCCTCCGCGAAACCCCTGCCTCTCCGCGGCTCAGCGGTGAAAAAATCAAGGTAATTGTAGTGTGAATCTTTTCACCGCAGAGAACATGAGAACGGGGAGTTTGCGCAGAAAGTGAGTACAGTAGTATAAACGGATCAAAATAGAAAAAAGAAAGCTCACTGAAATTCCAGTGAGCTTTCTTTTTTGTAATCCGCTAATCCGGCAATTCGTAAATCCGCAACCCTTAATTCCCTTTCACCCCGATCACCGGTAATTGTTTTTCGTTGATCAGTTTGTTAAAGGCTTTCAGATCGGTATCGAGAATGGTTTTGAGTTTGGCCAGTTGTTCATCGCATTGTGCAGCCAGGTCGGCATATACTTCACGTGCCTGTTTACTTGGTGGGTTTTGCCCGCTTGCGGCCACACCATACAATCCAGCCAGTTTATCATTCAAACGGATCGGGAAATTGAGTACGTCCTGGCCGCTCTTCGATTTGGTTTGGTACAGCGCTTCTTCAATCGTAGTCATTTTTTTATTGAGGCTGTCGCCAAGTTTTTTCAACTCTTTGGCATCTGCACCTTCCAGTCTTCCGGTAAAATCATTGACCTGTGTGCGCAGTGAACGGATGTTTCTGATGGCTTTCTGCACTTCATTGAATTTATCTTTCACCTGCAATAAAAATCCTACCTGCGCATCATAATCGGCTTCTGTCATTTTATAATTCGGATCGGCTTTGATGGTGAACGGAACATCCACAGAATCTTTCCCATACCGGAAGCGCGCAGAATAATTTCCGGGTGCTGCTTTGATCAAACCGATCCTTCCGTTCCATAAAATAAAACCTTCGGTACTTTCAGCAGGCGGGTAATTCATATCCCATACAAACTGGTTCATGCCGCTGTTGAAATCAATTTTGTCTGCATTCTCTTTTGCATTGCGGCTGAATGTGCGTATCGGTTTATGCTGTTTATCGAAAACAGTAATGCTCACTTTGGCAGAATCGTTCGCATCTTTCAGGTAATAATTAAACACCACTCCATTTGCGGGGTTTTCGCCCATATTCTGTGGCGCGCCACCCTGTCCGCGCCCACCGCCTCTTCTGCCACCACCACCTTCCGTGCGATACGCCTCGTTCGCTGCGAATACATGGAGGTTTTTATCAAGAACCGCTGCATCTTTCTGCTGCAATACACTCAGGTCATCGATCACCCAGAAAGCACGGCCCTGTGTGGCTACGATCAGGTCATTTTCCTTAATGGTAAGATCGGTGATGGGAACCACGGGAAGGTTTAACTGGAACTTTTTCCAGTTGGCGCCATCATCATAACTGATGTACATCCCATATTCGGTTCCGGCATACAACAGTCCCGGCCTTTTGTGATCGGCGCGGATGGCCCTGGTAAAATGCATAGCATCGATCCCGTTTGTGATCTTTTTCCAGGTTTTGCCATAGTCTTCTGTTTTGAAGATATAGGGCGCAAAATCATCCAGCTTGTATTTGGTACCAACGATGTAAGCGGTTCCGTTTTTAAAAGGATCGGTTTCAATACAATTCCACATCATCCATTTTCCGGCTTCCGGCGGTGTTACATTTTCCCAGTTCTTCCCTGCATCCTTGCTTACATATACCAATCCATCATCACTGCCTGTCCATAGCAAATCTTTTTCTTTTACCGATTCTGCTGCAGTGAAAATGGTGCAGTAATATTCAACAGAAGTGTTGTCTTTGGTGATGGGTCCGCCGCTGGAAGCCTGCTTCGATTTATCATTTGTTGTGAGGTCAGGACTGATCATCTCCCAGCTCTGTCCTTCATTCTCTGTTACGAATAAATGGTTACCGCCTGCATACAATCTTTTGGGATTATGTGGCGAGAAGAAAAACGGGAAGTTCCACTGGAAGCGGTATTTCAGCACATCGGCCCCCGCACCCATCGGGTTATCGGGCCATACATTGATGGCACGGTTCTCGCCGGTGCGGTGATCAAGCCTGGAAAGATATCCGCCATAGTTGCCGCCATACACAATATCCGGGTTCAATGGATCAGCCTGTACATAACCACTTTCAGAACCCGCAGTTATATCCCAGTCGCGCTCTGTGATACCGATACCCGGTGTACGGCTTTTGATGCGGACCGTTGTATTATCCTGTTGCGCACCAAGGATTCGGTAAGGGAAAGAATTATCGGTGGATACGCGATAAAACTGCGCCGTTGGCTGGTTATTCATCGTGCTGAAATTACCGGCAGCATCAAAACTGATCTGTGCACCGCCATCGTCGGCAACGATCATGCGGTTACCATCTTCCGGATCGATCCACATATCATGATGGTCGCCATGAGGTGTGGTGCCCACCGATTGAAAAGTACGGCCACCATCCCGGCTGCGCATAAATTCCACATTGGGGCAATAAACAAGGTTTTCATTTTTCGGATCTACAAAAACCTTGCTGTAATACCAGGCACGCTGGCGGATATTGTTATCGCTGCTGGTGAGTGTCCAGCTATCACCGCCATCATTACTCATAAATAAACCGCCATTCGCATTTTCGATAATGGCATATATTTTATCTGTATTGGAAGGGGCTACCGCCACACCTACAATACCCCAGGTTCCTTTGGGCATTCCTTTTTTAGCGCTCAGGCTGGTCCAGGTTTCACCACCATCCACACTTTTGTATAAGCCACTGCCCTCGCCGCCGCTTTCCATGCTGTAGGGCGTGCGTATCACGCGCCACATGCCTGCATAAAACACGGATGGGTTACCAGGCTCCATAACGAGATCAGAACAACCTGTTTGGTTATTGATGTACAAAGTTTTTTTCCAGGTCTTGCCGCCATCGGTGGTTTTGTATACGCCACGTTCTTCATTGGGTCCGAATAAGTGGCCCATCACTGCCACCCAAACCGTATTCGGATCTTTTGGATGAATGATGATACGGATGATATGGCGCCCTTCTTTTAAACCGAGATTGCGCCAGCTGCGGCCGCCGTCATCGCTGCGCCAAAGGCCACCCAATCCTTCGGCTACATTGCCGCGCATGGTATTTTCTCCTTCACCCACATATAAAACCGTTTCATCGCTGGGTGCTACGGCAACGGCGCCAATGGTTCCGCCAAAATATTTATCGGAGATGTTTTTCCAGTTGCTGCCGCCATCACTGGTTTTCCAGACACCTCCACCCGTTGCACCGAAGTAAAATGTGTTTTTGTTTTTATAACTGCCGGTTACCGCACCACTGCGGCCACCCCGGAAAGGGCCCACCAAACGGTAGCGGACTTTTGAATAAAAAACAGAATCGGGATCTTCTGTTTTGGATACCACAGCAACAGGGGCTGTTTTGGTTTTGTTGTCTTTCTTTTGTGCAAATGCACCTGCTGTAACAAGCAGCACTGCCAGTAACAGTAAAACGGATTTTCTCATAGCATGAAAAGTTGGGCAAGTAAGTTACCTAAGTTATCGGATAAAAAAATGCCTTTACCGGCATGGCAAAGGCATTTTCAAAAAAAGCCTGTATTATTTTACGTGGTACCATTTTTCATCGAGCCCTTCATTGATGAGGATGGTGTAGTTTTCCACTTCTGATTCAACCGGGCCAAAGCTGAGTATGCATTTAGCCGGGTATTGCACACCTTTTACTTCTTTGTATTCCTTTATAAGCAAAGTGGCTTTGGTATCTTTCCCGATACGGCTGCCAAAGGCACGCATCATGGGGCCGAAACCGGTAAGGTTCATTGCCATATCGCCGGTGGCTTCCACCTGTTTTACAAGCGAGGTCTGCTGATCGATGTAATAAGTAACCACCTGGCCGGTCTTGAGCGTAAGCTTTACTTTATAGCAGGGCACTTTACTTACTTTACCTGTGCCATCCAGTGTGGCGGTATGTCCTTTTGCTGCAAAATTCACCAACTCACCAAATGCGCCGGCACAATCAAGTTCATATTGTTGGGAGCTTACTTCTTCCGGTTTCATATTGGTGATAGTGGGGCCATTGTTTTGCGACATACCACCAAAACCGCCACCGGGTCCGCCACCAAAACCTCCGCCACCAAAGCCACGCATGGCACCTACATAAATGGTGCCTGAGGTATCTGTTACCATGGTAAAACTGTCGCCCACACCCATTACACCACCCAGTTGCCTCCTGAACAGTTTTCCTTTTTCGCGTACCAGGGTAAGCGGCAGTTCGATGCTCTGCCCCATCATTCCCAGTTTAACCGTACTCTGCACTTCGAGGTATCGGATGCCTTCCAGTTTTTCACGGCCACCGGCTGCCGCTTCATATTTTGCGATGATCTCATCGGCGGTTTGTGCTTTTACAGACAGTAAACCCACCAATAAAAACAAACCCGTCATAATTTTCCTCATATACTTACTTTCGTTTTAAGCGTAACAAAACTAAGGGTGAAAAGTTGGAAAGGCATTGAAAACCTTTTCTTTCACGGTATTTTAAATTTCAGGATCATGCAGAACGGAACATTCACGATCACCGGTAACCTGGTGGATATATGGAAGAAACAGATCTACCCGGCAACGATAAAAATAACCAATGGCATCATCAGTTCCATCACCCAAATCGGCGAAGCCGGAACTTCTGTCGGTGCATATATTTTACCAGGCTTTGTAGACAGTCATGTGCATATCGAAAGCAGTATGCTGATACCGAGCGAATTTGCCCGGCTTGCGGTAGTGCATGGTACCGTAGGCACCATCAGCGACCCGCATGAAATTGCCAATGTATGCGGAATGGAAGGTGTGCATTTTATGATTGAGAACGGGAAAAAGGTCCCTTTCAAATTTAATTTTGGGGCACCCAGTTGTGTACCCGCCACCATTTTTGAAACAGCAGGCGCTGCGCTGAACAGCGAGGATGTTGCAAAACTTCTGCAGAGCGATGATATCCGCTACCTGAGTGAGATGATGAATTTTCCAGGTGTGTTGCACAAAGATCCCGAAGTGATGAAAAAAATCGCTGCTGCACATGCCGCAGGCAAGCCGGTGGATGGGCATGCACCCGGATTACGCGGCGAAATGGCAAAACAATACATTGAAGCGGGCATTTCAACCGATCATGAATGCTTTACGGCGGAAGAGGCAATTGATAAACTGGTGCACGGCATGAAGATCCTCATACGTGAAGGCAGTGCTGCCAAAAATTTTGAAGCATTGATCGGGTTGCTGGAAGATCATCCGGGGATGATCATGTTTTGCAGCGATGATAAACACCCCGACAGCCTCGTGGCCGGTCATTTGAACCAGTTATGTGCCAGGGCTGTGGCAAAGGGACATGATATATTCCATGTGATCAGGGCAGCCTGTGTAAACCCGGTATTGCATTATGGTTTGCAGATTGGTTTGCTGCGCGAAGGAGACCCCGCGGATTTTATTGTTGCGGAAGACCTTGTTCATTTCAGGATCAAACAAACTTATATAGATGGGATGCTTGTTGCAGAGGAAGGCAAATCTTTTATTGCACCTGTTGCTGCCACACCCATCAACCAATTTGATTGTGCGCCTGTAACGGCAGAAGCCCTGAAACTGGCTGTTACAGAATACCCTTCCGTAGATGGAAAAACCCCTGTGATCGAAGCGCTCGATGGGCAACTGATCACAAACCGGCTCGATCTTCCCGGAAAAAGATCCGGCGACACTTGGGTGAGCGATCCCGGAAATGATATCCTGAAAATGGTGGTGATCAACCGGTATCATCCTGCTCCTGTGGCCAAATGTTTTATCAGAAATTTTGGTTTTAAAACCGGTGCCATCGCTTCATCGGTTGCGCACGACAGTCACAATATTGTGGCCGTAGGCGCCGATGATGAAAGCCTGGCCCGCGCGATCAACCTGGTGATTGCTGAAAAAGGCGGCGTGAGTTGTGTGAACGGAGCGGAAGAAAATGTATTGGGCCTGCCCGTTGCGGGATTGATGAGTGTGGAGGATGGTTATCTCGTAGCAGAAAAATATACGGCCATCGATACAATGGCAAAATCGCTGGGATCGCTACTGGCTGCACCTTTTATGACTTTAAGCTTTATGGCATTGCTGGTGATACCGCACCTGAAACTGAGTGATAAGGGTTTGTTTGACGGAGATAGCTTTCAGTTTGTAGCCTGATCATTTTTTGGCAAGAGAAGTATCGCCGGTGGCTTTTAACACCATCACAGCAACACTGTCGGTACCCTTTGCCGCAAATGTTTTCGTTTTGAACTTTACCGATTTACCCGGCGCGATATAATCATAAACGGTTTCCAAACCTTCATCCAGCTTAACACCGGTTTTGCTGTAATAGGTAAGGCGTAATTCCACATCCTTATACCAGCAAACAGTTGCTTTATTCGTTAGCGTTCCGATGACCACGGTTTGGCCGATCAGGTTTTTACGGTCGTGGTTGTTTACTACGAGAAAACGGGCCGGGTTATTTTTTTCTTTTTCTGCAAGTGTTTCCTTTGTCTTTTCGTATGACTCGGCATCGAATTTCTTGTCTTTGCCCTTTTCATTGCAGGCAACGATGAGCATAATCAGAAGTATCGCGAAGAGGGATTTTTTCATAAAAAAATTTCAATGGTAAAATAATCAAAAGCCGTGAGCAAAACTGTTAAAAGCCGCATCCTCTCTCCCTCAAACATAAATTTCCCATTCCCGATGATACATTTTAGATTTGCCGGGAACCTCCCAATCACCGATCAATGATAATTAATTTAAGCGAACAGCATAGCCTGGTAAGCAACTGGGTAGCCGAACTCAGGGATGTGAATGTACAGGGCGACCGTATGCGTTTCCGCCGCAACCTCGAGCGAATCGGCGAAGTGGCCGCTTATGAGATCAGCAAAGGGCTTCCTTCCATCCAGGTGGAAACACCCACACCACTCGGTACACACGACAGCAAAGTACTGGCTGAACAACCTGTTCTGGCAACCATACTCAGAGCCGGTTTGCCATTGCACAATGGGATGCTGAATTATTTTGATAAGGCCGATAATGCGTTTATTTCTGCTTACAGAAAACACCACCGTGATGGCAGTTTCGAGATCAGCCTTGAATATATGAGCTGTCCCTCACTGGAAAACAGGATCGTACTCATCAGTGATCCCATGCTGGCAACAGGTGCCTCTGTGGTTAAAACCATTCAATACATGAAAGACGAAGGTTCCCCAAAAGAAATTCATGTGATCGTGGCCATTGCCTGTACGGTAGGGATTGAATTTATTCACCGCGAATGCGGAAACGATATTAAGATTTGGTGTGGTGATATTGATGATGAACTTACGGCCAAAGGTTATATTGTTCCGGGTTTGGGAGATGCAGGCGACCTGGCATTTGGTACCAAAATGCAGGCCTGAATCACCGGTTGATACTGCCAATCAATCGTTAAACTGCGGATTTATTTGATATTAGCCCCCGATACATGCACAGATTTGCTAAATTCGATGTATTGGAGATGGGTATGTGTAAACTATTTCTTTGTTGCTGTTTATGTATGATGCTGGGCGTTGTTTCGGCACAGGATCCTCATTTTTCGCAATTCTTCAGTTCACCGCTTACATTGAACCCTGCATTAACGGGTAAGTTTTTCGGCACTTATCGCGTTGCGGGCAACTACCGCAACCAGTGGCCTTCCATCAACAATGCATTTACAACGGGAACCGCTTCGGTTGATTTTCATATTTTTCAAAACAGGATCGCAAGCAACGATACCTGGGGGCTGGGTTTTGTAGGCTATAATGATAACAGCGCAAACGGCGCGGTAAAATTTAATTACGCTTCTCTTTCCACAGCCTATCACAAAGGACTGGATGAAGACGGGCAGCATACACTCGGTGCAGGCTTCCAGGTAACCTATGCCAATATGCTGATCAATACATCGCAGCTTACTTTTGAAGACCAGTTAACCAGTTCTGGTTTTACCGGTGTTACTTCCGAAGTGTTTAATGGTGCCACCTTGAAATCGAATTATATTGATGTGAATGCGGGACTGTTGTATAATGGGAGCACCTCCGACAGAAATAATTTTTATTTCGGGATCAGTATGTACCATATCAACCGTCCGCGCCAGGATTTTACAGGTGCGCAGTATATCCTCAACCCCCGGACAACAATACATGGTGGCGCCTATTTCCCGCTGGGGCAAAACAGCAATCTCCATATCAGCGCCCTGCAGATGTTCCAGGGCGGGGCTTCTGAAACCATGCTGGGTGGCGCTATCCAGTTAATGGCTGATCCAGATGCTCCCAAACCCACCAGTTTTTATTTCGGGAGCTGGATGCGGTTCAATGATGCCATCATTCCTTATCTCGGGCTTGAGTTTGATGATTTCAGGCTGGGGGTGAGTTATGATTATAATTCCTCTTCACTTAAAACGGCTTCCCAGAGCAGGGGCGGGATAGAAGTATCGCTGATCTATATCCGCAGGCCTTCCACTGACAGACCGGTGAATTGCCCGAAATTCTGAGAGTAGATTTAATTTATATTTTCAAAGTTTCTCTGCGAAACCTCAGCTCCTCCTGTTCTCTGCGGTGAAAAGATCTTGAATGCATATCTTTTTGATTGAAATATTTTCACCGCGGCGCCGCAGAGAGGCAAAGTTTTCGCAGAGTTTTATGGTATCACATTTTGTGATAGCATGATTGGTTAACCACCAATCATGTTACAGACATGAAATTGTATACTAAGGATTTTGCGGATGAAACAGAATGTGGTCTAATTTTTTGCAACAGGCACAAACCGCAAAAATCTTTCCCAGTTCCGGTTATTTGTGATCACTTCATTATGACCCTTGCTGCTGTAGATAAAAAGTTTGTTATCCCCGCGCAGTTCTTTTTCACCGATCGATTCTTCATTTGCCTTCAGGTAAGGTACATGCAGGGTATCGGATAGTTGTTTCATGATGAACTGGCTGTTATCGAATGTTCCGCCATCTTTTGTATAGATATTGATAAAACGGTTTGAAGCATCGGATAACCATTTGAGATAAGCCTCATTGCCGCCATACATTGCATCAAACAGGATCACTTCCTTTACCGGTGTATAGTTGAGAATACGGCTGATTACGCGGTAAGCGCCGCTATGCCCCGCAAGTGTAATTGAAAAATCTTCCATGCGGAATGCTTTTTTTCTGCCTCCGATCTTGCCGGCCACTTCCTTTACCAGTTCCTGAAAAACGGCGGGTTGTTCAAGTTTGCCACCATAACTGTCAGGCGCATTTTTGGGCCCTTCGGGAAAAATAAAAACGGCATTCCGTTCGGATGCATCAAACTGTTCGAGCAGCTGATACTGGTGTAAAGCCGAGTCGATATTATTCCCCCAGCCATGAAACCAGAAAACAAGGTTGGTGATTTTTCCCGGTTTGTATGATTTCGGCAGATAAATAAAAACGGAGCTGTCGTTGTAGTGAGATTCCGCATCATAGTGTTTGCCGTTATAATCATGCCCTTTGCTTCTTACCGTATCCGGGAACATGGAATAATGGCTTTGATAACGGATCGTTTTTCCTTCCTGCGCAAAAACAGTAAGTACTGCAATCGTAAAGATCCATGTTAAAAAATATTTCATATCGTCAGCTTGTTTTTTTGCGGTTCAGGGATGCATTTCCACTAAGATACGGGTTGCCTTTGAGTATAAAACGATAAGGCAGCAGCGCATCTTCTTCTGCATAATCCACCCCGATACGCGGGGTGGCAATAAGCTCCGATGGTTTGGGCCGATAACCGTCATCCGCGATATACACCTTGTTCCTTAGTAAACTTTCGCCGCTATGCAATATTGAAATTCCCATTGCCTTACTCACATTGCCCGGGCCACGGGTAATGCTGTGGTCGGGTTTCTGTTTGCGGGTTCTTTGCAGCATCTCTTCTATACCCGCCATAGGTTCCAATGCCCGTATGAGTATGGCATGCGGAACATCTTCCCGGTTGGTTACCACATTGAACAGGTGGTGGATGCCATAACAGAGATACACATACGCCACACCGCCTTTTGCAAACATGGTTTCTGTTCTGTTGGTTCGCCGGTTATTCCATGCATGCGAAGCTTTATCAACAATTCCGTTATATGCTTCTGTTTCTATAATACGACCCGCTGTTAACCTGTTTTCAAATTTTGTTACCAGTATTTTTCCGATCAGTTGCTTTGCCACTTTGCACACATCGGTCTGCAGATAAAAAGTTTCGGGCAATTTATCGTGTGCAGGAAGCGTTTTAGCATTCATGGGCGTAAAACTAAGGATTGTAGTACCTTTACCACTTCAAAATTCCCCCGAATGCTCAAGGAAATGATCATTGGCATACAGGCCTATTTCCAGGCGCACCGTTTTATACGGGAGCATAAGCTGTGGAAGTGGATATTGATACCGGGGATACTGTACACCATCCTGTTTATTTTCGGCATTTATTTTTTCTCCAACACTTCCGGGCATTTTTTTAACTGGATGATCAAACAAACCGGTTTGTCTGACTGGCTGAACCGTTTGGACAGCAGTTTTCTTGGTTTTCTTTTTATCATGGGCCACCTGCTGCTATGGCTCATACTGATGCTGTTTTATTTTTCACTTTTTAAATTTATTGTACTCATCATCGGCTCACCGCTTTTTGCTTACCTCAGTGAAAAAACAGAAGCCATTATCGAGGGGAATGACCTGCCTTTCAGTTTTACATTATTGCTGAAGGATATGAAACGCGGGGTATTTATTGCCGGACGGAATTGTTTGTGGCAAACCGTATACAGTTTATCCATTTTATTACTTTGCCTGGTTCCCATTATCGGCTGGCTTACGCCCATACTGGCATTATTGGTGGAATGTTATTATTATGGTTTCTCTATGCTGGATTACAGTATGGAACGGCACAGGCGAACACCAGCCGAAAGCATTTTTTTTATCGGCAACCATAAAGGACTGGCCATTGGCAATGGAATGATTTTTTACATGATGCACCTCGTGCCTTTTTTAGGATGGGTGCTTGCGCCGGCATATTCAGTGGTTGCGGCAACATTGAGTATGTACCCCCTGAAAACAAGCACTAAATAAATTCCTGTAATATGAGCAAGGGTAAAGTGTACCTTATCCCGACTGTTTTGTACGAGGATGCCCTTGCAACCATTCCGGCTTATATCCTTGATGCAGTTAAGCGCTGCTCCGTTTTTTTTGTGGAGAATGAAAAAACGGCCCGCCGTTTCCTGAAAAAAATATGGCGCGAAATGGTGATCGATGACCAGCAATGGTATACCATTCACAAAGCGGAAGAAACGGTTCTCCGATCTTTTCTCCAGTTACTTGATGAGGGAAAAAACATTGCCATCCTTAGCGAAGCCGGATGTCCCGGTGTGGCCGATCCGGGGCAGATACTGGTGGAAGCGGCACAGAAAAAAGGAGCGGAAGTGAAACCACTGGTCGGCCCAAGTTCTATCCTACTTTCATTGATGGCAAGCGGTATGAACGGGCAGTGCTTCCAGTTTCACGGCTACCTCCCCATTGATTCTGCAGAACGAAAAAAGAAAATCAAAGAGCTGGAAAATGATTCTCTGAAGAGGAACTGTACACAGATCTTTATCGAAACACCTTACCGCAATAATGCACTTGTCAAAGATGTGCTTGATCACTGTAAACCCGATACACGTTTCTGTATTGCAGTTGATATCACCGCCCCATCAGAATCCATCCGCACAAAGAACATTGCAGAATGGAAAAAAAATGTTCCGGATATTCATAAACGACTGGGGATTTTTTTGATGCAGGCCTGAAGGTGAATGGTGAGTTGTCAGTGGTGAGTCGGTTTTATTTCTCTTCGAAAACGCTGCGTCTATCGCGGCTCTTCGGTGAATAATTCTTTCTAATCCATAAATCCGTAATCCGCTATCCCTACTGCCTCGGCTTGATGATCGATTCTCCCGAAACACCTCTCACTTCATAAATACTGTCAACAATATATTTCTGCATTCCCCGCCAGGGCAGGCTCCCGAAATACTGGATATAATGCACATTCACTTCCCTGCCGGAAACTTTTAGCAGCTGCTCTGCCACAGTTTCATTGGTTACACTGAATGAAAATTCATTGCTCTGCACATTGGCTTTAAAACCGCTCAGAATGATTTTGCCCTCATAGGTTTTAAAAAGGATCCCTTTTTTCTGGAAAATATTCAGGGTGCCGGCCTGGGTGCCGGTAGCAAGCACAAAATAAAAACGCCAGTAACAGAATATCACCAGCAGCACCAGTAAAACTGCCGAAGCCGACCAGATAAATTTCCGCATTATAAACCGTATTTGTCTACGAGGTAAATCAATCCCGCCATATTCACAGCACCCAATGACAGTTCCCTTTTGTTTACATTCTCCAGTACATCGGTGCGTGCATGGTGTACATCGAAATAACGTTGTGAATCGGGCATCAGTTCACCAACCGGTGTGCCGAGTAAGCGGTTCAGCGGACCAACATCGGCACCGCCCCCATCGCCTGAAATTTCATTTGTTCCATATTTTGCCAGCAGCGGTATCCAGCTTCTTACTTTAGCAAGTTGTTCTTTGCTTAGCTGTAAGGAAAACCCACGGGGCGTAAACCCCCCTGCATCGCTTTCGAGTGCGAAAATATGTTTCTCATTTTTTGCTTTTGCTTCCTGTGCATATTTAGTGCCGCCGCGTAAACCGTTTTCTTCATTGGCGAAAAATACAAAACGGATGGTATGACGGGGTTTGATACCCAACGCCTTCATCGCCCGCATGATTTCAACCGTATGCACGATACCGGTTCCATCATCGGTGGCACCTTCATTTACATCCCAGCTATCGAGGTGCCCGCCAACCGTAATGATCTCGTTGGGAAATTCAGAACCGGTGAGTTCGCCGATCACATTATGCCCGATGGTATCCGGAAGAAAATGACCGTTTGTGGTCATCGACATGGTAAGATTCGCTTTTCTTCCCTGTTCCCAAACATAATCCGCATCGCGCGGGCCCACAGCAATAGCAGGAATTTTAGGGAAAGAATCATTGTAACGGGTACCGCCAGTATGCGGATCGTTGGCAACAGATTCCGTCATAGAACGGATCATGATACCCACCGCGCCATATTTGGCGGCCCTGCTGGGCCCCGCACCCCGGTACACAACTGCTTCACCGTATGCTTCAAATGTTTTGATAAACCTGGGATCGAATGCATGGTTATAATATACGATCTTACCCTTTACTTCATTTTTCCTTTTTTCAAGTTCAGTAAAGTCGGCCACACAAATCACTTCCGCAGTAACCGTACCATTGCCAAGTGAATTACCGAGTGCCAGCACATCGAGTGGCCTGTTCACTTTTTTATCGCCGATCTGTGTAATCACTGCTTTGTCCTGCCCGCCCCTTATCCAATGCGGCACCATACATTCCTGTAACCAAACTTTATCAGCACCCTGTTGTTCCAGCGTGGTTTTACCCCACTGAACGGCTTTTGCAAATTGAGGAGAACCTGCCAAACGGCCACCAATGCCCTTTGTAAGCTGGCGCAGCAGTTCATAGGCATTGCCATTGGTGAGGATCTCATCAGAAATTTTTTGCAGCATGGCCTCATCAGCAGTCTGTGCCAGGCATAATACCGGCATGCTGAATAAAAAGAATAATATTTTTTTCATGGTGCTAAAGTTAACCAATTGTTGCATGCTGCCAAGAGGGACGAGCGGAAACACGGGAATGGAGAAATAATTGTTACTTGCATGGTAAATCAGTCGTGGCAAGAAACCGTTCCGGGTTTCTGTTCCCGGCTCATAACTGAATTTTATGCGAATAGGGATCGTTTGTTACCCCACTTTCGGCGGAAGCGGTGTGCTGGCCACCGAATTGGGAAAGGCGCTTGCCGATGAAGGGCACCAGGTGCATTTTATCACTTACCAGCAACCGGTACGACTGAATGTTTTCAATGCGAATATTTTTTATCACGAAGTAAGGGTGCCTACTTATCCTTTGTTCGATTATCCGCCCTATGAGGTGGCGCTTGCAAGTACGATGGTGGATGTGATCGTAAACCATGACCTGGATCTGCTGCATGTTCATTATGCCATACCGCATGCTTCAGCTGCCTATCTTGCCAAGCAGATTGTTAAGCAGAAAAACGGCAGGGATATCCCGGTGATCACTACTCTGCACGGAACGGATATCACCCTCGTGGGAAGGGATAAAACCTATGAGCCCGTAGTTACTTTTTCGATCAATGAAAGTGATGCGATCACAGCGGTATCAGAAAACCTGCGGGAAGAAACCTATAAATCGTTCGCCATTACCAAGAACATTGAAGTGATCCACAATTTTGTGGACGTAACGCGGTTCAATAAAAAACCGATCGATGCATTCAGGAAAGTGATTGCACCTAACGGTGAGAAGATACTGATCCATGCATCCAATTTCAGGAAAGTAAAAAGGGTGGATGATGTGGTGAAAGTATTTGCAGCTGTTAGAAAAGAAATGCCTGCAAAACTGCTGATGGTGGGGGATGGGCCGGAACGCCCCGCAACAGAAGAACTCGCGCGTAGATTGGGTGTGGATGAAGATGTGCGTTTTCTCGGGAAACAGGAGCAGATGGAAGATATCCTTGCGGTAAGCGATATTTTTATTCTGCCATCCGAATATGAAAGTTTTGGTTTGGCCGCGCTGGAAGCGATGGCCGCAAAAGCAGTTGTGATCAGCACCAATGCAGGCGGTTTGTCGGAAATCAATATCCAGAACGAAACCGGTTTTATGACCAATGTGGGCGATGTGGAAGCGATGAGCCGCTTTACCATCGAATTGTTACGCGATGAAAGCCGGCTCAGTACCATGAAAGAAAAAGCGTATGAACAGGCCTGCCGCTTCGATATCCGAAATATCATCCCGGTATATGAAAAATTATACAGCCGCTATTGCAGGATGGAAATGTGCGGGATTGATTAGCCAATAGTCATGCGTTTGGGGTGCGGGGCCTTGCGTTGATTACTTCATCTATGCTTTGAAGGATCATATCGCAAACGGATACCAGTTCCGTTCCAGTGATGATCAATGGCGGGGCAATGCGTAAACGATCGGGCGCAAAAAGGAACCAGTCGGTGATAAGCCCGTTGCGGATACATTGGTGAACAACCTGCCGGCATCGTTCGTCTGTTTCGAATTGCAGCGACATCCACAAGCCTTTTCCTTTTCTGGATACAATGGCCGGGTGTACCAGTTTTTCCCAGAGTATTTTCTCTTTTGCATGTACCGATGCGATCCACTCTTCCTTAAGTAATACCTCCAATGCGGTTTTTCCCGCAGCACAGGATACCGGGTGCCCGCCGAATGTGGTGATATGGCCCAATACGGGATCGTGGGTAAGCGCCTGCATCATTTTACGGCTGCTGATAAATGCGCCCAGCGGCATGCCACCTCCCAAAGCTTTCCCCAAAAGCAATATATCGGGTACCTCTTCATATTGCTCAAAGGCCCACAAACTGCCTGTCCGGCCAAAGCCGGCCTGTATCTCATCAAAAACCAGTAACACACAATGGTCATCACATTTTTTACGCACTGCTTTCAGCCAGGCAGGGTCGGGTGCGGTGATACCACTTTCGGCCTGTACGGTTTCAATGATCACGCAGGCAACAGAATTGTCTATTTCGTGAATCAGTTTTTCACTGTTATAATCGAGGTGGGAAATGCCGGGTAACAAGGGGCGGAACGCGTTGCGCCAGTATTCAGATCCCATCACACTGAGTGCACCTTGTGTGCTGCCATGGTATGCCTGGTTACAGGCGATGATCTTCGAACGGTTGGTGATGCGTTTGGCGAGTTTCATCGCACCTTCGGTTGCTTCGGCACCGCTGTTGGTAAAATAAACGCAATCAAGAGACGCGGGTAAATGATCCGTCAGCAACCTGGCATATTGTGTTTGCGGCGACTCAATAAATTCCCCGTAAACAATCAGGTGCATATATGCTTCGGCCTGCTCTTTCACCGCTTTTACCACTTCCGGATGTGAGTGGCCGATATTACAGACACTAAAGCCGGAAATCAGGTCAATATATTTTTTCCCGTCGGTATCCCAGATATGGATACCCGATGCTTTCACCATTTCTATCCCGATCGGGGCGGATGATGTTTGCGCGATATGGCGGAGAAAGAGGGTTTTATTATCCATACAAGTGCCTTCCGGTTGATAGATCAAAGGTAACAGAGTTTTCAAACCTGAAGGGCAAGTGGCTTTCATCGATAATTTTATAAACAGGGAAGGGTTAATTCTTTTTTTACAAGTAACTTCAACCTGTAAAGGCTGTTACATTTCAGCTCCTGTTTACGATCAAATTTTTTTTATGGCTATCATTCTGCCTGTTGAAGGCAAACACCCGCAATTTGGTAAAGATTGTTTTGTGGCGCCTAATGCCACTGTTGTTGGGGATGTTGTAATGGGTGATGGCTGCAGTATCTGGTTCAGCGCGGTGGTAAGGGGCGATGTGCATTCTATCAAAATGGGAAACAAAGTGAATGTGCAGGACGGTGCGGTGATCCATTGTACCTACCAGAAAAACCCTACAGAGATCGGCAACAATGTATCCATTGGGCACAATGCGTTGGTACATGGTTGTATTGTACAGGATGATGTACTGATCGGGATGGGGGCGATCATTATGGACAGGTGCATTATCCACAGCAACTCCATCATTGCAGCCGGTGCCGTTTTGCTGGAAGGAACCGTGGTGGAAGCGGGAAGTATTTATGCGGGGGTTCCTGCGAGGAAAGTAAAGGATATCTCAAAGGAACTGATCCATGGAGAAATAAACCGGATCGCCAATAATTATATCAAATATGCTTCCTGGTTCTCGGAGCATAACGATGCCCCTGAACAGTAAAATTTAATAGAGGTTCTCTTCAATGGTATCCAGTATCGTAAGATAGCTGGCATATCTTTCCGGCGAAATTTCCCCTGAACTTACGGCTTCTTTTACGGCACATCCCGGTTCATTGATGTGCATACAGTTATTGAACTGGCAATGCGGCACTTTATTGCGCATCTCGGGAAAATAGTGCGACAATTCCTGTTTGGAAACATCAACGAGACCAAATTCCTTTAAACCCGGTGTATCAATGATGGCCCCGCCGCCGGGCAGGTCGAACATCTCAGCGAATGTGGTGGTGTGCATGCCCTTGCCGCTCCATCCGCTTACTTCATTGGTGCGCAGGTTAAAGGAAGGGAATACGGCATTGATAAAAGAAGATTTGCCTACGCCGCTGTGGCCGCTTAACAAAGTGGTTTTGTTTTGCAGGAGATCCTGTACTTCGCTCACACCTTCATTATTCAGGATACTGGTAAGCACAACTTTGTAGCCAACCGACTGGTATATTTCATGCAGCAGTTCCCATTGTTCCATTTCTTTTTTCCGGTAGATGTCGGATTTGTTGAAAATGAGGATGGCGGGGATATGATAGGATTCACAGGAAACCAGAAACCTGTCGATAAACCCCTGCGAGGTACGTGGCTCTTTCAGTGTGGCAAAAAGAATGCTCTGGTCGAGGTTGGAAGCGATGATATGGTGCTGTCTTTTGTTATGCGGCGATACGCGGGCCACATAATTTTTCCTGTTACGGATCTCTGTGATTACGGCAGATTCTTCTTCAATGGCTTCGATGGCTATCTCCACTTCATCACCCACTGCAATGGGGTTGGTGGAGCTGATATCGTCAATCTTGAATATGCCCTTGATACGGGCATTGTACAAGCGCCCATCTTCAGCCTTAGCCACATACCAGGAACCGGTGGATTTGTATATCCTCGCTTTCATGAATAACGAAGATAACGCAGTACAAGGTCCGGTAAAAGAAGAAACACTTTGTTAAATAAGAGGTATATCCGATGTGGGTGATCGATTTCCCGGAAAAATCAGGCAACGGAAAATCAATATCTTTGCTCTGATATGGGAAAGTTTGCACATGATGAAGTAGTGCCTTACGAGGGCAGCGATTTGGGGAAAAAGGAACAGGTAGCAGATATGTTCAACAATATTGCGCACCGGTACGATTTTTTGAACCGGTTCTTAAGTGGCGGTATTGATATCTGGTGGCGTAAAAAAGCGATCAGGGAGTTGAAGAATATACATCCCCAAAAGGTACTGGATGTAGCAACGGGTACCGCTGATATAGCTTTGCTGACCTGGAAAATGCTGCAGCCTGCTGAAATTATCGGTATCGATATTTCTGAAGGGATGCTGGCAATCGGCAGAAAAAAAATTGAAGAACAGGGCCTGAACGGAAAGATCCGCTTAGAAACGGGAGATAGCGAGAACCTGCGTTTTGAACCGGGTAGTTTTGATGCTGTTACCGTAGCTTTTGGGGTACGAAATTTCCAAAACCTTGAAAAAGGCTTGAAAGAAATGCACCGGGTATTAAAACCGGGTGGAAAACTGGTCATACTGGAATTTTCAAAACCTTCCGGGTTTATGCTCCCTTTCTACAGGTTGTATATGCGATGGGTTACGCCTGGAGTTGGCAAACTATTTTCCCGGGATCAGTCAGCGTACAGATATCTTACAGATAGCGTAGATGCTTTTCCCGAAGGCAGGTTTTTTTTGAGTATTATGCAAACAGCTGGGTTTGAGCAAACCCATGCAAAAAAATTGAGTGCAGGCATATCCAGTATCTACACAGGTATAAAAAAATAATTGATTTCTTAAATATTTCTATATTTTTGATTTGAAAATACCCCCTGCTGTTTTTCAAAACCGAAAAACCAATATTCATGATAGGGTATTTTTATTTATACATAGATCCAGGTTCTTCCTCCCTGTTACTGCAATTGTTGTTATCATCTTTCTTATCAGCACTGACGTTTTCAAAAAAAATCAGGCAAAAATTTTCTGCCATCTACCGAAGATTCCGGGGAAATGAATAATGAAGCGATCAAACGTCTTTCATATAAAGACCCGGATGGTTATGTGATTGAATTACATGCTCAGTTTTACCGTGTGGTATATGAAAGTTTTCGGGAAGACTGGGAAGTTATTGCCGCTTCGCGGATTCTGGAAGAAATGCCGATTGTGCAGCATGAATTGTTAACAAAGGAAAAATGGCCAAATGAATTACTTGAATGGGAAGTGAAGGATAGCGACCGGCAAAAAATACTTTGTGTTTTTAAGCTGCAAACAATTTCTCCGTTTGTATACCCATGGGAGTGGACCCCAGCCATGTTATGTGAAGCTGCAATTCTTACATTGGAAATACAAAAACTCCTTCTTAAAAAAGGCCTCACTTTAAAGGATGCCAGCTTTTTGAATATACAATTTATTAAAGGGCGACCTTGTTTTATTGACCTCCTGTCATTTAAAAAAGCTGTAACCCATTACCCATGGCATGCTTACGGGCAATACCTGCGTCATTTTTTTAACCCGCTTGCCTTGTACAGGAGTACAGATATCGCAGTCACAAAAATGTTGGGGGCATATCCGGATGGTGTGGATAAGGATTCTGCTGCCGCTTTTTTGCCGGTAAGTACCTGGTTTAATATGACAGAATTGATCAACGTGCATTTGCATAAGCGATTAGACAACAATAAAAAAAACACTGTAAAAAGTCCCGAACTGTCACTGTCAAAACAATCAGAAAAAACAGAGGGGTTACTTGATCTGAATCTTGGTTATCTCAGGAAATTAAAAACCAAACAGGGTAAAAAGAAAAATAGTGACTGGGTAAGCTATTACGAACAGGATGTTGAGCCCGGATACCATACTTTTAAAAAATCAGTTGTTTCTTCCATGATAGCGAAGATACCCGAACGTTTATGCTGCGTTGACCTTGGTGCAAACGATGGAGCATATTCAGAATTAGCCTGTTCTTTTTTTTCAAATGTGATTTCGATAGAACAGGATATGGATTGCTGCGATCAGGTATTCCAAAAAATCAAAAATAATGTGTACCCAAAAACGAGCTGGACAGTAATTTGTGCCGATCTGTTAAACCCAACCCCGTCTATAGGTTGGCTGAATGCTGAACATGGCTCATTGATAAGCCGGATCAACAAACATAATACAGTATTGGCGCTGGCATTGGTCCACCATTTATATTTCAAAGGAAGTATCTATTTTGATCAGATCATAAATATGTTCTCCGATTTTTCCGGCCATTATGTTATTACAGAATTCATTTCTCCATCAGATAAGAAAGTGATCGGCCTGTCGGAATTGAATGCGAGCAGGCTTGCATTGTATACTATGGCCAATTTTAAATCTGAGATCTTAAAGCGATTTTCAATAATAGAGGAAACACCAGTATCTGAAACAAGGACCGTCTTTTTCCTGAAAAGCAATGCCTGATGAAAACGAGAATATTAAAAAGGCCTCTGGTAAGCTTACTCATATTGCCTTATCATAGTTATATATATCCGTATATCTGTAAGGCGGATACTTTCAGCTATTGGAAATATGGATTTTTTCTGCTGATACCGGTCCTTATTGACCTCTGGCTGTTAAGATGGGAAATCGGTGAAAAAAAATGGAAATTGGTTATTTCTGCCCTTGCTGTTTCTGCAATGATCGGATTTTTATATGCCGATTTCCTGGTTGCCAAACTCCAGGCAATTTTATTTAATGAGTCGCTTTACCTGCGGCGAAGATTTATCATCACTGCTTTTTTTATCTGTATTTTTTCTCTTCAAATGATGTTTTCCCGCGTACGTCAGTCTTTAAATCTTTTTATTAACCGCGTTCTGATAATTTTTTCAGTAATAATACTTGTAGGGAATTTTTTTAAACCGGCTTTTGGAAGCGACCCCGGGAAGATTAAAACCACATACCACAAA
The DNA here is from genome assembly GCA_004028765.1 of Chitinophagaceae bacterium. Classification (GTDB taxonomy): domain Bacteria; phylum Bacteroidota; class Bacteroidia; order Chitinophagales; family Chitinophagaceae; genus Sediminibacterium. The sequence continues at coordinate 4,688 of SAIX01000056.1, read as the reverse complement.
ATTACTCTGCCTCCTAACTATACGGAAAAACCACTATTGCTGATTGTATTAGATGAATATACGTCCCCAGATCCTTTATTCAGGAAGTACAAAGATTCTTCCATTTACAACTTTGCCCGGTATTTAAGTAAAAAGGGATGGTTGATAAATCAGAACATGAAATCCAGAGAAATATCAACCGTTCATTCAATATCTTCTGCTTTCAATTTTAATATTTCTGATAACCAGGAATTCAGAAACTGCAATGAAAACTTAGCCGGTCATTTATTACAATATTCGCTGCTTACAGATTCGCTGAAGAAGAAAGGTGTTTCCATCAGGAATTTTAGTATTTTTAATGTTGGCGGTACTTCGTCTTTTTTCCCATTGTATTACATACCAACTGATTTTACAGGGCTTTTTTTCAGTCATACCATTTATCCAAGAATCTGGACACACATGCACCACCTGGATATGGAAGATTTAAAAAACAGTTTTTACCTGAGTTCTTATTATAACCTCAATGTGGTTGAACGCCTCCGGCAAACCCTCTCTGTGAGGCCGGGGGATAAACAATTTTTTTACTTCCATTTATATATGCCACATGAGCCTATTGAATTCGGTAAAGAAATCAGTTTGAAAAAATACGACCTTGATAATTATTACCAATATTGGAATTTTACAAATCGAAAAATGCTGGCCATTTTGCAAAACGCAGAAGTATTGGATCAGTTCAGGATCATTATAACGGGCGACCATGCTTACCGGAGCAGTAAAGAGATCGACCCTTATGATACGTTCGCGGCTTTCTGGGGCTTTGATGAGGCCAGTGTAAATAAGATACAGTCTGTTCAGGATATCGGTAAATTGATTTTTGCAAACTTTACCGAACGATCGGATAAGTAAAAGGGTAAGTGAGGTTTTGTTAAAAAAAGAGGTTTCAAGGCTGAATGAGAAAACATTCGGTAACTTGCTGATTGATTAAATAATATTTACATATTACATTCTCCGCTACTTCATCAACTTTGCTGTTTCAATGGATGTTAACTTATTAGGGAAAATAAATCGTCCGGAAAATAAGTTATGGGTACTTGTTATCTGTTTTTTCTTTTGCGCAAACCAGGCAATGGCCCAAAAGGAAATCTTTCGTCGTTACCATGATGATCTTACTTATTATTTTGGTCTTACGCTGGGATACAATTATTCGTTTCTGCATATTGATAAATCAGCCAACTTCCTCAGCAGCGATACCATTTCGCGGATAGAACCCGGATCCAGCGGGGGCATTGCGATGGGACTGATGGCCACGGCGCGCCTTACCGATCACTGGCAGATTCGTACCAATCCATCTTTGATCATCGGGGGATCAAAGTATATTGCCTATACGCTTACCAAAAGCAAGGCCGGTGAGCCCTTGTACCAGAACCAGACCCTGCCTTCCACTATTGTAAGTTTACCGGTTCAGCTTAAGTTCAATTCAGACCGCATCGGTAATTTCCGTACGTACCTGCTGGGCGGATTAAAATACGACACCGATCTGTCCAGTAATTCTTCTGCACGAAATGCGGAGGAACTGGTAAAACTCAAACGAACAGACCTCGGTTTTGAACTGGGAATGGGATTTAATTTTTACCTGCCTTTTGTTACGATCTCTCCCGAGATCAAGATCAGCAATGGCCTCAGCAATATTCACCAGTACGATCCCACACTGAAATATTCCAACGTGATCGATAAGATACAGTCGCGGATGATCGTTTTTTCGATCCATTTCGAAGATTGAACCGATGAGTGGTCAGTTGTGAACATTTCATTCCGCTTCTTCAAAGGGAATCCCTCAGATCGGCATCGGTAATTATCCCCTGAATCAATAACTTGCAGCTATCAAGCAACCAGAATGAAAACTTACCTGATAAAAGACAGCATCCTCGTTAATGAAGGCAGGCAGTATGCCGGAGATATCTTAATCAAAAATGGCAGGATAGAAAAGATCGCCTCTTCCATCGATACAAAAGAAAAAACGGAAGAGATAAACGGAAGCGGGTTACATGTATTGCCCGGTGTCATAGACGACCAGGTTCATTTTCGCGAACCGGGTTTAACGCACAAAGCCACCATTTATACCGAAGCAAAAGCTGCAGTAGCCGGCGGCGTTACCAGTTTTATGGAGATGCCCAACACACAACCACCCGCTTTTACGCAGGAACTGCTGGAAAATAAATATGTAATTGGCGCAAACAGTTCGCTTGCCAATTATTCATTTTATATGGGCACATCGAATACAAATACCGATGAAGTGCTGCGTACCAATGAAAAAAAGAAGGATGTATGCGGTGTGAAAATATTTATGGGCTCATCTACCGGCAACCTGCTGGTGGATAATCCCCTGACGCTTGATGCGGTATTTGCGGGCTCGGAATTGCTGATCGCAACACATTGCGAGGACGAGCAGATCATTAAACACAATCTTGCTGAAATAAAAAAAAGAAAAGCAAAACTGGAACCATCCGATCATCCCATCATCCGGAATGAAGAAGGTTGTTTCGAATCTTCCTTCAGGGCTATCCAGTTTGCGAAAAAACACAACAGCCGACTGCATATCCTGCATATCACCACTGAAAAGGAACTGCAGTTATTCACCAATCTTGTTCCTTTACAAGATAAGCGCATCACAGCGGAAGTATGTGTGCACCATCTTCACTTCACAAGTGATGATTATGCGAGGTATGGTAACCTGATCAAGTGTAACCCTGCTATAAAATCCCCGAACAATAAAGAAGCTTTGTGGAAAGCGCTGCTCGACGACAGGCTGGATGTGATTGCCACCGACCATGCCCCGCATAGCTGGGAGGAGAAACAGGAAGACTATGAACATGCCCATGCCGGTTTACCACTGGTGCAGCATCCATTGTTACTGATGCTGTATTATGTGCAGCAGGGGCGTATATCCCTCGAAAAAGTGGTTGAAAAGATGAGCCATGCGGTTGCCGATTGTTTCCAGGTTGCAGAGAGAGGCTATTTGCGCGAAGGGTATTTTGCAGACCTCGCACTGGTGGATTTACAAAAATCACAAACCGTTCAGAAAAACAACCTGTATTACAAATGCGGCTGGAGCCCGCTGGAAGGTTTCACATTCCCGGCCACCGTTACGCATACTTTTGTAAATGGCCACCTCGCTTATGGAAATGGGGTGTTTGATGAATCACAGAAAGGGATGCGGCTCAGGTTCAACAGGTAAAGAGGCTAAACAAGGGATTTGGCTTTTTTGATGCACGGGCTTATCTTCAATCTAACGACAACCCGGATCTTTCAAGGTAAACTCCCAACCATTTTATGCAGGTAGATAAAACCACGCTCGCCGATCTATCCATTTTTCACAGCGAAGAAGAACAATCTGTATTTCATCACCTGAATCAAACCCAGACCAATGGAGGAAGGGAATGCCTGCGCAGGTTGCTGGCCAACCCGCTTGAATCGCTTGAAGAAATAACCGACACGCAACGAACACTGCAGGAACTGATCGAAGTATCTGCCCAATGGCCCATCACCATCACCAATGGAACCATTATGGTGATAGAGCGCTTTTATGAATCGCAGGTAAACCCGATGCCATCGCATCCCAATGCGGTGAACAGTATCTTTTATAAATTACTCAATAGCCAGGATTATTCCCTGGTGCGCTATACGGTGGAACATGCGATCGATTTTTCCAAAGGGTTGCAGGCCATCGTAAGCCTTTTGCAGGAAAGAAAGCTGAGCCGGATACTGGCATCACTTATAGCCAGGATCAATATGCTGATCAGTAAAAACACCGTTCAGCAGTTATTGAATGAAGATAAAAAAGCAATGGGTCCTGCGGCGGTCCTGTTTTATGGAAATTTTATCCGGGATCATTTTAAAAACCAGTTTTTTGAACTGATAGAAATATATGACAGGCTCGATGCTTATTTGAGTATCGCCAATGCAACCAGGCAATATGGATTTATTTTCCCCGATATCAGTAACAGCAACGAACCTTTTATCGACGGAAAAGGGGTGTACCACATGTTGCTTGAGAATCCCGTGGCGTATGATGTGGAGCTGAAGGTTGACAGGAATTTTCTTTTCCTCACCGGTGCGAATATGGCTGGGAAAAGCACTTTCATCAAAGCGGTAGGTACGGCTGTTTATCTCGCGCATCTCGGATTTGGTGTTCCTGCGAAACAAATGCGGCTGAGTTTTTTTCATGGCCTGTTGAGTAATATCCAGGTGGTAGACAATATCATCAAAGGAGAAAGTTTCTTTTTCAATGAAGTACAGCGGATCAAAAAAACCATTGAAAAAATCAGCGATGGCCACAACTGGCTGATCCTGATCGATGAACTTTTTAAAGGAACCAACCAGCAGGATGCAGTGAAATGCAGCCTGGCAGTGATCGAGGGCTTGCGCAAGATGAAGAACGGACTGTTCGTATTGTCAACCCATTTATACGAGATCGGTCACGAACTCAAAATACATCCCAATATCCAGTTCCATTATTTTGAAACATCGGTGCAGGATGACCAGCTGTTATTCAGTTACCAGCTGAAAGAAGGCATCAGCAATGACAGGCTGGGTTACCTGATCCTGAAAAAGGAAGGGGTGGTGGATTTGCTGGATAAATTATAAGTAACTTTCGGTAACAAGCGTTGCCGATGAAACAATCCCTATGGCTGGTTCTTGGTCTTGTATGG